>NZ_JAUJPV010000049.1:0-4415 GCF_030481585.1 Burkholderia sp. AU45388 | reverse complement strand
TGCTTCGACCTGCCGTATGCGGGGCAGTCGCGCCAGCACAACCCCGGCTGCTTCATCCTGACCAAGGACGACGAGGCCGCGATCCTTCAGTACCTCGTCGAGCGCTTTGCGCCGGCGTTCCTCGTGTCGGTGTCGTGGGGCGGCGTCGCGTCGCTGTTCGCGCTTGCGCGCGGCTGCCCGAGCGTGCGGCGCGCGGCGATCTGTTCGTTCTCGCCGTTCCTGAACGACGCAATGGTCGATTACGTGACGCGCGCCCGCGATCACATCGCGGCCGGCGAGAACCTGAAGGCCGCGCAGTTGCTGAACGACACCGTCGGCCGCTATCTGCCGCGCATCATGAAGCTGTACAACTACCGGTATCTCACGCGCCTGCCGCGCGACGAGCAGGACCAGGTCGCGTTTCACGTCGATCAGATCCTGTCGCTGCAGCCCGAGCGTTACTTCAGCGAGTTCTCGAACATCGGCTGCGAGCTGCTGTTCCTGAACGGCGAGCGCGACGAATACACGACGCCGGCCGACGTGCGCCAGCTCGGCGCGCACGTGCCGCGCGCGCGGTTCGCGACGGTACCGGACGCCGGTCACTTTCTCGACATCGAAGGCCGTGCGCAGCGCGAATACACCCGCGCCGCGTTGCTCGATTTCTTCTGCGACGAAGCGCCGGCCGCGGCCGGCATCGCGCGCGCCGCCGCGCATGCTTGCGTGCCCGCGCCGCTGCACGCGTTGTCGTCGTGACGCCGTCCGTCGTGCAGCGGGCGCGTCCCGCGCATCCGAATTCCCATCCCAACGAGGCAGGCCAGCCGTGAATATCGTTCAGACCATCGCCATCGTCGTTCCGTGGGCCGCGTGGCTCGCTTACTGGATCGCCACGTCGCAGGGTGTCAAGGCGACTGTGCGCAAGGAGGCGTCCCGCTCGCGCACGCTGCAGTCGATTCCGCTGATCGTCGGCGGCGCGCTGATCATCCTGCCCGATCCGTCGTGGCCGGCGCTCGTACCCGACTGGCAGCGTTTTGGGCTGCAGGCGCAGTGCGGGCTCGCGGTGCTGGTGGCCGGCCTGCTGTTCTCGGTGTGGGCGCGGCTGCACCTGGGCACGAACTGGAGCGTGTCGGTCACGCTGAAGGAAGACCACGAACTCGTGCGCACGGGGCCGTATGCACTCGTTCGTCATCCGATCTATACGGGCTGCCTGGTCGCGCTGGTCGGCGCCGCGCTGATTGGCGGCGAATGGCGCGGCGCGATCGGCGTGCTGCTCGTGTTCGCGTCGCTCGCGTACAAGGTGCGCGTCGAGGAGAGCTGGCTGACCGGGTATTTCGGGCCGGCGTATGCGCAGTACCGCCGCGAGGTCGCGGCGCTGATCCCCGGTTTCTATTGACACCCGCGAGGCGCGCGATGGCGAAGATGATCGTGACCGCGATCGGCTCGGCAGGCGACGTGCATCCGCTGCTCGGCATCGCGCGCACGCTCGCCGCGCGCGGTCACGAGGTCGTGTTCTGCACGCATGCGCCGTTCGAGGCGGCCGTGCGCCGCTGCGGGTTCGCGTTCGTGCCGGTCGGCACCGCGGCGGAATACGACGCGGCGATGGCGAACCCCGCGCTGTGGGATCCGCGCACATCGTTCCGCACGCTGTGGCAGGTGATCGCGCCGACGCTGCGCCCGCATTACGACACGCTGCGCGCGCTGACCGATGCCGACACGGTGCTGGTCGGCACGCTGTGGGCGTTTTCCGCGCGCTTCATGCAGGAGCTGCACGGCACGCCTTACGTGTCGGTGCAGGTGTCGCCGTCGACGCTGCTGTCCGCGCATGCGCCGCCGACTCACCCGCGCCTGACGATTCCCGCGCGCTGGCCGCTGGCGGTGAAGTCGGCGCTGATGACGCTGATCGAGCGGCTGGTGCTCGATCGCGTGTGCGGCCCGGCGCTCGACGCGGTGCGCCGCGAACTCGGGCTTGCGCCCGCGCGGCGCGTGCTCGGCCGCTGGCTGCATTCGACCGACGGCGTGCTGTGCCTGTTTCCCCCGTGGTTCGCGCCGCCGCAGCCGGACTGGCCGTCGAACCATCTGCAGAGCGGTTTTCCGCTGTTCAACGATATCGCGACACCCGACGACGATGTGGCACTCGATGCGTTTCTCGCGGCCGGCGAAGCCCCGGTCGTGTTGACGGCCGGTTCGACACGCGTCGATCACGCGGCCTATGCGCGCGCGGTGGCGGACGCGCTGCGCGCGACCGGCGCGCGCGGAATCTTGCTGACGCCGCACGATGCGGTGCAGGGCGATGACCGACTGCTCGTGCGCCGCTTCGTGCCGATGCGCACGCTGCTGCCGCGTTGCCGCGCACTCGTGCATCACGGCGGAATCGGTACGGCCGCGCTCGCATGCGAAGCCGGGATCGTGCAGGTCGTCACACCGTTCGCGCACGATCAGTTCGACAACGCGCAACGCGTCGTCGCGAACGGCTGCGGCGTGCGCGTCGACGGCCCGGTCGACGGCGCGCGGCTCGGCGCGGCGCTCGCGCGCGTGCTCGACGAACCCGCGTTCGCGGTACATGCGGAGCGCACGCGTGCGCTGCTCGCGGCCGCGCCGGACGGCTGCGGCACGGCCGCCGATTTCATCGAACGGTTCGTGCCCACGCGCGGACGGGCGGCCGCGCGGGCCGATGTCGCGGTGGCCGGCGCATGAGTCCCGCGTCGCCGCTGCACGACGGGCCCGTCGCGCCGTCCGCGTTCGACGCGTCGGCGTCGGCGTCGGCGCCCGCGCCCGCCGCGCAGCCGGTGCGCGGCATCCGGCTCGCGCTGCTGACGTTCGCGCTGTCGCTCGCGACCTTCATCGAAGTGCTCGACTCGACCGTGACGAACGTCGCGGTGCCGGCGATCTCCGGCAGCCTCGGCGTATCGAACAGCCAGGGCACATGGGTGATCAGCTCGTATTCGGTCGCGGCCGCGATCGCGGTGCCGCTCACCGGCTGGCTCGCCCGCCGCGTCGGCGAGCTGCGGCTGTTCGTCGGCGCGGTGCTGCTGTTTACGCTGACGTCGCTGCTGTGCGGGCTCGCGCGCGACCTGCACGTGCTCGTGATTTGCCGCGCGCTGCAGGGGCTGTGCTCGGGGCCGATGGTGCCGCTGTCGCAGACGATCCTGCTGCGCACCTTTCCGCCAGACAAACGCACGATCGCGCTCGCGCTGTGGGCGATGACGGTGCTGCTCGCGCCGATCTTCGGGCCGGTGGTCGGCGGCTGGATCGTCGACAACTTCTCGTGGCCGTGGATCTTCCTGATCAACTTGCCGATCGGACTGTTCTCGTTCGCGGTGTGCACCGCGATGCTGCGCCCCGACGCGCGGCGCGGCGCGGCCGGGCCGATCGACGTGCCGGGCATCGTGCTGCTCGTGATCGGCGTCGGCTCGCTGCAGGCGATGCTCGATCTCGGCCACGACCGCGGCTGGTTCGACTCGCCGCTGATCGTCACGCTCGCGGTGGTGGCGGCGCTCGCGATCGTGTCGCTGCTGATCTGGGAAGCGGGCGAAGCGCATCCGGTGGTCGACCTGAGCCTGTTTCGCGACCGTACGTTCTCGTTCTGCGTGCTGATCATCTCGCTCGGGATGATGAGCTTCTCCGTGGTCGGCGTGGTGTTTCCGCTGTGGATGCAGGCGGTGATGGGCTACAACGCGTTTCACGCGGGGCTCGCGACGGCGTCGCTCGGCGTGCTCGCGCTGGTGTTTTCGATCCTCGTCGGGCTGCATGCGCACCGTTTCGATGCGCGCGTGCTCGCGACGTTCGGCTTCCTCGTGTTCGCGGCCGTGCTCGCGTGGGACGCGCACTTCACGCTGAAGATGACGTTCGCGCAGATCGCCGCGCCGGGGCTGATCCAGGGGATCGGGCTGCCGTGCTTCTTCATTCCGCTGACCGCCGCGACGCTGTCGCGCATTCCGGACGACCGGCTCGCCGCCGCGTCGAGCCTGTCGAATTTCCTGCGCACGCTATCGGCCGCGTTCGGCACCGCGATGAGCGTGACGCTGTGGGACAACCGCGCGACCTATCACTACGACGTCGTGTCGCAATCGGTCACGCACGCGTCGGCGAATACACAGCGCTTCGTGCATGCGCTGAACGCGATGGGCGTGGATGGCGTGCGCGAGCTGACGACGCTGCATCAGGTCGTGATGCAGCAGGCCTACATGATGGCGACCAACGACATGTTCTGGATGGCGAGCATGACGTGTCTCGTGCTCGCCGCGATGATGTGGCTGACGCGGCCCAGGCGTGGCGCCGCGGCTTCGTTCGGGCATTGAGGAGCAGACCATGACGACACTCGGCGCACTCGTGATCCTGTATCACCCGAGCGACGCGCAGCTCGACGCGTTGCGCGGATGGCGGCACGCGTGCGACGCGCTGCTCGTCGTCGACAACACGCCTCGGCGCGACGCACGGGC
>NZ_JAUJPV010000048.1:0-6098 GCF_030481585.1 Burkholderia sp. AU45388 | reverse complement strand
CGTTGGTCGTGCCAACCAGGGACTGTGCGCCATCGCCGATCGCAATCGCACTCTGAGCCAGCGCAGCCACGTGGTTGTTACCCACCGCGACCGCGTTATTGCCGTTCGCTTTGCCCTGCGAGCCGATAACGAGCGCGTTCACGCCGTTCGTCGTGACCTCGGAACCGATCGCCACCGAGTACGGTTGATCCGCGCCCGTTGCCGCCTTGTTGCCGAGCGCCACCGAATTGTCCGAGTTCGCAACGCTGCGCAGGCCGATCGAGACCGCGTCGGAACCGGCGGCGGCGGAACCCAAACCAACCGCGACAGCGCTCACCGTCTGCGGGTCGCCCTCGCCGACACTCGCAATGCTCTCCAGGCTACCGTCCGAGCCCATGCCGTCGATCGCGACGAATATCGGTGCGGTGCGCGCGCCGGCAGCATAGGTGTTGGCGGTCAGCAGCCCCTTGCGCGACTTCAGATCCGACGACAGCTTGTCGGTGCGCTCAGCCATCTTCTTGACCGCATCGGTCAGCTGACCGACGTTGACCGCATCGTTCCCGTCGACGCCGTTTGCCAGGTGCGAAATGCGGCGCTCGTAGCCCTGGTCGCCGACCGACACCTGGTCAGCCTCATCCGCCACGGAGTTGAAGCCGATCGCCACAGAGTTGCGCCCGGTCGCGCGCGATCCCGCGCCGAGCGCCAGGGCACCGCTCGCCATCGCGTTCGCAGCCGAGCCGATCGCCACGGCGTTCATGCCCGCAACGTTGGCCATCGCGCCGTTTGCCTTGACCTTGATATAGCGCATTGCAAGCGAACCTTCCGCCAGGCTGCCCTTGATGTCGTCCCGCACCTCGTTCAATTGCGCGAGGTTGACCGCGTCCGTGTCTTCAGCCCCTTCGGCGATGTTTTTCAATTGTACCGGGCCCGATGCCGAGCTGCCGCCGAACGTCACGCTGGTGCGTTTTGCATTGTCGTAGGATACGCCGTCGCCGTCGAAAGAAGCGTCGGTCAGTGCCTGCTTCATCTGCCCGAAGGTCACGGCATCGCTTGCTTCGGTTGCGTCCGCGACATGGGTAATCTGGCGCTTCACCGAATCGGAACCCACCGAGACCTCGTTGCCTCGCTGCGAAACGGAATCGGCACCGATCGCGACCGACCCCGCCTTGGCGACGGATGCATTCCAGCCGACGGCGATTGCGCGCTCCTCTTTGGCGCTCGACCGCCCCCCCAACGCGATCGCATCGTTACCCACAGCTTGTGCGCCCCGGACATCGTCGCCACCGATGGCGATCGAATGTTCGCCGCGGGCGATGGTCGCGTTTTCGGGCGTGCCGGCCCCGCCGCTTCCTAGCGCAATGGCGCCAGCGCCGGCCGCCGTCGAACCAATGCCGATCGCGGTACTGCCGGTACCAGACGCCGTGTTGTAGAGACCGATTGCGGTCGCGCCCGCACCAGCTGCATCGTTTGCGATCCCCATGGCCGTGGACCCGGACAGCTCAGCCCTGTTCTGCATCCCCGTCGACGTCGAACCGGCCCCCAAGGACTTGTTGCCACACCCCCCCGCGAATGAGTTGAATCCCCAGGCGACGGTCGCCTGGTCGGTGTTCGGGTTGTCCTTGCCGCCGCCCGTGATGTCTGGATTGTGATCGTAGTAGCCGACTTCGACGCCGTTGATCGTCGTCGGGACGGACCAGGCCTTGTCGGGCTTCACGGTCTGCGAGGTCATACCAAGCAGGTAGCCGAGATTCGCCCTATTCATGATCAGCCGTCGACTGCTCAAACTCAAGCAATCGTCATCTCCCGTGATGACGCTACCCTGAGCAGCTGCCCCGATGTAGCTCTTGCCCAACCCCCCACCGGTAAAATTCGTGCCGCCATCGTGATTCGATCCACCAGTCCCGCCGCCGCCAATCACGGTGCCGGCCCAGGCTCCACTGGTTGGCGTGGCGGCCGCGACAACCACACCCATCGCCACCAGAGCAGCCTTGCGGCCGAAGGCATACCCGATCCGCTTTCTTTGCGAAGATTGCCTGCCCTTTCGAGATCTCGCGACTTCAGAAGCCACCGCCCAAGTGCCATTGGAAGCATTCCACACCACCTTATACGACTTATTCATCATATTCCTCAAAATCTCTAAACGAACGGGCGCTTCGCCACCGAAAGAATTCGCCACTGATGCTGAACGGCCGGATCGCCGCAATCATTTACCTTGTTCGCAGATCAAGCATGCGACATCTAATACACATGACGAGGCTATTGGTTTCGCTGTGTTATTCGTGATGCTCAACGCTTATATGGGATACCGTTGGCACCTCCAAAAACGAAGCAGATTATCCCTCCACCAAGAAATCGAGACGCATAGGCCCACGCCTAAAACAACTAGGAATTTTCTTAATTTGTCATGAAAAGCAAGCCGCCGCCTATCCCGCCGGAGTGACCGGCGATATCAATGTATTTTTGAATACCGCGGCAATCCATTCCAGCACCAATCCGAATTCGACGCCATTCAATCACCGCACTCGACAAATAATGACCGGCTGACAGAGGTGGCCACGCAAATTCTGACAACGGGATAAGAGTTGCTTATGTGAACGCTTCTCGGATTGCAGGCTGGGTTTTGCAGATAGGCTAAAGTCAAGGCAGCACGCTTATGCCCGACCCGTTGATGCAGGCCGTTTAGCCTGCTGGCCCATATGGAATTCGCTGACGAGGGTCTCAGCTAACACTCGAACTCGAAGGCTCACGACTCTTACCAGACTTGCCTCGGTAACTGTCGATGATCGCGCAGCGCTGAACGGTATCCTGTATGTATTGCAGACGGGCATTGCGTGGGAAGCCCTTCCGCAGGAGTTGCGACTTCGACAACGGCATGACATGCTGACGACGTCTGCGAGACTGATTTGCAAAACGGCTATTCTGCACAGTGACTGTGCCCGCCAGTAGGCGATTACCAAGACGGAAGGGCGTGCAATTTCGGCGTTCGGTTAAACGTTCGATTTTTTTGAACTGTCCACCTGAACTGCTAGTCTGATTTTCTCCCGTGATCTATTAGGACATCATGATGAGAGACTCCATGAACCAGCGTGCCGATACTGATCGAGAGCCCACTGAGCAAGCAAGGCAGCAGTTTGCGTACGAAGCGTTGACCGAGCATTTTGAAGGGCGATCTCCCGAAGAGCTTATTTCCTCGCAACGACAGTTCCCCCATCACATCCGTCCGGAACTCCAGGAGACGCTTGCGCGTCTGTTGTCTCCATTCGCTCCGCGTCTTCTGGGGCTCAATCAGGCTCACGAGCGACTCCCGCTCACGGTTTCTTCGTTGTTCGTCCGTAGTCGTGGAGGAATGTCTGAAGCCGTATCGCTTGCGCCGGTAAAATATCGGGATGTTGACGTTGGTAACGACAAGCCAGTCGCTGTCCTTGACAATGGCCTGTGGCTGATACGCGATGGTGACCTGAAAGCTGCGGTGGTGTTCGAACAACATGTCGAGGGCCGAAATACCTCAATCAGCAGCGTAGAAATTGTCAGCTTTCCCAATGCTCGCGGATTGACCTTCAGGGACGAGGTATATGCATCCCTGGAACAGGCGGTCCGCGAATCGCGCCTGTACAGGGGCAAGGTCATCTCTATCGAAGCAGGCGAAGATTATTCCGGGAAGGCTCAAGCGATTGTCGTGCATCGACTACCTGCCGTATCGCGTCATGCTGTCATTTTGTCGCCGCAAACCATGCAGTCGATCGAACGGAATATCTTTGAATTTGCGCTGGCACGGGAAGGGCTGAAGGCGCTGCACCAGTCATTGCAGAAAGGCATTCTGCTCTACGGGCCGCCTGGAACCGGAAAGACTCATATCGTAAAATATCTTGCAAGCAACCTGCCAGGACATACCACCCTCCTGATTAGCGCTGACCAAGTCGCTCTGCTCGCTAATTACATGCAGTTGGCCCGTTTGCTCCAGCCTAGTATGGTCGTTATTGAGGACGTTGATCTCATCGGAAGGCATCGCAACGAAATGCGAGGACCGACCGAAGAAAGTCTGCTCAACCGCCTACTGAACGAAATGGACGGCCTGCACCAGGACGCGGAGATTCTGTTCGTCCTCACGACCAATCGGCCGGAAGAAATCGAAGAGGCGCTGTCGGCCCGCCCGGGACGCGTCGATCAGGCGATCGAGGTCCCTGCGCCTGATGCGGATTGCAGAACGCGTCTTCTTCAACTGTACGGCGCGCAAATGAGCATCTCGTCAGATGTGATCGCGGTTGTGGTGGAGCAGACTGAAGGTGTGAGCGCCGCCTTCATCAAGGAGTTGGTTCGCCGACTGGCTCAGCAAAGCATTGCCCGAAAGGCGCAGGGAAAAATCAATATGCAGGATGCCGAAAATGTACTGCGGGACATGCTTACACAAGGGGGGAAACTGACTCACTTGCTTCTGGGTGCCGCGCCCGAACGGGAGAATACGCAGATGCGAACGGCAAATCATCAATGCTTCTGATCACCGCAACGTCTCCTACGTAATGAAGCTGATGCCGCGTCGATTGTATCGGCGCGGCATTCTCCAGGTGGCCTTACCCTCTGGACTTGCTCCTGCATGACCGGACACGCGGTCACGCTTAGGTTGGAGAATTTGCCTGTTGGCGAAACTCGCGCA
Organism: Burkholderia sp. AU45388; assembly: GCF_030481585.1. Taxonomy (NCBI): domain Bacteria; kingdom Pseudomonadati; phylum Pseudomonadota; class Betaproteobacteria; order Burkholderiales; family Burkholderiaceae; genus Burkholderia; species Burkholderia sp. AU45388. The sequence continues at coordinate 1,468 of NZ_JAUJPV010000048.1, read as the reverse complement.
GAGGTGGCTGCGCAAATTCGGGCAGCGGGACGATCTGCGCCCGAAAGGCGAGATTGCGGTCCGGCGCGGGTTGATAGCGATAAGCGCTGGCGCTCATGCCGATCACCCGCAACGCATGTCGCTCGCTCAAGCCGCCGTGGATCATATGGCGCACCAAGTCTCGGCGTGACGGTGCGCTCACCACTTTTTTTGCGGCGCCTCCCGGGTAACTTCGATGTCCAGCATCGATTCCGCGAGCAACTTCTTCAGCCGGTTGTTTTCGACCTCCAGTTCTTTCAGGCGCTTCGCGTCGGACACGCTCATGCTACCGAACTTGCTGCGCCACAGGTAGTAGCTTGCCTAGGGAAATACTGATTAATCCGTCTCGGTGGTCATCGCTGACGCAGCCGAGGACGTTGTAGAAGATAGTTCACGGAACGAGCCCACGACGATGAAACGGCAAATGAGCTTTGCGGAAGCGGAAAGCGCGGGCAAGAAGCGGGTGACCCGGCGTCAGCGTTTCCTGGACGAGATGGAAAAGCTGGTGCCGTGGTCGCGATTGCTGACGGCAATCGAGCCGTACTACCCGAAAGGAACGCGCGGGCGCCCGCCGATCGGTCTGGAGCGGATGCTTCGAATCTACTTCCTGCAGCAGTGGTACAGCCTGTCGGACGAAGGGCTGGAGGATGCGCTGTACGACAGCATCGCGATGCGGGCCTTCGCCGGGATTGATCTGGCCGTGGAGAACGTGCCGGATGCGACCACGCTGCTGAAGTTCCGGCGCCTGCTTCTCGAACATGACCTGACGCGCAAGCTATTCGACGAGATTGGCATATCGCTGTGCGAACGCGGGCTGATGATGAAGGAAGGCACGCTGGTCGATGCGACGATCATCGAAGCGCCGCCGTCGACCAAGAACGCCGAGAAGCGTCGCGATCCGGACATGCATCAAACGAAGAAAGGCAACGCGTGGCACTTCGGCATGAAGGCCCACATCGGCGTCGATGCCGATTCGGGGCTGGTTCACAGCGTGGTCGGCACTTCCGCGAACGTGTCGGATGTTTCGCAAGCGTACGCGCTGTTGCATGGTCATGAGCAAGAAGCGTTCGGCGACGCGGGCTATATCGGCGTGGACAAGCGCAATGAAATGAAGGGCCGGTCGGTGAAGTGGCGCGTGGCGGCCAAGCGAGGCAGGATCAAGGCGATGCAGGATGGTGCGCTGAAGGATCTGACGATCGCGCTTGAGCGAACCAAGGCGCAAATCCGCGCGCGGGTCGAGCATCCGTTCCATGTTGTCAAGAACCTGTTCGGCCATCGCAAGGTGCGCTACAAGGGACTGGCGAAGAACACGGCGCAACTGTTGGGCCTGTCAGAATTTCCGTGTTCGAGGCGGGTTGAGCATCACACGGATGGCCGGACAAAACGTTCTTCGTAGAGGATGGCAAACTGGTTCATTGCCGCCTTCCAGTCGTGCGCGGCGCGTCCCCAG
>NZ_JAUJPV010000047.1:0-11713 GCF_030481585.1 Burkholderia sp. AU45388 | reverse complement strand
CCTGGCCGCCCGCGATCACGATCTCCGCGTCGCCCGCGACGATCGCGTTCGCCGCCAGCATCACGGCCTTCAGGCCCGAGCCGCACACCTTGTTGATCGTCATGCCCGGCACGGCGCTCGGCAGCCCTGCCTTGATCAGCGACTGCCGCGCCGGGTTCTGTCCGGAGCCGGCCGTCAGCACCTGGCCCATGATCACTTCGCTGACCTGCTCGGGCTTCACGCCCGAGCGCTCCAGCACCGCGCGGATCACTGTCGCGCCCAGTTCCGGCGCCGCGATCTTCGCGAGCGAGCCGCCGAATTTGCCGACCGCGGTCCGCGCGGCCGATACGATCACTACATCCGTCATTTCCCTTTCCTCCAGGCCCGCACGACACGGCGCATCGTTACCGGCCCTGTTAAAAAAACTGCGGTGCGCCGGACAGCGTGCGCCGCTGTCCGGCTTTCGTCAATCGCGCTGCAATACGTAGCGCCCGGGCGCCGGCTCGATCACCGGGAATTGCGCGGAACCCGCCTGGGCCGGCGGCGCGACCTTGCGGCCGCCGTACGCGTCCAGCCACTCGACCCACGTCGTCCACCAGCTTCCCGGCTGCTCGGTCGCCGCGGCGAACCAGTCGTCCGCGGATTCGGGCAGGTCGTCGTTGACCCAGTAGCTGCGCTTCTTCTTCGCCGGCGGATTGATCACGCCCGCGATGTGCCCCGATGCGCCGAGCACGAACTTCAACGGGCCCGACAGGATCGACGTCGATGCGTAGGCCGTCTGCCACGGCACGATGTGATCCTCGCGCGAACCGTAGATGAAGGTCGGCACGTCGATCAGCGACAGGTCGACCGATTCGCCGCACACGGTCAGCGCACCCGGTTCGCGCAGCTTGTTTTCGAGATAGGTATGGCGCAGGTACCACGCGTACATCGGGCCCGGCAGGCTCGTCGAATCGCTGTTCCAGTACAGCAGGTCGAACGGCGCGGGCGTGCGGCCCTTCAGGTAGTTGTCGACGACGTAGTTCCACACGAGATCGTTCGGCCGCAGGAACGAGAACGTATTCGCGAACTCGACGCCGCGCATCAGGCCCGGTTGCGTACCGTTCTTGCCGCCGATGGTCTGCTCGCGCATCTGCACGTGCGCCTCGTCGACGAATACGTCGAGAATGCCCGTATCGGTGAAGTCGAGCATCGCGGTGAGCAGCGTCATCGATGCGGCCGGATGTTCACCGCGCGCGGCGAGCACCGCGAGCGCGGTCGCGAGCATCGTGCCGCCGACGCAAAAGCCGAGCGTGTTGATCTGCTCGCGGCCGCTGACCTGCTGCACCGCGTCGATCGCCGCGAGCAGCCCTTCGTTCATGTAGTCGTCCCACGTCTTGTGCGCGACCGATGCGTCCGCGTTGCGCCACGACACGAGGAACACCTGATGGCCGTTCGACAGCGCATGCGCGACGAGCGAATTCTCGGGTTGCAGGTCGAGGATGTAGAACTTGTTGATGCACGGCGGGACGATCAGCAGCGGCCGCTCGAACACCTTGTCCGTCTTCGGCGTGTACTGGATCAGCTGGATCAGGTCGTTCTCGTACACGACCGCGCCTTCGGTACACCCGAGGTTCTTGCCGACCACAAACTGCGATTCGTCGGTCTGCGAAATCTTGCCGCGCTGCAGGTCGCCGAGCAGGTTCATCATCCCCTGCCGCAGGCTTTCGCCCTGCGTTTCGAGGATCGATTTCTGTGCGTCGGGATTGAGTGCGAGGAAGTTGCTCGGCGCGGCGGCGGCCGTCCATTGCTGGACCGTGAAGCGGATGCGCTCGCGCGTCTTCGGATCGGTCTGCAGCGCGTCGGCCAGCTCCTGCAGGTAACGCGCGTTGAGCAGATACCACGCGGCCGCGAACGCATGCGCGGGCGACGCCTTCCACGCGTCGCCGCTGAAGCGACGGTCTTTCAATTCCGGTGACTCGAGCTTCGCGGCGGCCGCCTGCTGCATCAGCGTCATGCAATCGCGCGCGTAGTCGGCCTGCAATGCCTGGAGCCGTTCGGGCGGAATCGCAGCCACCGGCAGCTTCAGCCCCGCGAATGGCGACGCCATCGCGCCGAAGTCGGGCATCGACGGCATCTGGAACGGAAACGACGTCGGGAACTGGAATGTCGCGAACGGATTGACGGAGGCCGATGCCGTCGCGGCGCGCGCCGGATCGGCAAAACCGCGCCACGCGTTCAACCACGACTCGAACATCTGCTGCATCGGCTGGGCGGCCGGATCGAAACCGGCGCTGCCTGCGGAAGTGCCCGCATGCGCGGACGTCGACGAATTTTTCGATGCTGTCATTACCTGCCTTACCGGTGATTCGTGAGCGTCAATCGTGAAATCCTGCTCGCGCGCGGCGTGCCGGCTGCGAGCCGGGCCGTCATGCTCTGGAGAGGCGTCTCCAGATTCTGCCGCAGTGCGGTATTTTTATCATTATCGTTTTCCCCATGTGAAGCGCACGATCAAACCACTGAACATTTCTACACGGAGATAATCCGCGCGCAACAGACGGGACAAGGGTTCCGGCGAAACATAAAACATTTTGTATGGCTTGACTCCGGGATTTTTCATTCAGTCGCGCATGCGGCGCCGCATTGCCGCCTCAATATCGAGATAACCCGATTTCGCGGCGCAACAAAACCGCGCACGCATGCGCATGCCGTCAATCGGCCAGCCAGATTGCCGCGGCCATGCGGCCCGTCACACGGTCGCGCCGGTACGAATAGAAGCGCGCGCGGTCGGCGACCGTGCACGCGGTCCCGCCGCTCACGTGCGCCACGCCGGCACGCGCGAGTCGCAAGCGTGCGAGCGCATGGAGATCGGCGAGAAACTTGCCGGGCGCGCCGTCGATCGCGACGAACGCATGACGGGTTTCATCATGCTCCGACTGCGGGGCCGTGTCGAGAAACGCATCGCGCACGTCGGCGCCCACCTCGAACGCCTGCGGGCCGATCGCCGGCCCGAGATACGCATGGAGCGCGCGCGTCGCGCCGCCCGCCAGCGCCGCGACGCGCGCCGCCGTCTGCTCGACGATGCCGGCCGCAAGCCCGCGCCAGCCCGCATGCGCGGCGCCGACCGCACGGCCCTGCGCATCGCACAGCAGCACGGGCAGGCAATCGGCCACCATCACCACGCAGACGGCGCCCGGCCGGTTCGTGACGCTCGCGTCGGCCCGCACCGGCGCCGTTGCAGCGGGCGCAGCGGCAATCACCTCGTCCGCCTGCACGATCTGCGCACCGTGAACCTGCTCGAGCCACGCGGCGCTCGACTGGCCGGCGAGCGCCAGCATGCGCGCGCGATTGACGGCGACATGGTCGGGATCGTCACCGGTATGCAAACCGAGATTCATCCCGCCCGGCAGCGCGGCACCGTCCCGCCAACGCCCGTACGGGCCTTCGCTCACACCGCCGTCGCGCGTCGTGATCAGCGCGCGCACGCGCGGCGACACCTGCCAGTCGGGCTGCACGCAGTCCTGCCACGTCAACGGCGCCAGGTTCGTCATCGGCACTCACTCCTCCTCATCGTCCAGGTACGGCTCGTCGTCGTGATACTCGTCGCCGAAATCGTCATCGTCGTAGACACCGTCGTCGTCGTCGAATTCCTCGTCGCCCTGCCCGAAACCGAGCGCCGCGACCAATGCGTTCATGTCGTCCGGCAGCGGGCAGCGCCACTGCATCGCCTTGCCCGTGACCGGATGCACGAGGCCGAGCCGCCACGCATGCAGCGCCTGTCGCGCGAATCCGTCCGGCAGCGGCGCGACCGAGCGCTTGCCGCGCGCGCGCCCGTAGACGGGATCGCCAAGCAGCGGGTGCCCGGCGTGCGCGCAGTGCACGCGGATCTGGTGCGTGCGGCCGGTTTCGAGATCGCACTGAATCGCCGACACCGGCTGACGTTGCCACAGGCATGTGTCAACCGTACGGAAATGCGTGCGCGCGGGCTTGCCCGACGCGCCGGTAACGACGGCCATGCGCGTGCGCTCGCGCGGGTCGCGGCCGATCGGCGCGTCGATCGTGCCCGCCTCGGGCATCGTGCCCCACACCAGCGCGAAATAGCGGCGCTTCACCGTGCGGGCCTGCAGCTGGCGCACGAGGTCCGTCTGCGCGGCCAGCGTGCGCGCCACGACCATGAGGCCGGAGGTTTCCTTGTCGAGCCGGTGGACGATCCCTGCGCGCGGCAGGCCGGCCGCCGCGTCGCCGTAACGATGCAGCAAACCGTTGAGGATCGTGCCGCTCCAGTTGCCGGCGGCCGGATGGACGACGAGGCCGGCCGGCTTGTTGATGACGACGAGCGCGTCGTCCTCGTAGATCACGTCGAGCGGCACGGGCTCCGGCGTGAACGCGAGCTGCTCGGGCAGCAGATCGGGCACGAGCTGGATCTTCGCGCCGAGCGGCACCGGCTGGCGGATCTTCGCCGGCGCGCCGTCGACGAGCACGCGCTGCGCCTCGATCCAGCTCTGCAGGCGGCTGCGCGAGAATTCGGGGAACAGTTGGGCGAGCGCCTTGTCGAGTCGTTCGCCCGCGAGCGACAGCGGCACTTCGACGACGCGCGGCGCATCGTCGCCCGCCGCGGACGGCACCACGGGCGGCTGCAATGCGTCGCCGGCCAGATCGTCATCGAGGGAATCCCCCGACGCAGCGTCGGCGGGCCGATCGCTTGGGCTATAATCTTCGCGATTTGGTGTGCCCGGCTGGGCATTCTGCGAACTTGAACGGGTCATTTAGACTGGGTCACCGAGACTTGAAGCTAGGACATGCGAGCATGATGAATTCGACCAAACGCACGGCCAGAACCGTCGCCGCCCGGGCTGCGGCGGTAGCGGCCGCGGCCCTCATCGCCGGCTGCCACGGCTTGCCGCAGAAGCAGGACGAGACGGCTACCTGGTCGAACAACAAATTATACTCAGAGGCCCAGGACGCACTGTCCGGCGGCGACTGGGGCAAGTGCGCGAAATATTTCGAATCGCTGCAAGGCCGCGATCCGTTCGGCCATTTCGCGCAGCAAGCGCAGATCAACGTTGCATACTGCAACTGGAAGGACAACGAAGCGGCAGCCGCCGACCAGGCCGTCGATCGCTTCATCCAGCTCCACCCCGATCATCCGGACATCCCGTACGCGTACTACCTGAAGGGGATGATCCACTTCAACGACGATCTCGGCCTGTTCGGGCGCTTCTCCGGCCAGGACATGAGCGAGCGCGATCCGCAGGCGCTGCGCGAATCGTACGATGCGTTCAAGGTCGTCGTCGACCGCTTCCCGAAGAGCAAGTACGCGCCCGACGCGGCCGCACGGATGCGCTACATCGTCAACGCGCTGGCATCGCACGAAGTGCACGCGGCCGACTACTACTACCGTCGTGGCGCGTATGTCGCGGCCATCAACCGCGCGCAGCTCGCGATCAAGGACTACAAGGGCGCGCCGGCGATCGAGGATGCGCTGCACATCATGATCCTGTCGTACGGCAAGCTGAACCAGCCGGAACTCGCCGAGGACACGAAGCGCGTGCTCGCGGGCACGTTCCCCGACAGCCCGTACGTGACCGGCCATGCGCGCCCCGGTACGAAGAAGTCGTGGTGGCAGTTCTGAAACACGGCGCGATGTAACACCCGTTGCGCATGCAAAAAACCCGGCCATCGAGCCGGGTTTTTTATTGGCGCCGCATTCGGGCGGCGCCGGGGCATTCATGCGCGGCGCGCCGCGTGTGCGGTCACGCGTGCTTGCCCGAGCGATGCTCGTCGAAGAAATCCTGCACGACCGCGATCTCGCGCGTGCGCTTGAACGGCGGCAGGCTTTGCCAGATCCGGCGCCCGTAAGGCTTGTCGACGAGCCGCGTGTCGCAGATCATCAGCACGCCGCGATCCGTCTCCGCACGAATCAGCCGGCCCGCGCCCTGCTTCAGCGTGATCACGGCCTGCGGCAACTGGTGCACGGCGAACGGGCTCAGCCCCTTCTTCGTCAATGCGTCGAGCCGCGCGGCCAGCACCGGATCGTCCGGCGGCGCGAACGGCAGCTTGTCGATCACGACCAGCGACAACGCATCGCCGCGCACGTCGACGCCTTCCCAGAAGCTCTGGCTGCCCACCAGGATCGCATTGCCGTACGCGCGGAAGCGGTCGAGCAGCTCGGTGCGGCTTGCGTCACCTTGCACGAGCAGCGGCGTGTTCCAGCCGCGCGATTCGATCACGTCGCGCAGCTTCGACGCGATCCGGTCGACCGCGCGCAGCGTCGTGCACAGCATGAACACGCCGCCGCCGGATGCCTCGATCGCCGGCAGCGCGGCATCGAAGACGGCATCGGTAAACGCCGGTGACGACGGCTGCGGCAGGTTGCGCGGCACGTACAGCAACCCTTGCGACTGGTAATCGAACGGGCTGGCGAGCGTCATCGAACGACGCGAGCTGAGGCCCATCTGCGCCGCGTAGTGCGTGAAATCGCCGCGCACCGACAGCGTGGCCGACGTAAACACCCATGCACGCGGCACGCCCGCCCGCTGCTTCGCGAAAATCGGTGCGACCGACAGCGGCGTTTCGTGCAGCTGCACGGTATGCGCGAACACTTCGACCCAGCGCACCTTCTCGTTCGGATCGCCGTCGGCGGCCGCCTTGTCGCCGGCTGCCGCCGCATCGGCCTTCGCGGCCGCTTCCGCCGCGCCGGGCGCGCCCCAGCCGGCCAGCAGGTCTTGCAGTTCGCGGGCGCGCCGCAAGCACGCGCCGAGCGATTCCGCGCGCTCGGCCTGGCCCGCGAGCGCCGATGCGAGCGCGTCGAGCGCAACGTCGAGCGCGTCGAGCGCACCGAACATCGGGTGATCGTCGCCGAGCTGCGCGAGCGACATGCGCACGATCTGGTCGTTCGCGAACGCGAGGCGCAAGTCGCGCGCCGCGCGCTCGAGATCGCCGCCGAGCTTCACCCACTCGACCGCGTCGCGCGCATGGCTCAGGCCTTCGGCCACCGTGTCGCGCGCGAGTTCGAGGATCTGCGTCGTCGACAGCGTCTCGCCGAAGAACAGCGTCGCCGTCTCCGGCAACTGGTGCGCTTCGTCGAAGATGATCGTGTTCGCGTTCGGCAGCAGTTCGGCCATCCCCGTGTCGCGCAGCATGATGTCCGCGAAGAACAGGTGATGGTTGACGACGACGACGTCGGCCTGCTGAGCCTCGCGCCGCGCCTGCATCACGAAACATTCCTTGTAGTGCGGGCATTCCTGGCCGAGGCAGTTGTCGCGCGTCGACGTGACCATCGACCACACGGGCGCGTTTTCCGGCACGCTCGCGAGTTCGGCCTTGTCGCCGCTCTTCGTGATTTTCGCGAAGCGGACGATTTCCTGCAGATAGGCCGTATCCTGCCGCGACGGCAGCCGGCCGTTGTCGGCCGTGCGTTGCAGGTAGTAGTGGCACAGGTAGTTGGCGCGGCCCTTGAGCATCGCGACCGTCACCGGCACCGCGAGCGCATTGCGCACGGTCGGGATGTCGCGCTGGAACAGCTGGTCCTGCAGGTGCTTCGTGCCGGTCGACACGATCACCTTGCCGCCCCACAGCATCGCGGGCACCAGATACGCGTAGGTCTTGCCGGTGCCCGTGCCGGCCTCGACGATCAGCGTGTTGTCGCCTGCGTCGCCGTCGGACTCGGTTGCCGCGGCATCCTCCGCGGCCGGCCCGGCCGGCCCGGCCGGCTTGTCGGCGTCGCCCAAGCGGCGCGCCGGCCGCTTGCGGGTTTCGAAGATCTCGGGCTCGGGCATCCGTCGCGCCGACGCTTCCATCGCGGACGCGACCGCGCGCGCCATCTCGATCTGCGACGTGCGCGGCCGATAGCCGTCGAGCGCGCGCGCCAGCAACCCGCCTTCGCCGAAGATCGTGTCGAGTTCGTCGACGCGCTTGCGGCTCAGCTCGAAGGTGCCTTCGGGCGCACGAGCGCGCCCGGCGGACGTCGTGTCACGTCGGGCATCGGGGGTGGCTTCAAGCGGTGAATTCAAGGCAAGCGTTCCTGTGTCCAGCGCCCGGGCGGCGCCGGCGCTTGCCAGGCCGCGCTCAGGCGCGCTTATCCGGTTCGAGCTGCGATTGCAGCAAAATGATTTTGTCCTTGGCCGCCAGCTTTTCCTTCTTCAGGCGGTGCAGCGTGATGTCGTCGATGTCGGAGTGTCCTTCCTTCAGCTCGATCTCCCGAGCGAGCTGCTGGTGCTGCTCCTGCAATGCAGCCAAACGGTTGTGCAATTCCTGCTGCTGTTCCGTGTGACGGTTTTGCATACTTGCCTCCTCATCGAAGCAGCGCGACGGCCGGCATGCCGACGCGCCCGAGACTGATCCCGATCAATTCAACACGTTACTGCCCCTGCTGTTGCTGCTGTTTGGCCTTCTCGGCCGCTTCCTGCTGACGCCGCTCGACATCGGCCTTGTGCTGCGCGGCTTCCTTCTGCTTCTGCTCGTAGCGCGTGGCGTTGTCCGCCCGCTCCTGCGCCTTCTGCGCCGCCTGTTGGCGCGCCTGGTCGAGCTTGCGCTGGAAATCCGCCTGCTTCTGGTCGTATGCCTGCTTGCTCGCCGCACGTTGCGGCCCTTCCGCGCCGCGCTGCGCCTGCTTCAGTGCATTCTGCTCCTGCTTGTCGCGGAATGCAGCCGCGTTGGCCGCGTCGTTCGCCGCCCGCTGCGGTGCTTCCGCCGCGTTCTGGGCCTGCTTCAGCGCCTGCTGCTGGTCGCGCTGCTGCGCCCGCACCGCACGCTGCTCGTCGTTGAGCGCGAGCTGCTCCTGGCGGATGCTAGCCCGCTCCTCGCGCATCTGGTCGCGCGCCTTGCCGAGACAGTGATTGACGAAGAACTTGCTATAGCAATCGTGCTCCGCCACCGCATAACGATAATCGTTTTCCGCGGAGCGTTGATTGAGCACTTTTTGACGGGCGTCGAAATCCGGGGCGGCCGAGGCGGCAACGGACGCGGACGCGGCGGCGTCCGAGGCCTGCGCGAATGCGCCGGAAGGCCCGGCAGACAAAGCCGCGGCGAGCGCTGCGCCGAGCGCGACGAGAGAAATACGGGAAGTTGGCAACGTCGTAGGAAAGCTGCGGGACATGTGTCAAATTCTATCACCCCCGGCTGGACGCTCCGCCATTTATGGCAAAATGCCCCGCTTCATTCACCCGCGGCCTCCGGCCTCGCCGGGCCCGCCGGGCAGCCCGCCGCTTCGGGCCTGCCGGCCCGCGCCGCGATTTCAGCAGGCAGACAGACCATCCACGACATGACGGAAACCGTAGCACTCAAGATCGTACAGCGCATCGCCACCGAACTGTCCGTCCAGCCGCGCCAGGTCGCGGCGGCCGTGCAACTCCTCGACGAAGGCTCGACCGTTCCGTTCATTGCCCGGTACCGCAAGGAAGTGACCGGCAACCTGGACGACACGCAGCTGCGCCAGCTCGAGGAACGCCTCCTGTACCTGCGCGAGCTCGAGGATCGCCGCGCCGCGATCCTGTCGAGCATCGACGAACAGGGCAAGCTGACCGACGAACTGCGTGCCGCGATCGACGCGGCCGACAGCAAGCAGGTGCTCGAGGACCTTTATCTGCCGTACAAGCCGAAGCGCCGCACCCGTGCGCAGATCGCCCGCGAGGCCGGCCTCGAGCCGCTCGCGCAGGCGTTGCTCGCGAACCCGCTGCTCGACCCGCAGGCCGAGGCGGCCGCCTATGTCGACGCCGACAAGGGCGTCGCCGACGTGAAGGCCGCGCTCGACGGCGCGCGCGACATCCTGTCCGAGCAGTTCGGCGAGACGGCGGAGCTGCTCGGCAAGCTGCGCGACTACCTGCACAGCCAGGGCGTCGTGTCGTCGGCCGTCGTCGAGGGCAAGGAAAACGAGGAAGGCGAGAAATTCCGCGACTATTACGACTACGCGGAAACGATCAAGACCGTGCCGTCGCACCGCGCGCTCGCGCTGTTCCGCGGCCGCAACGCCGGCGTGCTGACGATCAAGCTCGGCCTCGGCGAAGAACTCGACGCGCAGGTGCCGCACCCCGGCGAGGCGATGATCGCGCGCCATTTCGGCATCGCGAACCAGAACCGGCCGGCCGACAAATGGCTGTCCGACGTCTGCCGCTGGTGCTGGCGCGTGAAGGTGCAGCCGCATATCGAAAACGAACTGCTCACGCAGTTGCGCGAAACGGCCGAAACCGAAGCGATCCGCGTGTTCGCACGCAACCTGAACGACCTGCTGCTCGCCGCGCCGGCCGGCCCGAAGGCCGTGATCGGCCTCGACCCGGGCCTGCGCACGGGCGTGAAGGTCGCGGTCGTCGACCGCACCGGCAAGGTGCTCGCGACCGACACGATCTACCCGCACGAGCCGCGCCGCGACTGGGACGGCTCGATCGCGAAACTCGCGCGCATCGCCGCGCAGACGCAGGCCGAGCTGATCAGCATCGGCAACGGCACCGCGTCGCGAGAGACCGACAAGCTCGCGAGCGAATTGATCGCGAAACACCCGGAGCTGCGGCTGCAGAAAATCGTCGTGTCGGAGGCCGGCGCGTCGGTCTACTCGGCGTCCGAGCTCGCCGCGAAGGAATTCCCCGAACTCGACGTGTCGCTGCGCGGCGCCGTGTCGATCGCCCGCCGCCTGCAGGACCCGCTCGCCGAGCTCGTGAAGATCGAGCCGAAGGCGATCGGCGTCGGCCAGTACCAGCACGACGTGAACCAGCGCGAACTCGCCCGCTCGCTCGACGCGGTCGTCGAGGATTGCGTGAATGCGGTCGGCGTCGACGCGAACACGGCGTCGGCCCCGCTGCTCGCCCGTGTGTCGGGCCTGAACGCGACGCTCGCGCGCAACATCGTCGACTACCGCGATGCGAATGGCCCGTTCCCGTCGCGCGAGCATCTGCGCAAGGTGCCGCGCCTCGGCGACAAGACCTTCGAACAGGCCGCCGGCTTCCTGCGCATCAACGGCGGCGAGAATCCGCTCGACCGCTCGTCGGTGCACCCGGAAGCGTATCCGGTCGTCGAACGGATGCTCGCGAAAATCAACAAGCGTATCGACGACGTGCTCGGCAACCGCGAAGCGCTGTCGGGTTTGTCTCCGGCGGAATTTGTTGACGAACGTTTCGGCCTGCCGACCGTGCGCGACATCCTGGCCGAACTGGAGAAGCCGGGCCGCGATCCGCGCCCGGAATTCAAGACGGCCACGTTCCGCGAAGGCGTCGAAAAGGTGTCGGATCTCGTGCCGGGCATGACGCTCGAAGGCGTCGTGACGAACGTCGCCGCATTCGGCGCGTTCGTGGATATCGGCGTGCACCAGGACGGTCTCGTCCACGTGTCCGCGATGTCGACGAAGTTCATCAAGGATCCGCACGAAGTCGTGAAGGCCGGCCAGGTCGTCAAGGTGAAGGTGATCGACGTCGACGTGAAGCGCCAGCGCATTGCGCTGACGATGCGGCTCGACGACGACGCGGCCGCGCCCGGCATGGCCCCGCGCGGCGGCCAGGATCGCGGCAACGCGGGCCGCGGCGCCGCCCGCCCGCAGCGTTCGCGCGAGCCGGAACCGGCCGGCGCGATGGCCGCCGCATTCGCGAAGCTGAAACGCTGAGCACGCGAAGCGTCGACGCACAAAAAACCCGCCGAAAGGCGTAATGCCGTTCAGTTAAGGTTCTTTTTAAGGACACGGACGGCATAGCGTTTTGGCACAGCCTTCACGGCCCGCTCGAATTTTCGAGCGGGCCGTTCTTCTTTGAGTAGCGCGACCAGACGTAGTCGC
>NZ_JAUJPV010000046.1:0-15998 GCF_030481585.1 Burkholderia sp. AU45388 | reverse complement strand
CCGCATCCGCGCGAGCACCCACCACGCCACGCCCGTCCGGCCCGACGCCGAGGTCATTGACGACGACTTTGGCGCCCCTGGCGGCGAGATACTTGGCGTGTGCGCGGCCCAGGCCGGGATTGCCGCCCGCTCCGGTCACAATCGCCACCTGACCTTCAAAACTTAAGTCGCTCATGGTTCCAATCTCGATTGTCTTCTCATGTCAGGCGTACTCATCAAAGCTACGCTCCATAAAATAATCGATTATTTTGGAAACGACGTCACTCCGGGTATACCAGCTTCACTTCGAGGGATTCTTCTCCCGCCACGATCTGCGGCATCTTCAGGTCCGCTGAAACGGCACACATACCTCGGAGAACATCGGCAGGTTATGCCCAACATCACGCCGCCGACAGCGAAGGCTCGCTGCTGCCCGGCAACCCGCCTTCATCCGGCGGCGTCAGAGGGAGCACGCTATCCCGCGGTCTGGCATCGAATTGAGTCCCGAAGGCCGTCGCGGAACATCGATCATTCAGGCCCATCTTTTCCCATCCGGTCATGGTGGCGCACTCGCACGCCGCCTTCCGGCCCCCACAGAAAGTCAGCCACATCGACGCTTGAACAGCCAGCGGGCGCCACCCAATGGCGAAGCGCCTCGCGGACCATTGGAAACGCCAGTGACGACCAATCTATTTCCTCCGGGTATACCAACTTCACTTCGAGGGACTCTTCTCCCGCCATGAGCTGCGGCGTCTTCAAGTCCGCGGAAAACAGCACGTATACCTCGGAGAACATCGGCAGGTTATAGACTGTCAACAAGCGCAGATGCGTAGCGGTCGCGCCGGCCTCCTCGTAGGTCTCCCGAATGGCTGCCTCCTGCAAGGTTTCCCCGGTCTCCACATATCCCGCCGGGATGGTCCACATGCCACGATACGGATCGATCGCGCGCTGGCACAGCAGGATGCGGCCCTCATGCGTCGCCACGCAGCCCGCGACCATGCTGTGCCTTGAATAGTGGATTGCCCCGCAGTTCTGGCAGATGTGCCGCAGCCCAATGTCACCGTACGGCATGATCATCTGCACCTTATCGGAGCCGCATTCACTGCAGAACCTCATGCATTCCTCGACGGGCGGATCATCGTGGCAAGTTCAGCCACGTTGAGGGGAAGACTCCTGTGTACTTCACAATGGTGAGCACTGGAGATACCGCACAAGTGCCGGGCAATGTGCTTGAGAATTTGCCGGCGCACAGCGTCGCTGCGCTCGAAGGACTCCATGTGGCACAAGGTGTCCCAAATGCTGACCGTAAAGAACGCCTCGGCATCCGACTTTGAGCGCACGAGCCAGCGCATGCGCAGTCCCGGCGCTGCGCGTGTCTCGACATGAACCTTGTATGCATTCTGAAAATCCGCCCACATGCCGGGATGAACGCGCCCTTCGGTCAGCCGCACGTAAAGCGGTGGGTGACGACCTTCACTTCGGCCCCGGTCACCTTCGCTATTGGCAACCAACCCGTCAGGTGCGACCCAAGCCGAGCGAATTTCGCAGGTATGACACTCGAACTCTCCTGGCAGGGGTTCTCGCAATAATCGATTGTGTACGGCCGCGCACTCCCAGTCGACTGCATGTCGCTCGGATTCCCAGAGCTCCACCACATAGCCTCCCTCCCGGCTATCCAGGTCGCGTAAGACCCAACTGCCGAGCGCCCCGGCAACACCTTGCATGTTGGGGGCCTTTTCAAACATTTCGCGCTCGAACTGCTGCCGTTTTCCGGCCCTAGCGAGCGTACGAACGACGCGCATCAACATGTGACTGTCCGGTGGCGTGTACCAGCACGGCGTGACCGCCAGTCGTGCCCCGGCTCCTTCTGCAATTCCGCCACCAGGATCTTGCTGCAGCACAACATTTTCGTCTCCGCGCAATAGCGCGACGGCCACTTGTGCTTCTTCAGCTCGCCGCACCACTGAATGTGTTGCCAAATAATAATCGATTTTTTATACTTCGGCGATCGAAGTCGGATTTGTCGAGGATGGGTACACGTATGCAGCTGAGCCACATCGGAATTTTTGTCCAGGATTTTGACCGGATGATCGAGTTCTATCGGAACACTTTAGGCTTTGTGGTTACCGACATCGAAAGAAGCGCTGAGCGGCACATCGCGTTCCTGACGACCGATCCTAAGATCCATCACCAGCTCGTCCTGGTGAAGGGGCGTGCCGCGGACGTCACATCCCGCGCGTTCGTCAATCAGATCTCCTTTGCCGTCGATGATCTGCCGGCACTGAGAAGTGCGTACGCCAAGCTCGTGAAGTCGGAAGCGAAGGAACTCGATCCCATTACGCATGGAACCACCTGGTCCGTGTATTTCCGCGATCCCGAGGACAATCGCGCCGAGGTCTATTGCGACACGCCCTGGTACATCACGCAGCCGCACCGTGCATCGATTGATCTGACCAAGCCTGAGGACGTTCTCTACGCGGAAACCGAAGCACACGTCCGCGGCCAGCCTGGGTTTAAGTTCCGGAAGCAGTTCGACGCAGAAGTAGAGCAGCTCCTATGCCGCGGCTAGTCGGTTCGTCTCCGTTACAGGGATTTGAAATGAGCTCGTCCTCGCTTTCGTTTCGAATCAATCCCAGGGAGATCACCTTCGTCGGCCATGACCTCAGCCGACCTGAATGCATATTGGCCGAACGCAACGGCACGCTGTGGATTTCCGACGATCGAGGCGGAGTAACCCGTCGCGATCCCAGCGGAGTCCAGCACGTGATTGGGTCCATCCGCGGCACCCCGAACGGGCTGGCGATGACCTCGACCCTCGATTTACTGGTTGCGGACATCGGCAACGGTATCGTCTACCGACTTGACCGCAAGGGACGACATGAGGTTGTGCTCGACCGGCTGGGAACTCAACCGCTGGGGTCCGTAAATTTCGTCTACGCGGACGCTCATGGAACGATTTGGATCACGGTTTCCACGCGCACCCAGCCGCGCAAAGAGGCCATCGCACGCCCCATCCCCGACGGCTACTTGCTTAGGGTCGCTGCCGGCGGCCAGCACGTAGTAGCCACGGGCCTCTGCTTTCCCAACGAGCTGCGCATCGACCGGCACTATCGCTATGTATATGTGGCCGAATCGGCTCGTGGGCGGGTGGTGAGAATGCCCCTTCTGCCGGACGGCTCGCTCGGACCGCAGGAGGTATTCGGCCCCTCCCAGTTGTTCGCGGGAGCTATCGTCGACGGCATCGCTTTCGACGAACTCGACGGTCTCTGGGTCACCGAGGTGACCCGAAACGGAATTTACCGCATCGCTGCGGATGGCTCCTGTGAGTGCCTGATCGAAGATCCCGAAGGCAAGATGCTGCTGTTCCCCGCTAGTGTGACCTTTGCCGGACACGATCTTAGAACGGTGCTTGTCGGGTCCATTAAGGCAAAACGTCTGGCCTGCTTCCGGAGCCCCATACCAGGGACGCCCTTGGCCCACTGGCATCGAAACGAAGTCATTGCGGGGAATTCCTCGCAATGACCACGGTCAACTGACAGAGCAGCCGAATGTGACCTGCCTGACTTCTTCGAGCCATTTCAATCTGGGAGAACGGCCTCGGTTGATCCGCTTGGGTTTCCCAGACCAGATCTAGAGCGAGTTTTGCGGCGCTTTGGGTTCAGTCGAACCCGATGAAGGCACCAGCTGACGGGCGAATTCAGCTGGTGCCAAGTCTTTGAGAACCGAGTGAGAACGACTCTCGTTGTAATCTCGGCACCACGCCTCCACGATCGCTTTGGCTTCGCCCAGCGTTTCGAACCAATGGAGGTTCAAGCACGCGTCGCGGAATGATCCGTTACACATCTCGATGTGGCAATTGTCCGTTGGCTTCCCGAACTTTGATGCTTCAGTAATACTGAACACTGCGCGGTTGATTCAC
The DNA here is from genome assembly GCF_030481585.1 of Burkholderia sp. AU45388. Classification (NCBI taxonomy): domain Bacteria; kingdom Pseudomonadati; phylum Pseudomonadota; class Betaproteobacteria; order Burkholderiales; family Burkholderiaceae; genus Burkholderia; species Burkholderia sp. AU45388. The sequence goes on along the minus strand of NZ_JAUJPV010000046.1, from coordinate 12,100 downwards.
AAGCCGACAGGTCCGCCTCATCACCAATCCATAGGGGCTCACCCCATAATCCACCACGTCTCGCCTCAGCGCGGGGCGGACCATACATTTTTTGATGCAACATCCTGCAGAGTGGCCTTATCCAGGCTCAGTTCGGCAACCAGCGTCTTCAACCGCGCGTTCTCCTCCTGCAGTTGCTTGAGTTCGCATACCTGATCCGCCTGCATTCCGGCATATTGCTTCTTCCACCGATAGAACGTCTGTTCCGAAATACCGACCTGCCGGATCACATCGGCCACCGGCATGCCCAGCTCAGCTTGCTTGAGCACCGCCACAATCTGTTCGATCGAAAGCACAAATCTGCGTCTCACGCAGACAATGCCGTCATCCGTTTGTATGATGAAAAAGGACGCTAGTACGTGTGCACCGGAGGTGAAAATGGCGAAGAGGCAGAGGATTGAGAGTACCGAAGAGGGCCGGGATACCAGGGCGTTGGGTGCCGAGGCTGATCACGTACCGAAAGTTGCACCCGATATCGAGCGCCGGATCGAAGAGGCGTCGAGCCGGCAAATGATATCGATTCGACTGGATAAGCGCTTGATCGAATCGTTCAAGACGCTTGCTACGTTTCATGGAGTGGGCTACCAGCCCCTCATGCGCGATGCGCTTCAACGATTTGCAGATGCTGAAATGAAGGCGATTGTCACGGGCATAGTTAAGTCCCCAAAGAGGGTTGGGAAGCGTCGCGACGAATGAGCTTGCCCCTAAGAAACGGCTTCATAAAGGCTGATCGGCGCGCCGGAGGGTGTTCCAGCAGATCAAGCAGCAACCGAGTTTGAGGAACGCGCCGTGAATGTCAGCGCGGCGCTCGAAACGAATAAGGAGGCGACGAAAGTGATGCAGCCACCCTCGATTCGCCGAGAACCATGGCTGAACATACAGCGACATCAAGCATTCACGCTGCGATCATCTCGACTACGCCACCGTCCGTCTCCACGTGGATGATTTGGCTTCCGCCACGATGTTCGATGTCTCTGACCTTGACGCGACGTCCGTACAGCGGATGCCAGCTATAACGGACTTCGACTTCCTGCCCGATATGGGCAGAATGAGCGCGAAATGGCTCTCGGACGGCGGAACTATCTGCTCGCCGGCGCCGACTCCGGGGGCGAACGTGCCGCCGCGATGTACAGCCTGATCGGCACGGCGCGCTTGAACGGCCTCGATTCCGAGGCGTGCCTCGCCTACGTGCTCGAGCGCATCGCTGACCGTCCGGTCAACTGCCTCGACGAGCTGCTGCCATGGCATGTGGCGCCGTCGCTGCCCTCAACCGCTCGCGTCGAGCCCATTCGATAGCCTCTCGCGGATCTCAGCGATCAACAACCTGCACTACGGTTCTGCTCGGGCGCTTACGCTACAGATTCTGTAATGGCACGAGCAAGAACTGCGGCATAGGCGTGGGAATTCTTTGACTGTCCCAGTGCTCAGCGAACTTTCCATCCTTGATGCGCCACAGCTCGAAATCGAATACCGTGTAGTAGGCGCCGGCATTCTGTGGATCGGGTGCATAAGTGCGATGAACGGCAGTCACGTAATCGCAGCTCGCAATGATCTTGTACGCCATTTCGTTCTTCGGACGACCTGGTTCTTCAACCAACTCGGGGCGCCCTCCATTGCTCGTCAAGAACTTATCGAGGGCCAAGAACGCCTCTCGATCATTCAGGCCGTTGATCCGCCCAAAACGGATCACCCCCTCGTTGTGCTGTATGTAATCCGGCGCCATCATGTTGTACGCGTCTAGCGGAGTACGTTCTGGCGTGAAAAAGGTCTTCACCAATTGACGATTGTGCTCCAGCTGCTCCGCGGTACAGCGCACTTCTCCTCCGTCGGCCGCTCCAACAAACTGAGAAAGCGACGGTACAGCGGCCACAGGTGCAGGTGCGGGCTGTAATGGCGTCACCAAGAACGACGGCAAAGGCGTTGGAAGACTTTGACTGTCCCAGTGCTCAGCGAATTTTCCTTCCTTGATACGCCACAGCTCGAAGTCGTATGCCGCGTAGTAGGCGCCGGCATTCTGTGGATCGGGTGCATAAGTGCGATGAACGGCAGTCACGTAATCGCAGATCGCAATGATCTTGTACGCCATTTCGTTCTTTGGACGACCTGGTTCCTCAGACAACTCGGGACGCCCCCCATTGCTCGTCAAGAAATTGTCGAGGGCCAAGAATGCCTCATGAGCGTTCAGGTTATTGATCTTCCCAAAACGTAATACCCCTTCGTTGTGCTGTATGTAATCCGGCGTCATCATGTTGTACGCGTCTAGCGGAGTACGTTCCGGCGCAAAAAAAGCTTTCACCAATTGACGATTATGCTCCAGCTGATCCGTGGTACAGCCCGCTTCTTGCCCGTCGGCCGCACCAACCAACTGAGGTATTTCTCGAGCGGCGACGGGGCCATCGCCGCTGCAGGCAGACATGATCACACATACAGCGACTGCCGAGGCCAGGGCCGATTGCTTCAATTCAAACATCTCAAACACTCCATCGTTCATTTACGTCATCAGATCCGCTCAGCCTTGAGGTCGGCGAATCACTCTGCACTGCTTCAATAGGAGGCCGACTGAATCGGCGTCACCCGATCCGCGTGATCACACTGAGCTACAAGTCGGCATTGCCAAAATGGCGACCGACGTCAGGCCGAAAAGTCAGCAGGCCGAGGTCGTCCTCATGCTCAACGAAGACCTTCTCAGCGAATTCACGCACGAACGCTTTGTTATGCTGATTATCTGAATTGGTTCACATATGAGATATCTTGAAAAACCAGGATGTTTCTTCGCTGAAAAATCCTAGGCCGAGCAATGTTCGATGAGCTCGGAAATGCTGAGAATAATGGGTATCCGGATTTAGCTGTGGACAACCCACGGAAGCGAAAACCGGGTGCCGGGTCAGCATCGGCGTTCGGTACGCAATCTGTGCCAAGGCGTTCTTGGTCTTGAAGAGCGTCTTCTCCAAGCGCGCCAGATCGACCACACTCACAACAGCAGACCCGCTACTCCCTCCAGTGACAGAACTGCCACACCCTCGGCTATGTCAGCGGTCGGCAGCCGTATCGAGTGCTTCGTTTAATCGATTTCATGAAGATTATCGATTTTTTCCAAATCTGCACTCACGGAAATCACCAATCCGTTGTCGTCTGCGGTCTTCGACCAGATGAACGGCTTGGGGCTGGCGTTGTTGATGTCGATGTGTTGACGGATGGCCTGCTCCAATTGGCGCGTGGAGCGATGGGTACCGCGACGGATGCATCGCCGGGTCAGTGTGGCAAACCACCGCTCCACTTGGTCGAGCCAGGAGGCCGAGGTCGGGGTGAAGGGGACGTGGAACCTCAAGTGCCTGATGAGCCAGTTCTTGACCAAGCTCTGTCTTGTCTGTGCCGTAGTTGTCCATCACCAGATACACGACCACCCAACCTATACCCCGCCTAGACGGCGTCGAACAGGCTCGGTTGACAGCCGACATCCACCTGCTCCTGAGCGAGCCTGTCGAATTCATACGTGATGCGCATACCCGCGATCTCGACGTATTCGAGCATTAGGTCGACTCCGATGAAACGCAAGCCCTCGCGCACGGCAGCCTTGCCGGTCGAGCCGCTTCCCATGAGCGGATCCAGCACGATCCCGCCGAGAGACGTGACGAGCCGGCAGAGCTAGGCCATCAGCTCGTCGAGCTTGACCGTCGGGTAACGGCTCCCGTTGCGCGCGAGCCAGTCATCAATTTCTCGCTCCCGCACGGTCGCGTTCATCTCGGCGGCCGGAGCGTCGCTGCTGCCGACGCCGTCGTTACGGTCCGCGCGCGATGCTTTCGCGGAGTAGAAGAAGCGCGCGGCGCTGCCTGCATCAAGTCGACGCGTGCCCGCCTTCCCGCGCAACGCCATGGGCAAGGCGCAGAAGAACATCCTGCGCGAAACCTGTCGCCATACCTTCCTGTAGCATGTCGCCGCCTACCGGCGGCACGTTTAAAAGCGTGCTGTCGGGATAGGGAGGCCAGGCACATCGACGCGGGTTCGAAACACGGTGCCGCCTCTTGATTCGACTTCGCTGTTGTTTGCTGTCACCACGTAAAGATCCCTCAGGTCGGGGCCGCCGAACGCAAGGCTCGTCACGAACGTCGACGGCACCTTGATCCTGCGATCGATACCCCCCTCCGGCGTCAGCCGCACGATTTCTCCTCGGCCCCGTGCGACCGCGACCCACACCCCGCCCTCGGCGTCAACGGCCAGTCCATCGGGCAGTTCGTCATCGGCGAACCGGTGGAAGACGCGGCGGTCGCTCACGTCGCGATCGGCGTTGACATCGTAGACCCAGACCGCATGCGTCATGGTATCGCTCTGATAGAGAACTTTCCGATTCGGGCTGAACCCGATCCCATTGGGAACCATCACGCCGTCGTAGAGCATTTTCACGTCCCCCGACGGAGAGACGCGTAACAGCCTGCCGGGCGGGGGTTTTTGCCGGGACGGATCGAAGGTATTGATATCGAAGCCCATCGCACCGATGAAGATGCTTCCGTCGTCGTCTACGGTAAAGTCATTGAAGCCGGGAATCGGCGATCCGTTCCATTCACTTAAAATGTCTCGCACACCACCCACTTCATCGACCAGGGCAAGCGTCGTTCCCGACACCAGGATCCCGTTCCGGCTCAACGCGATACCGCCAACCCAGCTGCGCTCCAGGAGGCGATTGACCTGGCCATCCGGATCCCTCCGGTAGACACCGGTCCCAGAGCAACTGAAGTACAGCCGGTTTTTCGCATCAACCCGCGGGCCTTCAACCAGCTCGTATCCGTATGCCAACGTTTCGAACGTCATGCCGAATCTCCTAAATAAGGTCAGGCTCCGCCTCAAGCGGCACCGCGATACACGCCAGACCTGCGTAGTACGCGGCGAGCAGAGTCAACGCTGTCTGTTCTTGAACCGTAAACCACGTGGCCAGCCGGCCAAAGGTCTCGGCCTTCACATTGACGTCGCGGGCGCTCTCGTCGGCGAAGCTCAGCACAGACCGCTCCTTTTCCGTGAACTCGGGCGCCGTCCGGAACGCGTGCCGCTGGGCCAGCTTGTGTTCGGTCACGCCCAGCTTCAGCGCCAGCTGATAGTGCCTCGCCGCCATGTTCGAGGCGCCGAGGGCTTCGAGCACGACAATGGCGACCATTTCACGCATGCACGGTTCGATGCCGCAAAGTGAAAGAACACCGGCGCCAAAACCGAAATAGGCACGCGCGAGCTCCGGGGCGCTGCCCATGGCGCCAAATAGACGCCCAGACGGGCCCTCGCCCGCAGCCTCCAGCTCAGCGCTGACTACCGGGGAAATCTCGGTCGTCGCTTCGATTGATTTGTACGGGACCCGACTCACGATTTTGGCCTCTCTGCCTCGATGCCAAACGCTCCGAGGATTCGCACCACTGAGTTGTAGAAGCCCACCTGCAGGACCAGCTCGACGATGACGTCATCATTGAACTCCTTCTGCAATGCCTCAAATGTCGGGCGCGCGACCTGGCGCTTTAGGGTTACTTCCGCAGCGTAGCGAATCACGGCCCGCTCGGCAGTGTTGTAGACCGCCGAACTCTCGAACAACGAGAGTTGCTGCAATTGCTCCGGCCGCACCCCTTCCTTCAAGGCAAAGCGGGAGTGCGCCTCCACTTCATAGGAACTGTGCGTGACATGTCCCACCATCACGATCGCCAGTTCACGAAGCCACGGATCGAGCTTCGTGCCGAAGCGCAACTCATTCGAGATTGGCATGTAGGCCCGTAGCAACGCCGGCGCATTTGCGATGGCGCGATGTATCACGGACGGCCCGACCTTACGAACCCGCTCATAATCGTCGTAGATGTCGCGGTCGGACTCAGCCAGGTCCTCCCGGGACAGGATCGGAACACGAGGCATCATGAGTCCCCCGGGAATGGATGCGGAGACTGCCTGGCCTCGGCGGTCAGCCGTAAGGCGTCCTCCTCCAGCAGAAGCCGCGCCTCGCACAGCGCCGCTGCCGCGTCACTAACCGCGCGAACATAGGCGTCTCGGCTCGGATAGCGCTCCTCGATGGACGGCCGCGGATCACCTTGTGCCAGCCGATCCACCTTGGTCGCAGGAAACGGGAAGAAGGATCCGCGCACACTGGCGAGCTGGCCAGGCGCATATCCATCCCGGCGTATGTTCCAGCCGGTATAAGTGCCCATCGGCACGGAGACCGCTGGCAGCCGGATACCGCCCAGGTCGTTGCCATCGGCATCCGTACTGGGCACCAGGGGAACGTAGCGCCGACCGCGTATCTCCCTCGGCGGAAGCGTCGAATAATCCCAGGCGGTGAGCTCATTGCCTGAACGGGGCACGCTGCAGCCCGGAATGGCTGGAAACGCCTGAACGACGCGAGAGATGGGAACCAGCGTTCCGTCAGCGGCCCTCGGAATGCGGCTATCTGGCGGGGCGACATTTCGTGTCACCCACGCCTCCAAGGCAACGAGGAGGGCTCGGTGCAGCGGCGTGTCGCTCAGCGGATTGATCGGATAATGGCAGATCGGCGTGGCACGGGCTGCCGGTCCTCCGTGTTGTACTGACGCGTATAAGTACACACGCACCGCTTCCGGAATGTCGATGGCCGCCCCTGCCTCGTCGCTCGTCACCAGCGCCGCGCGCGCCTGCCAGTACTCCGACGAGCTGTCGGTGTGCATGACCTTGGGGCATGTCTGGCTGGCGGTGCTCGCCCGCAATATTCCGTCCGTCCGATCGGCGTTGGGATCCGGACACTCTCCGTAGGCGAACGGAAATTGGTCGCCCGGGTATGAATGATCCTCATGCTGCCGGGAAAAGCGGCCAGGCTGCCCGAATGGGACATTGACGAAGCTCTTGCGGGAACCCGCAGCATCGATGAATAGACCATCGAAGACACGCTGACCCGCCCCGTCCCGGTTGAAGTCCTGCCACAGGAAGTCACGTAGCACCCGACCGGACTGCGATGTTCCGAACGCCAGGGCGTGGTCGATTACCGGAACGCCGGAGGCGCCGCAGAGCGGATTAGCCGCGCCTGCACTGTCCACGCCGGCGAAGCGAAGAAAGGAGACGAAGTCGCGGATCGCGGCGAATCCCAGGCCCATGACCACTGGATCCTTGGCCCGATAAACGAACTCGAAGATCGAGCCGCCATCGAAGCCCTCGGGGACTCGGATCTCGATCTGCCGCTGCGATACAAAGCGCCAGCTCGCCGGGTCCAGACGCTGCGGAGCCTCGCCGTTGTTTCGACGAACTGTGGCGATGACTTCGCTCGGGTCCAGCGTGTTAGCGGGATAGGTCAGATTTCCGATGACAGGATTCTGCAGGCTATCGAAGACAAACTCCTCGCGGCTGTAGCCAACGAGCGGCTTGCCTTCCGACTGGGCAATCGGAAAGCCGGTACACAACAACTCAGCCCCCGTTCGGATATCTCCCTGCCATCCACTCCACGCCATGGTATAGCCGCGGCGCATCAGAAATCCGTTGCCTGCGTCATCCGGGCCGAGCAGATTGGTCGAACGCGGCACGTCGTTGAACGCCGTGAGCGCCTTCTGCTCACCTCGGTTGAGGACGTCGTACAACAAGACACGATTCGCCGAGGACATTCGCACCGGCTTCAGGATTGCGAAATCGCTCCAGTATTCGACGTAGCCCTCCGCATTGCGCGGCGCCAGGTCAAGCAATGCAATCCCTGCATTGCTTGAATGACCTGGATCGACCCGGCCCAAGACGCGGCCACGCAGCCACTCGTATGCCCCGGCAGCACCGAACACTTGGCCATCAAACGCGCTTTCCCTCTGGACAATCTCCAACCTGACCGTCCCCGCCTCGTCTGTTTGCCGGCCCGCGCCTGAAACTGGGCCATGCCGCTGATTCACGTCGACGGGCTCCATCAGGCGCCGGCGGCGACTTCGAGACTGCGCTGCGCTTGCGCGAAGGTCGGCATCACGCAATCCGCGAAGCGGTTGATGGAGTCCAGGGATTCCGCGCTGCTGAGGCTACCGAAGGTGAAGTTGAGCATCAGGTAGTTACAGCCCGAGCGCTCCACCTGCGAGTTGAGGATATCGCTCACCTGGTCTCCGGTACCGACAATCATCACACCTGCCTCGCGCGCCTTATCGAACGGGACGACGACCTTGTTGTCGGTCAGGCCGTAGTAGCTGTAAAGCTTGTTGATGTTGTCCAGGAATACAGCGTAGTGCTGTCGCGCCGTCTCAACCGCCTTGGCCTCATCATCGCCCACAAAAACGAACCGCTGGACGGCGAGTTTCGGCTCGGCAATGTGGGGCTGCAAGTCCTCGGCGGTTTTCCAGTACTTGTCACGGGTTTCCAGATACGTGTCGATCGCCCGCTTGTTCATTTCGACCGGCCCGTTGGTGCAGATGTTCAGGCCACGCTTGGCGGCATAGATCACCGAGCTCTCCTTGACCGCGCCATACCAGAGGCCCGGATAGGGCTTCTGCACTGGACGCATGTCGGCGACCGGAACGCCGTCGAAGCGGAAATGCGTTCCCTTGTGCTTGAGCTGGTCGACCGTGAAACCCTTGAGAATCACATCGAGCGCTTCCTCGAAGATCTCCGACGACTGCAGCGTCGGAATGCCGTAGTAGGCATGCTCGTACGGATGCACGCCGCGCCCGATGCCGAACTCGAAGCGCCCGTCCGACATATTGTCGAGCATGCAGACTTCGAGCATCAGACGCAGCGGGTTGTAAAAAGGCAGCAGGAACACCATCGGACCGATGCGGATACGCGAGGTGTGGGTTGCCAGCGGCGCCAGGAACAACGCTGGCGACGGAACCACGGACAGCGGGGTGCAGTGGTGCTCAGCCAGGTGGTAGCCCCAAAAGCCGAGCGCCTCCGCGTGCTTCACGTACGCGATGCGCTCGCGATACAGTTCGCCGATATTGGCACTGCCACTGCTCTTTTCGATGTGATCGAATATGCCGATCTCGAGGGATCGGCCGATATGGTTTGTCATGGTTCTACCTCATGTCGTGATAAAAGAATCGATTTTATTTTGTTGAAGAATCGATTCTTTGTCAACGGTGATGCACCCTGATTTCTTGCCTCTCTTGAACTTGGGGAACGTACTGCTCCAGGAGAAAGGCCGCTCGAGTCAGGCGTTGTTTACGTCAGGACCGCAAGGGCCCAGAACTCACCCTATCGACGTCCCTGTCAGTGTCAGGGCTGCTTCGCGTCCGAACCCTCATGCCGCGACGTAGAGCCAACTGTTCAAGACAAAATAGCGACCCTCGCTCCGTGATACCCGCCAGGATCGTGGCGCGGCTCCGCCAACGCCTGTCTAGGTAGTGATACCAAACTGGGTGACGTCTCCGGCAATGGGGTGTGTAGCAGTCCAAATCACTTAGGAAACCGAAACGAAGAACCGCACGACTGGAAGGGTCGGTATCGCGGCCATTGCCGTAACACCGAGAATCGCCGTTCCGCGATTCACCATCGGCCCCATACCGGATCCGATCAGCTGGCCGCTAGGGGTGTCTTGCACAGCCATTGCTTCATTGCTGGTCAGCACGGAAACCTGATCTGCACCCTTACATCAGGCGCACGCCGGTCTCTCCATATTGCTTCACAAGGTCTTGAACCTTCTGCACGATCTCCGCCGGCGGACGGGTGAGGTCGATCGCAACCTTGAAGGGCTGCTTCGCCTCAAGTCCCGTGTCCCAATAGACTTCACACCGATTACCGTCCGGATCGAAAAAATAGACGCCGACCGCATTACCGTGCGTCACGACCTGTTCAATCTCCGCGCCGGCTTGCAGAAGGCGCTCGTAGAAGTAGATGACTTCTTCAAGGGCGTTACAACGGAAGGAGAGTTGCTGCAGCAAAATCTCGCCCGGCTTGACGGTACGACCGGGTGCCAACAGCAGTTCATGATGCTCCTCTTCGGGGCGTGAACTGAAGAACGTGGCGCCAGACACCGGATCCATGTCGGTGATGGTGAGCTTCAGGACATCACGGTAGAACGCACGGGATCGATCCATGTCGGTGACATGAATCCCAACGTGCCCGAGCATTGCAATTTTTGCAGAATTCATAAACCCTCTTTGACTTTGCGTGTATCAGGAACCGATCAACATACTCGGAGGTAATCAGTGGCATAACGATGCCTGCAATCGAAGTGGCACAGGCCCAGCAAGGTGTCGATGGGACCGACGTTCTTCGTCAGCCTCAGCGCGACGTTGCTCTGCCGCCCGGTTTCGCTAACAGCTCCGCGGAACGAAGCCTGGCAGCCAACGACGTCAACGTCCTTGACCCCGCTTTCCTTCAAACTGCCCGGGGAACAGCCCTCAACACGACCGCATAATACGAAAGGCTTTCGCTTCTCTTAGAGGCAATGGTTGCGGAAACTTCCGACGATTGCTGCTGTGGCGCCGGCTCCTGCTGCGTTGCTCCTCCAGGTTCCGCTTGTTGCGTTGCGGGCACCGGTCCGACTTGCGATGACATTTCCGGCTGCGCTTGCCGGGCCAAAGCCGTGTGGACCCAGCGATGCCGGGACCAAAGCCAAGATGCTCGCTTTCAGCATCCTCGACTTTTTCATCGGATCTCCTCTTGGCGATTTCTGCCCCACCGCCATGCGGCGGCGCCTCGCCACATTTTCAGAATAATCGATTATTTTTTCATGGTCAATCTCTCTGAGAGGAGCCTAGTGCAAGGCCGCCTGCCGCAACCGTCATGACCGGTAGAATAGATTATGTATTTCTGGACCCGGCACTGCTCTCCGCCGCCGCAGCCTCATCCACCGCGCAAGACTGGATTGTCATGCCTGCACCCCGAGACACATCTCGCACGCAGATCATTTTCACTAGGCTAACTCCCAACAATCGATTCACTCATCGCGAGGCCTTCGATCCTCGAGCCCCGCGCCCCCGGGCTTCTTATTGAGGCCTTCAGCCCCCCAAAAAGACCGCCTTTGACGCCGCCTCAAAGGCGCCGCAACGATCGATTTTCCTCGTCACCTGACGCAAGATGTCGTAAAATTCGCCTGATATAGTGGCTCTCGCACGATTGGCGTTTGCTGGAGCTCTGACTTCATCGGCGATTGTTTTCAGTGGTATGAGGCCATAAATGAAAGTTACCGAACCTGCGCTTCAACCCAAGAGTCGGGCGGCACCGACGGAGAGTTCCGCCGCCGCGCGTAGCCTTACGACGACTGTTTTTCAGCTGTTGCGAAGCTCCATCCTTTATGGGCAGCTTGAGCCGGGGCTCAAGTTGAGTGCCGGGCGCCTGGCGACGCAATACCGCGTCAGCCTGAGTGCCATTCGCGAAGCGCTGGCGAGGCTTGCGGCCGAGGGCTTGCTGGATTCGGAGGATCACCGCGGATTCCGGGTTGCGAAGGTATCCAAGGCAGACCTGATGGATTTGACCCAGACGCGCTGCGAAATTGAATGTATTGCACTGCGCCGTTCGATCGAGAGCGGGGACGCCGCCTGGGAGGAAAGAGTGACCGAGGCGTTTCAGGCCCTGCAAGCTGCCGAGGGAAAATCCCGCCCCTTGGACCAGCGCCGCTATGAGCTGCATTCAGATTTTCATCATGCTTTGCTGGAAGCGTGTGGCTCGGAATGGCTGTTGCGCCTGCGCGGCATGTTGTTCGAGCGCGCCGAGCGCTATCGTCTCTTGTCTGTCAACTACGCCAAGGTACGTCGCGAGGTGCATGACGAGCATAAGCAGCTCTACGACGCGGTCTTGAAGCGCGACGCAGAAAAGGCGATCGCAATTCTGACACGGCACACAATGGAAACCACCAAGGCCCTGCTCCAAATCGAAGATGAAGCGCTTTTTGCCGACAATAAGCCTGCCAAGGGTTCCAAAAAGGGCCGGCAAGTCAAGCTCGTCGCTGAGGTAGGCGGCTTACTGCGGAGCTTTTAAACTCACTGCAGACCTTCTACGCGGGCAGAGCGGGCTGGCTGGCGGCTGCCAGCCCAAAACGCCGGCTAGCAGTTTTCGGGCAGCCTTCTCCAAAAACTACACGGGATGCCACCCCCGTGTAGACAAATGGCGGCACCATTTCAGCATTCTGACGTGATGGCGTGGCGATCTTTCAGATCACGACTTCGGA
>NZ_JAUJPV010000045.1:0-17612 GCF_030481585.1 Burkholderia sp. AU45388 | reverse complement strand
GTGCGGTCCGCATTCGACTGGAAATCAGCAATGAATCAGTTTGCTATCCTGTTCGGAGAGCGATTTATGCAGGCGCGTGGGTAACACGTTGTTCAACCGCCTCGCCCACAAAAATGCGGACAGGTTCCTGCGGAAGTCGGCGCCCTAACACTGACGTGCTGCCGTTGCTGCAATTCATTCCAGACATTGCGCTGAAAGTCGGTGAACAATTCCGGTTTTCCCGACACAAGCACCGTATTACCTTCTCGTCTCGCCAGTTCCGACAGTGCCAGTTGCCAAGGCAGTTGGCACCCCGCCCCAACTTCCGATGCGATGAATTCCCCCGCCGGAAAATTTCCGACGCTCGCCATAATATGACGACACACGATGCGCTCTTCATCGGTGATAGGCGCTGTCGCGAGGCAGTACGCAATATTCTGCGCCAGCATGAAGTGAGAATCACGGCTGCTCTGAGCGAAGATTAGGGCTGAACGAAGGAGCTTCGTGGCCAGCGCCGGACTGAGTCGGCGAGTCCCGTTCAATAACGAGCTCAGACTGTCTCGCTGCAGAACATCATATGCCGCACCAAACTCTCTGCTTGACGAGACCGCGTCTGCCAATTTTGTTCTGAAGTCAGCCACCCAGCACCTCGTCGAACTTGTCGCGAAATTCCTGTACATTCGGCATAGGCAAAATAAACAGGTCGACTGTGTCAAGTTCCACGCCAGCCTGTGCAAGATGTTTCTTTGCGAGGCGCAGTGCCGGCGACAGTTTGCTGTTGTAATCGTCTAGGAACGCCCTCTCCGCTTCAGCAGCTGTAAGCTTGTCCAACGTCGCATATCCTTTGGACGTATATGCAAGCAAGATGGCAAACCTTTCTTGACGGCGCGTGCCCTCTTCCGTAGCGAATGGATGGAGATAGCGTATAAGTTCCTCCTTATACTCGTCCGGAAAACCATCGAGGTCGACGTGGTCAGTCGTCAACAGAAGCTCATGCGTCTTCCTGCCCTCGACATCCGCGACGAAAGAGCCGACTGACTCAGCTGCGGCCCTGAGTGCTCCGTGAATTGACGCATGGACCTTAGATTCGCCAAATATGACAACAAGCTGGTTGCTTTCGCTGTCCCACTTTGCGTGAACACCATCAGCTCCATGCACTGGCATCTGCGTGTTTGTCTTCAACCTCATCTTCGATAGAATGATGGGCGCCCCAAGGAAGTGCTCGATGAACGCGAACAGCAATAGCTCCCCGCCTTCGCCAGAGTCCCTCTTTCCCGCCGTGGCTTTGATGAACAGTCGCCGCGCTTTGTCTACTAACATTTGCGTCTCGAAGGTTTCCAACCCTCCTGCTCTATCCTTCGCCAACGCCCTCGCCCGCTCTTGCTTTGTGGTGCAAAAAGCTGGAATCTCTAGTTTCAAGGCCTCAATGAGTGCATCTATCGCTGGCTTTCCACGCTCAAACGCTGGATACAGGAAATACGCCGAGACAGACGGCTCTAACGTACCGCCCGTCGATATCTGGCGTATTCGATTCACGACAATGTGCTTGCCGATGAGAGGTTTGAAGTATTTCTCGATGCTCGAATTCACTGCGTTGTTGGCTTCCACGTTGAAGGCACGGACAACTGGTCGGTCGAAGTATCGGCCATTAGCAACTTGCACGCGATGCATGCTACCAACACCATTATCGGTCAGAGGGCGTGCTGACGGCTAGGTCCAACGATGATTCGCTGCGCGTTGACGCTTCGCAATCGACATCGCACTTCCAAGACAAAAACTATATTGCTTAACGTGTCTACGGCCCATCCCGCAGAAAATTGAGGGCGCCCTGTCAATTCTGACAGTGGGGATGGTTACGGCGGGAATTTTGCAACGAACTTTTTGGCCTGAACTTCTGCTTCTGGCTGCTCGGCATGATGCAGAGTAAGCATTCCCTTATCGTTAAGAAATTCCCCTCCTGCCGCCACCAGAAATTTCCCAAGCTATAATCTTGACCCGGCGTCAAGGACGCTCTACATGGCCCCGGATAAATGCTCGATACTTTTCCACCGTGTCTATCTGAATTTTGAACGTCTCTGCCAGGCCGTCGGGTCCTTTTCGAAAAGAGTTGCGCCCAAACCCGTCGTATCCAATTGCTCTGCTTGCCCCGTCGGCAAGCAAATTACACCAGCACCTAACAAAGTTAGTCAACTCATCGAGCTGGTCTCGCTGGAGACAACGCATAGTCAATTGGCCGTGGAAAACCTTGTTTCGAACGTCCAATGCATCTACAAGGATGGGGCGAAGTACATCGTATTTTTGCCCCACCATTTTTTCGATTGAGACTGCGGAAAGCTCATTAATGCCTCGCTCGAAACCTTCGAAGTACGCTTTCCTACTCGCGCCCAACGCTTGCCTGAGCTCTTCCACACTTTCAGGACCGAAAGCGCGAGCCTGATAGACGAGATATGTGAAGAGTTTCCGCATTTGCCGCTCCATCTTGACGATGGACAGCGAAAATGCATCTACCCCGCTGGTTGCGAGTTGGCTCTTTACCACCAAGTCTACGACTGCGAATTCATTGACAAAGCTCATGGCAGCCCCTTTTTCTGGCCGTCGCCGACGCCCGCCGGAGATGGTGCCACTCCTTACTCATACCGCCGGCGATTGCAAACGCTTTGAGTGCCAACCGAGGCGGCCACGCAAACACGTCACGCCGCTTTCGCTAGGGCTCCCTCGTCACCGAAATTGCCGGTTCACGCCGGTCATCGAGACGCGATAGGTGTACATCCTTTTACTCACTCCGTACTCCGCGGTGACCTCTTCGTCGGACAGCCCTTGGCGCCGGATATGAACGAGAGCGTCGCGGGGAAGCAGAAGCACGCCCGCCAGCCAGTCCGCCTCCTCCTCCTGCTCCTTGTCGTAAGCTCTCAGCAGCATCAGCCCTTCGGCGGAGATGCTCATCTCTTCCGGCTCATGGTTACGAATGCGATGAGCAAGCTCGTGCATCAGGTCGCTCGCTTGCCGTGCCGGCGAGTGCGATGAATTCAAAATGACCAGCGTTTTTTCACCGACGATAAGCGTCACCGCGGACCAGCAGCTCGGCGTGCCGTCATTGCGCAGGAGCACCGCCCTAGCCTCCGGCGGCAATCCGGGTACGTCATCGGGCGTCCAAACGCGTATTCCAAGATGAGCGGCTAATTGCCGAGCGCTCAAGGGCGCGGTCGAAGGCAAGTCAAGCTCGCGGCGAGTGTCGGCCGAAAACCGCTCGCACCAGGCTTTGTATCCACGCTGCACAGTATGCTCAGACCTCTTCCTTCAGAAGCGCCTCCTGAGCGAGCACAATCATCTCGCTCAACGCCTTGGCACTCTCCGGGCGTATCGCCACTTCTTTTTTGAAATGAACCTGAGCTCGCGGCGCCGATGAGGATGCCTGCACCAAGCCAAGGAAGGTTGCAGGGTCCTCACCCAGCCACGCACAAATCTTCCCAAAGGTTTCCAGGTCAGGGACCTTTTTATTCTCAACCCTGGAAAGGGTGGCTGGGCTGATGCCGACTTCCTTGGCCGCCTCTCGGATACCACGACCATCTCTGCGACGCAGGATGTGCTGGGCTAGCACTTCCATCTTCACGTGTTCCATTTTTCTCCTGTCTTATATGTGCAACAAATACCGTTTGACTTGAGAAACGCGCCATGCCAGACTGTCTCACATGTAAGACGGAGTCTGGCACCGGGCCGGCCGAACGTCAACATCGCCCCTCGGCGCCTGTCAATCCGACGCAACGGAGTTTGAAATGTCTGCAAACGAGCAACGCATTGAAGAAACCATCATCGTCGGAGCGGTTGGCCGCGACGGCGAAGGAATTGTCGAAATTATCGACGTCGAAATTTTCGTCCGGGAGAAGAAGCCGATTCCCCACGGCCATAAGTATCGGATTCGCATCGACAAGGAATACTACGTCGTCGACGTCTCGCACATGACCGGCGAGCAGATTCTGGGGCTCGCCGGCAAGTCGAGCGCCGGCTACCTTCTGTCGGAAAAGGTTCACGGGCAGATGCGTCCGGTTGCACCGGGGCAAACGGTCGATTTCACCGCCCACGGTGTGGAGCGCTTTGCGACCATCCCGAAAGAGGTACAAGAGGGAGAAGGTCCGATTCGCGTGGACTTCACGGTGATGGAGGAAGACGCCGAGTTCCTGAACGGTAAGGGCTACACGTGGGAAGCCGTTGCGTCGGACGTCAAGCGCATCGTGGTACGCGGTTTCGAACCGCCGCAGGGCTTCACGCCGACGAAAGTCGATATGTTCGTCATTTTGCCCCAAGGCTATCCGGATACGCAGATTGACATGGTGTACTTCTACCCGCCGCTCACGCGGAATGATGGCAAGCCAATCCGCTCCTTGGTGACGAACGAATTCGAGGGGAAAACGTGGCAGGGTTGGTCACGGCACCGCACGGCAAACAGTCCGTGGCGCCAGGGCATCGATAATGTTGGTACGCACCTGATGCTGGTCGACGATTTCCTGCGTGCGGAGTTGTCGAAATGACGACAAATAACCGGCTCTCGGTGCTGGCCATGTCTGGCAAGCACCGCACGCAGCTGCGCCGACACCTCTTTCCCGGCGACGGGAAGGAGGCCGTCGCCATCGCACTGTGCGGCCAGGCGTTGGGCGCGCGACGCAGCCAGCTACTTTTACATGACGTTGTAGAGGTCCCGTACGAGGCTTGCCGCATACGCGAACCGGACGCTGTAGCCTGGTCCGTCGAAACGGTGCTTCCTGCGTTGAATCAAGCGATGAAGAAGAACCTGACGGTGGTCAAGTTCCACAGCCACCCGAGCGGCTATCCGGAGTTCTCGCGGTACGACGACGAATCCGACCGGGCGTTTTTCTCAGCGGTCGACAATATCCTCGACAAGGTCGACACGCGTGCGAGCGTCGTGATGCTTCCTGATGGGCGACTATTCGGTCGCCATGTCCAGAACGGCATTCTCGGCGAGCCCATCGACCTGTTTCGTATTGCCGGAGACGATTTCGAGTTCTACCACCTCGACGAACAACGCTGCCTGGAGTCGGAGCCGCCCGAGCACGCGCTGCGCCTTATCCAGACATTCGGCGAGGGAACGTATCGCACATTGCGGCAGCTGCGCATCGGTGTGGCTGGTGCATCCGGCACTGGCAGCATCATCCTTGAGCAACTCGCGCGCAACTGCGTGGGTGAGCTGGTGCCGGTCGACCCGGACCATCTCGAGCGAAAGAATCTCAATCGCGTCCTGAACGCGCGTGGCGCAGATGCAGATAAAAAGCGCCTGAAAGTCGAGCGGGCTCAGGAAGCAATCCTGGAGATGGACCTCGGCACCAAGGTATGTCCGCTGCCCAACGACATCATCGACCGCGAAACAATTCTTGCACTCGGCGAATGCGACGTTTTGTTCGGGTGCCTGGATTCCGTGGATGGCCGACATATCCTCAACAAAATCGCGTCACATTTCCTGATTCCGCTTATCGATATCGGAGTCCGGATTGATGCGGATGGTAAGGGTAACGTCGACCACGTGACTGGTGCTGTTCACACGGTGCAGCCAGGCGGCTCAAGTCTCATGAGTCGAGGTGTTTATTCTCAGGCAGACCTGAACGCGGCCTTCATGAAAAAGCACGAGCCGGAGCGATATAAAGAAATGCGGAAGGCGGGTTACGTAAAAGGCATGGATGTCGACCGCCCAGCGGTCATCTCGCTCAACATGTTAGTCGCAGCGTACGCTGTCAACGAACTGCTGGCCAGGTTAATGCCTTACCGTGTGGAACCTAACGCACAGTTCGCGCAGTGGCGCATCAGCCTGTCCGACCCGCTCGCGACAAACTATCGAGACGATGGCGAGATGTGTCCAGCGTTCGCAAAACGCATGGGCTTCGGCACAAAAGAGCCGCTCCTCGGAATCATGGACCTGTAGATGATGCCCCAGATACTCTCACGGTTATGGAATCGTGCCCTTGCCTGCTTTGACGGCCTGCTCGGTCGATACACGGTCGTCGTCGTAGACGACCTGCCCGACTCCCTTCAGGCACATAAGCTGTACGCAGTCGGGGAAAGCGGGCAATACTGGCTTGCAGCCCTCCGATGCCCCTGCGGATGTGGCGACACCATCCAGCTCCCGATGATTGCGGGGCAGCGACCAAAGTGGACCATGACGCAGAAAGGGGCTCGCCGTCCGAGTCTTTCGCCCTCGGTAGACCGCACGATAGGCTGTCGCTCCCATTTCTGGCTGAAGCACGGTGTGATTCATTGGTGCAAGTGACAGCAACGAGCGCCGCGCACCAAGTTGCGTTGAGGCTGTTGCCCATTCTCGATGACACGCTACCGCAGCCAGAGAGATGGGACACTAGCGACTGCCGCTAGGTGGCGTCGGCGCTGACCTTTCAATTTGCGCGCAGACTCTCGCTCGAGGCACGGTACATCTTGGTCCCATCGTCACCGCATCGAGCAAGCACATCCTCGATTCTCCAGGCGAGTTGCATCCGGGGTCAGCCGCGTCGCCGGCACTTCGTCAATGTTGAGGAACGGCCCAGACTCCTGGCAATGCAGCGGCCGCAAGCTCAAGGTCGATGTCGAGCGGGTAATGCCGAAGCAACCGTGCCGCAACCAACCGAATACGGGCGCGGGTGACATCGTCATCGGAAGATGCAAGCAGCCGCAAGAATTCGCGCGTCTCGATGACCGACTTTGTTCGCTCATATGCGGTCGTCATCAGCTTTGCCTGCAAGCAGTTGCTTCGTCACATCCGAGAACGACTTTACATCGTTAATAGCACACCAATGCTGCCAAACATAGTCGGCGTTGGTCGAGTGTCCTGGAAGGCCTACCAGCTGATAGACCCGGCCTGACCGCGTGCGGCCCCGCAACATTTTGTAGTCGAATGCCACGATTGCAGAACTGACGCGGCCACTAAAATCTCGCTCGTCCGCTCCGACGAAGTGCCTGGTCCCGGCATCGATTTCCAGAACTCGCCACCTGGCGATAGAAACCTCGGGCTGGGACATTACTGACGCGATGTTCCACAAGGCCATAGCGGCCTCCTTCATCTGAAGTCCGAGCAGCCTTCTGCACAGCTGGTGCAAGCGCATGGATTTCCAGTTTGCGACCGACCCCAAGCCAGAGAACTTCCTAGGCCTTGCAGACGAGCGTGCTGCGTCGAACACGAAAGTCGCATCTCGGAGGCGTGGCGACAAAACGTGCTCTCAATCCAACGAACGTGGGCTGCATCCCGGCGGAGCCGTCGATGTGACTGCTCGCGGCACCGCTCCGTATTTTTTCTTATGCGGGCGCAATAGCGTGAGTTTCCTCACACAGCACTCAGTCTAGGTCGCAGGCCGGAATATGCAAGAAAAAATAGCTTCCAAGCCCACCGTTACGATTGTAGTGAGTTCGCCAATGCGACGCGATGAAGCTCGGAAGTGTCCAGAAAGCGGTAGATGCTCTCAAAGCGGCACACAGTCGCGCATTGAAGAAACAATGTTGTCGCGAACGAGCCGCTCTCGATTTGGGCTTGCAGCGATTCGGACGGAAGGCTAACACCGATTTCCTGCAGGCGATTCGATAACATCTGCCAGTTGAGCCAAGGTTGGCCCGTCATCTCTGCAGCGAATACTGTGGATGACCGGGCCTGCCATGTCTCAGTTGAGGACAGAGCATCCGCCCACAAATATGGGCAGTCCGTGCGCGAGCCGGCGATGAGCTGCAAAAAGAAGGCGAACCGGAACGTCCCCCTCGAAACCTTCGCCTCGATAGCGTGTGCTGACTCCGTGACGCCAAGCTTCGCGAGTTCGCCGGCTAGTTCCGTGTAGCTCATATCTTGTCGCGCGAGCACCACCCGGGCTGCGCGAGACGCGAGCTTGGCCCAACCGTTTTCCGCGCCGGAGGCAAGTTTGACTTGAAATTGCACTGACATGCACTATTTTCTGTGTGAGGAAGCACACACGACTCTTTCAAGAAAAGTAAAAGAATCGCCCCCAAAGAGTCCCGTCATTATCGCCCGCCTCTACGAGTTTGGACCGCTTCTCTAGGATATGTCCAACCCCGGCGGCTACCGGAACCACCCGACCATGGCTCAAGTCATGTACCTCGGCATCGAGGGCGTCTTATTTGCGCACCGTCCCGCCAACATTAGACCGCGGTGCTGCCAGCATCAACCGCCGCGCGTCACCCCGCTGCCCCTACTGCCGGCAATTTCTCGTCTCCTTGCCGGCCTACCAAACGTATGTGTCGTCATCAATTCACGATGGGTTTGCGACGTTGGCTATCGAAACCTCCTGAGTCTGCTCCCCGACGAAATTGCACGCACGACCATCGGCGCGACGATGCCTGGCAATCGCTCGCACAGGCGCAGCACTACTGCGTCTCGCATCGACATCCTGCGCGCCGACATACGCCGACGATGTCCGTCTCGTCTCGCCATAGTTGACGCATCACCGTATGCAGTTCCGTACGAGTACCTGGCTCAAGCGGTGCACGTGACGAAGGCGATGGGCACGAGAGAGATAGCCGAGATTGTCGACCGCATCGTGCAGTTGCTGGATGCCGGCGTTTCCGCAATCGATGAGGATTCCGATTTTCTTGCATAGAGGCATGTATGCTCATCTATCTGAACTTCGATGGTGTTCTTCACCCGAACCATCTCCAGTATCGATATCGCCACTCCCCGGAGTTGCTGTGCCCAAGCCATACGGCCTTCGAGTATGCGCCCGCGCTTGAGAATGCATTTGAAGACTGTCCAGATGCCACCGTCGTGCTCAACACATGGTGGACCTACTATCTCACCGTGGAAGCTTGTCTCCAACTCTTACCCGCATCCATTCGGCCACGGGTAGTAGGCACCACACTCGTGGGTGGAATTCGTGAAGAACCACTGCCCAATCGGGTACGCGAAGCGGAAAGACACATCGGTATGCCGACAAACGAGCTTTTAGTCCTCGACAACAGCTCCGCCCGATACGGTGAGAGCCTGCTCGCTCAACTGCTGTTGGTCAATGAGGAAACGGGCTTATCGTGCCCCTCGGCAATGAGAGCGCTCAAGAAACGCTTGCACTCCCAATGGAGTCGAGTCGCATCTCACAAAATAGACCAGCGGCCGGTGCCGATTCCATCAATTCAAAATGGGAGGGAAATCCCTGTTCGTCAATGGACGGAGCCCCCACCAGCCGACCATCGAGAAGCGTGAAATTGTCTATATATATTTAGAAAATCGCAATTGTCGACTAAAGTGACAGAGCATTTTCGAATGATATTCTCGCGTCAAACCGGTATACAAGGAGAAGTTGCAGTTTTAGAATTTAGCATCTCTTCAACCCTAGGAGGCGCGTCACCGGAAGCTTAAACCTACCCCACCGAACCGGCCAACTTGGGCTTAGCGACCCCGCTTTTTCGTCCCCAGAAACGAGAAAGGGTCGCTAAGCCCAAGCGAACTTGAACCGCGACCCTGGTGGCTCCTCAAAAGAGAAAACCACGACTGGCAGTCAAATTTTCTCACGGGAGCTATCGGGCGTCAAAGACTTTGCTCGTCCTAAACGAGCGCGGAGCCTTTCTCAAATGCGCCAAAGTTTCAGTGACAATCACCCACCGTCTCGCGTTTCTCAGCACATTGTTCCGCATTGGTCGCCCCAAACCGAGCGGATTATCAAAATAAAAACGCGACCCCATCTTATTACCGCTAATTCCGCCAGTTTCCTCGCCTCTCGGCCCCCGCCATTCGGCCCGCTCGGCACCCCACCTTCTCCTCTCATCGCTCCCGGCAAAGCCAACCATAGCGGCCGACTCTGGGCAGCGATGCTCGCGACCGGACTGTCATAGACCCGGTCGGAAGTAGCTGTCGCCGTTAAGGCATTTTCGCTGTCAGCACGGCGAAAAGTGTCATCTCGTCCGTGTGTGTCGCAGGCACGCAGTTAACTGGGCCGCGACGCGGACGCGAGTCGACTCGACGTTCATTCGCGGAGAACAACATGCGCATTAAAACGTGCAGGTCATCGTTCACCCGCCAGCTTGATGATTTCGCCTGGCGGCTGGCATCCTTCAGCGGGCTTGCGTCGCAATCTCGGATTGCTACCGAGCGCACATCACGCACACCAGGCATGCCTCGCGTGCCAGCGCCCGGTCCGAGCCCGGACGAAAAGAAGAATCGGCAAGACCCGCAATGTCCCCGCAGTATTGCGCGATTGTGCCGCAGCGCAGCCCTGACGCCATCGGAACATCCGGGTGTATTCGAGCGCGCTTCGAAAACTCCGCAACAGGTCAAGGAATTGCATGGAACCCCGAGTGCCCCATTGGTTCTTGTGAAGCCCCATGGCTTCGACAAGATTCTCGAAGTGACGTTGTCGCCACCGGGTAGCTTGCACGAGGCGACTGTCCGTGCGCCGACTTTCATGTCGATGGGAATCACGATACTGACCAAGAGCGGAACGTTCCGCGTTGCCTCTAGCCGCGCCGCGTTCGTGGAATGGCGGGCATACCTCAACGACGGCCCTCAGGACAGAATAACGCTCGAGGCCAACAGGTGGCTGGCTTCAGCCTCTATGAAGAATCGGCGGCCGGGGCCACCTGACGATGCCGGTCTGCTGACAAGCCTCTACACCTCACACGACCAGTGGGAACGGGTTTGCGTGACGATTCGCATCTTCAAGACCGACGGAGGGCGTCGTCGACTGTCGCATATCCGCAATTGGTCGCCCTCCGCAGGGAGCGGAAAATGACCATCGAGCTTCCGGTCAAACTTCCGCCGCTCTCGACTTGGCAACGGACCGAGGCGCTCTGGCTCGAAAGCCGCCCTGGCGGCTTAGCAAAACCGTTCTCGGATGAAGAACTCCTCGCCGTTATGGACGAGTGGGGCACCCCGGAGGAGGGACGGAAATACATCATCCGAGCCCGAACGGAATCGCCTTCACGACGTGTTGGAGGGCGCACACGCAACGTCGTCACACGTTATACACCGCTCAAACTGGATGACCGCGTTGCCACGGAAAGCAGAAGCGTCGAATTTGCAGCATTGTTCCGCTACGACCTGGACGGTACGACACGCGAACATTACTGCCAGCCACCGCAAGTAGGCATCCCAACGAAAATCCGGCGAACGTCTCGGCGCGGCAAGGTCACCGAATACACACATACGGTGCCGTACACACCGGACATTTTTCGCATGACTCCAAACGGCCCCTTCGTGGAAGAGTGGAAAAACGAGGAGAAGCTGGTTGCGCTTGCGAAGAAGTATCCGTTTCGTTTTTTCAAATCGGAAGACGACGCAACGTGGCACTGTCCAGAGCGAGAAGAATATTTCAAGGCGCTTGGTATCACGTTTTGTCTGCGCTCCTCGGCCGAGCATAATCAGCGATTCATTGATAATCTCGGTTATCTGCGCGCGTATCTCGACAACCAGATGTCGACGTTGACGGAGGATGCCTGGTCAGCAATCGACCGCATCGTCAGCAAGCGCGGAGCGATGAGCATGGCCGCCCTTTTCGCCTTTGCATTTGACGACCGAACGCCGTGGAACGAGCCGCTTGTGCTGCCGACACCGCCGGGTAGATTTCGCGTCGATGATGTCCTACAAGCAATCGCAGATAAGCGTCTGTTCGTCGACCTGGACTATGACGACCTTTCGGACCCTGCGTCCGTCGTCATTTGTTCAAGCTTGGAGCAACTCGACGCTGTGAAATGGCGTCGACCTCCACCTCATACGGTATCCACACACTTCGTGATGACAGTCGACGTCGGCACCGAGTTTATGTTTCGCGGAAAGCCGGATGTTTACATCGTAACGGCAATGCCTTCCGGCAAGGTCCTCTATCGAGACTCCGAGTCTCGCGTGTTCGAAGAGATGCCTGAATTGCGGTTCCAGCAGTTGCTGCAGGACGATATCCACCTGCTGTCGACACCGAAGTCGACGGAAGAACTACTTGCTCAATGCGAGTACATCACCGACGAGCAGATTCAGACAGCCCGGCGACGTTTCCAGCTGGTCAAGCAACTGGAGCACACCGCCATACCGCATCCCTACAGCGCCCGCACAATTCAGCGGTGGCAGCAGAAAATTCGTAGCGCCGGCGAATCTCGGCCGCTTCAAATGCTAGCGCTCATCCCGCGACGCCCGGGCGGAAGGGGGCCACAAATCCTTGACGAAGTGCTTGCGCTAATTCGCGAGGTTGCGCTCGGCGCGAACAACCCAACGAATCCATCGGGAAGCCACTCATACAATGCCTTCGTTCGCCTCTGCCGTGAGCGAAGTGTCGAGCCATGCTCGACCAACACTTTCTATCAGCGGTCAGCAGTCTTTCGTGACGTTCGCTCACGCGAAGGCGACCGTAGGGCTTACAACAAGGAGCCGGCCGTTTGGTATCTGCGCCGCGGGGACAAGATACATGGAGGCCGTCCGTTCCATCGAGTCCATATCGACCACACAAAGCTCGACATCATCATCAAGGTTCGCGGCCACGGCGACCGAATTTACAGGCTGAGACCGTGGCTCACCATCGTGATTGACGCCGAAACGCGCGCGGTCCTGGCTTTCTATCTTTCGGCGCATCCGCCGAGCACCGTCAGCTGCATGATGGCAATGCGAGCCATGGTTGCCATGCACAAGCGCGTTCCCGATTTCCTGGTTTGCGACAACGGGAAGGAGTTTCACTCGAACGCCTTCGACAACTTTTGCGACCTGAACGACATTACGGTCGAGTTTCGTCCGGCACATGAGTCTCGCTTCGGCAGCGTCATAGAACGCCTCTTCGGCACGACCAACCAGTTGCTGATTCATCAGTTGGTAGGTAATACCAAGGCCATGCAGCACGTCAGAACGCTGACACGGTCCGTTGACCCTATGCGAGCAGACCACCTCACGTTCGTCGAACTCCATGGGCTTCTCGACTACTTTTTCTTCGTCGAGTACAACCGCGAAAGGCGGCACCCGGCGCATGACCACACACCGAATGAATACATGAATAACCGCATCATGGTGACCGGGCGTCGGTTGACACGTTTGAGGCCCTATGACGAGCGCTTCATGCTGCAGACGTTGATACCGGCCAGCCGCGGCGGCGTTCGGGAAGTCGACAACCAGATGGGTATCAAGGTCGGGCGCATCTGGTACTGGGCAGATGAATTCGCGGGTCGTCGTTACAAGAACAAGAAGGTCAAAGTGCGCGTAGACATGTGGAACGTATGCGTCGCGTATGCATGCGTCGATGGCCACTGGGTCAAATGCGTCTCAAGACTCCTTATGCAGTACCGGCAATTAACTCAGATTGAACTCAGGTACGCCCTGTATGAAGTGCGGTTGCGCCTGCGCGCGGCGCCCGAGCATAGCTTCGAGAGTGTGCTGCGCGGGGTGCTCGCCGAGCATAATGTCCCTCCGGCAGCAGACGTGACCGGTGCAACGCGACTCATCTACGGCAAGCCCCACCTGACAGAAATCGAACGCGCAGAGGAAGTTGCTGAAGATTCAGGCACTGCCCACGTCGACGCCTCGTCGGAAAACAGCGCGTCGGCACCGCACGATGAAGAGCGTGTTGACGAAGCGCTGGAGACGAATTATCGGCGTCGGGCTAACGACGCGCCACGTCCGAACCCACCTCGCACTTTCGGTCGCTTCAAAATCGACTACACCCATCTACCTGTAAGGAATCCTATTTAATTGGACTGGAGGTCGACCATGATTACGCGCGAACAGGCCATCACCGGCTCGCCCGAGGACAAGGCCGCATACATGAAGGCAACCTGCGTTCCGCACCGAAATCTCGATGCGGTGATGCATGAAGTGCGCAGCCGCATGACTGCAGGTGCCGGTCTTTCCATCACGCTGGTCGTGGGCCCGCCTGGAGTGGGGAAGACGACCTTTGGCCGCAAGCAGTTGCAAAGCCTCTTGTCCAGGTATCCGATACAGCTTCAGGAGAAGCGCCACATCATTCCGGCCGTGATGAGCGAGGTCGATGCCGCTGACAGAGGCGAATTCAATTTCAACCTTCTCTACAACCGCCTCTGTGCAGACCTGATGGCGCCCAGCTCTTTGGATGGACCCGTGTTGCTCGAGAATGTCAGCGAGCCCGCCGACCCCGTTCGAAATAGCCGGATGATGTTTGAACGGGCGCTTAGGCGCCGCGAGGTAAAGCACCTGATACTCGACGAGGCGGTGCATTTCACCAACTCTCTGACGGACCCACTGCAGTACGGAAATTTGCTGAAGTCATTGTCGAATCGGTCTGGGTTCAACCTGCTTCTACTCGGGGCATACGGATGCGAACAGCTCGTGCTCGCGTCGGCGCAGTTAGCGCGGCGCATCGGCGTTGTTCACTATCCCAGATACTTCCAGACTGACGAAGATTTCACCGAATACTGCACCTTCGTAAAGTCATTGCTTGCCCACCTTCCGTATGGGTTTGATATCGAGAACCGGCTCGAGTACCTCTTCGCCGGCACATTCGGATTGCCTGGAGCCACAGTTGATGTGCTAACGGGCGCTGCGGGCCGATGCTGCGAAAGTAAAAGGAAAGTATGGAGCGATGCGTGCCTCCTGAAGAGCATGCCGTCGAAAGAAGCTCAGCGGAAGATTGCTCGAGACACGATGGTGGGCGAGGCGGAGGTCCAACCGTTCCTCCAGATGGAACGTGAACACGACTACGCCACCGAGCAGGATATTCGGAACGTATTGCTGCTCGAGGAGCAGACGCGACGCAAAATCAACGGGAGGATGCACGGATGACAGCGTTGACGAGTCCTGCATGCAGACCCGGCGGCTGGCCGGAAGATGCGCCGCCACGGTCGGCATTGTTTTCGCTGAACCCTGAGGGCCACAGCGGTGACGACCTGGAAGACCTCGCCAGCTACTTCCGACGTCTGAGCGAGGACCATTGCATGCTTCCGTGGACGTTAGCCTTTCGCTCGGTCGTGCCGTTAATTGGGTCAGGGTCGACAGGATGGCGCGCGAAGATGGCGTGCTACTGCTACGGGCTGGCGACTTCTGGAGTGACGGAGTTGGCCGACAGTTGGGCCAAAGCGCTCAACCATTCGACGGGCCGCAACGACCTCCAACTCCACACCCTCGTTCCTTTGAAGGCGGTTGTCCCACCGACCAAGCTGTTGTCGCCAATCGAACGGTTCTGTCCGATTTGCTACGCGCACGATGAAAGTTCAGAGCGGCCAAAATATAACCGTTTGCTATGGGCGGTTGATTGCGTCGCCGCTTGCCCGCTGCACTGTGTCCAGCTTCAAGCAGTTGATAAATCGAATCGCAACAACGACAACCCCTTCTGGCTCCACAGACAAGGAAAGCGCGCCAGTGCGAGCAGTTTCTGGCTGCCCGGAATCTCAAGAGTCAACGGACGCAGTCTAGCGAGCGACGTTGGAAAGCCAGCGAGGGAGGAGGACGTTCAGTTCGCACGGCTCGTCGCCGATTTAGTCGACGACCTGCATCATCACCCACATGAATTTCACGACGTCGGTGCGCCGACGAACTTCCTCCGTTATGCAACCGAGGTGCTCTTCGCTGGCAACCTCTCCCATTTCGCCCGGCATCTCGGCGTAAGCAAAGGAGCGCTTCACGGGTGGACATCGGGAAAAACGCGCCCGAGCCTCCCGCGTCTGGCGCTCAT
Source organism: Burkholderia sp. AU45388 (assembly GCF_030481585.1). Taxonomy (NCBI): domain Bacteria; kingdom Pseudomonadati; phylum Pseudomonadota; class Betaproteobacteria; order Burkholderiales; family Burkholderiaceae; genus Burkholderia; species Burkholderia sp. AU45388. The sequence continues at coordinate 2,031 of NZ_JAUJPV010000045.1, read as the reverse complement.
TGCTTTCTGCTGTGGCGCCGCTATCTCGGACGTGATTCTCGGGAACAAGGTGATGCTGTTCAAACGCCCGGCTCCGGCTCGGCCGACTCAGCTTTGCGTCCGCAAACGGAAGGGGGCTCGCCGACCGCGGAATGAACTTCGGCAGGAGTTTGAGCAGATAGTCGAATCAGGGCGAGCGTCTTCCGCGCGCGAGGCCGCAGACCTATTGGACGTCTCGACCAAATTTCTGCGTTCGCTCTCGCCCACGCTGAACCAGCAACTCGTGGATGCCGGGCAGGAGCGTGTGCGCCGCACCGCAAGGGAATTGGAAGATTTGAAGTTCGACGAGTTTCGGAAATCGTTCGACGCTATTGTCGCGAAACGGGAAAAGCCCGTAAGACGGCGAATACAGCAGGACGTTTTCGACAGGACCGGTTTGAGCTTCCGGTACAAGCAAGCCGGCATCTTCCTTGAGCGAGTGCGTTGCCTTGCAGGCGTCGATGCAAGCAGCGGAGCAGGCGGCCGTAAGAGCGGAGGCGGTCGCAGACGACGACAGGAAAATCGCCCAGCTATGGACTGATATCTATGGAAAAACAACCAATTCGTGTCGAAAACGACATTAATTGATTAACTCCACATCGGGAAAATCGACGCCTGGAATCAGGCTAGTTGGCGCGCCCGGCTGGGATCGAACCAGCAACCCCTGCCTTCGGAGGGCAGTACTCTATCCATTGAGCTACGGGCGCGTGAGACAGTGAAACGACCCCATATACAGGCCGCCCACGATTGGCAAGACGGCAAGGATACCCGGTTTCCCAAGACGCGTCCACCTTGCCCGCCGAATCGCCGCCGGACGGCCCTGCGTGCGGGTAAACACGCGCCATCGCGCCGCTCGCCGTGATGTAAACGTTCCGTCTATAATCGTCCGTGCTTCATTGGACTGCCATTTTGCCGTTGCACCGCGCTCACAATTCCTATTCACGGAGACGAGGCAAGCATGAGCGAAGCACCCCACGAATCTCCCGTCAAAACCCCCGGGCAGCTGATTGCCGTCATCATCGCGTCGTTCGCGATCCCGATCGTCCTGATCGTCCTGTTCGCCAATTACGCCAACCATGCGTTCCGTTCCGGCGCCGGCACCGACGCGCTGTCCGACGAGCAGGTCGCCGCCCGTATCGCGCCGATCGCGAAGGTCGACGTGAAGGACGCCAACGCGCCCCGCACGTACAAGACCGGCGAGGAAGTCTACAAGGCCGTCTGCGTGACCTGCCACGGCACCGGCGCCGCCGGCGCGCCGAAGTTCGGCAACAAGGACGACTGGGCGCCGCGCATCTCGCAAGGCTTCGACACGCTGCTGAAGACGGCCCTCGCAGGCAAGGGCGCGATGCCGCCGCGCGGCGGCACGAGCCCCGACGACGTCAGCGACTATGAAATCGCCCGCGCGATCGTCTACATGGCGAACAACGACGGCGCGAACTTCCCCGAACCGGCCGCACCGGCCGCCAACGCGGCGCAGCCCGCCAGCGGTGCACCCGCGTCGGGCGCCGACGCGTCGAACGCGCAAGCCGCCGCGGCCATGGCCGCGATCGCCGCGATCCCGAAGGCCGGCGAAAAGCCCGCGGCCGCCCCGGCCAGCGCCGATGCGGCAACGGCCGGCAAGGCGCTGTACGCGTCGACCTGCCAGGCCTGCCACGCGGCCGGCGTGCTCGGCGCACCGAAGTTCGGCAGCAAGGAAGACTGGGCGCCGCGCCTGAAGGATTCGATGGATACGGTCTACAACTACGCGCTGCACGGCAAGGGCGCGATGCCGCCGAAGGGCGGGTCGAACGCGTCGGATGCCGACGTGAAGGCGGCCGTCGACTACATGGTCAACGCGGCGAAGTAACGCGTCCGCACGGCCCTCCGTAAAAAACCCCCGCGACGCACTAATGCCGTTCAGTTAAGGTTCTTTTTAAGGACACGGACGGCATAGCGTTTTGGCACAGCCTTCACGGCCCGCTCGAATTTTCGAGCGGGCCGTTCTTCTTTGAGTAGCGCGACCAGACGTAGTCG
>NZ_JAUJPV010000044.1:0-17900 GCF_030481585.1 Burkholderia sp. AU45388 | reverse complement strand
GCTTCGACCTGTCGGACCTGCGTTACAAGAACGGTGTGGACAGCTATCTGTCGGTGCTGACCGCGCAGACGGATCTGTACTCGGCGCAGCAGTCGCTGATCAGCGCGCGCCTGGCGCGCTGGACGAACCTGGTCGACCTGTACCGTGCACTGGGCGGCGGGTGGATCCAGCATGCAGGCGAAGCGCCGCGCGCGCCGGATGCGCCGGTCGACTACGACAAGGCGGCGGTTCCGGCGCCTGCGTCGGCAACGGCGACGAACGGGTAGGCCGTGCCTGTCGGTCCATCCGAAGGAGTGTGAAAACGAGAACGCCACGGACGCAAAATCCGTGGCGTTTTCCTTTGTACCGTCGCCGCGCGGGAAGCGGCATTACGTTACGCGTGCTTCGTCCAGAGCGTTCGGCCGAAGAACGTGAGCGTGCGATCCCACGCCGTTTCCGACCACACCGGATCGAACTGCGTGCCGGCGATGCGGCCGGGGCCGACGGCCGTTTCGTTCGCGAACGCATGGTGCGCGAGATAGCGATGGAATTCGAAGCCGACCTTCGCATCGGTCAGCTTCTTTTCCAGCGCGTCGACCTGGTCGATCGTGAAGAACGCATCCTGCGTGGCCCAGTGACCCATCAGCGGCACCTTGAGCTTGGCCGGATCGATGTAGTCGAGCGGCGGCAGGCCGTACCACGTGACGCCGGCATCCGCGTCGGCGTACTGCAGCGACAGCAGCGTGAGGGCGCCGCCCATGCAGTAGCCCGTCACCGCGACCCGCGGCGCCAGCGTCTTCAGGTAGGCGACCGCGCCGGGAATGTCCTGCGACGCGGCATCGCCGAAATCGAGGCCGGTCATCAGATGGTGCGCTTCTTCCTCCTCGACCGTCGACTTGCCGCGATACAGGTCGGGCACGAGCGCGAAGTAGCCGCAGCGCGCGAGACGGTCCGCGACGCCGCGGATCTGGTCGTTCAGCCCCCACCATTCCTGGATGACGACGACCGCGGGCGCGCCTTCGGTGCGTGCCGGCGTGGCGAGATAGCCCTGCAGTTCCTGGCCGTCCGGGCGGCGAAACGTGATCGTGGAACCGGATGTTTGAGACATGAAACCGCTCCTTTTCGAAAAATGCGCCGAGTGCGACATCGGGCCGGCCAGCGCGCGTCGTGATACCGCTCGCGTTCGTGCTGGCCGACGCCGACCACGCGGCCATTCTATGCGCAAACACCGGACGCTTGCGCGAACGGCGCCGGGCGGCATGCGAGCAGCGAAGGGAGCGGACAACCGGAAAACGAACACCCCGCCCCGATGAACGGGAGCGGGGTGTCGCGGGTACGACGGGGGTATCCGGAATACGCCGGAAATACGTCGGCGGGTATCCGGCTTACTGACCGAAGTAGATCGAGTTGCGGCCTTCCTGCTTGACCGCGATCGCGCGGCCGGCACGCGCGCCGGCGGCTGCTTGCGCGCCGTAGCCGGCTTCGTCGGCGTTCGTCACGCGGGCCTGCGCGGCCTGCAGTGCACGCGGGTAATACTGATCGGAGACTTCGGGCTTGTAGCCGGCTTGTTCGAGCTGGACGAGTTCCGCACGCACCTGGGCACGCGTGAGCTGGCCTGCCGGGTTCGACTGGGCGAATGCGCCGTACGACGCGGATAACGCGGTTGCGGCGACGACAGCGGTGATGAACGACTTCATGGTGACCTCCGGTTCTGTTGATTTCGCGCTTCGCTCGTTGCGTTCAGCGATTGATTGCATCGTAACGATCGCGTTCCCGGTCGGAAATACGCGTTGCAGCGAATCATTATTGCAACTGGGTAAACGATTCGCGCAGCGCGCCATTTCATCTGATGATTTCCGGTGCGCCGGAGCAGGGGGAAGGAGCGATGAGGTCGATCGGCGCGGAACAAGCGGCTCGCTCGATTGAATCGTATTCCGAAACATTCGAGCGAGGCCGTCGGCGCCGCTCATTCAGCGCCGCGCGTTCCGCCTCACGCAGCCTGGGTCGCCTGCCGTTTCCGATATTCGGCCGGCGTGATGCCGACGTGCCGGGCGAACGCTCGCCTGAGCGTATCGACGTTTGCGAAGCCGCATTTCGCGGCGACCTGCTTCGGTGTGTGATGGCCGTTCTCGAGCAACTGGCGGGCAGCAGAGATGCGCGTCGATTCGACCCACGCGGCTGGTGTCATGCCGACTTCCGCGCGGAACAGCCGCGCGAAATGGCGCGGGCTCATGCCTGCATGTTTGGCCATCCCGGCCACCGAATGTTCGAGATCCGGGTAGGCCGCGACCCAGCGCTGGACTTCCTGCAGCACCGAACGTCCGGCGGGGCGCGCTTCGCCCTTGCGGCTGAACTGGAGCTGCCCGCCCGGACGCTTGAAAAACATCACCAGTTGCGCGGCGACGCGCCGCGCGATCTCGCGGCCGAGATCTTCCTCGACCAGCGCGAGTGCGAGATCGAGCCCGGCCGTGACGCCGGCGCCGGTGCGCAGCTTGCCGTCGCGCACGTACAGCGCGTCGGCGTCGATGACGAGCGACGGATAGGCTTCGCCGAGTGCATCGGCGAAGGCCCAGTGCGTGGTCAGGTGACGCCCTTTCAGCAGGCCGGTGGCGGCGAGGATGAATGCCCCGGTGCAGATCGACCCATAGCGTCTGCTCTGCACGGCCGCCGCGCGCAACCACGCGAGGACGTCGGTGCGCAGCGAGATCTGGCCGGCGTTCGGCGCGCCGGCGACCAGCAGCGTGTCGATGCGCTCGGGGATGTCGGGGGCGATCCAGTCGGGCAGCAATCGCGCACCGGATGAACTGCGGATCGCACCGGCCCCGCTCGCGATGATCCGCGGCGCATAGAACGGCTTCCCGCATTCGACGTTCGCTTGTGCGAACACGTCGAGCGGCGCGGAGACGTCGAGCAGCTGAACGCCAGGAACGGCAAAAATACCCACGACCTTCGGCATGATCGGTTGCGTGTCGTATCGAACGTGATGCGCAGCAGTATAGGGACGCTTTCTTCACCGCGCCGGCACCGTGTCCGTTCGTCGCGCGAAATGGCAGGATTCGTCGCGTTCAGCCTATTTGAGACACCTGTCGGTCCCCGGACAATCGAGCATGTTTTCCATGGAGGTCGATCATGACTGTGAACGTTGCCGGCATCACCCTTCCCGATACTCGGCTGACGCGCGAGATCACCGAACTCGTGCGCGATACCGAATCCGAACTGCTGTTCCATCACTCGAGCCGCGTGTTCTATTTCGCGGCGCTGGCGGGCCGGCGGCGCGGGCTCGAGTACGACCCCGAGCTGCTCTATTGCGGCTGCATGTTCCATGACATGGGACTGACGCACCGGCACAGCAGCGCATGCGAGCGCTTCGAAGTGGACGGCGCCAATGCCGCCCGCGATTTTCTGAAGACAAAGGGAATCTCGCAACAGGACATCGATGTCGTGTGGACCTCGATCGCGCTGCACACCACGCCCGGTATTCCGCAGCACATGCATCCGGTCGTCGCGCTGGTCACGGCGGGCGTCGAAATGGACGTACTGGGCCTCGCTTACCCGGAATACAGCGACATCGAGCGGGAAGCGGTCGTGCGCGCGCATCCACGCACGCCGCATTTCAAGGAAGACATCATTCAGGCGTTCTACGACGGCATCAAGCACAAGCCCGGCACGACGTTCGGCAACGTGAAGGCCGACGTGCTCGCGGACAAGGATCCGCATTTCCATGCGGGCAACTTCTGCAGCGTGATCCGGTCGTCGGCATGGGCCGGCTGAGCCTCGACACTCGGCTGCGCATCAGCCGACGGTGGTCGTTTGCCCGGCGGGCAGTAGGGAAAAGAGCCGATGCCCTCGGCTCCCGTATTACCGTTGGAAAATTGTTACGTGACAACTTCAGATCATTACGAAGAGGGACTTTATATACTGAATTTTTGCACCTCCTCACCGGGGCGAATCTCCGATTCGCGTACCCCAAAAACCGGTCCGCCAGCCCCCGGTGGGCAAACCCTCCCTCAACCATCCGCATCTCGCCGGCAAAACGCCTATAATGATGGGGCAAATTGCCGGAGGGAGGTCATGAGCACCATCGCATTTCACCCGTCGGGCGTCGCGCACCCGCGTCAGGCCGAATTCACGATTCTCGAGCAACTGCTGGCGATCCGCGTCCGGTCGGGCGCCGATCTGGCCGAGCTGGCGAGCGCGCGCGTCGATGTATCGGTGATCGACCGGCTGTCGGAGCGTGGGCTGAAATCGGACGAGCTGGCCTTCATCATTCCGCGCCGCACGCTGAGTCATCGTCGGCAGGCGCACGAACGCCTGTCGCCGGAAGAGTCGGACAAGGCGATCCGTCTCGCGCGCATCGTCGCGCAGGCGGCGGCCACGTTCGGCGACCAGGACAAGGCGATGGCGTGGCTGCGCAACGGGCTCCAGCGCTTCGGCGGCCGCACGTCGCTCGACATGGCGAGCACCGAGCATGGCGCGCGGCTCGTCGAAGAGGCCCTCACGCAGATCGACGAAGGGTACTTCGCTTGACGACGCTGTGGCGGATCAGCAATTACGCCGACCTGAAAGGCATCGGCGGGTTGCGGGCCGGCGGGCGCTGGCATTTCGCCGGGCAGCCCGTCGTGTATCTCGCCGAGCATCCGGCGCTGGCGCTGCTCGAGACGCTGGTTCATTTCGAAATCGCCACCGTCGCGCAATTGCCGAGCGCATATCAATTGCTGCGTATCGAGGTGCCCGATTCGGTGGACGTGGCCGAAATCGTGGAAGGCGATGCGCCGGACGACTGGCGCACGAACGTCGACTGGACCCGCAGCGCCGGCACCGAGTGGCTGGCCACGCAGCCGAGCGCGCTGCTGCGCGTGCCGAGCGTCGTCGTGCCGCACGCCCATAACTTCCTGCTGAACCCGTTGCATCCGGCCGCATCCGACATTCGCGTCGCGGAAGTGATGCAATCGCCGTACGACACGCGGATTCTGCGGCTGGTGCAGCCGAAGCCGGGCGAATAGCGCACCGGGGGGAACGCGGTTCGCGCCGGCGGCGCGCGATCACCGCTCGTGGGCCGCACGATTCGCGGCCGCATCGGGCGGCAGCGTTTGCCGAATGCGCGTGACCGTTCGCAGGCTGGCGAGACCGAGCATCGCCGTGACATCGGCATGCGCGTGGCCGGCGAGCAACTGGCGGCGCGCATACGTATTGCGCAGCACGCGCGGGCTCATGTCCGCCGTGTGAAAGCCGATCGCGTTCAGCGCATCGCGCACGACGAGCAGCAGGAACATGTCGTTCATTGCGCCGCCGCGCGGCGCGGGAAACAGCCGCATCGGCGGCAGCACGTCCGAGCGCGCACGCCAGGCGGCGAGCGGCGCCAGCGCGAACGCGGCGAGCGCGATCCGGCGCGCCGGCCGCGCGCGATCGCGCGGCACCGACAACACCGCTGGCCGCGCGTCGAGATCGAGTGCGTCGCCTGTCGCCGAGCGAATCTCGGCCGACGTGATGCCGCTCGCGAGCAGCAGCGCGACGATGGCGCGATTCCGGCAGTCGGCGGGTGTATCGTCCGCTCGGGGCTGCACGTGGTGCTGCAGCGCCGCGTCGGCGTCGGGCGGCAGGTAGCACGGCTCGGGCTCGCCGTCCGGCCATGCGAGATCGTGAGTCGATCGGCCAGCCGGATGAATCGTCCGCACACCGGCATCGACCAGATGCCGGCCGAGCCGGTCGATCAGCTTCGCATAGCGCACGCGCGTCGACGTGCCGGGCGCGCAGGTACGGTCGAGCTCCGCGAGGAAGGCTGCGACGTGGTCGGGCCCGAACGTCGCGAGCGACACGTGCCGCGCGCTCAGGTGACGCAGGAATCGCTCGAACATCGCGACATGCTGGACGATCGAACGCGGCGCGAACGGCCGGCGGCCGGCACCGGTCGCGGCGGTTTCCTGCCAGGCGCGAAACGCGCCGACGGGGTCGTGAATCCAGCGATCCGTATCCATCCCCGCTTTATAGCCGGACGCGGCGACGCCGGCAATCGTCCCGATGGCCGGGCGGCCGGCACGCGACGCCGGGCGAAAAGGTAACGACGTCACGACACGCCCATGCGCTGCAATGCAGCAGATAGAACCGCATGCCGGTTCGGTGACGTTGCGCACACAACGTCCGGTTGCATGACGTCGTTTCCCGATTGCGAAAAAAATTCCGTTCGTGGGACTATCGAACGCATCGCCCGCGCACCGAGGGGGTCGCTGGCGACAGGATATCCATCGCAACGACCAGCACATCGGCAGACAATGAACAGAACAGCGATTTTTCCGTATGCGTCCGCGTTGCTCGCGGCTGCGTTGTTGACCGCCTGCGGCGGCGACGTCGAGAACGAGGCGGGCCGCGCGACCTCACCTTCCACCGAGACGAGTTGTCTCGCGGTCGATAACAGCGGCGCGACGGTCGTGGTGGGCTCGAACCAGCCGGGCGACCCGTCGCTGCCTGAAGCGTCGTCGGGCTATCGCACCGGGATGAAGCCTGTCTATGCGAAAACGTACCTGGTGGCCACGTCGAACGCATACGCGAGCGCGGCCGGTTGTGCGGTGCTGAAGAAGGGCGGCACGGCCGCCGACGCGGCGGTCGCCGTGCAGGCCGTGCTCGGCCTGACGGTGCCGGAGGCGACGGGCTTGGGGTCGGGCGGCGTGCTGCTCTACTACGATGCGCGCGGCAAGACGCTGCAGGCGTACGACGGCCGCGAAACCGCGCCGGCCGCCGCGACGGAGAACTACCTGCGCTATGTCGATGACGCCACCGATCATTCGGCGCCGCTGCCGAACGCGCGCGCGAGCGGCCGCTCGATCGGCACGATCGGCGTGCCGCGGCTCATCGAGGCGCTGCAACAGGATCATGGCCGCTTGCCGTGGCAGAGCCTGTTCGGCGACGCGATCACGCTCGCGACCAACGGTTTTCCGATCGGCGGCCGGCTGGCCGACGCGATCGCGGCGAACGCCGCGAACCTGAAGCGCGACCCCGAAGCCGCCGCGTATTTCCTGAACGCCGACGGTTCGCCGAAGCCGCTCGGCACCGTACTGAAGAATCCGGCCTACGCGCACACGTTGTCGCTGATGGCGCAGTCGGGCGCCAATGCGCTGTACACGGGGCAGATCGCGCAGGACATCGTCGCGAAGATCGCGGTGACGAAGGGCGCGGACGGCTCGACGCTCACGCCGGGCAAGACGAGCGTCGCCGATCTTGCCGCGTATCAGGCGAAGCGCCGCGAACCGGTGTGCACGACTTATCGCAGCTATTGGGTCTGCGGGATGCCGCCGCCGTCGTCGGGCGGCATCGCGGTCGCATCGGCGCTCGGCATTCTCGAGAACTACGATCTGAAGTCGTTGAAGCCGACGGCGATCGATCTCGAAGGCGGCAAGCCGACCGTCGCGGGCGTCCACCTCATCACCGAGGCCGAACGGCTCGCGTATGCCGACCGCGACAAGTACGTCGCCGATACCGACTTCGTGCCGCTGCCGGGCGGCACGTGGGACACGCTGCTGAACAAGCCGTACCTGAAATCGCGTGCGGCGCTGATCGACACGACCAAAAGCATGGGCACCGCGCAGCCCGGCAATCTCGGCGCGGTGCCGCTCGGCGTCGACACGACGCTGATCGAGCACGGCACGAACCAGTTCACGATCGTGGACGGCGACGGCAACGTGCTGAGCGCGACGACGACGGTCGAGTCGAGCATGGGCTCGTTCCACATGACCAACGGCTTCCTGCTGAACAACCAGCTGACCGACTTTTCCGCGAACCCGGCCGACACGTCGGGCAATCCGGTGGCGAACCGCCTGCAGCCGGGCAAGCGGCCGCGCAGCTCGATGGCGCCGACGATCGTGTTCGGGCGGGCCGCCGACGGTTCGCGCGGCGACTTCGTGATGGCGACCGGTTCGCCGGGCGGCGGCACGATTCCGCAATACGTGGTCAAGACGCTGGTCGGCGCGCTCGACTGGGGGCTCGACGCGCAGCAGTCGGCGGGGCTCGTCGACTTCGGCGCGAGCAACAGCCCGACGACCACGATCGGCGGCGAGCATCCGAACGTCAACGCGGCGAACAACGGCGCGAACGATCCGCTGATCACGGGGCTGCTCGCGCTCGGGCACAAGGTGTCGACGTCCGCGCAGGCGAGCGGCGTCAACACGGTGATGCGCGTGACGGTCGGCCAGTCGCCGGCGTTGCAGGGCGGCACCGATCCGCGTCGCGAAGGCGTCGTGCTCGGCGATACGTTCCGGCCGTAATCGGACAGCGTGCGCACGGCCCCGGTCCGCTTGCTGGCGGCCGGGGCTGTGCATCGTGAAGCGGCCGCATCGACGGTCACGTCATCCTTATCATTCGGAATGCAGATGAAATCGGTCGGCATGAAGCACGCCTGCCGGCCCGTGCCGCGCCCGTCCGTCGTCAAATACAGCGGCCACCTCCGCGGCAAACCCTCCGATTGTCAAACAGTGTGAGTCAATCGTCAGCATTTGCAACCGAAGTAACAGTCCCCGCAATTCAGTCGTTTTGCTCGCCGGCGCCGCTACATTAGCTCCACCTGCCGCATGTCGCGGCAAGGCATGCGACCAGCCGCACGAACGCGGCGCGTAGCAACAACGTCTTTGGGGAGAATGACCATGAACAAGATTCGTACGATTCTGCTGGGTGCCGCTCTGACGGCGATGGCGACGTCGGCTGCATTTGCACAGACGGCCCAGACCGGCGCCCAGGGTTCCGCAGGCGTCGGTGCGCAGGTCCAGACGCCGCTGCTCGACGGCGGCGTGGGTGTGCAGGCAGGCGCCGGCGCGAATGCGGCCGGCTCGAGTTCGGGCGCCGGCAATGTTGTCGGCGGCGCGCTGAACGGCGTGGGCCAGACGGTCGGCGGCGTGGGCACGGCGGCCGGTACGGCGGTGGGCGGCGCGACGCAGGCGGTCGGTTCGGCGGCGGGCGCGACGAAGGATGCGGCGGCATCGGCCGTGCACGCGACGAAGTCGCACGTGAAGCACGTCGCAGCCTCGACGAAGCGCCATGCTCAAGGCGCAGTGTCGACCGCAGGCGACGTGGCGGGCGGCGCGAAGGCGAAGGCCGGCGAAGCGCTCGAAGGCGCGACGAATTCGGTGCAGGGCGGTGCGTCGGTCGGCGTGAAGGGCTCGGCATCGGCGCAAGGCGGCGCGCTGTAACAAGCAGCACGCATCCCGTCATGGCCCGGCCCGCTTCGATGCGGGCCGGGTTTTTTCATTGAGTAACGCGATACGTCGCGCACGGCGCCTCATGTCGAAAGGCGGGAAAACGGATGTATCGATATTGATTGGGATTGCAAAGAATAATAAACGGCGGGCCGACTGAATTCGACGCCAGAAGGAGACGACTGTCGGGCCGCAGCGGCAAGCTGACGGCTCGAAGACCGCGCGGATGGAACGCCATGCGGCCCGCAGGCGGTTCTCCGAACCATCGGCACCGGCTGCGTAGAGCCTCGCACCGTCACGACATATCCCACCCGAACGATTCGGCGGCTTTCGATGCAGGGCACTTTTTTCCCTCAACGAGGTATCGCTCAGGCGGTATTTTCGAGCAACGAGCCGAGCTTGCTTTTCAATATCGCCATCGAGCGGCTGGCGGCCTCAAATTTCGCTTTCGTGATTCAATGGCGGCCGCCGTAAATGCATTTGCAATGATGAAATAAAGTATTTGCAAGGAAAGTGGAAGCTAGTTTATAAATACGAGCGATTTGTATTTTCTCTACCGGTCGCAACCATCGAGGTTGACGGAACGCCCGGATGGTCGTGACACGGTTCGCTGTGTTTCATCATGTGCGCGCGTTGGCGCGACATGAATGCCGCCTGCCAGACAGCTATGCCGACGTGAGGGAATCCCGTCGATATTGCTGAACTCGTCAGCCAGCACCTGGTGAATCTCGGAGGGAACACGGTATTTTCGTTATCGAAATGCTGATTATCGCGATCAGCATCAATCGCGAGCCATCTTGTGGTTATCGCTGGTATCAATGTGGCCTTTTAATCAATTTGATTCGGATTGCAAAATGACTGGGTCGTATGAAATGAAGAACGAAATAATTGACGATCCCGTTCCTTGCTGCGCGATCCGCATTTCGGAAGACAAGATTCCAGGATCAATACGTTGCAGCGCATGAAGCACCCGCAGTAATTGAGCGTGTCGCCAGCCCTCCGGCGCATCCGCCTTCATGTCGCGCGCGCGATTCGCAGCGGCAACGCCGCGGAACAGGAATGTGCGATCTGGTGCGTCGGTGCCGGTCGCGGCACGTCAATGTTCAAGTCAACCTGCACGACCAGTGGCAGGCCCGTTCGATACGTGAAATCCGGTGAGACACGAGTGAATACGATGATATCCACGATAGTAGATGGCGCTGAACCCGACGCGGACGTTCGACCGCGGCTCGCAACGCAACCCTCGCGACTCCTCGTGCTCGGCAAGCGCACGATCGACGAACTCGACTACGATCCGTCGATGGTGCTCGATGCCGTCGAACGCGCATACCTTGGCCTCGGTAGCGGCGAATCCGACAATCCGCGCAAGCTGATGAGCCAGCCCCCGGACAAGCATTCCGTCGCGTACTCGATGCTGGGTCGAGACGGCGGACGCAGAACAGTCGGCTTCAAGACGTCGTATAAGTTCGATCCGGAACATAACCGCGAACTGCAGAAGTACTACACGACGTTGTTGCTGTTCGACGACGAAACCGGCCTGCCTGTCGCGCTGATGGACGGCAGCCTTGTCGGGTCGCTGCGCACGCCGGCGGTGTCTGCCCTGATCGCGCGCGCTGCCGCGCCGCGGGCTCGAACGGCGCTCGTCGTCGGCACGGGGACGCAGGGGCGGATGGCGGCGCCGTTCCTGCTGACCGCCTTGCCGGACATCGAGCGCGTGATCGTGCACGGCCACTATGCGTCGGGGATCGACGCCGTCCGCAAGACGTTGAAGCGCTTTCACCCGGGCCGTGACATCGAAGTGTCGACGGATCTCGTCGCTTCCGCGAATGAAGCGGACATCGTGCTCGGGGTGGCCGGCGCCGGTGTATCGGAGACCGTGCGGCACGCGGCGCTGAAGCCGGGCGCGCTCGCGCTTCTGGTCGGATACGGCATTCACGCGGACGCGCTGCATGGCGCCGATTACCGCATCGCGACGAGCGAGGCGCAAATGCAAGTGACCGGTGCCGATCTCGCGGACGAAGCCGGAAAACTGCCTGCCGTCGATGCCGAGTTGCCGGACATACTGCTTGGCCGCAAGCCTGCGCGGCGCACCGATGCCGATATCGTTTACGCGTTCAACAGCGGCATGATCGTGACCGACATCGCGCTGGGGCGCGTGCTGGCCGATGCCGCGCTAACGAAAGGGCTCGGCCGGGAAGTCGAACTATGGTGACGGATATTCCACGGCTACCGGCGTTGTGGGACCCGCTGCTGCGGGCTTTCGTGGACGAACATCAGGCGACGATCCACGACCTTGTGCATGGTTTCGACGCGCCCGTTCATTTCTTGTTTCCCGAGCGCTTCGCGCGCAATGTCGCCGATTTTCAGCGCGTACTGGACGGTCGCCAGGTGTACGGGCGCATTTACTACGCGAAGAAGGCGAACAAGGCGCGATGCTTTGCGCATGCGGCGGCGGCATCGGGGATCGGCATCGACGTCGCAAGCACGGGCGAGTTCTCGGAAGCGTTGGCCGCGGGGGTGGGCGGAACCGATATCGGTGTATCCGGCCCGTCGAAGTCGAGTGCGCTGCTGCGGCTCGCGGTTTTGCACGATGCGTTGATCGCCATCGACAGCGAGGAAGAACTCGATCGGCTGATCGCGATTTCGGGGCAGGCGAAGCGGGTCGCACGCATTCTGTTGCGGATGGCGCCGACGGCACGCAACGACAGCCGATTCGGTTTGAGTGCCGACGCACTCCGCGTCGCGCTGTCGACCTGTGCCGCGATGCAGGCGTCACTCGTCCTCGAAGGGTTCTCGTTTCATCTGTCCGGTTACAGCGCGACGGAGCGCTGCAATCAGGCCGCGACCGCGATGCGCGCTTGCATGGCCGCGCGTGAGCTCGGTCTTGCGCCGACCACGATCAATATCGGTGGCGGCTTCGCGATGTCGTATGCCAGCGAGCGCGACTGGCACGCATTCCAGCGTGCGCACCGGGCGGACGATTACCACGCCAACAAGGTATTCGACGGATTCTATCCGTATCACTCGGCGTGTAGCGGTGCGCAGATGCTCGATGCGATCCTGGCCGGGACTCCTGATTCGGCGTCCGCATCGCTCGCGGAACTGCTTCGCGAGTACGGCCTGACGCTGATGCTGGAACCGGGGCGTGCGCTGCTGGATCAGGCAGGGTTCACGGCGTTTGCCGTGCAAGGCATGAAGGACTGCGGCGACTATGGCATAGCGACCGTCAATGGCACGAGCTTCAGCGTGTCGGAGCAATGGTTTGCCAGCGAATTCCTGCCCGATCCGGAACTGGTGAGCGTCGTGCGCGCGCCTTCGCGATCGCCGCGCCCGGGCACGCCTTATCGCGCCTGTGTCGGCGGTGCGAGCTGCCTCGATTCGGACATGCTGACCTGGCGCAAGATCGCATTCGGGCAGCGCCCGGAACCCGGCGATCTGCTGATCTACCCGAACACGGCCGGCTATCAGATGGATTCGAACGAATCTCCATTTCACGAGCTGCCGCTTCCCCCCAAGCTTGTCTTGACACTTGACGGCGCGCGGCCACGCTGGCGCGTCGATCGCCTCTTTCAGCTTCCGGGAGCCTGACCATGAATGTGCGTTTTATGGGTGAGCAAGCCACGATCGCCGTGCCTGCGATCGTGTCGAAGGTATCGGATCTTGTCGGCCGCACGCCGTTGTTCGAATTGATTCGCGGCGCCAACGGCGCGCGCATCCTGCTTAAACTCGAATCGACGAATCCGACCGGCAGCGCCAAGATCCGGATGGCAAGGCAGATGCTCGACGAAGCCGAACAGGACGGCAGTCTGCGGCCGGCCGGGCACGTGATCGAATCGACGTCCGGCAATACGGGCATGGGGCTCGCGCTGTTGTCGGCCGAGCGCGGCTATCGGTTCACCGCGATCGTGGACAGTCACGCGTCGAAAGACAAGCTGCGCGCGATGCAGGCCTTCGGCGCAAAGCTCGTCTGCGTGAGCGACGGCGACGCGATCGCGACGGCGGACCGCGACGCGCTTGCCAAGCGCATGGCAGCCCACGATCCGGACAGCATCTGGACGGAGCAGCACAACAATCCCGCGAACGGTAACGGCTACCGCGGGCTGGCACATGAACTGCGCGACATCCTCGGCGACCGAATCGACTTTCTGGTCGGTTCGGTCGGCACCGGAGGCTCGCTGTTCGGCACTGCGCGAGAGCTGCTCGCGACAGGGCCGGCGCCGCGAGTCATTGGCGTCGAGCCCGTCGGCTCGATCGTTTTCGGCGGCGAAGGCGGATCGTATTATCAGTCCGGCACCGGGACGCCGCCCGGCGCCGAGATCGGCGCGTTGGTCGACTATGCGTTGCTCGACGAAGGCTACAAAGTGACCGACGCGGCCGCCTTCAATACGGCACGCTATATCGCGCGCAAGAAGTCGCTGCTCGTCGGCGGCTCGGCGGGCAGCGTCATCTGGCTCGCGTTGAAGATGTTCGACTCGCTGCCCGCGGGTGCGACGCTCGTGGTCCTCGTCTGTGACGGCGGGGAGAAATATCTCGACACGGTGTTCGACGACGACTGGATGCGAGAGCGAAATCTGCTCGATGCGTCGATTGCCCGGGAACTTGAATCGATATTTTCCCGCGCCGCATGAAACTTCATCGACAAGTCTGGCTCGATGCCACGCAAATCGGCGTGCTTGCCGCTCCCCTCATCCTGACGCAACTCGCCCAGGTGGCGCTGACGACGACCGACATCGTCATGATGGGCATGCTCGGCCCGCGCGAGATCGCCGCGGGCGGCCTCGCGCTGACGATCTTCAACCAGTTCCGGACGATGGGAACCGGGCTGGTGACGGGAACCGGCAACCTCGTCGCGTTCGCGAACGGTCAACACGCGCATGCGGACATCATGCGGCTGGTGCGGGCCGGCTTTGCGCTGTCGACGCTCGCGGCACTGGCGTTTGCATTGATGATGCTGTGTATCGAAATGCCGCTTGTCTGGCTCGGGCAGGATCCCGACGTCGCGCGGCAAGCATCGTTCTATCTCGCGGCGGCGGCACCCGGCATGTTGCCGTGTCTGTGGTTTCAGGTGCTTCGGCAATACACCGTCGGACTGCGCAAGCCCGGGCCGCTATTGGCGATCACGATCGTATCGATCGTCGTCAATGCGGCGCTCGACTACGCGTTGATGTTCGGCCGGTTCGGATTTCCGAAGCTCGGCCTGATCGGTATTGCGTGCGCAACCAGCAGCGTGTACCTGCTTTCCTTCATCGCGTTTCTGACGATCGCCAGGCGCCGGCCGGAACTATCCGAACACTTGTCGCTTGTCGTCTGGCGTGCCGATGCCGATACGTTGGCGCGGACGTGGCGGATGGGTTTGCCGATCGCGGCAACCTATGGATCGGAGGCGGCGTTCTTCACCGTCCTTACGCTCGTGATCGGGACGCTCGGCGCCGATGCGCTGGCCGCCCAGACGATCGTGAATCAGGTGATCTACATCGTGTTCATGGTTTCGGTCGGTTTGTCTCACGCGTCGTCGATCACCATCAGCCATGCGTGTGCGCGGCACGACTATCGCGGTGCGCGTCGACTCGGCTATACGGGGCTCGCGCTGGGCGTCGTGACCATGCTGATCGTTGCGCTGCCGTATCTCGTTGCGCCCACCCGCGTGCTCGCGCCATTTCTCGATAACGGTGTGGCCGCGAGTGCCGAAGTTCTGCGCCTCGCCGGCGGGCTGCTGACGATCGCGGCGCTGCTGCAGATCTTCGATTGCAGCCAGAACATCGGCGTCGGCATTTTGCGGGGCCTCGGTGACGTAACGAGTTCGTTTCGGATATCGATCGTCGGATACTGGTTGATCGGTCTGCCGGTCGCCTGGGCGGCCGGTGTGCTGCTGGGATACGGCATCTACGGTATCTGGAGCGGACTTGCCATCGGTCTGGCGGCAACGGCGTCGATGTTGCTGCACAAGTTCGAGGGCCGCCTTCGCGCGATGACGAAACGAGTGCAAGATGGACATTCGTGAACGCGACGAAGTTTCCAATGCGTACACCGGTGCACGCCGTGCACCGAATTCCCGAAGTACCGGCCGGCATTGCATCGAACGCGGCACTTCCGCTCGTTTCCCCAGCGGCGGAATGCCGGCCGAATTCCCGATTATCCACATGCGTTGTCGTTTGTAGAAGGCAACCTGTCTTTGTCCGCGACCGACCCGGTGCGCGGCATGGTGGTCGTGACTCGCCTCATCCGGCGTATTCCGCTTTGGGGACGCACAAGCCGTGACGGTCATCGCTCATGAGTGCGCGAATCGTATGCCGACGAGATGCGTCGGTGGAGCGTTTTCGTAGTCAGTAAATTTTTCTAATTCGGCCGATCGAGGTCGAAAGAGCGAGGCGGATATAACCACATCTGGAAAGCATGATTTGGCCGGCCGCATTTTATGAATTATCGAAGCGGTAATTGATTGCCGTGGATGCGCGCGATGTAAATAATGCATCGTATTATACGAGCTGGTGAAATTGACGTCGATTGATTTGTAAAGTTTTCTGGCGCTTCGGATTCAAAATTGTGACAAGATGCCGCACTTCGCAAAATTATCGAAATATTCTGTTGATTTGATGCATTTTCACGCAACGAAATCGCAATTTCGCTCTGTAATATCAAAGAAAGGTTCATTACATATTTTTTTCGGAAAGTAATGTTTCTGTCTTCTGTCCTCCGATATACTTGCGCAACTTCAACTTTAGAGCGCGAAGTCTAGACGGATAGGCGTGTGGTGAACTGTTTCAGCCATTGGCAAGTAAATAATTCAGATGTTAATGGTCTTGCGTAATTGGTTTGTATTCCACATGAGTACTGGTTCTCAAAACATGGTTCGCGAACGATGGCTGGCTAGACGTTGCCATCGGATACTGTCGCAGTACTGGCGCGTAGAAAGCAAGTGGCGTTGGATTGCCAATCCGATAAGGCCTTGAAGCTTTGGCAGTTATTCGGCTGCCAGAGCATGTCGACGAATACGAATCTTGTCTTTTCAATAAGGGCCCAGAAAATTGGAGACCTTTTCTCGCATCATTGGCGAGATTCTTCGTCCCAACGGTTTGACCGAGGGGATCGATCAACTCGCGGAAAAAATCGGACGCGTGATTCCGTTCGACAAGTGTTTGATTTTGCACGGCGGAAGCGGCGATACGGCTTCTCACGGGCTGATATATCGCTATGGGGCCGCGAGCGACGCGGGAGCCCGGAGAGGCGTGACTTTGTTCGGCCCCGGAATCGATATCGATCGATATCTGGGTTGCTTCGCGTTGTCCGATCGTCAGGATCATACGTTTCGCTGGCGCGATCTCGACGGGGAAGCGCCACAACGCGATGCTCAGGTCAGCGATGTCGCGTCGTACATGCGGGGGCGGGGTGTGGTCGCTTGCATCGGCGCTCCACCCGGCGATTCGACGGCCATTCGGACCGTTTTGCAGCTGAAGTGTGAAGACACGACGCTGCATTCGGCATTGCTCGTCAGTCTCATCGCCATGCATTTGCATGCGGCGTTGACCCAGAAGATTGCGCGGCAGAACCAGGAAGGCGCGGAACCGCGCGCGGCAGGCCTCGAGCCGGATGCGTGCGAAAGCTCGAACAGTATTCAGTTCACGAGAAAGGAATCCGACGTAATCAAATGGGTAGTCGAAGGCAAGACTGCGTGGGAAATCGGCCGGATCCTTTCGATGTCGGAAAGGACGGTCAAATTTCATCTGACGAACGTCTATGAAAAGCTGCGTGTGTCGAATAGAGCGCAAGCGGTGGCGAAGGTGAGCCGTCTGGGATTGATCTAGGAGAGTTCGGGAATGTCTTTCAAGGAAAAGGTCAAGGCATTTGTCGCGCGTCACGGGTTGACATACAAAGCCTATATTTTGTCGATTCTCTTTCTGCCGCCGGCAGCACTTTATATCGCATGGAAGCGACCGGGCTTGCCGATGCCGGGCCGCGTCTTGCTGTGTGTGACCGGCGTGCTTGCGCCTCCGTTGGTCGGTATCGCCACGGCGATGATTCTGAAAGGTGCATTCGATTTGATCCGGACAGCCGTTTCCGTTTAGTTTCCCTGCTGATTGCCGAATACGCTTCCGCTTTCCCGAGCGTGGTTCTCGATCGCTTCATCATTCATTTCATAGACGCCAATGAATGCCCGACTGCCAACCGTACAATTGCTGGAGCGTATTCGGGCAATAGCTGGATTACATGAACCGTCGCGCAATATTCCGTATAACTACACGTCGTTTTCCGATCGCGAGATCGTGATCCGCCTGCTCGGCGAGGACGCGTGGACGGTGCTCGACGAACTGCGCGCCGAGCGCCGCACGGGCCGCTCGGCGCGGATGCTCGGCGAAGTGCTCGGCGACATCTGGATCGTGCGCCGCAACCCGTACCTGCAGGACGACCTGCTCGATAACCGAAGGCGTCGCCGGTTCCTGATCGCCACGCTGCATGATCGGCTGTCCGAAATTGCAAGACGCCGTCGGGTGAGTGTGAGCGGATGGTACGACGACGCCGGCCGCGAACGCGCATCGCGCGTCGAGATGCTCGAAACCGCCGCGCAGCGCGCGGTCGACGAATTCGCGGACGAATTCGACAAGATGGCCGAGCTGCGTCGCCGCGCGACCAAGGCGCTCGGCCGCTGCACGCAGAAGGACAACATCCGCTTCGACGGGCTGTCGCGCGTGTCGCACGTGACCGACGCGACCGACTGGCGCGTCGAATACCCGTTCGTCGTGCTGA
>NZ_JAUJPV010000043.1:0-19053 GCF_030481585.1 Burkholderia sp. AU45388 | reverse complement strand
CCGCATCCGCGCGAGCACCCACCACGCCACGCCCGTCCGGCCCGACGCCGAGGTCATTGACGACGACTTTGGCGCCCCTGGCGGCGAGATACTTGGCGTGTGCGCGGCCCAGGCCGGGATTGCCGCCTGCTCCGGTCACAATCGCCACCTGACCTTCAAAACTTAAGTCGCTCATGGTTCCAATCTCGATTGTCTTCTCATGTCAGGCGTACTCATCAAAGCTACGCTCCATAAAATAATCGATTATTTTGAAATCGGCGTCACTCAGGGTATACCAGCCTCACTTCGAGGGATTCTTCTCCCGCCATGCGTTGCGGCGTCTTCAGGCCCGCGGAAAACAGCACATATACCCAGAGAACATCGGCAGGTTGTCGCCCGACTATCATGGCTCGCAATATGTCGTCGACAATTGGCACGCGCACGATCTCCAGCCGCCGCCCTCGGGTTATCAATGGGTGCAGGTGAACGGGGACTTCGTACAGGCTGCGATCCCCACGGGCGTGATTTCGAGCATCCTGCTCGCGCCACATCGTTTATGAACGACGGATGCCACCCACGAAGGGCGGCATCGAAAATCACATCGCAACAACTTGCCGTCAGACCTCGCGGCGGAACGTCAGTGTCACGCGAAACCCGCCTTCGGGCGCGTTATCGCATTCGAACTGCCCGTCGTTATAACGCGTGAGCCGTCGCACGATCGCGAGGCCCAGACCGCAATGCGCATCGCCCCCGCGCGCCGGATCGAGCCGTGTGAACGGCTGCAGCACGCGTTCGAGGTGTTCGCGCGGAATGCCCGCGCCGTGATCGCGCACGGTAAGCGTGTAGACGCCGTTATGCGCGGACGTCGAAATCTCGACGGGCGGGTCGCCATAGTTCATCGCGTTCTCGATTAGATTAGACAGAATCCGGTCGAGATCCACGAGCGGCAGATTGAAGCCATCGCCCGCATTCAGACGCAGGCGCACGAGCGCCTCATCATCGAGCCCGTCGCCGTAATGACGCCGGCAATGCGCATCGACATTCGCTTGCGGCGACGGATCGGCCGTGTCGCGCGCATAGTCGAGAAATTGCGTCACGATGCGCGACAGCGACTCGGCGTCGCGCAGGAAGCCGCTGCGATTCGCCACATCGGGCAGCAGGTCGGCGCGCACCTGCATGCGCGTGATCGGCGCACGCAGATCGTGCGCGACGCCCGCCAGCATCACCGCGCGCTCCTGCTCGGCTTTCCCGAGTTCGCTCATCATCTCGTTGAAGTCACCGATCAGCAAGCGCATTTCGGCCGGACCGCTTTCCGTCACGGTCGGCGCGCGCCGTCCGATCCTGAATTCGCGCGCCGCATCCGCAAGCCGGTGCAAGGGGCGCTGGAACTGCCATGCGGCGAACAGTGCCGCGCACACGGCCAGCACCAGCATCACCAGCGACGATCCGAGAAAACGCACGCCAGGCAGATTGGCGTTGCGCATGTAGAGCCAGTATGGCTCGCTTCCATAGCGTATCCACAGCGATCCCGTGCGCGGCTGGAAGACGACGCGGCTGCCGGGCGGCAGGCGTCGCAGCAGGTCAGGCGCATCGGAGCCGGTGCAACCGTTGGGACAGCCGGAACGGCCCACGTCGGCTGCGGCGATATATTCGATATCAAGCGTCTGCGCGACGTGTCGCGCGCTTGCTTCGCCGTCGTGCTTCGCCTGCACGGCGAGCATCGCTGCGCGACGCGCATGTTCCGCATCTATCTGGCTGCGCTCGCGGTCGACGACAAACAACGACGTCACATGTACAGCGACGATCAGACCGACCGTCATCGTCGCGAGACGGCCGAAAAGCGTATTGAACGGATTTTTCATTCCGATGTGTCGCCTTTTCCGTCTTCACTGATTGCGTTGCCATCCCCGGTTTCGCCAGGCACGAACATATAGCCGATGCCCCGAATCGTCTGGATACGGCGCGGCGCGGCGGGATCGTCTTCGAGCAGCCGCCGCAGATACCACACGGGCACGTCGATGCCGCGCTCCGTCACATCGGAATCGGGACCGTGCAGCAACTCGACAATGCGCGTGCGTGACAGCGTTTCCATCGGGTGCTGTGCGAACACTTCGAGCAGCGCGTATTCGCTGCCCGTCAGCCTGATCGGCTCGTTGTCGCGCAAGAGCGTACGCGACGCGAAGTCGAGCCGGAAGCGCCCGAACACGAGCGACTCACGATGCTTCGGGGGCGGCGCTTCGGGATGCAGCGCATGACGGCGTAGCACGGCATGAATTCGCGCGAGCAGTTCCTGCGGCATGAACGGCTTGCCGAGGTAATCGTCGGCGCCTAGTTCGAGGCCGATCACGCGATCGACGCCATCGGCGCGCGCAGTCAGCATGATCACGGGAATCGTGTCACCGCTCGCACGCAACTGCTTGAGCGCCGTGAGACCGTCGACGCCGGGCATCATCAGATCGAGGACGATGATCGACGGACGCTCGCGTTCGAGCCGCCGTGGGAGATGGGTAGCGTCGTGCAACACCGAGAAGTCGATGCCGCGTTGGTGGAAGAAATTGCGAAGCAGGTCGCGCAGGTCGGCGTCGTCGTCGACGAGCAGCACCTGAAGAGGCGTGTCGGGCATGATGTGAGCAGGCTGCGCCGGGTTTTGCCGCTTGGGACGGGCAGTGCCCTTGCCGCCAGATATCGGATCTACGTATGACTATAGCGCAAGGCGGTGCGCCCCCGGTTCCGAAGACTTAGCGAGTCTTACGGAGTCTTAGCGAATTACAGCGACCGCGTAATGACCGTTCGGGCGGCGTGAAAGGTCAGGAGTTTGCTGGCTCGGATGCAGCTTGAGCGTCGCAGGCAAAGCGGAAGCCAATGTCTGGTCCGCCTCATCATCCATGCGCGGTTCGCCCGATATCAACAGCCGCTCGTGCAGAAGCCGGTTCGCGCCGCGTAAATGAAACCGGCGGTGCGCGTGTCGACCTCGGGCGGCAACTGTGCACGTTCGGACACGGCGCGCAGCGCCGCCATCGACACCCAATCATAGAGCGCCCCTGTCTTCGCTGTCACCTCTCATTCGTCATCGCGATGATGTACAGGTCGTGAGCAGCCACACTTACAATGCGCCGCGCAAACGCCGGCGCAACGGTGCGTGCAGACGATGTAACGAATCAGCTTCCTGCTCGCACGACACGGGCCGCCGTTTCGGCAGTCGCGCTTTGCTCGCTCCATCCGCCGCCGAGCACCTTGTAGAGCGTGATGAGATTCGACAGCTTCGAAAGCGTATCCGTTACGAGTTGCTGTTGCGCCGTGTACAGCGAACGCTGCGCATCCATCAACGTCAGGAAGCTGTCCGTTCCGTGTTGATAGCGGACTTGCGCGATGTCGTAGTAGTTCTGCGCAGCCGTTACGTAGTCCCGATCGGCCTGAGTCTGCGCCACATAGGTGGCGCGTCCTGCCAGCGCATTCGCCACTTCCTTGAAGGCCGTTTGAATGGCCTTTTCATAGTCGGCGACCTGGATGCTCTTCTGGATCTTCGCCACATCAAGTGTCGCCTTGTTGTAGCCGTAATCGAAGATGGGCACGGTGATAGACGGCGAGAACGTCCACGCCCCGCTACCTGCCTTGAAAAGACCCGACAGGCTCGTACTCGACGAACCCGCAGAAGCAGTCAACTGGATCTTCGGAAAGAAAGCCGCGCGTGCCGCGCCAATGTTCGCGTTCGCCGCCTTCAGGGAATGCTCGGCCTCGACGATGTCAGGCCGCCGCGACAGCAGATCCGAAGGCAGCCCCTCGCTGATGTCGGCCAGCATCGACGGGCTCGACATCAACGTCGCGCCTTGCGGCAGATCGTCCGGCAACGGACAGCCGATGCTGGCGACGAGATTGTTCTTGTCCTGCGCAACGGCGCGCGTATAAGACGCGAGGCTCGACTGCGCGCTCGCGAGGCTCGTGCGCGCCTGCTGCACATCCTGGAACGACGAACTGCCCGCCTCCATCATCTGCACGGTCAGTTCATAGGTCTTCTGGTCCGCCTCGACGGTGTTGCGCGCGATCTCCTGGCTCGTTTCGTCGGCGAGCAGCTGGAGATAGTCGGTCGCGACCGTCGCGATCAGGCTCAGTTGCGTACTGGCATGCGCGGAGTCGCTCGAAAGGTACTGCTCGAGCACCTGCCGCTTGAGGCTGCGCAGACGTCCGAAGAAATCGATCTCCCACGACGACATGCCAACACTTACCGAACCCGTCGACATGATCGTGCCCGCCGATCGTTCGCGCGTGAACGATCCGGAAGCATCGACGGACGGCGAGAGATTGGCGCGCGCGATCCGATACTTCGCTTCGTACTCGGCTACATTGAGCGCCGCGACGCGAAGGTCGCGGTTGTTCTCGAGAGCCAGTTCGATCAGACGCTGCAGACGAGCGTCCCTGAAAAAATCCCGCCAGCCGACATCGGTCGCGTAAGCCGCTTGGCTCGCCCGGCCCGTCTTGCTCGCATCGGTCTGATAGGCTTCGCCTTGAGGATATGCAGCCGCGACAGGCGCGGCCGGTCGTTGATACGCGGGATCGAGTGTGCAGGCGCACAGCGCCATCGCAATCATTGTACTCAGGTACTTCAGCTTCATGCTTGTTCCTCTTGCGACGGGCCATTAGGCTCCGTGTGCCCATGCTCGCCGAACAGACGGCGCACCACGACGTAAAACACCGGCACGAAGAAAATGGCCAGCACCGTCGCGGCAATCATGCCGCCCGCGACGCCCGTGCCGATTGCGTGACGTGCATTGGCGCCCGCCCCGGTACTGATCACGAGCGGCAGCACACCGAACACGAACGCGAGCGATGTCATCAGAATGGGGCGCAAGCGCATATGGGCGGCCTTGATGACGGCGTCGATCATACCGAGCCCTTGCGCCTGCAAGTCCTTCGCGAATTCGACGATCAGAATCGCGTTCTTCGTCGACAGACCGATGGTCGCCAGCAGACCGACCTTGAAATAAATGTCGTTGTCCAGTCCGCGCAAATGCGCGGCCGCGAGCGCACCGAACACGCCGAGCGGAACGACGAGGATCACTGCGAGCGGGACCGACCAGCTTTCGTACAGGCCGGCGAGGCAAAGGAACACGACCACGATCGAGATCGCATAGAGATAGACCGCTTGAGAGCCCGCCTGCACTTCCTGATACGACTGGCCCGTCCATTCGACGCCGAAGCCGGCCGGCAGCTGCTTGGCGATCTTCTGGACCGCATTCATCGCGTCGCCCGTGCTCACGCCGTTGCCCGTTTGCGCGGACATCCCCATCGCCAGTTGCCGGTTGTAGCGCTCGATCTGCGGCGGCCCGAACGTCCAGCGGCTCGTCGTGAAGGCTGAAAACGGCACCATGTCCGCATCGTAATTTGCGCGCGTGCCCGAAGAGGAAGATGACGAACTGTTGGACGACGATGAACTCGACCGCACGAACCAGCTGGCGACATCGGCTGGCATCATCCGATAAGGTGCATCGGCCTGCACGTAGACCTTCTGAATGCGCCCCGTGTCGATGTAGTTGTTCACATAGGAAGAACCGAATGCCGTCTGCAACGTGTCATTGATATCCGAGACCGACAGGCCGAGGGCTGACGCCTTCTCGCGATCGATATCGACTTGCAGTTGCGGCGTATCTTCGAGCCCCGACGGACGCACCATCGCCAGCGACGGCTCCTTCATCGCGAGCCCCATGAACTGGTTGCGCGCTGCCAGCAGTTTGTCGTGCCCCTGCCCCGCGCCATCCTCGATTTCGAAATCGAGACCGCTTTGTGTGCCCAGTTCCTGGATCGCAGGCGGATTGAGTACGAAGGTCTGCGCGTCGCGATTGGCATTGAGCTTGCGATTCGCGCGCGCGATGATCGCCGACGCACTGTCTTTCGAACTGCGCTGCTTCCAGTCCTTCAGCGAGACGAATGCGAGCGCGTTGTTCTGCCCTTGTCCGTTGAAACTGAAGCCGTTCACCGTGATCATCTGTTCGACGCCGGGCTCGTCGTGCAGGAAGTATTGCTCAGCCGCTTCCACGGCCTTGAGCGTGCTTGATGCAGGCGTGCCGACGGGCGTGCTGATCGAGACGAGGATGTAGCCCTGGTCCTCTTGCGGCAGATATGACGACGGCAAAGTCATGTACAGCAACACGACGATCGCGCCCATGCAACCATAGACGAACATCCAGCGCATCGGCTTGCCGACGATGCGCGCGAGCGCGCCGCTATAACGTGTGGTGCCGGAGGAAAACTTGCGGTTGAACCAGCCGAAGAAGCCGCGCTTTTCCTCATGCCCGTGTTGCGTCGGTCGCAACAGTGTCGCGCACAGAGCGGGCGTGAGCGTGAGCGCGAGAATGACCGAAAGCACCATCGCCGAGGCGATCGTGATCGAGAACTGCCGGTAGATGGCACCCGTCGATCCCGAAAAGAATGCCATTGGAATGAACACGGCAGTCAGCACCGTGGTGACGCCGATCAGCGCACCCGTAATCTGACCCATCGCCTTCTCGGTGGCCTCGCGGGGCGACAAACCCTCCTCGCTCATCAGACGTTCGACGTTCTCAACCACGACGATGGCATCGTCCACCAGAAGACCGATCGCTAGCACCATCGCGAACATCGACAGCACGTTGATCGAGAAGCCGATGGCCGCCATCACGCCGAACGTGCCAAGCAGCGCGACGGGTACGACGATCGTGGGGATCAGCGTCGAGCGGACGTTCTGCAGGAACAGATACATCACAGCGAACACGAGCACGACCGCCTCGAGCAGCGTCTTCACGACCTCTTCGATCGAGATGCGCACGAACGGCGTCGTGTCGTACGGAATGCTGACCTTGACGTCCTTGGGCAACTGCGGCTCGAGTTCCGCGAGCTTCGCGCGCACTTCGCGAGCGACCTGCATCGCGTTCGCGCCCGTCGCGAGCTTGATCGCCATCGCCGCCGCCGGCTTGCCGTTGTAGCGCGACGACGTATCGTAGGAATCGCCGCCAACCTCGATGCGCGCGACTTCCTTGAGCCTGACCTTCGAGCCGTCTGAATTGACACGTAACAGGATGTCGCCGAACTGGTCGACCGTCTTCAGAAGACTAGACGAGCGGACGGTCGCGTTGATCGCCTGCGAATCTGTGGCAGGCAAGCCGCCGATCTGGCCGACCGATAGCTGCACGTTCTGATTGGATACGGCCGTCGTGACGTCCGAGGTCATCAGACCGAAACTACGAAGCTTGACGGGATCAACCCAGATGCGCATCGCGTGCTGCGCCCCGAATAGCGTGACGTCGCCTACGCCGTTGAGCTGCGAGACAGAGTCCTGGATCTGGCTGGCGATGATATTGCCGAGATCGATAGAGTTATAGCTGCCGCCTGGCGACGACAGCGCCACGAACATCATGAAGTTGGTCGACGCCTTGGCAACCTGGATACCCTGTTCTTGCACCGTCTGGGGTAACGATGACGTTGCCTGGCTGACCTTGTTCTGCACCTGCACCTGGGCGATATCGGGGTTCGTGCCGGCATTGAACGTGAGCGTGAGGGTCGCTTGCCCTGACGAGCTGCTCGTCGACGACATGTACAGCAGGTTGTCGATACCGCTGAGTTTCTGCTCGATGATCTGCGTGACCGTCGCCGCCACGGTATCGGCGGATGCGCCGGGATAGGTCGCCGTGACCTGCACGGAAGGCGGCGCGATGGTGGGATATTGCTCGACGGACAGCGAGGTGATCGATACCGTGCCGACTAGCATGATAACGATCGCGATCACCCATGCGAGGATGGGCCGCTTGATAAAGAACTGAGCCATGCGCCCCCCTTACTGCTGCATGCCGGAAGCGCCCGGCGCACTCGCCGACGAGGCCGATGCGGCCTTGATGGCCGGCTTGTTTTCCGCGACCTTGACCTGCGCACCCACATGTGCGCTTTGCAGGCCGCTCACGATAACGCGGTCGCCCGCATGCAGGCCCTCGGTCACAATCCACTGGTCGCCATACGCAGTATCGGCCTTTACGCTTACCTGGCGAACCTTCGATGACGCATCGACGACATACACGCTGGCCTGCCCCGCCGAGCCGCGCGACACGGCAATCTGTGGCACGAGAATCGCGCGGTCGTCCATGCCCTCTTCGAGCCTGACGCGAACGAACATGCCGGGTAACAGGTCGCCCTCGGGATTCGGGAAAATGGCTCGCAGCGTCACCGAGCCCGTCGTCGTATCGACGCTGATGCCCGAAAATTGCAGCGTGCCTGTGTGCGAATACGGCGTGCCATCCTCGAGTTCCAGGCTGACCACCGCGCCGTTGTCGCCCGCGCGCTTGAGCTTGCCCGACGCGAACGCCTTGCGCAGCTTCAGCCATTCGGCGCTCGAACGCGTGAAGTCGAGGTACATCTGGTCGAACGCGTGAATCGTCGCGAGCGCCGTTGTCTGATCCGAGGTGACGAGCGCGCCTTCCGTCACGCTCGACGCGCCGATCCGGCCGGAAATGGGCGCCGTGATCCGCGTGCGGTCGAGGCTCACACGTGCCGATTCGAGCGAGCCCTGATCGGCGATCACATCCGCTTCGGCCTCTCGCACGGCGGCGATCGCGTCGTCGTAATCCTGCTGGCTCACCGCCTTGATCTTGACGAGATCGGTATAGCGGTCCGCCTTGGTTCTGGCAGATGCGAGCGTCGCGCGTGCCTTCGCGAGCGTGCCGCGGGCGGAGTCGTAGTTCGCCTGATAAGAAGCGGGATCGATCTGATACAGCACCTGCCCTGCCCTGACGTCCGAGCCTTCGACAAACAAGCGCTTCTGGACGATGCCACTGATCTGCGGGCGGACATCCGATAACTTGAGCGAGGAAAGACGACCAGACAGTTCCGTCGTCATCACGATGTGTTGGGGCACAACCGTCTCGACACCGACCTCGGCGGTTTGTGCGCCGGACGGCGATGCCTCGTGCCGATTACAGGCGGAAACCATCATAGCGACGGCGCCGCACAGTGCGGCCAGCAGGCGGCGAGGAGGTGCGCAAACACCGGGAACCCGCAAAAAAACGTGCGAATAAAGGTTCTGCATACGCGAGAAAGAGAGAGCTCCAGCGTCGTGCAAACGCAACGCCCTAGCCGCACCGCACGTGCGTGGTGCGGCTGGGGCCGGTGTACGTCGATCGGCAAATGCGACGCCGACGCTAATGTTGAACAGCCGGCTTGTTGACGAAAGATTCATCGAGGCGCCGATCTTCGCATAACTGAAGTGCGCGAAGCTTAGCGATTCTTTCAACGTGTTACCGAGATTATTCGGGCTTTGGCATACCGCCCCTAGCGGGAGCGGGACGGGTTGAATAACCACAAAGTTGCGCGATTGTTTAACTCGGCGCGGCGGGTAAAGCGGGATCGCGATGGACGATGGAACGGCAACGCACGACCCGCTCACGGGTTACACGCCGGCAACCCTAGCCGGGAAACTCGTCGTGGATGTCGTCGATCAGTTCTACCAATTCGATGGAACCATCTGCCAACCCGGCTCGACCCCGCTTCGGGGCAATCTGTTGGTTCCGGCTTCGCGACTGTCACGAAGCCGGAGCGCAGTGGCTGGCGCTGATCGACGCGATTCCATCGATTCGCGGCCCGCGCGACCACTCGATTCAACGGCCCCGCGTCGTCTACGCCGATCGCGGTCATGACTCCGAGCGGCATCGGCGCGCCCTGCGCCATCGCGGTATCCAGTCAGTGATCGCGAAGCGCCGGACCGAGCACGGCAACGGACTCGAAAGTATCGTTGACTGGTCGGACGCATGCATTCCTGAAACTTGGTTGCTCGCTTGTCTGCCTGAACATCTTCAGGCGTACCGAGCAGCCTTTTTGAGCTGGCATCTAAGCGCTGTCGAAAACGACCCATGCATCGGCGTTAATTTCTACTTGGACCGCATCCAGCGACGCGCCTTTGCAGGGCCCATCAACGCACTTTCCATCGTCAAACCTGAATATCGCACTATGGTGAGCGCACATCAGAACCTCAGATCGATAGCAAAAGATATTTCCGGGGACAAAGTCCAAGCCTACGGAAAAATGGGGGCACCGATTTACGTAGGCCCACACCTTGTCACCACGCCGGACAATGACGATGGGACGGTCGACTGATTCTTCGGCGACTACACGGGCACCACCGTCGGGCACATCGTCCAAACGACATAGCCGATGCGCGCTCATCACTACACCCGCTGCTCGGGATTACCAAGGCTCCAGTCCCACGGACGAACCTCCACTCGCGAGAACAAACCTTCCTTCATGTAAGGGTCTTCTCCAACGAACCGCATCACCGCTTCGATGTCGTCGGCTTCTACGACCAGGAGCGTGCCGTTCATCGCATTGCCGAGGGGCGCCAGCGTAGGACCGCCGAGGCGTACCAGAACACCGTGCTGAGACGCACTGCGGAGATAAGTCCGATGACTCGGGCGCACACGCTCACGCACCTCGCGCATGTCAGGCTTGTCGGTGGCAAAGACTGCGAAATAGCGACTCATGGTTCAGCTCCGGTCAAGCACGAAGTCGTAGTTCGCCTCGCGATATGGGCCATTCAGATTGAAACGGCGCGCGAGTTCATCGCCCCCCGGGCGCTCGCGGTAAGAAACCATCAGCGATGGCTTGACGCCGAAAACCGCGTCCGAATGAAGGTACTTGTCGTTTTTGTCGAACAGATGGGTCACGAGCGTTCGATGTCCGGGCGCATCAATCATGAAATGCAGATGTGCGGGCCGCCACGGATGCCGGCCTGTCGCGTCGAGCATCTTGCCGACTGGACCATCCATCGGAATCGGGTAGCTCACGGGCAGAATCGTGACAATTGCGTAGCGCCCTTCGGCATCCGCGTGGTAGCGACCACGCAGGTTTCCGTGGGGTTGCTCGGTGTCTTGCCCCGAGTACATGCCATTTTCAGCGGTCTGCCACACGTCGAGCACGGCGTCCGGCACCGGTGCACCGTCGGTGGTCAGCACGCGGCCATGCACGACCACCGGAGTGCCGGGCGTGAACGCCATGTTCTCGCCATACGCTCGGTCGGGCATGCCTTCGATGTAGAACGGGCCGAACACCGTCGTTTCCGTCGCGCCGGTCGCAAAACGATGGTTGATCCGATCGACCAGCATCGATACGCCCAGCGTGTCCGACAGCAGAATGAACTCCTGCCGCACGACGTCGTCGCACATCTTTCCGGTTTCGGTCAGGAAGCCGATCGCAGCCATCCACTCCGCCTCAGTCAGCTCCGTTTCGCGGACGAACGCATGCACGTGCCGCACGAGGCTCTGCATCAAGGTGCGCAAGCGCGCGTCCTGTGTGCTGGCAAAGCTGGCAACAACCTGCTCGGTCAGCCTCGCATCGCTATCGCCATGTTCGGTGGTCACATCGGTCTCCATATATGCTTTCAACCGCCTTGCACGCCTAGTGTGGCGCGCGCCCTTCCCATGCACGCTGAAGCAATTCCCTGATCGGTGCGCGTTCGATCGGACGCGGATTCGCATAGGGATTCTTGCAGGCAATATCAGCTGCCTCGTCGAGGCCATCCTGCCGCATGCCGATATCTTCGAGCGCCGACGAGATGCCGAGTTTTTGGTTCAGCTGGAACAGAAGCGAACCGGCTTCCGCGGCTTCGCTGCCGCCAAGAGCGCGCGCAACCCGACGCAGCGCTTCAGGCGCGGCAGCGTGGTTGTAGTGCGCCGTATGAGGCAACATCGCGGCGTGCGTCTGCGCGTGCGGGAGGTTGAAGGTGCCGCCGAGCGTATGACAGAGCTTGTGATGCAACGCCATGCCGACGGCGCCCAGACATGTGCCGGCGAGCCATGCGCCATACAGGGCGCGGCTGCGCATCTCGCGATCGTCGGGCGCGCGCACGATGGCTGGTAACGCTTCGCCGAGCGCACGAATCGACTCCTCTGCCATCAAGCTGATCACCGGGTTCGCATCTTCCGCGTAGAGCGCTTCGACCGCGTGCGCCATCGCATTGACGCCGGACGCCGCCGAAATCCCTGGCGGCAGCGACAGCGTCAGCGACGGATCGTAGAGCACCGTACGCGGCAGCACGCGTGCATCGCGCCCGGTGCGCTTGAGCCGCTCTTCCGTGAGCCCGTAGATCGGCGTCATTTCCGAACCCGCGTAAGTCGTCGGCACGGCGAGGATCGGCAGCGACGATTCGAGCGCGATCGCCTTGCCGAGCCCGATCGTCGAGCCACCGCCGATCGCGATGCAGCAGTCCGCGCCAAGCTCGGTGGCCATCTCGCGCGCCGCACGAGCGACTTCGATCGGCACGTGCATCACGGCCTGCGCGCACACGCCGGCTGCACGCTCGCCGAGCACGCCGCTGACGCGCTCCGCGAGCGCTCGCTGTTCGGGCGTGGACAGGATCAGCGCCCGCTGCGCGCCGAGCGCGGTCAGCTCGTCCGGCAGCCGGTCGAGCGCGCCCCATTCGAACACGACGCGCGAAGGCGTTCCCTGGTAGACGAAGCGCTCCAAGGCGACCTCAGCGCTTGAAGTGCGGCGGCACGTTGCCGTCGACGTTGACCCACACCGAGCGCGCTTCCGTGTAGTCGTGCATCGCCTCGAAACCCATCTCGCGGCCGTAGCCCGACTTGCCGATGCCGCCGAATGGGCTGCCCGGATTCACACGCTTGTAGCAGTTGATCCAACACATGCCCGCGTCGATCGTCGACGCCATCCGGTGCGCGCGGGACAGATCGTTAGTCCACAAACCGCTGCCGAGCCCGTATTCGGTCGCGTTGGCAATCGACAACGCTTCTTCGTCGCTGCCGAAGCGCAGCACGGTAACGAACGGCCCGAACACTTCCTCCTGCGCGACGCGATCGGCCGCGCTTTTCGCTTCGATGACGGTCGGACGCACGTAGTAGCCATTCGCGAGCGTGGCCTCCTGCGGCGCGCTGCCACCTGCGAGCACACGGCCGCCCTGCTCCCGCGCGACGTCGACGAACGACAGCACGCGGTCGAGGTGCTGCTTCGACGTCAGCGGGCCCATTTCGGTGTCCGGATCCAGCGGATTGCCAACGCGGATAGACGAAGCCAGCGACACGAAACGCTCGAGGAATTCATCCGCGATACGTTCATGCAGCACCAGACGCGAACCGGCGATGCACGCCTGCCCCTGGTTGTGGAAGATCGCCCACGCGGCGCCGTTGATGGCGGCATCGAGGTTCGCATCGTCGAACACGATGTTCGCGCCCTTGCCGCCGAGTTCCAGCTGCACGCGCTTCAGGTTGCCCTGCGATGCGTCGACGATCCGGCGCCCCGTCGCGGTCGAACCGGTGAACGCGATCTTGCCGACACCAGGGTGTTCGGCGAGACGCTGGCCGGCCGTATGTCCATAGCCGGGAACGATATTGACGACACCTGCGGGGAAACCGACCTCGGCCATCAACTCGACGATCCGCAGGGTCGACAGCGGCGTGATCTCCGACGGCTTCAGCACGACCGTGTTGCCGGCGGCCAGCGCGGGGCCCATCTTCCAGCTGGTGAACATCAGCGGGAAATTCCACGGCACGATCTGACCGACGACGCCGATCGGTGCACGCTGCACATAGTTCAGGAAGCCGGTTTCGACCGGAATCACCGAGCCTTGAAGCTTGTCTGCCATCCCGCCGAAGTAGCGGAAACAGCCGGCCGTGCGCGGCACGTCAAGCGCGCGCGAATCGCGGATCGGATGGCCCGTGTCGAGCGATTCGAGCTGCGCGAGTTCCTCGGCATTCGCGTCGATCGCGTCGGCGAGACGCAGCAGCAGCCGGCCGCGTTCGGCCGCCGGCAACGCCGACCATTTCGGAAACGCGCGGGTTGCGGCTTCGACTGCAAGGTCGATGTCCGCCGCGGTAGCGGCGGCGATCTTCGTGATCAGCGAACCGTCGTGCGGATTGAGCACGTCGATCGTGCCACGGTCGACTGCGTCAACGAATCGCCCGTCAATGAAGAGCTGGGTCTGCATGTATCTTCCTCGATGTATTGCTGGCGCGCGACTTAGAACTCGATGGGATACGGAGCCAGTTCGCCGCTCTCATAACGCTGCGGCAGGTTCGGCGTGGCGTTTTCCCACACCAGAAGCATCGAGCGCTTGGTCGAGTAACCCTGGTGCCGGATATCGGCGGGCATTGCGCAGATGTCGCCGGCGCGCATCGTGATCCGTGCGCGCGGCGCACCGGAGTTCTTGTCGCCAATGTCCCAGACAATTTCGTCGGAAAGTTGCAGGAACCATTCGACGCGGTCGTTGCCGTGGAACACCGGCAAGATGAATTCTTCGGTCGTCGGACAGAACAGGCTGAGACCGCAGACGGACGTCACCGACGGATTCCACGTCACGTCCGAACGCGATAGATATTTGAAGAGGCTGAACGCATGAAGCTCGTGCTCGAAGCCCGGTTCGGCATGCACTTCCGGCTCGTCTTGCACGACGTCGAGGAATGCACGATTGACCGCCAGATCGTCGCGCAGCGGCGAGTCTCCTTCGAGACCCGGCATACGGCGCGTCGCGATGCGGGTACGTTCGATTGCCGCAACGTTCTCGCCATGCTTGCGGCCGAATGCCGTGCCGGTTTCTTCTGGAGCTGCGAACGGGTCGAAGCCTTCGTTTGTCCAGTCGTGCAGCATGGCCTTGAACGTGGCCATGATGGTTGGCGTGTCGAACGTCTCGGTATAGTCGACGCCCGCTTCCTTCAGGATGCCGTTGAACGTGCCCGCGTACACATCTACCTTGCCGTAGTGATTACGTGTCCCGAACACATGGTCGAAGTTGACCCAGCCATAGAAGAAGCCCCATGCGACGTCCCGCATCATCGCGCGCAGGAACGCGTCCGCGGATATCGCGTGCGTGCGGATCTGGCCTTTCGCGGGCCAGCTGATCTTCACGAAGTACTCGTCGCGCTGGAACGCGAATTCGCCAAGCTGGAAGCGGCGGTAACCGGTGACGGGATCGGCTTCCGTGGCCTGCACCAGATCGGCGGCGAAGCCAGCGGAAAGATCGAGGGTCTCGAGGGTGGCCATAACATGTCTCCAGGAATATTTGAATGAGGCGGTCAGGCAGGTCAGTGCAGGCAGATATCTGCCCACTTCTCTACGGACAGCTCACCGAGAACGGTCTGCACGAGGGCAACGCCCGGCTCGCTTGCGACGAAGCGGTACGCACAGCCCGCCGGCAGCAGTGCCTGGTGCCCCTTGCGCAGGACGACATACCCCATCTTGCGACCGGCAGGCCGGACGCCCGCGTGCACCGTGCCACGCCCCGACGTCGGCGGATTGTCGAGCTTGATGAATTCGATCTGAACTGCGCCATCCATCTGGATGGCGAACTCGTCGTGTGCACATGCGAACCATTGCGATGCGCCTTCGGTACGCAGCACTTCGATGACATATTCGAGATTCTTGCCGACGACGACCTTCTCGTACGGTGCTGACTTGGAGGCCACCTCGAATACGTTCGAGAAGGCGTAATGACGAGCGCTCCCGCTCGTGATTTCGATGTCGCCTTTCTTGTAGCTGTCGAGCGAGCCAAAGACGGTGTGAAATGCCGCGTCAGTCATTGCTGTCTCCTGTGTTGAACTGCTTGTTAGGTTCAACTCTAGGGGCAATAGCTGTGAGTAACAACCTCCGGAACAGCGACTACCGCATTTGCGATTCCCGAATAATCCACCGACTGATTCGAGGGCTATCGCACCCAGCCGCGCTCGAGCAACGGCACATCCCAGGACGGTTCACTGCCGATATATTCGGCGAGGAACTCGACAAGCGCCTTCACCTTTAATGCCTGACGCTGCGTCGCAGGATAGACGGCCGCAAAGCTCAACGACGACAGGTCATAGTCCGTCAACACGGGCACCAACGTCCCCTTGACGAGCGCGTCGCTCGCGACCAGGGTTGGCAGGCAAACCACCCCCCCGCCTGTCAGTGCGTAGTCCCGGAGCAGATGTACCGAGTTCGAGCGAACCATTCCCGGCAATTCCATCTCGACGACTTCATCACCCTGAGTCATAGTCCAGCGATTTCGTGAGGGATATCCCGAGTACAGTGCAGTTGTGTGGTTCAGCAGGTCCCGTGGATGCTGTGGCGCACCATGATCGTCGATGTAAGCCGGCGAAGCACAAAACAACCGCCGAACGGTAAATAGCCGGCGTTCGATGAGCGACTCGGAAATCGGGGGGAATATCTGGAAAGCGATATCGAAGCCTTCCTCGACCGGGTCAACCACGCGGTCATTCACGATGACATCGAACTGGATTCCCGGATAGCGGCGATTGAATTCAGCCAGTGGGGCAGCGAAATGTCCAAGGGCGAACCCCGGAAGCATCTGGATGCGCAAGCGCCCCGTCGGTGTGGCGCGCATTTCCCGCATCTGGTCGGTGAGCTCATTCACCCTGCCCACCACGTCTGCGCATTCGCGATAGAACGCTTCGCCTACCTCCGAGAGCCGCACGTGACGCGTGCTGCGATGGAAGAGCGGCGCATTGACGAACTTCTCGAGCTGCTGGATGCGGTTCGTCACTACGGAACTCGTCACACCGAGTTGTCTCGCCGCCTCAGCGAAGCTGCTGGCCTCGGCGACTCTCACGAATGCCTCGATGCTCAAAAATCGATCCATACTGCGCCCTTCTTGTCAGCAAAATACCAGTTTATCTGTACCGGACCGGTCTTTGCATCGCACGGGAAGGAGCCACACTATCACTGATCGGTTCTCAAAGCACGTATTCGCGTTCCCTTGCGGATTAACGCGACCGCTCACCCGCAGCAAGCTTCGCCGGTATGCCAGAACGACGCTGCAGTACAGCCGGTGCAGTTTCCCTCAGAAGCATGCTGACCAGAATGCCAAGAATGACGGCACACATGGGCAGCCAGAGAATGTTCTGAATGCCGAAATGAGCCGCGACGTAGCCGCCCAACGCAGGTGCGATGCCGCCGCCGAAGATTTCGCCGCAGCCGACCACCACACCGATCGACGTCGACACGAGGCCCACGGGCGCGGCTTCCGTTGCGACTGGCCCCGACAGCAGCGACACGAGCCCGAGCGTGAAGAACGACGCGACGAACAGGACGATGAACAGCGTGACGGGTTGCGGGCCGAGACCGCGGAAGATGTAGAGCATCACGGCCGTGCCCGCAAAGCCGACGATGCTCGCGATGCGGCGGCCCACCAGGTCTGACAGCCCCGGCAGCCCGAACTGCCCGATAAATCCGCCGAAGCCGATTGCCGACACGACGAGCCCCATCTTTTGCGTACCAAGCGCCAGGTAGTCCGTCAGGTACAGCGGCAGCAGCGCGCCGAGCACGAACACGCCCGTCATCGCGCAACACAATGCGGCCATCGCGACGAGGATGTTGCGGCTCTTCAGCACGTGGCCGAGCGACGCGGGCGCGTGCTCCGATACGACCTCCCTCTCCCGCCTCGGCTCGCGGATCACGAAGAACATGATCGCGCCGAGGATCAGGCCGGGTATCGCGACGAGCGCGAACACCCAGCGCCACGACACGAACTCGAGCAACTGCGTCGCGATGATCGGTGACAGCGCGAGCCCGAACAGCGCGAAGCCGCTTTGCTGCAGCCCGAGGTTCAAGCCGCGCCGACGCGGATGCGACGCGTCGGCGGTCGCCGCGAAGCTGGTCGGGCAGAACGAGCCTTCGGCGACGCCCATCAACGCCCGAATCGCGATCAGACCGAGCAGCCCACCCGCGAGCCCCGAAAAGCCCGACAGCAGCGAGAACGCGACGATCGCGGGGATCAGCACTTTGCGGCGGCCGATCTTGTCCGAGATGCCGCCCATCAGCGCGGCGAAGATGCCCCACGACAGGCCAAGCACGCCGATGCAGTTGCCGACGTCCTGCGCGGTCAGGTTCAGGTCCTTCATGATCGACGGGAACAGCGGCGCGATCAGCCAGCGGTCGAGGCCGACTAGCCCGAAACCGAGCGCCAGCAGCGTGACCGCCTTCCACTCGTACGCGGTATCCCACTCGTTTGCTTTCATGTCTGTCTCCGTGGAACTGGTCAGCCTGCGCGCGCCGCAGCGTCCGTGCATGAGCCAAATCCGTTGTCTTGGGTCTGCGATACGACGCGAGTCGCGCGGAAATGGCCACCGCCTTCCGGTTGCAGGCGTCCAATTCAATCAGCCGACGCCCGAACGATAGGTGCGCGGATACGGATCGGGTATGGAACAACCGGCGAACACGCCATTCGCGAAATGCAAATAATCTCGACGGACAAGGGAAAGGCGCCACCTGGAAAGCACGACGCAAAAAATGGCGGGACGAAATGAACATGGGACCGGCGAGCCTAGGGGAATCCCTCGTAGACACTGAAGAATACGCATCGCGGTCCGCTCAACGTCCCACTGTTCCAACTCGGGATCGCGTCGTCGGCCCGTGCGATCAACGGTTCCAGCATCCGACGCTTCGTTCCCGGGTCACGGCGAGCTAGCCGCGTCATAGCAAGATACGATTCTGTACTGACCCACATATCCAGACGCCGATCACCGTTGCCGTCCTTGCCAGCCGCGTCACGCCTTGTTCGATAGGCCGCTTGCCACTGTGCCGTCGTTTGCGTCATCTCCTACCTACAGTGGTTGTTACCCGGTAACGCGAGACCTCACGGCGCATGGCAGATCGAGCGTTTACGATAATGAATCATCTCGCGACTGAAGAATCGATTCTATCTCACTCCTTGCAGTTTTGACTCCCCCCACTTGAAAGGGGCCAAGTCCCCTCGTCCTCATAGTAGGTCACAAGGCATCTCGTTACAGGCAGCGGGGCTCAGCGCCACACCTACTGGTTGACAAACAATCGATTATTCTTGAAACTACGTTGACGGCGGCGACCCAGCAACGCTGGCATGATCATTCGGAGTGGAGAGTGAAGTTATCCGGCTATCGAGGGAAGTCTTTATCGTTACCTTCGTTGCACTGGCAAACCTTCGCACTCCAAACCTGACAACGACTTACGTGGCCGTCGGCTTGGTGGGCGCAGGTTTTGGCGCGGGGCAGGTCGGCGTGATGGGGATGCTGGGGCACTATTGGAGCACCACATTGTTCCCGATGCTGACCGCCATCGTACTGCTCGTTCAGACCGTGGGCGGAT
>NZ_JAUJPV010000042.1:0-23562 GCF_030481585.1 Burkholderia sp. AU45388 | reverse complement strand
TTGCCTGATGACCATAGCGAGTCGGTCCCACCCCTTCCCATCCCGAACAGGACCGTGAAACGACTCTACGCCGATGATAGTGCGGATTCCCGTGTGAAAGTAGGTAATCGTCAGGCTCCCTTAGCCAGAAACCCCCGCCCGACAAGGCGGGGGTTTTTGCATTTCAGCGTCCTAAAAAGCATACGGCGAAGCGCCCCCATTCCTCGTAACCCAACAGCGTGCACACGCCAGATCAGATCATCCGCGCTCCTGCTGCCCAGCCTTCCTCCGGAACGAAGCTCCGCGATTTGATACGATCGAAGTGTCGTCGACGAGGGCATCTGTCGATGATCGTGTTCGAACGGGGCTTGATGGAGAGGGGCGGGGAATGAATATCGGCGACGCGTCGCGCGAATCCGGAGTCAGCGCCAAAATGATCCGGTACTACGAACAGGTTGGCCTTCTTGCGCCGAGCAAGCGTACCGATGCCGGCTACCGCATCTACGGCGCGGACGAAATCCATATCCTGCGGTTCATCCGCCAGGCGCGCCGACTCGGCTTTCTCGTGGAGGACATTCGCAAGCTGCTGATGCTCTGGCAGGATCGCTCACGCGCCAGCGCCGAAGTGAAATCGATCGCACTTGAGCACGTGGCCGAACTCGACAAACGCATCGCGGAGTTGAGCGACATGCGCGACACGCTGGCCGATCTGGCCGCGCACTGTCATGGTGACGGCCGGCCTGAGTGCCCGATTTTGGCGCGCTTGGCCGACGCCGCTATTGAACCAAATTAGTGCGTGCGCTCGAGCCTCAAAATGTGCTCAGGCCGAATATGATTATAAATCAAAGGGTTATATGCGGTTCAATCGTCGCCATTCCAAATTGGAATGGTCTCCATGCAAGTTTTTCACTGGCATCTTGGTGCGGCGTCGCTATAATTCGGGATAACCCTATACGGGAAATCCCTGAATCTCGATTCACCAGGGGTCCCTCTTCCTTGGAGAACGTCATGATCGCCTACATCGTCGAAAAGCTGAGCAACTGGTTCGAATCCGCAGAACGTGAGCGCCGTGAGGCTTACCTCGCCACTTCGTCGGACATCGTCCAGCTCGAGAGCCGCATCCGCTCGCTCGAAACCAACGGCTACTCGCTGTAATCGGAGTCACCGTCAGTGCCGCGCGGCACCGAGCGATAAGCAAGCCCCGTATTGACGGGGCTTTGTTTTTTGTGCGCCGGATCTGGCGAAATCATCGGTGCAGCGCTATGGTGTGGACCTGCTTTTCCTTGTGAAGGACACGATCATGGGTTTGCGTTTCGATGTGCGTCGCAGTGCCCGCGCGCGTCTCGTTCTGGGTGCGGTCGTGCTCGTCCATGGCCTCGCGGCCGGTGCCGCGACGTCGTCCAGGCCACTGGTTCTCGATACGCAGCGCGGTATCCAGGACGGCAAGGGTGGGTTGGTGTTGCAGACGGCCCCGTTATCGCAGGAACCGATCGTCGAGCCGGCCGGCATGCGGGCTCCGGCCGGGCAGGGGCCGAACACGTCGGTTCCGCTGTTCGTCGCGCCGTATATCAACGTTCCCGCGTGGGGCGGGCAGCCCACCAACCAGCCGAGGCTCGCGCCCCGGCCGTAGCCGTAACGACCGTCGCCCGGTCAGTTTCCGCGGTGCTCGATTTGAAACCGGGCGCCGCTATCCTGTCCCAGCTTCTCGACCAGGTACGGCAATACCTCGTTCATGCTCTGAGCGAGCGTATACGGGGGATTCAGGATGAACATCCCGCTGCCGTAGAGGCCCAGTCCGTCGGCCGGCGGATTCGACACCGTCAGCGTCAGGTGCAGCCAGTTGTTCGGCTGCAGGCGTTTCAACTGCTCGGGAAAGCGCTGCGATTCCGTCCGCGCGACCTGCGGATACCAGATCGCATAGCAGCCGGTCGCGAAACGCTTCAGGCATTCCGTCACGCAGCTCACCGTGCGCGCGTAATCCTTCTTGTCCTCGTAGGACGGATCGATCAGCACGAGTGCGCGCCGCGGCGGCGGCGGCAGCAACGCCTTGATACCCTCGAAACCGTCGCCGGCGAAGATCATCGCGCGTCGCCCCGCATCGCGGAAATTGTGGCGCAGCACATCGATTTCCGTCGTGTGCATTTCGAACAGGCGCATACGGTCCTGCTCGCGCATCGACCGCCATGCGATGTACGGGGAGCCCGGATAGAAGTGCAGTTCGCCGTCGTCGTTCAGCGCGCGGACTTCGTCCACATAGTCGCCGAGCGCCTCCGGCAGGCTCTTTTCGTCCCACAGCCGGCCGATGCCGGTATCGAATTCCGACGTCTTCGCTGCATAACCGTCGCGCAGCGAGTACACGCCGGCGCCCGCGTGCGTATCGATGTACCAGTACGATTTGTCTTTCTTGTTCAGGTAGCGCAGCAGCTGGACGACGACGGCGTGCTTGAGCACGTCCGCGTGGTTGCCTGCGTGAAAACCGTGACGATAACTGAGCATGGCTGGCTGCCTGAAACGAAAGGTGAATCGATGAAAGCGGTCGATCGGGCGCGGCGGTGAGGCCGGGCGCCGATGCGGCCGCGTATTGTACGCGAGTGGCCGCGCGTCGCCTCACACGTATGCGTCGCCGACCACTGCCTCGATGCGTTGTTTCACATCCGGCGTCAGCTTCGCCGCAACGTCGAGCGCGCGCATGTTGTCGCCGACTTGGTCGACCCGCGATGCGCCCGTGATGACCGAACTCACGCGCGGATTCGCGAGCACCCAAGCGATGGCCAATTGGCCGGTACTGCAGCCGAGCTCGGCCGCGATCTCGCCGAGCCGTTCGACGATGTCGTTGGCGGCCCGATCGGTCAGGCGTTCGCGCATCCAGTCGTAGCCCGGCAACTGCGCGCGGCTACCGGCCGGCACGCCGTTGCGATACTTGCCGGTGAGCAGACCCGAGGCCAGCGGGCTCCAGGTCGTGAGGCCGAGGCCGTAATCGTCGTAAAGCCGCGCATATTCCTGCTCGACCCGCGTGCGGTGGAACAGGTTGTACTGCGGCTGTTCGACGACCGGCTTGTGCAGATGGTGGCGCTCGGCGATCTCGCACGCTGCACGGATCTCGTCGGCGCTCCATTCCGACGTGCCCCAGTACAGCGCCTTGCCGCGCACGATCATGTCGCTCATCGCCCAGACGGTTTCCTCGATCGGCGTATGCGGATCCGGGCGATGGCAATAGACCAGGTCGACATAGTCGAGCTGCAGCCGGCGCAGCGAGCCGTCGATTGCGTTCAGCAGGTACTTCCGGTTCAGCGTGTGATACTGGTTCGGGGCTTCCGCGAGCCCCCAGAAGAACTTCGTGGACACGATATAGCTGACGCGCGGCCAGTCGAGCGACTTGAGCGCGTGGCCCATGATTTCCTCGGACTTGCCGCCGG
Organism: Burkholderia sp. AU45388; assembly: GCF_030481585.1. Taxonomy (NCBI): domain Bacteria; kingdom Pseudomonadati; phylum Pseudomonadota; class Betaproteobacteria; order Burkholderiales; family Burkholderiaceae; genus Burkholderia; species Burkholderia sp. AU45388. Next base: position 20,167 of record NZ_JAUJPV010000042.1, on the reverse strand, counting down.
CGTAGACCTCGGCGTTGTCGAAGAAATTGACGCCCGCGTCGCGTGCCGCGGCGAGGCATTCGCGCGCGACCCGCTGGTCGACCTGGTTGCCGTACGTCACCCACGAACCGAGCGAAAGCGCGCTGATCTGCAGGCCGGAGCGGCCTAGCCGTCGATAGTGCATGAGACTCTCCTGCTGAACGGAACCGACCTTAAGCTTAGACGTTTTGCGCACGAACGGCGGGGCCGATCGTGCACAATGACGGCTGGCCCGCCGCTGCGATGTCGTGCTGAACGCGGATGCGGCGGGCGCGTGTTTTATCGATCCGATAACGGGAGGAGACGGACATGGCAGCAGATCTGAGCGGCAAGACCGCAGTCGTCACGGGCGCCGCGAGCGGCATCGGCAAGGAAATCGCGCTGGAGCTGGCCAAGGCCGGCGCGGCCGTCGCGATCGCCGACCTGAACCAGGACGGCGCGAACGCGGTCGCCGACGAGATCGTCAAGGCAGGCGGCAAGGCGATCGGCGTCGCGATGGACGTGACCAATGAAGATGCCGTGAACAGCGGCATCGACAAGGTGGCCGAGGCGTTCGGCTCGGTCGACATCCTCGTGTCGAACGCCGGCATCCAGATCGTCAATCCGATCGAGAACTACTCGTTCGCCGACTGGAAGAAGATGCAGGCGATCCACGTCGATGGCGCATTCCTGACGACGAAGGCCGCGCTCAAGCACATGTACAAGGACGATCGCGGCGGCGTCGTGATCTACATGGGCTCGGTGCACTCGCACGAGGCGTCGCCGCTGAAGTCGGCCTACGTGACGGCCAAGCATGGGTTGCTGGGTCTCGCGCGCGTGCTGGCGAAGGAAGGCGCGAAGCACAACGTGCGCTCGCACGTGGTGTGTCCGGGCTTCGTGCGCACGCCGCTGGTCGACAAGCAGATTCCGGAGCAGGCGAAGGAGCTCGGCATCAGCGAAGAGGACGTGATCAAGAAGGTGATGCTGGGCAACACGGTCGACGGCGTGTTCACGACGGTGCAGGACGTCGCACAGACGGTGCTGTTCCTGTCGGCGTTCCCAAGCGCCGCGCTCACCGGCCAGTCGTTCGTCGTCAGCCACGGCTGGTTCATGCAGTGACGCGGGTGCGGGCGGTGTCGCCGCCCGTCGCGCTGGACGGCACAAAAAACGCGCTCCGTGGAGCGCGTTTTTCATGTCGGCAGGGCGGGGCCGGTGACAGCCGCCGCCCGGTGCAGCTTTACTTCAGGACCGCTGCGACCGCGTTGGCGACCGCGTCGAGGTTGCGCGTGTTCAGCGCGGCGACGCAGATCCGGCCCGTGCCGACCGCATAGATGCCGAACTCGTCGCGCAGGCGATCGACTTGTGCCGAGGTCAGGCCCGAATACGAGAACATCCCGCGCTGCGCGTTGATGAAGCTGAAATCGCGATCGACGCCGCTTGCCTTCAGGCGCTCGACGAGACCATTGCGCATCGCACGGATGCGATCGCGCATTTCGCCGAGTTCCTGCACCCACGAAGCATGCAGTTCCGGCGACGCGAGCACCGCTGCGACCACCGCGCCGCCGTGGGTCGGCGGGTTCGAGTAGTTCGTGCGGATCACGCGCTTCAGTTGCGACAGCACGCGCGTGGCTTCTTCCTTGCTCGACGTGATGATCGACAGCGCGCCGACGCGCTCGCCGTACAGCGAGAACGACTTCGAGAACGACGACGACACGAACGCGTTCAGGTCGGCCGCGGCAAACAGGCGCACGGCAGCGGCATCGGCTTCGATGTTCTCGCCGAAGCCCTGATAGGCCATGTCGAGGAACGGCACGAGGTTGCGCGCCTTCACGACTTCAACGACCTGTTGCCATTGCGCTTCGGTCAGGTCCACGCCGGTCGGGTTGTGGCAGCACGCGTGCAGCACGACGACCGTGCCGGCCGCGTAGCCGTTCAGCGCCGACAGCATGCCTTCGAAGTTCACGCCGTGGGTGGCTGCGTCGTAGTAAGGGTACGCGACGACCTCGAAGCCGGCCGCTTCGAACAGCGCGCGGTGGTTTTCCCAGCTCGGATCGCTGATCGCGACCTTCGCGTTCGGGTTCAAGGTGCGCAGAAAATCGGCGCCGATCTTCAGCGCGCCCGTGCCGCCCAGCGCCTGGGCCGTGACCACGCGGCCTGCCGCGATCAGCGGCGAGTCGTTGCCGAGCAGCAGCTTCTGCACGGCCGCATCGTAGGCGGCGATCCCGTCGATCGGCAGGTAGCCGCGCGGCAGGCCGGCCTCGACACGCGCCTTCTCCGCGTCGCGCACCGCGCGCAGCAGCGGAATCTTGCCGTCTTCGTTCGTGTACACGCCGACGCCGAGGTTGACCTTGGTCGGACGCGCATCGGCGTTGAAGGCTTCGTTCAGGCCCAGGATCGGGTCGCGGGGAGCAAGCTGGACAGCGGAGAAGAGCGACATGATGATTCGGCAGTAGTGAAAAGAGGGTCAGGCTTTCAACCGGCGGGGCGGGCGCGGTGAACCGCGCCTGCGGCGCGACGCCGGAAAGCGCAGCAGCCTGACATTGTAGCGAATTCGTGCTGACGGGGGCGGTGATTCCGTCGCGATGAGGGCGGCGAATCGCGATTCCGGGCGGCCGTCGCGCGTCAGGAGCCGACAGCAGTTCGCGCGGCCGCGAAGCGCTAGAATGCTTTCTTTGCCCTTGCTCCGGCCGCATTCCATGTCCGAACATCATGCCGAAGTCGGCGACGCGCTCGACGAATCCAAATTCGTCACTTTCGAAGGGTCGCCGTTCCAGCTTTACCAGCCCTATCCGCCCGCGGGCGACCAGCCGACCGCGATCGACACGCTCGTCGAAGGCGTCGGCGACGGCCTTGCCTTCCAGACGCTGCTCGGCGTAACCGGCTCGGGCAAGACCTTCACGATGGCCAACACGATCGCGCGGCTCGGCCGCCCGGCGATCGTGTTCGCGCCGAACAAGACGCTCGCGGCGCAGCTTTACGCGGAGTTCCGCGAGTTCTTCCCGCGCAATGCGGTCGAGTATTTCGTCTCGTATTACGACTACTACCAGCCTGAGGCCTACGTGCCGCAGCGCGACCTGTTCATCGAGAAGGATTCGTCGATCAACGAGCACATCGAGCAGATGCGGCTGTCGGCGACGAAGAGCCTGATGGAGCGCCGCGACGTGGTGATCGTCGCGACGGTGTCGGCGATCTACGGTATCGGCAATCCGTCCGAATACCACCAGATGATCCTGACGCTGCGCACCGGCGACAAGCTCGGCCAGCGCGACGTGATCGCGCGATTGATCGCGATGCAATACACGCGCAACGAGCAGGATTTCCAGCGCGGCACGTTCCGCGTGCGCGGCGACACGATCGACATCTTCCCGGCCGAACACGCGGAAATGGCCGTGCGCGTCGAATTGTTCGACGACGAGGTCGAGACGCTGCACCTGTTCGATCCGCTGACCGGGCGCGTGCGGCAGAAGATTCCTCGCTTTACCGTGTACCCATCGTCGCACTACGTGACGCCGCGCGACACCGTGATGCGCGCGGTCGAGACGATCAAGGACGAACTGCGCGAACGGCTCGAGTTCTTCCATCGCGAAGGCAAGCTCGTCGAGGCGCAGCGCCTCGAGCAGCGCACGCGCTTCGATCTCGAGATGCTGCAGGAGCTCGGCTTCTGCAAGGGCATCGAGAACTATTCGCGGCACTTCTCGGGCGCGGCGCCCGGCGATCCGCCGCCGACGCTCGTCGACTACCTGCCGCCCGATGCGCTGATGCTGCTCGACGAATCGCACGTGCTGATCGGCCAGCTGAACGGCATGTACAACGGCGACCGCGCGCGCAAGGAAAACCTCGTCAATTACGGATTCCGCCTGCCGTCGGCGCTCGACAACCGGCCGCTGAAGTTCCCCGAGTTCGAGCGCAAGATGCGCCAGGTCGTGTTCGTGTCGGCGACGCCGGCCGACTACGAGAAGCGCGTGACGGGGCAGATCGCCGAGCAGGTCGTGCGACCCACGGGCCTCGTCGATCCGGAAATCGAAGTGCGGCCGGCGAGTTCGCAGGTTGACGACGTGCTCACCGAGATCAACGCGCGCGTGAAGGCCGGCGAGCGCGTGCTGATCACGACGCTGACGAAACGCATGGCCGAACAGCTGACCGAGTTCCTGGCCGACCATGGCGTCAAGGTGCGTTACCTGCACAGCGACATCGATACGGTGGAGCGCGTCGAGATCATCCGCGATCTGCGGCTCGGCACGTTCGACGTGCTGGTCGGGATCAACCTGCTGCGCGAGGGCCTCGACATTCCCGAAGTGTCGCTCGTCGCGATTCTCGATGCGGACAAGGAAGGCTTCCTGCGCGCCGAGCGCTCGTTGATCCAGACGATCGGCCGCGCCGCGCGGAACGTGAACGGCAAGGCGATTCTCTATGCCGACAACATGACCGAATCGATGAAGCGCGCGATCGGCGAAACCGAACGGCGCCGCGCGAAGCAGATCGCCTACAACGAAAAGATGGGCATCACGCCGCGCGGCGTCGTGAAGCGCATCAAGGACATCATCGACGGCGTCTACAACGCCGACGACGCGCGTGCGGAGTTGAAGGAAGCGCAGCAGCGCGCGAAATTCGAGGACATGTCGGAAAAGCAGCTCGCGAAGGAAATCAAGCGTCTCGAGAAGCAGATGGCCGATTACGCGAAGAACCTCGAATTCGAGAAGGCCGCCGCGACCCGCGACCAGCTTGCCGTGCTGCGCGAACGCGTGTTCGGCGCGAACGTGGGCGACCACATCAGCGGCGGCCGGTAAATCTTTCCAAACGTCACCGTATCCTTTTGGTAAAGCGCCTGTAAGCCTTGTCGAATCAGGGGTTTACGGCGCTCTCCGTTTGTTCCGAAACTGGTTCAGTGCTAAACTTCGCATGTATTGAGAATAGTTCGCATTAACGTTCTTCGTCGCGTTAGTGTTTCCAGCGGGCGGCCGGCGGCGGCCCGCGTTTCGTCAAGATAGTCAGACAAATAACAAGGAGTGTCCATGTTGGGTTCTTCGTTCATCCGCACGACGGTTGCGGTAGCGGCGGCGCTGGCCGCGATGTCCGCCTCGGCTGCCGAGTATCCGATCGGCAAGCAGCAGATCCAGGGCGGCATGGAAATCGGCGCGGTGTATCTGCAGCCGATCACGATGGACCCGGAAGGCATGATGCGCAAGGCGTCGGATTCCGACATCCACCTCGAGGCCGACATCCATGCGGTCAAGAACAACCCGACCGGTTTCGCCGAAGGCGACTGGATGCCGTACCTGCAGGTCACGTACAAGCTGACGAAGCAGGGCGACACGAAGTGGAAGGCCGAAGGCGACCTGATGGGCATGGTCGCGAGCGACGGCCCGCACTATGGCGACAACGTGAAGCTCGCCGGCCCGGGCAAGTATCACCTGACGATGGTCGTCAAGCCGCCGATGCAGTCCGGTCACATGGCGTTCGGTCGCCACGTCGACAAGGAAACGGGCGTGGGCCCGTGGTTCAAGCCCATCACGCTCGAATACGACTTCCCGTTCGCCGGTATCGGCAAGAAGGGCGGTTACTGATCGGTGGCATTACGAACGGCGCGCTTCGGCGCGCCGTCGGCGTAGAGAACCCAGAATGAAAATTCCCCAGAAAATCGTTGCCGCAGCCGCTGCGCTGTGGCTTGCCGGCGCGGCGCAGGCGGCCGATCTGCCGACCTTCAAGCTCGAGATGACGGACGGCAAGCTGAATCCCGCGCGCATCGAAGTGCCGGCCGGCCAGCGTTTCAAGATCGAGATCAGGAACACCGGCAAGGGCGCCGCCGAATTCGAGAGCGTGCAACTGCGCAAGGAGAAGGTGCTCGCGCCGGGCGCCGATTCGTTCGTGGTCGTCGCCCCGCTGTCGCCGGGCGAATACAAGTTTTTCGACGATTTCCACCAGCAGGCACAGGGCGTGATCGTCGCGAAGTAACGCGTTTTATCTGCGCGCGGGCGCGCCAGTCCCTTGCCCCGAGCGTCAGGAGGTATCGATGGGTCAGATCTTGTTCATCGTCTGGCGGGAGAGCGTCGAAGCGCTGCTCGTCGTCGGCATTCTCTATGCATGGCTGAAAAACGGCGACGACGACGCGCGCCGCGGCCTGCCTTTCCTCTGGGCCGGCGTCGGCGTCGGCCTGCTGATGGCCGTCGGCCTCGGCGCCGCGCTGGTCGGGTTCACCGAAGTGTTGTCCGGCGACGCGCAGGACTATTTCCAGACGGCGATGGTGCTGATCGCGTGCGTGCTGATCGTGCAGATGGTGCTGTGGATGCGCCGGCACGGCCGCACGCTGAAGCGCGACATGGAGCAGTCGCTGCAGCAAAGTACGCGCGATTCGAACTGGTGGGGCGTCGCCGTGCTGGTCGCGCTCGCGATCGCCCGCGAAGGCAGCGAGACGGTGATCTTCCTGTACGGCCTGGGTTTCGGCCAGTCGGGCCACGTCGACGGCAGCCAGATGCTCGCGGTCGTGATCGGTCTCGGCCTCGCGTTCCTCACGTTCTATCTGCTGCAGCTCGGCGGCAAGTACTTCTCGTGGCGGCATTTCTTTCGCGTCACCGAAGTGATGCTGCTGTTCCTCGGCGCGGGCCTGTTCCAGACCGGCGTCGACAAGCTGATCGACAAGGAAATCCTGCCGCTCGGCATCTCGCAGGTGTGGGATACGTCCGCGATTCTCGATGATTCGGGCACCTTCGGTTCGCTCGTCGCGACGCTGACCGGTTATCGCGCGCATCCGGCGCTGACCAACCTTGTGGCGTATGCGGTGTACTGGGCGGTCGTCTGGCTGCTGATGAAACGCGCGAGCCGCCGTCCGGCCGTCGCAGCGGGTCGCGCGGCATGAGCGTTGTCGCCGCCGTCAAGCCGGGTTGGCTCGCGCAGGCCGGCCAGTGGATGCAGCGCCACGGTGCACTGATCCGCGGTATCCAGTGGATCGTCGTCGCCGTCTACGCGTTTCTGATCATCGTGCCGGCCGTGTTGCCGCTGCCGGACGATTCCGCGCATCTGTGGAACAACCTCACGCTCATCGCGCAATTCGCGTTCTGGGGCATCTGGTGGCCATTCGTGCTGCTGTCGATGGTGATGCTCGGGCGCGTCTGGTGCGGCGTGCTGTGCCCCGAAGGGGCGCTTACCGAATACGCGAGCAAGTTCGGCCGCGGCGGCCCGATCCCGCGCTGGATCCGGTGGGGCGGCTGGCCGTTCGTCGCGTTCGGCATCACGACGATCTACGGGCAGATGGTGAGCGTGTACCAGTATCCGCTCGCGGTGCTGTTCGTGCTCGGCGGCTCGACCGTCGGCGCGATCGTGATCGGCGTGCTGTACGGCCGCGAGAAACGCGTGTGGTGCAAGTATCTGTGTCCGGTCAACGGCGTGTTCGGGCTGCTCGCGCGGCTTGCGCCGATGCGCTACAAGGTCGACGAGGATGCGTGGCGCCGTTCGTACAAGAACGGCGAGCACGGCCATCGCGTGATTCCGATCAACTGCGCACCGCTGGTACCGTTGCGCAACATGAAGGGCGCGGCGGACTGCCATATGTGCGGCCGCTGCAGCGGGCACCGCGACGCGATTTCGCTGTCATTGCGCTCGCCGTCCGACGAAGTCGTGAACCTCGGGGCGGAGCGGGCCAACCCGTGGGACACCGCGCTGATCCTGTACGGCCTGCTCGGCGTGGCGATCGGCGCGTTCCACTGGACCGTGAGCCCGTGGTTCGTGCAGATCAAGCAATGGCTCGCGGGCTGGCTGATCGACCGCGACATCACGTGGCCGCTCGAGACCAATGCGCCGTGGTTCCTGCTCACGCACTATCCGGATCGCAACGACGTGTTCTCCTGGCTCGATGGCGGGCTGGTCGTCAGCTACATCGTCGGCACGGGGCTCGTGTACGGCACGGCGCTGCTGGTGTTGCTGGCCGGCGCCACGCTGATGCTCGGCCGCTTCGATCGCGTGCGCCTGCATCACCTCGCCCAGGCACTGATCCCGATCGCCGGCGCGGGCGTGTTCCTCGGGCTGTCGGCCACGACGCTGTCGTTGCTGCGCGCCGAGCATGTGCCGCTCGGCTGGGCAACCGACGTGCGCATCGCGATTCTGGTCGGCGCCAACGTATGGAGTGCGTGGCTCGCGTGGAAGGTCACGGGGCGCTATGCGGCGTGGCCGCGCCGGCTCGCGGCGTTCGCGTGGTTCGCCGTCGGGCTGGCCGTCGTCGACAGCGCATGGTGGCTGATGTTCTGGGGGTTCTGAAGCGGCGCGCATGCCGCTTCATTCGGCTGTCGTGCATTGCGCGGCCACTTATATGCAGGCGGCGTGCTTCGCGCATTGGTTGCCCAAACAAAAAGCGACACGTCCATCGACGTGTCGCTTTTTTCTTCCTTGTGCGAGAACCAAAAAAGTGGCTTGGCTTGCTGCAACGGCTGCTTGAGTGTGTTTGCACGAAGGGGTCTAGATCTCGCGTGCAAGCCGTTACGCTGGCTACTGCCCAACACCTCTCAGGGAGGTGGTCCCCACAATACTCGGTCGTTACTTCGTCAGGATCAGTTTGCCGAGCCGCGTCGCCCGCAACTGATAAGTCTCTCCGTTATGCGCGATGCTGACGTGGCTTTGGCCTTGCAGCAGCGCATCGCTGTTGACGACCCGCGTGCCTGCATCGCGGTTGCCGGCGGGTTTCGCCGGCGTGGTGACCGCTGCCGTCTTCTGGCGGCTGCTGGCTGCGGTGCCGGTGGTGCGGCGCAGGGTCAGCGTGGTCGGGCGCATGGTGTCGGTCATTCGGTTTGATCGGTGACTGTCGATACGATGGAATGAATTCTAAATGATAACTATTCCCATTTACAAAGACTCTTTATCGATCGAAACGTCTGATCTGATAGTTTGAATCAAAGCGGCGGCTCGCAGGCCGCCGCCGGATTCAGTGCAGCGGATCGGGATCCTTGCGGCCCTGCGCGTATTCGCGGATCAGGCGAACGGTGTCGATATCCGACGTGCGGTACGCCTCCTTGACGATCCCGTGCGTCTGTCGCGCTTCTTCGCTGTCGTCGGTGACCGTCAGCGTCGTGCGGTAGTCGAAACGCAGGAACAGCTCGTGGTCGTCGCGCTCCTCGATCGTCATCGTCAGCGAACCGCCGATCTCGCCATCCGCCGCACGGATGTCGTAGCGGACCTGCTGGTTCGGCGTGAACGTCACGTGGTCGCGCACGGTCGCGTGACCGTAATGGAGTTCGCGCTCGAGGGTCGTGTCCGTCCGCTCGCGGATGACGCAGCTGTCGAGGCCGATCACGAACAGTTGCGGCTGTTCCGCACGCAGTACGAGGCCTTCCCAGAGCTGGTCGCGCGTGAGGGTCGGCACGCCCGGTTCGTCGGAGTTGATCTGGATCAGGTGTTCGAAGTTCAAGGGGCGGGTTCCTTCTGGTGGCGGGTGGCCACATGGTTCAAGAACTTATTGTGACGCAAAACCACCGGCTTCGCGGCACCTGCCGCCCGATCCGATTCACGCTTCGATGCGACCCATGCGACCGGTCTGATAGTCGACGACAGCCTGCCGGATCTCTTCCTCGGTATTCATCACGAACGGGCCGTAACGGACGATCGGCTCGTTGAGCGGCACGCCGCCGATCAGCAGCAGGTCGAGCGACGTGTCGCCGGCACCGAACGTGACGGTGTCGCCATCGTCGCCGTAGACGATCATGTGTCGTGCGTCGACAGCCTGCCTGTCGGGCCCATAGAGGCCCGTTCCGTCGATCGGATAGGCAAACACGCGATAACCGGCCGGCACGGGCTGCGTGACCGTCGCGCCGGGCTCCAGCGTGAAGTGCTGATAGAGGATCGGTGTGCGCGTCTCGATCGCGGCCTTTACGCCGAATGCTTCGCCCGCGATGACGCGCACGCGTGCGCCGCCGTCCGGCGACGTCGCGGTCGGAATGCGGGCGGCCGGGATTTCCTGGTAGCGCGGCGCGATCATCTTGTCGCGGCGCGGCAGGTTGACCCACAGCTGGAAGCCGTGGGAGCGTCCGCCTGCCTGAGCGAACGCCGGATCCGGCATCTCGCTGTGCACGACGCCGGCGCCGGCCGTCATCCACTGCACGTCGCCGGGGCCGAGTGTGCCGGCATGGCCGGACGAGTCGCGATGGCGGAAGCGCCCGTCGAGCGCGTAGGTCACGGTCTCGAAGCCGCGATGCGGATGGTCGGGCGCACCGACGGCTTCGCCGGGGGCGTAGTCGATGGGGCCCATTTCATCGAGCAGCAGGAACGGATCGAAATCCATCAACAGCCGCGTCGGGAACGGGCGGTGAACCACGAAACCGCCGCCTTCGGTGGTGCGAAGCGCGGGGTAGGTGCGATCAAGCGAGCGAGCGGTAGTCATGGGAAGCCCTCGAAATCATCGGAATAGCGTTATTTTCGAAACATAGCGCTATTATATTGGGCGTTTTACCGGGCGATTGGCGGCGGTTCGCAATGGATTGTTCTGAAATTGGAACGATGAGATGAATATCGATGCACATAACCTGAACGACCTGATGTACTTCTCGCAGGTCGTCGAACATGGCGGCTTCTCGGCCGCCGAACGCGTGCTGGGCATCTCGAAATCGCGTCTGTCGCGGCGCCTGACCGAACTCGAGGCGGCGCTCGGCGTGCGCCTGCTGCAGCGCTCGACGCGCAAGCTCGCACTGACCGAGGCGGGGGAGCTGTTCTACCAGCATTGCCAGGCGATGCTCGCCGAAGCGCGGGCCGCGATGAACGCGGTGCAGCAGTTGCGCGCGTCGCCGCGCGGCTCGGTGCGCGTCAGCGTGCCGGTGACGCTGTCGCAGACGATGCTGTCGCGCATCCTGCCCGAATTCCTGCGCCGTTATCCCGAGGTGAAGGTGCATGTGCGCGTGACGAATCGCGTGATCGACCTGTTCGAGGATTCGATCGACGTCGCGTTGCGCGTGCGCTCGGAGCCGCCGCAGAACGCGAACATCGTCGTGCGGCCGCTGTGGCGCACCGAGCAGATGCTGGTCGGCGCGCCGAGCCTGCTGAGCCAGAATGCGCCGCCGCTGGCGCCGGACGACCTGACCGGCTTCGAGACGCTCGATACGCCGAGCGTCGACGGCCGGCACGTATTCAATCTGATCGCGCCGGACGGAACGCGCCACGTGCACGAGCATGATCCGCGTCTCGTGACGGCCGACCTGATGACGATCCGCGAGGCCGTGCTCGACGGCCTCGGCATCGCGGCGCTGCCGGAAATGATGTACGGCAACGCGTTGCGTGCGGGGCAGTTGTCGCCGGTGATGCCGGGCTGGACGCTGCCGGTGCCGCAGCTGTATGCGGTGTTCGTGTCGCGGCAGGGGATGCCGCCCGCGGTCCGTGCGTTCGTCGATTACCTGGTCGAGAAGCTCGACCACGGCGCGTACAAGGAGCCGGGTTGCCCCGAGCGCGCGAAGAACGAAGCGGCGGCCGATGTTTCGGCCACCTGAACACGGCATGCACGACGACGCAAATTTGTTTTGTCATTGAAGCGTCGCCTGCAATCGCAAGTTTCAATCGCCGGAACCTTGAATGCGTGCGCGGGCGGGCCTATATTGAAATCCCATTTCGCGAAGGAAGTTCTGAGCGAAATCAGGTGGCCGCATATATTGCGAGCCAGATAGGGCAGAACGCGCAGTCCGTGCAGACCACGGCAGAGTCGCATTTGCGTTGCTCGAGGCGTAACCGATACCGCCAAGAGCCCGCCGCCCGAAGGCGCCCGCGTGCGCATGAAAAAAGGCCTTCATCTGGCGATGAAGGCCTTTTACTTTGTGTGTGGCCGGCTAGGTGTGGCCGGCCAGGTGTGGCCGGCCAGGTGCGGCCGGCCAGGTACGCAGTGACTACTGGCTGCCGCCGACGACGGAACGTGCGCGCGTTACTTCGCTTTCGCACCCGGCTCCGTCACGAAGCCGAGCTTCGTCAGGCCGCCTGCCTGCGCATCCGACATCACTTCCGCGACGTGTTCGTAGGCGACCTTGCGGTCCGCGCGCAGATGCAATTCCGGCTGCGGCGTACGCTTCGCGGCTTCCGCGATGCGTGCCTGCAGCTGTTCGCGCGTGACCGTGTGGTCGTCCCACAGGATCGTGCCGTCGCCCTGGATCGCGACGTCGACGGTCTGCGGCTTTTCGTCGACGGGCCGGCTGCTGGCGTGCGGCAGGTCGATCTTCACCGCATGCTGCATCGCCGGGATCGTCACGAGGAAAATGATCAGGAGTACGAGCATGACGTCGACGAGCGGCGTCATGTTGATCTCGCTCATCACGGCATCGTCGTCATCGTCGCTGAAACCGGTGTTCATGGCCATGGTTCACCTCGTCTCAGCTGGCGGCGCGCGATGCGAGACGCAGGCCGTCGCGCGTCGACGACGACGCGAGGCTCGCGCCCGTCACGAAGTACGCATGCAGGCCGTGCGCGAAGCGGCGCAGCTTGCTGACGACACCCTTGTTCGCGCGGGTCAGCGCGTTGTAGCCGAGCACCGCGGGAATCGCGACGAACAGGCCGAAAGCCGTCATGATCAGCGATTCGCCGACCGGGCCCGCGACCTGGTCGATCGACGTCTGGCCGGTGGCGCCGATCGCGAGCAGCGCGTGGTAGATGCCCCAGACCGTGCCGAACAGGCCGACGAACGGCGCCGTGCTGCCGACCGATGCGAGGATCGCGAGGCCGCTCTGCATGCGCGAGATGCCTTCGTCCATCGTGTCCTTCAGGCAGCGCGTGACCCAGTCCGATACGTCCATGCGGTCGTGCAGGTGCGGTTGCGTCTGATGGTGGTGATCGGCGGCTTCCTTGCCCGACAGCGCGAGCGCGAGGAACGGGTTGTCGTTCGGCGTCGATGCGGCGAGGCCGAGCTTCTTGATGCCGTCGTCGAAATTGTCGGAATGCCAGAACGCCTGTTCGGCATTCTTCGTGAGGCGGTTCAGGCGGATCACGTTCCAGCCCTTCATGACGATCACGATCCACGACAGGACCGACATCACGAGCAGCGTGATCGCAATGGCGCGCGTGACGAAATCACCTTGCGCCCAGACGTGCGCGATACCGTAGCTTTGCATTTTTTGTTTCCTTTGAATCTTCCGGATGTTAATCAGTGAGCCCGAAGCTGTAGGGCTGTGTGCGGGCGGCGCGGATCGCCTGGCCGTTCTCGACGTACGGGCGGCAGGTGGTCGCGCGCATCGCGTCGAGTGAGGCATCGTCGAGGCGCGGATAACCGCTGCTCTTCTGCAGATCGATGCTTTCGATCTTGCCGGTCACGCCGACGACGAAGTGAACATAGGCGGTGCCCGATTCGCCGCGGCGGCGCGACATCGACGGATAGTCGGGCTTCACGAAGTTGCATTGGAGCGTCGGCACGTTCTTCGGTGCGCTGACCTGCATCGTTTCGCGCGCCGGGCCCGGCGTGGCGGCCGGTGCGGCGGGAGCGGGCGCGGCGGGAGCCGGTGTCGGATCGGCGGCGGGAGCGGGCGTGGGCGACGGGGCCGGCGACGGCGCAACCGGCTGCGGGGTCGGCTTCGCCGCTTTCTGTACCGGCTTCGGCTCGACCTTCGGCTTCACGCGCGGCACGGGCTTCGGCGGTGCGGGCTGGGGGATCGATTCGGCCGCGACCTGCTGCGCGATCGGCGCAGGCGTGATGAGCTGCGCGGTGATCGTCTGGACCTCGACCGATTTCGGCGGCGGCGCGTTGCGATGGAGCCATGCGGCCGTCAGCATGATCGCGTGTGCGGCAAGCACGCCGACCGCGACGACGATCACTCGGGGATTCATACGTGGTGCAGCCGGCATGGCGCCGGCAGGAGCGAGATGCGAAGCCTGCATGTTAGCTTGAAAGAACGACGTCGCACCCGGGGCGCGGCGGGTGAATCGGCATCACTTGCGGAAGATCAGCAGCGAGATGCAAACGGTGGTTACGAATCCGATCAGCAATTCCATCACAGGCTCCTTGGCAGGTAAGCCGTTGGCTCGCGCAGACGATGGCTTGCTGACGGTCAAGACAAAAAATGCGGCCTGGGCCGCATGCGCATGCTCGGCGCCGCTCAGGCGGCCTTGCGGTCGTAGAACGTGACCGGAATCGGATGCGCATGATGCTCGACGCCGCAACGGCTCGCGCAGACGCCTTGCTCGGCCATGAGGTCGCGTACGGACTCCTCGCACTTGCCGCAGCACGTGGCCACGCCGAGCTCGAACTGGAGTTCATCGAAAGAGTTCACGCCCTCGGCGAGGGACGCGCGAATCTTGCGATCGGAAACAGACTTGCACACGCAGACGATCATGATGAGTTGCGATAGCTAACGTTAATGCGAATTATTATCATTAATTTTGCGGGGATTGACAAGCCTGGGTCGGGCTTTTTTTAAGGTCATCGGACCCCTTGAAACGACGGAGGGCGAAGGGGCGGCGGGCGGGCGCCGCCGGCCCGCGTCAGGCGGTCGCGCAGGCGCGCGCGTTCGGCGAGGAAATGGTGACGGATTCGACCGGCGCATCGAGGCCGAGCAGCGTCGACGCGAGCGCGTGCAGTTGCAGGCCGTCGCTCGTCGAGCAGAAGCGCGGCAGCGCGGCATGCGTGCCGGCCGGCGCGCGCAGTCCGCGCTCGTCGAGCACCCGCGCGAGCTGGCGGGCGATGGCATCGCTCGTGTCGACGATCGTCAGGCGCTCGCCAACAAGGTCACGAATCGTGTCTGTGAAGAACGGGTAGTGCGTGCAGCCGAGTACCAGCGTATCGGCGCCGTCGTCGAGCATCGGCTGGATGTAACGCTCGAGCAGCGCGCGCAACGCGGGCGAATTCGTGTCGCCGCGTTCGATCGCTTCGACGAGCCCGTGGCCGGGCTGGCAGATGAAGCGGCGGCCGGCGCCGTAGCGATCGAGCAGCGCCTGGAAGCGTGGGCTGTTCAGCGTCGATTGCGTCGCGAGGACGCCCGCGACGCCGGTCGTGGACAGCGCGGCGGCCGGCTTGATGCCTGGCTCGACGCCGACGAGCGGAATCGACAGGCGTTCGCGGATGGCCGCGATCGCCCGTGCCGTTGCCGTGTTGCATGCGATCACGAGCGCTTTCGCGCCTTCGCGGGCGAGCCATTCGCCGATCGCCAGCGTGCGTTCCGTGATGAATGCCTCGTCGCGCGGGCCATACGGCGCGTGGTGCGAGTCGGCGACGTAGACGAACGATTCGTCGGGCAGGTGCGCGCGCACGGCGCGCAGCACCGACAGGCCGCCGAGCCCCGAATCGAAGATGCCGACAGGGGCGGCGGCGCGCGGCGCGGGTGCGGCGGACGGGTTCGTCATCGTCGGGCGGGCGGCGGGCCGGCGGGTGGGGCGATTACTCGGGCGAGCCCATCATCGTTTGCTGATAGTTCTGCAGGCCGACCTTGCCGATCAGGTCGATCTGCGTTTCGAGCCAGTCGATGTGCTCTTCGGTGTCGTCGAGGATCTTTTCGAAGATCTCGCGCGACACGTAGTCGCGAACCGATTCGCAGTAGGCGATCGCTTCCTTGCAGGTGGATTGCGAGATCTGCTCGAGCTTCAGGTCGCACTTCAGGATCTCTTCGGTTTCCTCGCCGACGAGCAGCTTGTGCAGGTCCTGCAGGTTCGGCAGCCCGTCGAGCATGAACACGCGCTCGATCAGCCAGTCGGCGTGCTTCATTTCGCCGATCGACTCGTCGTATTCGTGCTTGCCGAGCTTCTCGAGGCCCCAGTGCTTGTACATGCGCGCATGCAGGAAGTACTGGTTGATCGCCGTGAGTTCATTCTTCAGTTGGGCGTTCAGATATTCGATGACTTTCTTGTCGCCTTGCATGGCTGTTCCTTGTTCAGTGGGGCTTCAGAAACCGAACGATAATCGCTCGAACGAGAAAAGCCAAGCCTCGAAGCCTTGTCGGGCCTGCTTTTTGCGTGTAATGAGAATCAGCCTTGAACGACCGGCCGAACACGATAATGAGAATGAGAAGTAAAAAGGCCGGACGTGTGTCCGGCCTTTCGTTCGATCGCGCTTAAGCGGTGGCGACCGGGATCTTGCCGATCTTCGCCTGCCATTCCTTCGGACCCGTCTGATGCACCGACGTACCCGACGAATCGACGGCCACCGTCACCGGCATGTCCTGCACGTCGAACTCGTAGATCGCTTCCATGCCGAGGTCTTCGAACGCGAGCACCTTCGCGCCGCGGATCGCTTTCGACACGAGGTAGGCCGCACCGCCGACCGCCATCAGGTAGGCCGCCTTGTGCTTCTTGATCGCATCGATCGCGACCGGGCCGCGCTCGGCCTTGCCGACCATCGAGATCAGACCCGTCTGAGCGAGCATCGTCTCGGTGAACTTGTCCATGCGCGTGGCCGTCGTCGGGCCGGCCGGGCCGACCACTTCGTCGCGCACCGGATCGACCGGCCCGACGTAGTAGATCACGCGGTTCGTGAAGTCGACCGGCAGCTTCTCGCCCTTCGCGAGCATGTCGGCGATGCGCTTGTGCGCGGCGTCGCGGCCGGTGAGCATCTTGCCCGACAGCAGCAGCGTCTGGCCCGGCGTCCAGCTCGCGACTTCTTCCGGCGTCAGCGTGTTCAGGTCGACGCGCTTGCTGGTTTCCGTGTTCGGTTCCCACTGCACCTTCGGCCAGGCGTCGAGCGACGGCGCTTCAAGCTTGGCCGGGCCCGAACCGTCGAGCACGAAATGCGCGTGGCGCGTGGCCGCGCAGTTCGGGATCAGCGCGACCGGCTTCGAGGCCGCATGCGTCGGCGCCGCCATGATCTTCACGTCGAGCACGGTCGCGAGGCCGCCGAGGCCCTGCGCGCCGATGCCGAGCGCGTTGACCTTCTCGTGCAATTCCACGCGCAGTTCCTCGACCCAGTCCTTCGGGCCGCGCGCGATGATTTCCTGGATGTCGATCGGCTCCATCAGCGATTCCTTCGCCATCAGCATCGCCTTCTCGGCGGTGCCGCCGATGCCGATCCCGAGCATGCCCGGCGGGCACCAGCCGGCGCCCATCGTCGGGACCGTCTTCAGCACCCAGTCGACGATCGAGTCGGACGGGTTCAGCATCACGAACTTCGACTTGTTTTCCGAGCCGCCGCCCTTCGCCGCGACCTGCACGTCGACCTTGTCGCCCGGCACGATCTCGTAGTGGATCACGGCCGGCGTGTTGTCCTTCGTGTTCTTGCGGGCGCCTTCCGGCGGGTTGACGATCGACGCGCGCAGCACGTTGTCCGGGTGCGTGTAACCGCGGCGCACGCCTTCGTTGATCATGTCGGTGACGCCCATCGTCGCGCCGTCCCAGCGCACGTCCATGCCGACCTTCACGAAGATCGTCACGATGCCGGTGTCCTGGCAGATCGGGCGCTTACCTTCCGCGCACATGCGGCTGTTCGTGAGGATCTGCGCAATCGCGTCCTTCGCCGCCGGGCTCTCTTCCAGCTCGTACGCGCGGCCGAGGGCCTGGATGTAGTCGAGCGGATGGTAGTAGCTGATGTACTGCAGCGAATCCGCGATGCTCTGGATCAGGTCTTCCTGTTTGATGACGGTCATGGCTGAGACTCTGTGGGGACAGTGGGAATGGTTTGCCGACGGGTCAGGCCGCCGGTCGGGACGCCGCGGGCGCATGCGCCTCGTGGAAATGGGCCGGGTGCGTGTGCGTCGTCAGGCGATCGACCCACGCCATCACGAGCGCCGACACGAGGAACGACACGTGGATGATCACCTGCCACATGATCGCGTGCGTCGTGTGCTGGTCGGGGTTGATGAAGGTCTTCAGCAGGTGGATCGACGAAATGCTGATCAGCGCCATCGACAGCTTGACCTTCAGCACGCCCGCGTTCACGTGGTCGAGCCATTCGGGCTCGTCGGGGTGGCCCTCGATGCCGAGCCGCGACACGAACGTTTCATATCCGCCGACGATCACCATGATCAGCAGGTTCGAGATCATCACCACGTCGATCAGGCCGAGCACGGCGAGCATCACGCTGATTTCGTCGAGGCCCGTCGCATGCGACAGCAGGTGCCAGACTTCCTTCAGGAACAGGAACACGTAGACGGCTTGCGCGACGATCAGGCCGAGGTAAAGCGGCACCTGGAGCCAGCGGCTCATGAAAATCAGCGCGGGAAGGGGGCGAAGCGGGCGGCGGCCGGGATGGCCGGGCGAATGCGGGGCGGACATGTCGGGGTACGGGCGCGGTGCGCAGGTATCGGGGGTAATCTTGAAAAGGCGCGCTATTGTAACGCGTCGGCCGGCGCCGCTGCAGCGACGCGCCGGCACGGCCGGGGACGGATCAGGAAGCGGCCGCCGGCACGCGTTTTCCGCGCAGGCTCGCGAGCACGATGCCGGCGACGACGCACGCGAGCGCGATGCCGTGCGCGAGCGTCGGGCGCTCGCCGAGGAACGCGATGCCGTACGCGGCCGCGGCGATCGGCAGCACCGCGCTGAACACGCCGGCGAGACTGCCCGGCACGTGCCGGATGCCCTTCATCCACAACCAGAACGAGAAGATGCTGGCCGACAGCCCGTACCAGACGACGAGCGCCCAGGTGCCGGCGGGCACGCTCGCGTAATCGAAATGCCATAGCGCCGTCGCGCCGAGCGGCAGCATCAGGAACAGCCCGAACAGGTGGGTATACGCGCAGATGTCGATCGGGGCGAGCGTTTGCGTGAGCCGGCGCGACAGGATCACGTAGATCGATTCGCAGCACACCGCGCCGAGGATCAGCAGGTTGCCGATCAGCGAGCCGGACGCGTCGCCCTGCGTGCCGTGACCGGCCGCGCTGCCGTTCGCGAGGTTGATCGTCACGACCCCGACGATCGCGAGCGCGATCGACACGAGCGCACGGCCGTTCGGTTTTTCACGCAGGATCAACCATGCGAACAGCGCGACGATCGCGGGGATCGTGCTCGTGATGACGCCCGCGGCCACCGCGCTCGTGCGCTGCACGCCGTTGAGCATCAGCAGCGTGAACATGAAGGTGCCGAAGAATGCTTGCAGGAACAGGTTCAGCCATTCGCCGCGCTTGACCGCGCGCATCTTCACGGGACGGAACAGCGGCCACAGCACGGCGATCGCGATCACGAAGCGCAGCGTGGCGAGGATGGCGACCGGGACGAACGCAACGATGGATTTACCGATACCGACGTTGCTGCCGACGAACAGCATCGACAGGATGAGGAAGAGGGCGTAGCGATTCAAGCTGGAATCCGGAAGGCGAGTTCAGTTAGGATTGTAGGGTCGCGGTCGTAACAGCGTAAAGCCGACCTCGGTGCGGCGCGCCCGACCCGCGAAACGGCCATGCCGCGTAAGTGACGGGTAAGTTGGAGCGCTTATCGTGGACATTGCCGGGCCGCGGCTCACGTTCGCGTGAGGTGGTGCGGTGCAGCATCGTGCGCAGCCCTTCGCGGCCGCGTGCGGGTGGTGGGAGACAGCGGCGCGCAGGCGCCGGCCAAGACGACGCGCGGCGCACACGATCGCGCCGCCATGCAGAGGATTCATGTTCACCAAGGGGTTGTCGATGTCTGCGATTGAATCGGTTCTTCACGAAACCCGTCAGTTCGCGCCGCCCGCGGCGCTCGAGAAGACGGCGACCATTTCCGGCATGCCGGCCTATCGCGCGCTCGTCGCCGAGGCCGAGCAGGATTACGAAGGCTTCTGGGCGCGTCTCGCGCGCGAAGGCCTCACGTGGCGCAAGCCGTTCACCCAGGTGCTCGACGAGAGCAACGCGCCGTTCTACAAGTGGTTCGACGACGGCGAACTGAACGCGTCGTACAACTGCCTCGACCGCCACGTCGAAGCCGGCAACGGCGAGCGCGTCGCGGTGATCTTCGAGGCCGACGACGGCACCGTCACCCGCGTGACCTATGCGGATCTTCTCGCGCGCGTGTCGCGCTTCGCCAATGCGCTGAAGAAACGCGGGATCGGCAAGGGCGACCGCGTCGTCATCTATATCCCGATGTCGATCGAAGGCATCGTCGCGATGCAGGCCTGCGCGCGCATCGGCGCGACGCACTCGGTCGTGTTCGGCGGCTTCTCCGCGAAATCGCTGAACGAGCGGCTCGTCGACGTCGGCGCGGTCGCGCTGGTCACCGCCGACGAGCAGGCCCGCGGCGGCAAGACGCTGCCGCTCAAGAGCATCGCCGACGAGGCGATCGCGCTGGGCGGCTGCGAAGCGGTCAAGAGCGTGATCGTCTATCGCCGCACCGGCGGCAA
>NZ_JAUJPV010000041.1:0-24319 GCF_030481585.1 Burkholderia sp. AU45388 | reverse complement strand
GTGGCCTCTTTACGCCGATCCTGGACTGGCTCCATTACGCCGATCACGGACTGGCCTCATAACGGCGATCATCAAGTGGCCTCATTACGCCGATCACGAATTGGCTCCATAACGGCGATCCGTGACACGCCGCGCTCGAGCAGCAGTTCCTCGACGTCGCGCAGGCTCAGATTGAAGCGGTGGTACCAGCGTACCGCGCAGCTGATGATCGAGGCCGGGAAGCGGTAGCCGTGAAATGGGTTGCGGCTCTTTGTCATCCCCCATTTTATCCGCTGGGCGATTCAAGTTGACAAGGCCACCGGCGCTCGGTCATCGGGCCGACCGACAAGGTCGTGCGGCCCGGCGAGGCGGGGGGTGCCCCTATGTGTTTCGTCAAGCGTTAGGGGCTGACTTGGGTTGGTAAATGGTGCCGTCGCGCAGCATGGCGAACAGAACGTCGCAGCGTCGCCGTGCGAGCGCGATGAGCGCTTGGTTATGGCGCTTGCCTTGCTGGATCTTGCGCGAGTAATAGGCCCGTGAGACTGGGTTCCGCAAGGCCGCGAAGGCGGATAGGAACAAGGCGCGCTTGAGCACCTTGTTGCCGCGTCTGGATGGATGTTCACCGCGTATCGATGAACCGCGTACGTTCAATTCGCATACTATTGATCAGAAATACTTGAACTTGACTCAAGCTGCATAGCGAATTGGCTTATGCATGAAATAGCGAGCGACACGTTGTGGTGATTTCTGGAGACGACGTAGATGGCTGATCACCGCTTTCTTGAGATTTCCCTTGGTCCGAGTCGGCGCCTGTTTGGTCACGTTCGCCTTCAGGTCAGCGTTGAGCATCTCGTCGGGATTCAGCTCCGGGCTGTACGACGGCAGGTAGAACACTTCGATCTCGTCGACGTGCTCGGACCTATCCGTGATTTCGTGGGCGAGGCATATCATGAGGTGTAAAAGTCATGGATATGCCAATGAAGAAGAAAAGGCAAACTGTAGCGCGTCAGGCAGCGGCCCGCGGGCCGCTGCCTGAACTGCCCAAGGAACTGCTGGACCAACTGGTCAAGGGGCCGATGACGCCGACCGAGGTCCAGGATTTGATGCTGGCGTTCAACAAAGCAGTCATCGAACGCGCAATGGGTGCCGAGATGAATCTGCATCTGGGCTACCCGCCGGGCCAGTCCAAGCCGCCCGGGCAAGCTAACGAGCGCAACGGCGCCAGCGGCAAGACGGTCATCACCGATCGGGGCCCGGTTCGGGTCGAAGTCCCTCGCGATCGCGACGGCAGCTTCGAACCGATCCTGATTCCCAAGCATGAGCGCCGCTTCACCGGCTTCGACGAACGCATCATCGCGATGTATGCCCGCGGCATGAGCGTGCGCGAGATTCAGGCGTTTCTGGCCGAGCACTACGGCACCGAGGTGTCTCCTGACTTCATCAGTTCGGTCACCGACGAGGTGATGGCCGAGGCGCTGAGCTGGCAAAGCCGCCCGCTTGAGACGATGTATCCGGTCGTGTTCTTCGACGCGCTGCGGGTCAAGATCCGCGACGACGGCGTGGTCAGCAACAAGGCCGTCTATCTGGCCTTGGGCATCCAGGCCGACGGCCAGCGCGACGTGCTGGGTCTCTGGATCGAGCAAACCGAGGGGGCCAAGTTCTGGCTCAAGGTGTTCAACGAGCTGAAGACGCGCGGCTGCCAGGACATCCTGATCGCCGTGGTCGATGGCCTGAAGGGGCTCGCCGAAGCCATCGGCGCGGCCTATCCGCGGACCACCGTTCAGACCTGCATCGTGCATCTGATCCGCAACAGCCTCGAATACGCCAGCTACAAGGACCGCAAGGTGCTCGCCGCAGCGCTGCGCCCGATCTACGCGGCTGCCAGCGAAGAGGCGGCACGGCAGGCGCTGCAAGACTTCGCCGACGGGCCTTGGGGCGCGAAGTACCCGACGATCGTGCAGTCGTGGCAACGCGCGTGGGAGCACGTCGTGCCGTTCTACGTGTTTCCGCCGGAGATTCGACGGGTCGTGTACACCACGAACGCCATAGAAAGTTTGAACATGCAGCTGCGCAAGATCATCAAGACCCGTGGTCACTTCCCCAATGACGAGGCGGCCATCAAGCTGCTCTGGCTGGCGCTGCGCAACGTACTGGCCAAGACCGTGCGGTCCGCGTTCGACTGGAAATCAGCAATGAACCAGTTTGCTATCCTGTTCGGCGAGCGATTTATGCAGGCGCGTGGATAACGTGCTGTTCAACCGCCTCGCCCACAAATATGCGGACAGGTTCACGTGCTCGGCCAACCACACCTTGACCGGCTTGGCGTGATGGACCTTCAGGTTGTCGAGAATCAGAAACACCTTCTTGCTGCGCATGTCTTTGATCAGCCGCCTCAGGAAATCGAGCAGGATGTCGGCGTTCATCGCGCCCTCGAAGACTTTCCAGCGCACCTGGCCGCGGTTCGGCACCGTAGACATCACCGACAGGCCCTCGAGTCGGCTCGCCACGCGCCGCTCGGGCGTTTTGCCGATCCGTGGGTAGGAGCGGCCCCGGACATCATCCGAGCGCAGCCCCGTTTCGTCGCCCCACTGGATTTGCGCACCTTCGGCCTTTGCCCGGCGCGCAATCTCCGGGTACGTCTCGTTCAGCCATGCCTGCACCGCTTCCGGTCGCTGCTCGTAGGCCCGCTTCATCGGCTTTTGCGGCGTGAAACCCCAGCGCGCCAGATACAGGCCGACACCCTGCAATGTCAGCGTCAAACCGCATCGCTGCCCGATCAACTCCCGCACGGCATGTCGTGTCCACAACGCGAACGACATCTTCAACTGGTCCGGCATCTGGTCGCGCAACAGCACGCGAATTTCCACTTCCTGCTGCTCACTCAGGACACGGCTTGGGTTCGCTGCTCCGCCGCTCGGCTTGTCACGCAATCCAGCCGCACCTTCGCGAGCGTAGCGTTTGCAAATATCGAACACGCCCGTGCGCGACAGGTTCGTATGCTCGGCAATCTCGTCGTAGGTCCAGCCCCGCCTGCGCAGGTTGATAACCTGCCGACGCCGCTCTTCACGCGCCTCACGAGGAAGCGATCTCATGTCTCGTCTTTCCATCGCCCTCACATGAGGGGCGATTTTCTAACTTCAAGATCACGCATTGCTAATCAATAATCGTCATTCCGACGAAATGAACAGTCATTCCGGCAGGATGAACGCGCATTTCGGTCGCTGAACAACCGCTTCGGCCTGTCGAACCGACGGACGCCTTGCCGACATGCTGTGCCCGCGACGCGCCCTTCACTCCCATTCGCTATGACGGTCGGCCAGGCGCTGGTTCACGTCCGCGACGCGAAACGCATGCGGATCAAACCGGCCACCGAGCCAGTCGAACAGCTCGCGTTTTTCGCCGGTCATGCGGCCGCCGAGCGTGCGCAGCAGGTGCGCGTAGCCGGCGGGTCCGCCGCAGTCTTCGGGCGGACACGCGTTGCGTCCGGCCGTGCAGCGCGGATACGTGGCCCGCTTCGCCGGCGCGATCTCGACCTCGATGGCGATCGCGTGATGCCAGTAGTCGCCGACGTCATAGGTATAGCCGAGCGTGTCTCCCGGCTGGGCGACGTCGAGCAGGCGCACGCCGCTCGCGCGATCGTCCTCGAGGTCGATACGATCCAGGAAACCGTATAGCGCGAACCCGTACCGATGCGTGTTCGTCCAGCCCATCGCGGCCTGTGCGATCACATGGAGCTCGGCAAGATCGATATCGGTGGGGATCTCCAGGCGCCGCCAGATCTCCGGCCGCAAACCAAGCAGGCTGATGCGCAGGCGCCAGATCCGCGGGTGGGCGGGGTTCGTCAAGACAGTCGCCGGCGTGTCGGCGGCGGCGTCGATCGCGCGCACCGTCGACCGACCGTCGGGGCGCCCGTATGCGTCCAGCGGCGCTCGCCCCAGCGGGCGTCGAGCGCGCAGGCGAAACCGCCCTCCTGCGCTTCGGACGCGATGTCGTCCAACCAGTTGCGCACGCGCGTATCGAGCTCCCCAACCTGTCGATAGGGAAGCAGCAACATCACGACGCTGGGCGCGGCGCGCTCGGTGCCGGAGAATGCGAGGATCCAGCGCTCGAGCGCGTCGCGCGCGCGTTCGGTCTGCGTGGTATTCGGCGCGTCCGTGGCCTGCACCTGCAGGGTGACGCGCACCTGCGCGACCTGCTCGTCGTCGTTCGGCACCGGATCCGGCACCGCCGTGTCCAGCGACCAGAACGGTTCGCCGATGACGATGTCCTGCTGCATCGCCAAGATGTCCGCCGCGACCGGCGCCGCTGTCGGCCGTGCTGTCGGTGCGCCCAGCGCCGGCATCTGCGCAAAGTATCCTGCCAGCTCGCGGCGCACCCGTTTCGTCTCGGCCTGCGCGTAGATCGAGGTGGTCGCGAGCGACGCGTGGCCCAAGACTTTCTGGGCGACGTCGGGCGGCACGTTCGCGGCGATCGCCTGGGTGCCGAACGTATGCCGCAGCGCGTGCGGCGTCGAGTCGGCCAGATGCCGGCGCTCGTCGTCGGTCAGCTCGAGCCGCTCGAGCAGCTGCGCGAACGCCCAGTTCACCACGCCGCGCAGGCCGTTGGCCGAATACCCGGCCACACTGTGTTCGTCGCCGTGGCGGCGCTGCGCAGCCGGCGTCGGCGGGATCTCGGTGGGCTTGATCAGCGGGGCGACCTCGGGCGGCGCCTCGAAATCCAGTTCGCGAATCGGCCGGCACGTAGCGCAGGCCGGCGCGCTGCGCGAGCGTCGCCTCGGTGATGCGCAGGCCCGAATCGCCCATCAGGAAGATCGCCACGGCCGCGGTTCGCCAACGTGCCGCATCCGGTCCATAGCGCTGCGCCTGCTCGGCCAGACCCTGTCGCACCTTGGTCCACAGCGCGAGCGGCAACGCGCGCTCGATGCGAATCGCGTGCTCGGGCGTCACGGTGGCCGGATCAGACACGGCCGCCCACGGGTTGCCGGCCAGATAGCGTACCTTGACCAGCCAGTCGAACGCGCCGCGGATCACCAATATCGCGTACTTCTGGCTGGTCGGCGTCAGGCCGCCGGGCGCGAACGGCCGCCAGCGCGGCGAGCGGCGCGACTGGCGCGGGCCCACGAAACGCTCCCCCGGTGCCGCCAGAAACGCCTTGTACGCGTTGCAGTCTTCGACCGTCAGCGACGACAGCGCGGCGCCGCGCTCGGTGACGGCCCACAACAGCAGCCGCTCGAGCTCGCGCGTGTATGCGCGCAGCGCCTGCGGCCGGTCGCCGTAGCGATGCAGGTACGCGCGGATCGCGTCGAGGTCGTGCTGCGCCTGCAGGTAGCACAAACCGCCGGCGCGGTTCACGCCGCGCGCGCCGGACAACGCGTGCGGCAACGCGATGCGCTCGAGCGGCGCCAGCGGGCCGGGTTCGCCTGCCTGCCCGTCGGGACTGCCGGCCGGCGTTAGCGTCACGCGCATGTCGACGGGCGCGGCGAACGGCTCGTCGGCATCGACGTCGGCGTCGACCGTGATGCCGAGCGTTTCAGCATGTTGGCGCAGCCACGCGACCAGGATCCGCGCGCGCAACAGGCCGATGCGCGGCACCGAGCGCCACCAGCTGCCGCCGCGACGATTGCACAATGCGACCAGCTCGCCGAGCGTCGCGACGCCCTCTTCTGCCAGCCGCTTCCCGATCATCGGTCGGAACCAGCCGCCGACCGGGTGCGCGGCCAGCGGCCGCGCGACCGCGAGCCTGGACGCATCCTCGACCATCTTGAGCGTCAGGGCGGTCAGTTTCGCGCTGCCGTGCTGCCTGATCGACGTCTTGAGGTGCTCGGCCAGCACCGACGAGCCGTGCAGCAGCGCGAGGTGGACCAGATCGTCGCGCATGGTGCGCAGGTGCCGCTCGAGCGCGTCGGCCGACGCGCCGGGCCCGGACTCCGGATCGTAGTAGCGCTCGGCGATCGCGCCGGGCGACACGCCCTGCACGTACGCACGCAGCGCCGCGTAGTCCGATGGGATGAACGCCGCTGCGCACCGAGCGCATCATACGCGTGCGGTACTTCTGAACGGAGGCAGCTATGAATCCCTTCCCTGTGGGTGTCGATATCGGCAAAAACGTCTTCCAGATCCACTACATTGCGCCCGGCAGCGGCGAAATCGTCAACAAACCGCTCAAGCGCGCCAACTTTCTCGAATACTTCGCCAACCTGGAGCCCTGCTTGATTGGCATGGAGGCTTGTGGGGGCTCCCAACACTGGGCGCG
Organism: Burkholderia sp. AU45388; assembly: GCF_030481585.1. Taxonomy (NCBI): domain Bacteria; kingdom Pseudomonadati; phylum Pseudomonadota; class Betaproteobacteria; order Burkholderiales; family Burkholderiaceae; genus Burkholderia; species Burkholderia sp. AU45388. The sequence continues at coordinate 18,088 of NZ_JAUJPV010000041.1, read as the reverse complement.
ATCGCTCAGCAAGCTCGGACACAAGGTCCGTCTCATGGCCCCGCGCTTTGCCAAGGCATTCAACATCGGTAACAAGAACGACGCGGCGGATGCACGGGCAATCTGGCTTGCAGTCCAGCAACCCGGCAACAAGGTAGCAGTGAAGAGCGAGGCGCAACAGGCCGTGCTGGCTCTGCATCGGCTGCGCCAGCAACTCGTGAAGTTCCGCACCTCCCAGATCAATTGCATCCGCGGACTCTTGGGCGAATACGGCGAAGTGATGCCGGCAAGCCGACGCGCTTTCGACGCGAATATCGCTGCAGTCTTAGAGCGGGTCAGCCAGCATGTCGCGGCACCGTTGATCGACACACTCCGCGAGCAATGGTCTGCGTTGACGCACCTGGACGAGCAGATCGCGCGCATCGAGCAAAGGCTCAAACAATGGATGAGCACCGACTCGAGCGCGCAAGCGATCAGCGCCATTCCGGGTGTTGGCTTGCTGACCGCCACCGCTGCGGTCGCCACGATCGGCGACGCATCGGCGTACAAGTCCGGCCGTGAGTTCGCCGCGTCCATCGGTCTCGTACCGAGGCAAGTTGGCTCGGGCGGGCGAACGACACTGCTCGGGATCAGCAAACGGGGCGATGCTTATCTGCGCACCCTGCTCGTGCATTGCGCGAGAGTCATCAGCGTGCAGCTCCGATCCAAGCATCCGTGGATTGAACAGCTGCTGAAGCGACGACCGTATAACGTAGCGATTGTCGCACTGGCCAACAAACTGGCGCGCGTCATCTGGGCCGTGCTCGCTCGCGGCAGACCGTATCAACAAGATTTTGTCAGCACCAAGCCGGCATAGCCCGGCAGGAATCATCAACGACAGAGGAGTGAACTTCATCCGATCGCTCGGCGTAACAGAAGGAGATGACAGGACAGGTTGGACCGTGACTCGCTAAACCTGAGTGTGCACTGGCGCTTCGAGCGCGATAGTTCGTATAGGAGCGAGTCAGCGGTTCTCATCGTGGCCCGCGACAGCATCCGCGTCGCAACAAGGCCGAATATACGTACGCGATCCGACTTTTCCGTCCTGCCCTTCTCTATTTTTGGAGCGCTATCGACCGCACTCGATACTTGATGCATCAGGGTCACTTACCTTCGCCCGCTCTTGGCAGGTGGGGGAATTCGTGCTGCGAAAATTTGCTCCTCGCCCGTGACGTAGGTGGTTGGTTTGACCGTGATCCGCTAAACCTGAGTGTGCACTGGCGCTCACAGCACGATAATTCGGCAAGGAGCGGGCTCACGGCATCTGGCCGCTTGCGACCCACAGCGGACTTTCTACTCTCCCAATAGCGGCCACTGGATTGGCCTGTCTCCAAACCATGAAGATTCGCATCCATTCTGGATCGATCCACCTTTTCGGGAAAGCCTGGTTGGTCATCGCGGTCACGGTCGCGGCTAGACCCGGTCGCCGATTGACGGGCCGCCTGAATCAGCGGTACCCAGACCGGCCATGGTTGTCAGGCGTTAGTCGGTGATCGAGTAGTCGGTCCGAAGTGAATAAAGTCTATCCCGGCACGCTGTTGGCCCTGGCGTATCAAGGCATTGCCAAGACTGTCAATGCTCTGTTTGAAGTTGTTCATCGATAAATCTCAGCATTGCACGAGTCATTACACTCTGCTTTATCCGCAGCGAAGACGCTCGAATGCACCAGAGGTGTATCATCGGCCGATGGATTCGCTTCGTCGGCCCCCTGTTCCAGCGCTGCAAGGCTTAATCGAGTCGATCTGGGCGCACGACCCGTTCCCGTTGGTGGATCGGCGGTTCGCTGCGCGCGAGCACGTGTTGCCGACCGGTGCCACGCACATTGCCCTGCGCGTTGGTGGGCCATCGCTTCGTGTTTTTGACAACACGGCGGATTTGTGTGGCCGCCATCTCGGCCACGCGGTGGTGGGTGGCGCCCGCGCCGCGTATCATCTGCGCGACGTATCACAGCCTTCTATTTCGGTAGGCGCCGTGCTGCGGCCCGGCGCGACCAGCGCGCTGCTTGGCGTGCCTGAGGTCGCATTGGCCGGCCGTCACACACCGCTGGAACTTCTGCTGCAAAGCGGCGAAATCGACGATTTGTTATCACGGCTGCAGGCCTGCCCCAACGCGACGAGTAGGCTGGCGCTGTTCGAGCGTTGGCTACTGGCACGCGGACGGGGTCGGTCACCCACACTGCATCCGGCGCTGACAGGCGTGCTCGGTCATTCTGATCGGTGGTTCACGCGTGTGAGCGAGATTGTGGACGCCTGCGGCCTGAGCCATCGTCATTGTATCGCATTGTTCCGGCAGGCGACCGGTCTCGCGCCACACGAGTGGCTGCGGCTGCAACGCTTCGCACGGGCACTCACTCTGGCCACTGACGGATCGCGCGGCTGGGCCGAGATCGCGGCGGCCAGCGGTTTCGCGGATCAGGCGCACTTGGCGAATAGCTTCCGGTCCATCACCGGCGTCGCGCCTTCTGTTTGGAGGCACCGCACCGATCCGGCTACGCCACGACACATGCCGGCCTGAAGCGGCGCAGGTCAAATTCTTGCAAGACGGCGCCAAGCCATTCCCCCAGAATGACGCATCACCGACAAGGAGCTGATATGGCCATCCACGAGTTGTATGCCTACCTCTGCGTGCGTGACGCCCGCGCCGCGATAGACTTCTATATCCGGGCCTTCGGTGCCCACGAGTTATTCCGGCTGACCGAACCCGACGGCCGTGTCGGTCATGCCGAAATGGACCTCGACGGGCACACGTTGATGCTGTCGGAGGAGTATCCCGGCATGGGCGTGCGAAGTCCTGAAAGCCTGGGGGCCACGCCGGTCACGCTGCACTTGCACGTCGATGATGCCGATGAGTTGGTTGCGCGCGCTGTCGCCGCCGGCGGAACGCTCGATCGAGCGCCAGAAGATCACTTCTACGGTGAACGCTCCGGCACCGTGCGCGATCCGTTCGGCCATCGCTGGCTAATTGGCCACGCCATCGAGAAGGTGACGCCCGAAGAAATGCAGCGCCGCTATACCGCGTTGTTCGATACGCCGCCGCAAGCCAGATGACTGGCTGTTCTGCGCGCACTGGCACATTCGAAATCAAACGCGAAACGCGTGCTGGCGAGGGGCGGTGCCGTATCAGCGCGAAGCTGCTGGCCTCGCGGCATGAGGCTCGCGCTACGCGATGATACGCCCGGTCGGCCCGGCCTCTGGTTCGTGGAAACAGTGGCCAATGCTAGGATGACACTAGCCACAAAGACCAAATCGGTCTTTGCTGCAGGGCACGACCTGAATTTGACGTCCACGACGCTGAATAATCAGGCTGAAATGCGGCCGGACCGGTGCCGCATCAAATGATCCCGCGGAACACCGGTCTCTGCGAAGACATCCACTTTAACCAGGTCATATTTGACGGGCTTCTCTTCCGGCATATGCCGGACAATACGCACATAGACGCCCTATGCGGCTCCTTATCCTCCCAACATTTCGGTTATCGGCATAGCTTCGACCGAGTCCCGCGCGAGAGGTGCGGATTTGTCGACGATCTATGTGCAGAGGGCGAGCGTCCCTTGTTGGCCGACTCCAGACAGTCAATCCGCCCTAGATTTTGGGGAGCGATCTATCGTCCCTGCCCCTTTCGTTTACCAAAACCGCTTGCTAAATCGCGGCGTTCATATAGGTGCGCGTATAGGTGCGCGGCGGCGGCAGGATCAGCTGTTCGGCCGGCGCGTTCACGGCGCCTCCTGGTGATCACGCGTGCTGTAGGGTCGCGTATGCAACGTCTCCCAATGCGCAGTGGCTTCGAACGCGACCAGCCAGTCCAGCGCCGCACGACCAGTGTCGGTCAATTCGGCGACCTCGATCGGCACGGGCACGAGCCGGGAGCGTTCGGCGACCTGCTGGGACAGCCGGATCGGCTGCCGTACCCAGGCGATGAACCCCATCCGGGCGAGTGCCTCGACCGGCGCGCCGTGCCGGTACCGCACGACTTGGCGATGGCAAACGTGCCGCAGGCCGTCGAGCACAGTGGCGTACGAGGGTGCGGCACTCGAATTCGTGGCTGCCACGGCATGTGCTCCCGGTTCGCTCGGTTCAGTCGGTCGTGGCCTGGCCGGCGGTCTCGTACAGCGACTCCACGATCGCAAGCAGTTCGCGCAGGCGGGCGGCAACGCGCGGTGTCACGAACAGGTCGACGTCGGATGGGCGAGCGTAATAAGCCTTGTTCGGTCCGATACCATCGGTGCCACCGCCGATGTCGAGCAACTCCAGCTCGGCGGTCGGGTCCGTGTTTCGTTCGTAGAGTTCGGCGGCGCTGTAGATGTTGTAGATGGCGCCCTCTTCGGCCCAGCCTTGCGGGTCGACACACCAGGCTGCCGACAGTAGCAGCTCGAGGTGAGCGGCTTTGCCCTTGCCGCGCGGCACTTCGAAGAACACGGTGCGTTCGTCGTATGCGCCTCGCGATCGGCACAATGCGTCCGGCAGCGCGACGAACGCGCGGTACAACACGCCGGTGGCCAGGCTGCTGGTGCGAATGGCACGAACCGGGCATTCGATGGTGGTCCGTGTTTCCGGCATGACGAGAACCCCTGGGTTGAGCTTCGTGACGGTGATCGTCTACAGCCCCAGTTCGCTGTGCGAGCCGAGCCGTACTAACTGCAAGGTCGACGCATCGGGCTTGCGGTAGATCAGCACCAGATCCGGCTTCAAATGGCAATCGCGGTGATCGCTCCATTCGCCGATCAGCGCGTGGTCGCGATGTTTGGCGGGCAACGTCGCGTCGGTTACGAGCAGCGGCAGCACGGCGGCCAGCAGCGTGTCGAGCGAGGCGCGATGCCGGCCGACGGCCACGCGTCGATAGTCGCGCTTGAACTGGCCGGTTTGCTCAATCTTCCGCATGCAGATCCTTCATCAGTTCCTCGATGTTGTCGAAGCGTTGCAGGCCGCCGGCGCGCGCCTCGCGCATCGCGGCGATGGTGGTCTCGTTCGGGATCAGCGGTTCGAACGGCAGCGCCTTGTCGTGGGCGACACGCGTGAGCAGCAGGCGGAACGCGTCGGACACGGTCAGGCCGACGCTGGCCAGCACGGCGCTGGCCTCGGCCTTGATGGCCGGATCGATGCGGGCGCGGACCACGGGATTGGTGGACATGATGACCTCCGGTCAAAGGATGTGAGCCACATTGTAGCTCAAAAATAGGATTTCGCGTGGCGGATTTCGAATTTCGGCCACTCCAGCCCACCAACCGCAATGTTGCTAATACACGTTGCCGGCTCGTATTAAATGGGCTCGAATTGAAGAAGCCGTTTGGTTTGATGCCAGAATTGATGACGAAACGCATCCAAAGGAGTAAGCGACTCAGCCTGGCCGTTTCCCCGTTCGCGCGCGTGTGGGGCATGATGGTGTGGTGGAGTCCGTGTAGATCACGGGAGATCGTGTCCGCGATCGGCGATCGTGGACACGATCCATCCAAATCTATCCAGATCTACCCGGTTGATGGTGTGGGCGGGATGGCTGGCTTCAGCTTGTCGGCCACATTCCAGGGCAGCAAGTCGTCGATGCGAGCTATCTTGTGATCAGCGATGTGGGTCAGGACGTATTCCAGATAGGCACGCGGGTTGATGCCGTTCAGCTTGCACGTCCCGATCAAGCTATACATCGCAGCGGCCCGCTCGCCCCCGCTGTCGGAGCCGACGAACAGATAGTTTTTGCGTCCGAGCGCGACACAGCGCAAGGCGTTTTCTGCGAGCACGTTGCTGATCTCGGCCCGACCGTCCTCGCAGTAGAACACCAGCGCCGCCCAGTGATTCAGCGAGTAGTTGATCGCTTTGGCGAGCGTGGACTTCGTCGACAGCGTCGCGAGTTTCGCTCGGATCGTCGCTTCGAACTTCGCGAGCAACGGCTTGGTCTTTTCCTGTCTCACGCGCAGACGCTCGTCAGGTGTCTGGCCGCGGATGTCGGCTTCGATGCTGTAGAGCTCACCGATCATATCGAGCAGTTGCTGGGTATCCGGTGTCGGCGTGCGCGCATGAACATCGTAGATGTACCGCCTCGCGTGATCCCAGCATGCGGCTTCGTGGATCTCGCCGCTCGCAAACAGTTGATCGAACCCGGCGTAAGCATCGGCCTGCAGGATACCGTGGAATGCGGCGAGACGGGTTTGCGGGTGGACGCCTTTACGGTCCGAGGAGAAGTCGAACCATACCGCGGCTGGGTCGGGCGAGCCGGAGCGGCGATCGTCTCGCACGTACACCCAGAAGCGACCGGTCACTGTCTTGCCGTTGCCGGGCGCGAGCACCGCGACCGGCGTGTCGTCGACGTGGACCTTTCCAGGAACCAGCGCGTAGCGCTGGATCGCTTCAACGAGCGGTACGCAGAGCTCGGCAATTTGCCCGAGCCAGCGGCCCATGCTGCCGCGATCCAGCGTCACACCGTCGCGTGCTGCGATCTCCGATTGGCGATACAGCGGCTGATGATCGGCGAACTTCGACACCGCAATATCGGCCAACAAGCTCGAATGCGCGATGCCGTGCTCGATCGGCAGGCTGGGCATCGCGGGCTGTTCGATGTGGCCGCAATCAGGGCAACACATCTTGTGGCGGATCGTGCGGATCACTTTGAACGCGGCCGCCACGCGGGCGAGTTGCTCGGATACATCCTCGCCGAGCCACTGCATCGTCGTCGCGCACTTTGGGCAGGCCGGATCCGGCTTGAGTTCGATTTCGTCGCGGGGCAAGTGCGGTGGCAGTGGCTCTCGCGTGGGCGCCCGACCGGGCGGCGCCGTCGACGTCGACGTCTTGTCTCGGTACCCTCGCGTCTCTGCAGCGCCCTGGCCGGCCGTCAGGTCTTCCAGTTGCGCCTCGAGCTTGTCGATCTGCCGAGCCAGTTTCTCGGACTTGCTACCGAAGTACATCCGCCTGAGCTTGTCGATCTGCGCCTTCAGGCGTTCGATCTCGTCGTCGCGTGCGGCGATCTCTCGCACCATATTCGCAATCGACGTTTGCTGCTCGAGCACCAGAGCCTGGAACTCAGCGACGGTGGCGGGAAGCGGCGCATGTTTGGACATGCGTCGCAGTTTACGAGCCTTCGATGCGGTTTACAACATCGACAGAGCGGCGGTACGCCGCGGCTGTCGCCAGTCGATGCCCTCGAGCAACATCGACAGTTGGGCGCTCGTCAGATGGATCTTTCCACCGTCGGCCTGGGGCCAAATAAACCGGCCCCGCTCCAATCGCTTTGCGAGCAACCAGAGTCCGTCGTCGGTCGCCCAAAGCAGCTTCACGAGATCGCCGCGACGGCCGCGGAAGATGAACACGTGGCCGCCCAGCGGATTCTCTTCGAGCGCTGTCTGCACCTTCGCGGCCAGCCCCTGGAACCCGCAACGCATGTCGGTCACACCGGCCGCCAGCCAGATACGCGTACCTGCCGGCAGCGCGATCACTTCAGGCATTCCTGCAGGAACGCTTCGGCGCGCTCGGCAGACAGGCCACGAATCTTCACGCGCCGCTTGCCGATCTCCACCTCGATCTCGCACACGGGCGTCGACATCGGTACGCTGCTCATCGCTCCCGATGCTACCGTCGGCTCCGGCGCCCGCAGCACCAATGCCGCGTCGATCACGTCGACGCTCAGCAGTTCCGTGCTTGGCACGCTCGGCGCAACATCCAGTGCAGGGACGACCAGCTTGCCTTCACGATATTGCTTGCGCCATCCGAACACCACATTGGCGTTGATGTCGTGCCGTCGCGCAACAATCGACACCGACATACCGGGCTCCAACGTCTCCCGGATCACCTGCTGCTTGAATTCTTGCGCGTACGTACGATGGGGATGGGCACGGTTCCCTGCGTTCGACATGGCTGACTGGCTCCGTCAATCTAAACGCGCCCATCATGCTTTGAAAAAATCAGCTTCGGGAAACGGCCAGGCCGAGTCGCTTACACCGAACGCGTTCACCGGTGTCGTTCAAACCGTCGAGGCTTGGCCTAGATTCTCCGTCAGGCGTGCCGGCTCGCCCTCTCGCCATACTCCGTAGAAAGTGGTGACGCGTCCGTTAGGGGGCGCCCTATGCGCCGGAAACTGCGCGCGCCCGGGGTGACGATCTTCGTCATCGGCCGTCCCAGTACTTGTGCCGCGCTGACCGACCCGTTCCAGCGCCCGCGCTAACCTCCCCGATGAGCTAGAGCGGACACGTCGGGGTTTAACAATTTTTAAGAGGGGTGCGCAGTAAATCCGCTATGATCATCATGATTTGGTATCTACCGCGCTCCGTTCTTCAATTCTCTTAGATGCGGGGCGATATCCGAGGGCGGATTAGAGTAGAAATTCGAGATATTCCCGCGACTGTCAGGATTTTGTCATGTTCGACATAACCCGCAAGCAGTCGCGGGGCAATTTGATGCATAGGCAGGAAAAGGGGCATTAAATTATCGCGATTATTGCGAAAATCGCAGGAGTGTAAGCGCGCTACGCCGCGATCACCCTTGCGTGAGGTAACGACCGCCCCATCCGAAAACCAAAAAGGGCATGCAGTATGGGCCACAGCACGTTATACCAAGCGTTGCGTCTCGGGGACGCACAGTACAACCGCCTCGTGAAGCTAGATACGCCGCTCGGCGTCGACTGGCTTCTGCCGCTGTACGTCAAGGGAACGTCTAGACTCGGACGCGACTACGAGTTCATCGTGGATACGGTTTCGGCGCGCGGGGCCCAGATTAAACTTGACGCGCTGATCGGCAAGGCGATCACCCTCTGGATTCAGCAATCCGACGGCACGTACATGCCGATTCAGGGCTACGTGCATCAATTCAGTCGGACCGGTGCGGATGGCTCGCTAACCTATTTTCGCCTACGCTTCTCGTCGTGGTTGTATTTCCTCCGGCTGCGACGGGATATGCGCGACTGGCAGGAAAAAAGGGGCGACGAGATTCTCACGGACGTCTTCAACGAGCACCCACAAGCACGCGGCGCATTTCGCTTCGAGTTGCGCCGCCCTTTGCCCAATTATTCCAACCGCGTTCAGTGGGAATACGATATAAACTTCGTACACCGAACGCTAGAGGAAAATGGCACGTTCTTCTATTTCGAGCAGGCGCCGAATGGTCGCGCCCACTCGATGGTACTGATCGACGACTCGTATTCCCTGCCCCACCTGCGGCAGCCGGTTGTCCAGTTCGGGCGCTCGTCCATTGGCGAAGAGGCCGATGGCTTCATACAGTGGAAGGAACAGTTGCAAATTGAAAGCGCATCGCTTACTCGGCGCTCGCCGGACTACATGCGCCCCGACCTTCCGAGAGAAGTGCAAGGCGACACTGACGTCCATAACGCGTTGCCGACCGACGGCGAGGTCTACGAGTATCCGGGTTCCTATGGTTGGTCGGATTCGGACCATGGCGACGCGCAAGCAAGGGTCCGCCTCGAGGAACGTCGATCGCGAATGAAGCGATTCCACGGATCTGGCGCGTTGCGCTGTGCGATGGCCGGTTACCGTTTTGAGCTGCAGGGCCACCCTCTTCACGATTCCGGGCCAAAGGAAGAGCGGGAGTTCGTCGTGGTCAGCGTCGATTGGATGATCCGCAACAACCTTCCGGGAATGGACGAGGTGACCGATGTCGCAGAAAGCCTCGCTGGTGAGCTGGCCCAGGCTAGGGTGGGAGCGACCGTCATGCACGCCGACGGGAGCGCGGGTTTCTATCACGTGACGGTGGAAGCGCTACGACGCGACCTCCCCTACCGCAGCCCGCTCGAGCATGCGAAGCCCGTTATGCAGTTGCAGAGCGCAATCGTCGCCGGGCCCGCAAAGGAAGAGGTCTACACCGATGAGCTCAATCGAGTAAAGGTGTGGTTCTTTTGGAACCGTCGTGATGAGCGCACAGAGCGCGCGTCGATTTGGGTAAGACCGTCTTTTCCGGATGCGGGCGCGATGCGCGGGGGCGTCCACCCTCTCCGCAAGGGCGACGAAGTCGTCGTCGGCTTCATGGAAGGAGATTGCGACCGGCCCGTGATTATCTCGCGCATGTACGGCGGCGCCACGAAGCCGGTTTGGCATACCAATGGCCTCCTCTCCGGCTTTCGGTCGAAAGAGTACGGCGGCGGTGGTTTCAATCAGTTGGTGATGGACGACTCGACCGGCCAGAACCGCGTGCATCTGTACTCGACGAGCTACGATTCACATTTGCACCTCGGCTATCTAGTTCAACAGAAAGACAACACTCGCGGTGCCCTTCTAGGCAATGGGTTCGACCTCAAGTCGACCGCTTACGGCGCTATTCGAGCGGGCCAAGGTCTGTACGTATCCAGCCACCCGGCGGCCGACGGCCAGCCGCTCGCGATCGATCAACCGACCGACCAGTTCAGTCGGTCCCAACTGCTGATCGAGTCCCTATCGAACGCAAGTACGACCGCCCAAGCGGAATCATTGGAGGACGGCGAGAAAGCGCTCAAGGATTTTGTCTCTGCCACCCGCCACCCGCTGACTGGCCCGACCGGAACCGGAGGCCGCACGGACGGCGGCGGCACCGGTGAAGCGAACGGCTTCAGCAAGCCGGTCGTGCTGATAGCAAGTCCGGCGGGCGTCGCGGTTTCGACGCAGAGCAGCGCGCAACTCTCCGCCGACAAGCAACTCACGCTGATGAGCGGCGAGACTACGAGCATTGCCACCGGCAAATCGCTTGTCGCAGCTGCGGTCGAGAAAATCAGTCTGTTCGTCCAGAAGGCCGGCATGAAGCTGTTCGCGGCCAAAGGCAAGGTCGAGATCGCGGCGCAATCGGATGCGCTGTCGTTATTCGCGGACCGCGATATCACCGTCACGAGCAATCAAGGTCGAGTGACTATCGAAGCGAAGGTCGAGATCATCTTGAAATGCGGCGGCTCCTATATTCGCCTGAACGCCGACGGAATCGAGGACGGGACTCGTGGCGCGCGGACCATCAAATCTGCGGCATTCAGCCGTCAGGGCCCCAGCTCCGTCGCCGAGCATATGAACAGTTTACCCAAGACGGCCTTTAACGATCCCTACATCCTGCACAACAAGATCACTGGCGAAGCGCTTGCGAACCATCCGTACGAGATTGTGCGTGGAGATGGCACGGTCATCAGCGGCACAACCGACGAGCTCGGAAGAACTGCGGTGCAACGGAGCCACGACGTCGAGAATGTCCAGATCCGAATTCTTCCGTTCCCCAGCTCCGGTTTGTAGAGCGCCCGATGTGCGACGAGCCGCACACTGCAGACCGAACGAATGAATAAGAGAACCAGGTATGAGCAATAGCAACGGTAACGGTAGCAATACCGAAAAATCCGACGCGGTGACGTTGAATGCGACCCACGGAGCAGACGGAAAGCAATGCACAAACGCGACACTGACGCCCGACTCCGACTGGAGAAACAAGGTTGTTCACTGCGATCCGCGGCCCGCGATTCCGGTCATTTTCATTCCGGGAGTCATGGGGTCAATTCTGGTCAGCAAGAAGACCGGCGAAGAGGTATGGTCTCCGCCGAACAACCTAGCCTCGGCGGGCATCTTCGCTGCGCAGACATACTTCTTTCAGGACAACAACGACAAGCAGAAGAACTACGACCCCACCGACGCGGTTGTCTCCCCAAGGGGTCGTGTGAATGCCAATGGATGCGACATTGGGAACGATGAGGCACGTCGACGCGGCTGGGGCAGCGTCCATATGGACAGCTACCATTCGTCCCTTGCGTGGCTTGAAAAGCAGCTAAATCACCCGTACTACAACGGTCAAATCTCCGGCTATTGGGTTGCCCCAGATAAGAACGGTCAAGACTTCACTGTTCAGCCGCTACTTGGTACCGACCCCAAAGCATACGGTGCCTTTGGAGCAGCGGCGGACACCATCACGGCCGACTCGGAAGAATTCAAGAAATTTGCTAAGTACCGCTATCCGGTCTATGCGATCGGATACAACTGGCTCCAGTCAAACGAAAAATCAGCCTTCGATGTCGTCAACGGCGTTGACTGCTCCAACCCAAAGAGCGGGAAGAAGCAGCGATTGATGGGGATCAAGGAGATCTGCGCGGAGAACAAGGTTACGAAAGCAATCATCATCACCCACTCCATGGGCGGTCTCGTCGCACGGATGGCGTGCGTTCTTGCAAATAACGAAGGCTTGATGCACGGCGTGATCCACGGTGCACAGCCGGCGACCGGTGCGCCCCTTGCTGCACGTCGGTTTCGCACTGGCGGACAGGGTGAAGACGCCGTGGCGAACAAGCTCCTGGCCGGATTTAACGCACACGAATTCCTAGCGATTACCGCCAACGCTCAGGGGCCACTGGAGCTGCTGCCGATGCCTGATTATCACGGTTCCGAGCCGTGGTGGGTCTTCCAGAATATGCGGCGCGAAACGGTGATGTCGCTACCACGTCCGGGGGACTCGATCTCGCTCTACAGCACGACGAACTGGTATTCATTGGTCCCCGATCAATCGCCTTCCGTTCTCGATCCTGCAGGCATCACGCAAGAGAGATTGAAAACTAACTCCCCTGGTGTCTCGGTCGCCCAAGAATTCAGATCTACGATGGTGGAAGTCGTTAAGCGACAATCGAAGCTGGTCAACAGGTACCATAAGAACACATACGCGTTCTACGGAAACGGAATGCTGGACCAGAACCAGAAAGAAGCGTTCAAGGATGCCCGGACCGGGATGACGGTTCACCTTCCGAAGAGAGTCGAGCGCAGCGAAGATGCCTATACGCTTCGGACGTTTGGTAACGTGGTCTGGCAAGGTGACTTTCCCCAGGGTGTCACCGAGGCAGATGTAATCAACGCGAAGCTCCTGAGCGACGACGGCATTGGTACGATTCGTATCTCGGTGAAGGGTGCGGCGGTGACCCTGACCGCGATGAAGAAGTCCAAAGACGACCGGGATGCTGCAGCACACGGCTTCATCCCTGGCGACGGGACTGTCCCGTCATGGTCGGGCGAAGCAGTTGCCCGCGGCCTCAAGCCGGGCGTACCAGGTGGTGTCGCAGAGGGTGTGCAAGTGGCCTTCGAGCAGCGTGGTTTCGACCATCAAGGCTGCTTCGCCCATCCTTGGGCTCGGTGGGCAACCTTATACAGTGTAGTGAAGATCGTGAAATCGATACAAACGTGAGCATGGGAAATCTGATCCGTCGAATTCATGCCAGCATTCTTCCGTTGGCGATCGCAACGCTTGGCGCGGTCGCCTGTACACCGCAGAAACCATCGGAGTCCTCTATGTCGCAACCGGTTATGACCGATACTCGTCCTTGGTGTATTGGTCGGTTTGCGGTTGATCTTCCCCGCGCGGCCGACGTGTACGTCCAGGACTACAAGTACATGGGCTATACCATTGAGCCCATCCCCAACGTTAGCAAGTCCGAGTTCGACAGCCGCGTCAGCAAGCGGGAACAGGAGCTGCGCACGCTCATGCGTGAAGACCCGCACAAGGCATTCGCGCAGACGAAGACGCCGTGGCTGCATCAGACCGTCGAGCCGAGTGCAGCTTCCCGGCTCTTTGTCTACGGTCGCTACGACGACAAGCCCGAGGATCTCGTCTATGACGTCGAGGGCTATGCTGAAGCGAACGACACTTTGTTCGTCTTGAAGAATCGATTCGGCGCGAGCTACGATCAATCGGCAATATCCAACGCGTCCGAAATTCTGAAGAACATCAAACCGAGGTCAGATTGGGACGTCCCATCCGATGGCGCGTTCTGTTTCCAAGGCGGAGCGATCGGTGGTAGACCGTTGCCCGGGTTCGACGCCTCGGTCGCCGCGCGCCTGGTCCACGGCCGACCATCGAACCTTATTGTGACAATGCGGGAATCTGTCGAGCGTGATCGGAAAAACTCGACCCTTGATCAGCTTTCGAAGGACGACGCCACTCTCAAACAATATGCGGGAAATGTGGATGTACTTCGCAAGGGGACACGCGACGTTGCCGGCATGAAGGCCGCCGAGTTCGCGGTGCATATCCAGGGCGACGGCATCCACGCCTATCACTTCTATCTGTTTTCTCCGGGGGTTCCGGGCGATCTGTCGAAGCCAAACCTGACTATCCAACTACTTTTCGGCGCGGCGCCCGACGATAGCACGCCCCCCACGGAGGCAACGTCTCCGGTCACCCAGGCGGAGGCCATGAAAGCGTGGGATTCGGTGCTTGCGAGCTTCCACTATCGCGGTCCGAAGTGATCAGGGCTCAACCATGAAACGCTTCGATATCGTCAAGGGAGATACGACGACTGCGGGCGGTGTCGTACAGGGGGGAGACTCTGACGACCTCCTGAATGGTCGAGAGCAGGCCTACGAAAACGATCCGGTCATGTGCCCTGCTTGTGGCTCTGTTGGGGTGATCAAATGCGATGGCCCACGGCACTCGATGACCGGACCTGATGGACGCCAGGCAGCCCTAAGCGATGACCTGTGCATCTGCAAATGCGAGCCGCCTCCAAAACTCATTGCGTCGCAGTCGACCTCATACACGGAAGTGTAGTCGGGGCGAGGACTGCCGCTATGGCCTTCGTAGCAGTCCTCTGGGTCTCGGGAGGTTCGGTTGTCCGTCGCTAAGCGAGCACATGCGCCGGACACCCTCTCGGAACTTGCCGGCATCGTAGCAGAGCTGGTCCGGCCGTCATCCTCGTTTAACTATTGTTGATCGTCTGTCACCGGCTGTTTCAGTACCGATAGACGGCCGCGACAGGACATCGAATTATCACCGCGCAGCGGACTATTGATTCACCTCCACGCATTTGCCGAAACTCATGGAACCTCTAACCCTGCAGTCCCTGCGGCTTGAATTGCGCAAGCTCGACGCCCAATTGGCCGAAGCCCGGGTCGCGGAGAAAAAGGCCGCCCTGGCCACATTCAAGGAACAGGTCGCCCAGTACGGGATCACCCAACAGGAAGTGCTGTCGGCGTTGGGCTATATTCAAACGAAGCCGAAGCGCGCATTGGCGAAGTATTACGATCCGTCGTCAGGTCGTAGTTGGTCCGGTCATGGCCCGCGGCCTAAGTGGCTGGTCGGGAAGGAGCTCAGCGACTATGCAGTCGACCGCGTGCCGCAGCCGTGGTGGCCAGGCGACGACGCGTAATACGGGATGCAGACTGGAAAAGATGGACGCCGTTATGGATTTCCGACAGCTGGTATGGGCTCCGCGTGCAATCGCTGAAGACTGGGGCGAAACGCCCGATCCAGTAGTCTGGATTGCGATCGACCTACTAGACGCGTCGTGGTGCAAGGCGCGGGATAACTACGTCGGGCCAGGCGGAATAGGGTCGGCCCAAATCGGCAAATACTCGGCCGTCGGCGCTTTTTTGGCTCGGAATATCGGAACGACGGCTGTTTCCGTTCCACGCCTCTCGCTGGTCGCTGACGAAGTCTCTTTTAATGATGGCCGACACACTTTCGCGTGGCTACGCGATCACGGCCTTCCGGCATTGCCGGTCGAAGTCGGGCGCGCGTATGAACAAATATTCAGAAGACGCTTTGAAACCACCGAGCGCGTGGGTCACCTCGCCACTCGGTCTCACTGAGGCGACCGCGTGCGCTGCCGACTCGGCTGACGGGCACTCCAGCTCCGGCATCGCGGCCTCGAGTGCTCGGCGCGTCGCCGCTAGAGAGAGGTCGATCGGACTGTCTGTCGGTGTCCCCATGCACAGGCGCGCCAACTGCTCTACGTCCAACTCCCGACCGAATTGTTCTGAATATGCTGTTCGCGTCATTTCGAATCCCCGCTGGTACCTAGTCCAATTGAGGTCTTGCCCGTCGACCCTCGACCATACCCATGCGCACCCCCATGATTGACACGTCGTTCATCAGTCACTTTCAGGTGGCCTCGTGATGCCGCCATTCCGATGACGATCGAGCAGGAATATCGCCACCGCCGCTCCGGCGTTCTTCGTCAACATCGCATATGCCGGATCGGCCGGTGGCAAATGAGTCGACGCGCCGTGAGCTGATCCGTAGTGCGTGCGCAACGTGCCGATCGCCTGGCAAACCGTGGATACTCCCGAGGTCAACCTCTTCACGTCAGCGAGCAATTGCGCATCGTCGGGCCAAGGCAGCGTCGCGAGCACCGTTTCGATGAGGGGCTTCATCGACTTGTTGTCCGGCAGCGGGACACCGCGCTCGCGCAGAATCTCCGCGCATACTGCTTCGACGAAACTGCTGGCGCGAGTCATTCCGTCCGCCGGATTCAAATTGAGCGCGTCGCCGGTCGCGTTCCAGTTCTCTTGCAAGGTCAAACTTCCGAACGCCTCAAGGGATCCGGATAATTGCTCGCCAAGTTTTGCCGACTCGGCCGCAACAATGTAAGCGACTCAGCCTGGCCGTTTCCCCGTTCGCGCGCGTGTGGGGCATGATGGTGTGGTGGAGTCCGTGTAGATCACGGGAGATCGTGTCCGCGATCGGCGATCGTGGAC
The DNA here is from genome assembly GCF_030481585.1 of Burkholderia sp. AU45388. Classification (NCBI taxonomy): domain Bacteria; kingdom Pseudomonadati; phylum Pseudomonadota; class Betaproteobacteria; order Burkholderiales; family Burkholderiaceae; genus Burkholderia; species Burkholderia sp. AU45388. Next base: position 1,686 of record NZ_JAUJPV010000041.1, on the reverse strand, counting down.
ACGATCCATCCAAATCTATCCAGATCTACCCGGTTGATGGTGTGGGCGGGATGGCTGGCTTCAGCTTGTCGGCCACATTCCAGGGCAGCAAGTCGTCGATGCGAGCTATCTTGTGATCAGCGATGTGGGTCAGGACGTATTCCAGATAGGCACGCGGGTTGATGCCGTTCAGCTTGCACGTCCCGATCAAGCTATACATCGCAGCGGCCCGCTCGCCCCCGCTGTCGGAGCCGACGAACAGATAGTTTTTGCGTCCGAGCGCGACACAGCGCAAGGCGTTTTCTGCGAGCACGTTGCTGATCTCGGCCCGACCGTCCTCGCAGTAGAACACCAGCGCCGCCCAGTGATTCAGCGAGTAGTTGATCGCTTTGGCGAGCGTGGACTTCGTCGACAGCGTCGCGAGTTTCGCTCGGATCGTCGCTTCGAACTTCGCGAGCAACGGCTTGGTCTTTTCCTGTCTCACGCGCAGACGCTCGTCAGGTGTCTGGCCGCGGATGTCGGCTTCGATGCTGTAGAGCTCACCGATCATATCGAGCAGTTGCTGGGTATCCGGTGTCGGCGTGCGCGCATGAACATCGTAGATGTACCGCCTCGCGTGATCCCAGCATGCGGCTTCGTGGATCTCGCCGCTCGCAAACAGTTGATCGAACCCGGCGTAAGCATCGGCCTGCAGGATACCGTGGAATGCGGCGAGACGGGTTTGCGGGTGGACGCCTTTACGGTCCGAGGAGAAGTCGAACCATACCGCGGCTGGGTCGGGCGAGCCGGAGCGGCGATCGTCTCGCACGTACACCCAGAAGCGACCGGTCACTGTCTTGCCGTTGCCGGGCGCGAGCACCGCGACCGGCGTGTCGTCGACGTGGACCTTTCCAGGAACCAGCGCGTAGCGCTGGATCGCTTCAACGAGCGGTACGCAGAGCTCGGCAATTTGCCCGAGCCAGCGGCCCATGCTGCCGCGATCCAGCGTCACACCGTCGCGTGCTGCGATCTCCGATTGGCGATACAGCGGCTGATGATCGGCGAACTTCGACACCGCAATATCGGCCAACAAGCTCGAATGCGCGATGCCGTGCTCGATCGGCAGGCTGGGCATCGCGGGCTGTTCGATGTGGCCGCAATCAGGGCAACACATCTTGTGGCGGATCGTGCGGATCACTTTGAACGCGGCCGCCACGCGGGCGAGTTGCTCGGATACATCCTCGCCGAGCCACTGCATCGTCGTCGCGCACTTTGGGCAGGCCGGATCCGGCTTGAGTTCGATTTCGTCGCGGGGCAAGTGCGGTGGCAGTGGCTCTCGCGTGGGCGCCCGACCGGGCGGCGCCGTCGACGTCGACGTCTTGTCTCGGTACCCTCGCGTCTCTGCAGCGCCCTGGCCGGCCGTCAGGTCTTCCAGTTGCGCCTCGAGCTTGTCGATCTGCCGAGCCAGTTTCTCGGACTTGCTACCGAAGTACATCCGCCTGAGCTTGTCGATCTGCGCCTTCAGGCGTTCGATCTCGTCGTCGCGTGCGGCGATCTCTCGCACCATATTCGCAATCGACGTTTGCTGCTCGAGCACCAGATGTCACGGATCGCCGTTATGGAGCCAATTCGTGATCGGCGTAATGAGGCCACTTGATGATCGCCGTTATGAGGCCAGTCCGTGATCGGCGTAATGGAGCCAGTCCAGGATCGGCGTAAAGAGGCCAC
>NZ_JAUJPV010000040.1:0-24630 GCF_030481585.1 Burkholderia sp. AU45388 | reverse complement strand
CTTCAGGCCAGCCTCGGCTTCCTTCAAGATGCCGATGATTTGCTCTTCGGTGAATCGCTTTTTCATTGCCGTTCCTCTCTGGAACGGACTCTACACCGTCACCGTACTAAACGCCGGGAGCAGGTCATTGGCACAACAGACAAGCGGCGCGGCCAAGATATCGCTAAGGGCGAGGCGCCTCATGGCATGATGTTCATTTGACGATCGCCGCTACCCCGAATGCGCTCATGCACGCGGAGGTCAAGAACGAAACAGCCGTCCGATGCTTGGCCAGAATGGGTGGTATTGTTGAATTCGATCTGCTCGCCCTTAGCCGACGTTGGCGCGGACCGAGCGCGTCTGCATGAAGACATAGAGCGAGAACGCTGCGCGCAGGGCCTCGTGTTGCGAAAACGACGCGTCATTCAAGTCGGCCATCGGGTCGATACTCAATCGACGCATCGTCAACTTTGCAGCCGGCGACCGTTTGTAGTTGCGACGCCATTCCTCTCGTTGCGACGGCGACGCGGCCTGATATGCATCCCAGCCCTGCCGAACCTCATCGCCTATCCGCTCTTGCGCACTCACCTCCTGCGCCGCCGCCTGCAGTGCCACGCGTTTTTGAGCTTGCGTCTTTGCTTCGGCCTCTTGTTGCTCACGCTCAATGAGGGACTGCTGCACCTGCACCATCTCGCGCTCAGCATCGGACACTACCCAACCTTCTTTGAGAGCCTTCATAAAAAAGCCCGCCGGACTCTTCGTCACCTTGCCCATTTTCAGGCTGAAACGGGTGCGGTCGATGGCTTGCTCAAGACGTTCATCGGTGTAGGTGTCTCGGTCGCCAACGATCTGATTGAACTGCGCTGTCGAAAGGCCAAACTCCTGCTTTAAGGTTTGATAGATCTCCTTGGCGTGCTCGTGCGTATGTAGCACCCGCTCGGCGAGATCTTTGCGGCTAATTCTGAAGCGGAGACTGCCAATTTTTCGCGAGCCCGGCAAGTTTCGCGTTTCGTATGCCAGGGAGAGGTCAGAAACCTCGTTGATCTGCTGCACTGCCGGCTCAAGCCAGTCCCGTTTAAAGTACTTGAACACCTGCGCATTCGCGCCCATCTCGCCTTGCCATCTACGCAGTTCGTCAAGCGGGATCCAGTCTGTCTGTCCTTCGTCCGCGTGCGGGAGCAGATGGTCGTACAAGACGCGTGCGTACGACAACGTGAACATGGAGGTGATCCGCAGACTCAACCAGTGCGACTTGCCCTTCCCTCGGATAATCCCAATCAGATCGGGCGGTACACGGAACTGAAAGCGGCCACCCTGGTAAGAGATTCTGCCGATCAGTTGTGTCGAGCCAAAGGGCCGTTCATCGTCAGCTTCTGCCGGCGCCGTCGCTTGAATAAGGGCCTTTTGCGCTTCCGTGATCACTTGCTGGAGGTGAGTGTTATTGCGGCTCGAGTAGCGCATGAGCCATTTGAAGTAGTCCAACTCCACATCGTAAAGATCACGGGGCCGATCGTCATAAGCGACAATAAAGTACGCTGCGTCGATCAAGCGGCGGGCGGCCACTCCAAGGTCGACGATACGAATAAGGACGTTATCGCGCGAAAAACCAATGTCGGAGCGAGCGCTATCAACCGGCAGTCCCTCGGCCGACGCGTCTTCGAAAAGGGCAAGCGCCAACTGCTGAGACGTTGCCAACTGCCCTCTTTCCGCCATGCCGTTTCTCCACCCTCATGCCGCATTTGCCATGTTCGAGCGTAAGGTACCGGCGACAAAGTGACATGTCAACACAGAGAACCTCACCTTCGCCATAAAAGGCGCACAAATCACCGCACCTTTGTGCCCATTCTCCTCACCATCCTGCCCAAGAACCTCACCATAGCAGCCAATTCATCTCACTATTCTGTGGACTTCCTCTCACCTTGCATCTCAATCCACAGCGCCCGTAGCACATAATCCCTCACTTTGTTAGCCTAAACCATTGATTTATCAGTGTTTTGCTGCCTCTGTTTGTGGTTCGTGGGTTTTTCTTGTCTATAACAACAACAAACCGGGCAGCCAGCATCACCGCGGTGATCGAACAGGAGATGTTCGATGACTGGAACTCCAGCCTTTGCTGAAGGGTCGGCGCAAGCCGATTTCTCGAAGATTCGGTGCCTGCATTGAGTGTTTCAGGGTGAGGTGGATTGTGCAGGCGCGTGAGCGCTGGCAAAGAACGTACAGCGTAGTCTCGCTAAGGTGAGGGAATCTGTGCGGAGTGGCGCGGGGCACACGGTGATCCTCCATGCGCTGCCCCACAATTCACCTCACCCTCTGGCGCGGAAAAGCCTATCTTCCAACGAGATTCCAAGGGCGCCGTGGAAAAATCGGTTCGGGGCGCGAATTACATAGCCATTCTTCGGTCTAGCGAGTATTCTACGGTTCGTGTCAAAAAAACGCAGAACCGTAAAAATATTCGGTGAGCGTGAAAAAAACACCTCACCGTTGAACTAGAGAGGAAGCGTCCAATGAAAATGAGCGAGTTGCCCGCAGTCGAGCGGCAGGTGAAGCTATCTCAGCTTGGCGAGTTCGCGAAGCGATTGTCCGTGATGACCGACGAGCTCCGTGAAGACATCTTGGCTCCGCGGCCCCGCAAGACTCCGCCGGTATTTACGATTGGCGAATTGAGCGAGATGTGTGGCCTCGATCGCCAGAAGATCAACTATATGGCGACGAAGGAAGGCGGTGAACTACCGCCTGGCGAAGCGCACGGTTCGGGCCGTGCCCGTATCTTCACGCTGGCAGAGGCACGCACATGGGTACAAAAGGCTTCGAACATCTATCAGACAGCGCTCGTCACTGGCGAGGGAAAGCATCGCGGCCGGGTCCTAATTACGGCGAACTTCAAGGGAGGTTCGACGAAGACGACAATAACGATGTGCGAGGCGCAAGCGCTCAGCTTGCGTGGTCGCCGGGTCCTCGTCATTGACCTTGACCCGCAGGCCTCCCTCTCGGAGCTTTGTGGGTTATATGCTGAAAAGGATGTGACGTGGGAAGACACCGTACTCCCGTTTATCTACGATCCTTCTATCGAGGGAGGGCTCGCATCAAAGGTCCAGTCGACCTACTGGGACGGGATCGATGTCATTCCCGCGCACAACTATTTGCATGATGCGGAATTCCATCTTCCGACAGCACAGAAGGAAAATCCCGCGTATGAATTCTGGTCGGTACTTCGTCGGGGTATTGAGCCTCTTCGTTCTGTGTACGACTACATCATCCTCGACACCGCACCGTCCCTGTCTTATTTGACGTTGAACGGGCTGATGGCTGCCGACGCGATGGTTATGCCGCTGGTTCCGGAAAGCCTAGATTTCATTTCATCGGTGTCGTTTTGGTCGCTGTTCTCCGAAATTGCGGCGGGCTTTGTCGACCATGAGCTCGACAAGACTTACGACTTCATTTCCGTATTGCTCTCCAAGGTGGACTACGGCGCCGTGTCGTCTGCACCAGCGGTTCGAGTTTGGGCTCAGCGAGCCTATGGCGATTGGCTTTCGGCGACGGAAATTCCCGCGAGCTCAGTGATGAGCAACGGTGCGCTTGCTCTGTCGACGGTCTTCGATTTATCGAGATCGGACGGCGTCGCGAAAACCTTGGCTCGAGTGAAACAGCCGTTGGTGGACCACTGTAAATGGATCGACGATCAGTCGGTCGCACGTTGGAGGGCGGAGGCATGAGCAATCTGCGAGAACGGATGATGAGTAAGACGGCGGGCTTGCGTGCGGCCAAGGACATCGAGCTCACGGCCCAACCGGAGAAGCCAGCTACCCCAAGAACTGCTCCTGGGATGGCGGGGGCACTGGCGACAGCGCAGGCGCGGATCTTGGAACTTGAACGAAGCGCCAGTTCCCACGAATTGCCCATCACGGAAATCGTACCCAACCCGTGGCAACCTCGGAGGGTCTTCAATGAGGCCAAGCTCACCGAACTTGCGGAGTCAATCCGCGAGTCGGGTTTGATTGAACCGATTGTGGTTCGTAAGGCTGCGACGGGCTACCAAATCGTAGCTGGCGAGCGACGCTGGCGTGCGCACAAGATGATCGGGAAGGATGCGATCAAGGCGGTGGTCGCCGACGTCACGGATGGAGATATGGCGGTGCTCGCCTTGGTCGAAAACGTCGTTCGGGACGGCCTGACTGATTACGAGATCGCTCGCTCTATTCGGAACACCGAGAAGGAATTTCCGAACCGGAAGCGGATGGCGGAGGCCCTCGGAATTTCTCGCTCGGAACTATATCGGTATTTGGCCTTTGGCGACTTGCCCGAATTCGTAATCAAGGATCTCGATCTTCAACCTCGTCTGCTCGGCGCCCATGCGGCGGAGGATGTTGTTGCGGCACTTCGAAATCGTGAGGGCCGCGCGTTTGAGATTGCTGCCGAGCTTTGGGCAAAGGTGGTAGCCGGCGAACTTGATCAGACGAAGCTTGCGAAGGAAATTAAACTCGCGATTGAGAATGACGGTAAGGCAAGCGCCGTGAGCGATCGCAAGATCGAAAAAATTTTCGCGGGAAAGAGCCAGGCCGGCTCGATCACGCGTGACGCAGGCAACTTTACGGTGAAGATTAAGGCGGGGATGTTGACGGCCGAAAAGGAAGAAAAGATACGCGCGCTGATTTCACAGCTATTTTCCGAGCCCGATTGAGCTGATCACAAGAGCCCGCAGTTTGCGGGCTTTTTACTGGGAGATTCCGTGTCCCCAAAGGGGACACGTGAGGCGAAGGGCCGCTGGTGTCCCCATTGGGGACACCAACTCCATATCGACGAGAACCATTGTCCTCGAACGCAGCAGCGATCATCCAAAAGCTCAATCGCCCTCACTTAGAGGCGGAGCCCCGCTGCATTAAGGTCACGGCCACAGAAGCTGGGGCCTGGGGACGCCGAGAAGAGACGGCTGGACGACCGCCTGGTCGAGGACGAGCTCGACTAGGTTCCTCGCGGAATGGACATCCGGAATATCAGTGTTTCCCGCCTGCGACAAATTCAGTCGCACGGGGTAAAGGTCACCTGCCTTCTTAATTAGGGCCTTCGTCGTCGCACAATCCAGTCCCCGTGCATTTCCCGCGTGACCCATCAACTCGCGCACTGCCTTACCATGCGAAACCTTTTTGAGGTTTTTGAGTGCGTCGCCCAGACCCCGATCAGCGACGACAATCGCATCCTTCAGCCGCCCTTCTCCACTCGATCGCCGCCGCTTCACGCGGCCATTCTTCAGCAAGTGAGCCGAGGATGGCAAGATGCGCCAGGATTGAGAGCGAGCCATTGAGTCATCATTCGCACTGGCGTATAACTCAAGATCGGCGATCAGTCGAGGCTCTTTGACCGATTGACAGTTGTCCAGCCAGTGTTCCCACCCGCGTTGCTGTTGCTAATCGACGCTTCGGCCCCCAGAGGGATGGGCATATGTTCGGCCGCGATCATCGTCGGCATCGGGCCGTTGTAGGTGTCCGTAGGGCGACCCTCAGGTCAGTCCACGGTCCGATCCTGAAAGATGCAGGCAGGGACAACACGTGCAGCTTCGCGCTGAACTCTTCGAATAGCGCCTCGGCTACGGCCCGCGGCATCGGATCGAAAACGAGCCACTGGGGTACAGCCGAAGGGCTAATGGCTGCGTGTGACCGGGGAAAGGGACCGCGGGTATGTAACTGAGCGCGTCTACCAAGTACAGAGACGACTCAGGTGGAGGATTGGGTCCACGTTCATACGCACGGCCAAGAAGGTGGCCACGGGGTGCCTCGAGCGGGGTATGGAGCCAATATAGAGGCTCGCTGTTGAGGGGGATACATTTGCTACGGGAACTCCGAGAGATAGTCAATGGATGCCCACAATATCCCGTCGTCCCGATTAAGCGAGCTTAAATTCTCAGCAGCCGAGGGCCTCGAACCGGCTCAATCGAGAGGGGCCCCGCGTGACCCGCGAAGACCCGCGCGAACCTATACGCCCCCGCAACAGCAAGTGATTTCATCGAAGCAGAAAGACTGATCGATTGGTGCTCCGGCATGGTCAAGAGTGCATTGCGAATTCATGTCGGCTTGTATATGCTGTGGCATATGCTAACCCGATTGAAGAGGGGGCATCCTGATGCCAACCCATGACACCCGCCATGCGCGCCTGTTTCGCAACGGGCGCAGCCAGGCCGTGCGGATCCCGCGCGAATTCGAATTGCCGGTCTCGGAGGTCACCATCCACCGGGAAGGCCGCCGCTTGATCATTGAGCCCGTGGAGGCCGCACCCTTGCGCGAGCTGTTCGCCCAGTGGGCCCCGCTGGACGAGACCTTTCCGGACATCGAGGACCTGCCGCCTGAACCGGTCGACATCGAATGACGCTGTACCTGCTCGATACCAACATTTTGTCGAACGTGATCCGCGACCCGCGCGGCGCATGCGCCACCCGAATCGGAGAAACCCCGCCGGAGCAAGTGTGCACCTCGATCGTCGTCGCGGCGGAACTGCGGTTCGGCGTCTGGAAGCGTGGCTCGTCAACGCTCGCGCAGCGCGTCGAGCAGCTGCTCGCGAGCCTGACCGTGTTGCCGCTGCAGCCCGACGCGGACCGGTGCTACGGGCGGTTGCGTGCCGAGCTCGAGAAGCAAGGCCAGTTGATCGGCGCCAACGACATGCTGATCGCCGCGCATGCGTTGGCCGTCGACGCGGTCGTGGTCACGGACAACACGGCTGAATTCACCCGTGTCGCCGGGCTGCCGGTCGAAAACTGGCTGCGATCGGCGACGTAACGCGGCGTGGCGGCCGCCGGCGGCACGATGGGAGCACCGACGCACGACAGTGCGCCTGAGAACAGAATAGGAGCGGGGGATGAACGGATTCGGCGGTGCGGCGATTTTTGCCTTCGCGTTGACTGTTGGGTGCCTCGCACTCGGCTGGAGCCAACCTGCGGTGGCCACATTCGCCGCGTGCATCGTGTGCACGGTCTACGCGTCCCGGGGTGAGCAATAAGCGCCGGCCGAGGGCCGGGCGCATCAGGTATGCCGATGGCCGTCCTGTGAGACGTGGGCGTGGCGAAGGAGATGGCGAAGTGACAACGCCGATGACGGCTGTCCGGCAGATGTTCCTCGAGTGGTGCATCGGCTACATGAAATTCCGGATCGCCGACGCGATGTCGGTCGGTCTGATGTCCCTCGAGGCCGAGCGCTACGATGCGCTGTGGACCATGCTGCAAAAGGGGCGATACGGCTTCCTCTGCGACGACATGATCGAGACCGGCCGGCGCCTATTTCCGGACGCGCCGAACGCACCGGAGGGTTCCGGGCTCGACGCGGCCTACGAGCACGTGTGTAAGGCGCTCGACGACTGGTTGCCGAGCTTCATCATCCCGCCAGGCTAGGTGTCGTTCCTGCCGGCCCCCGAACTGCCGGACGATGAGCCCGCTGCGTGAGCGGCCGCCACGATAGCATCCACCGCGTGAACCGAGAGGATCTCGACAATGAATCTGACAGCACGGCAGTTCAAGGAAAGCGGGTGGGGCAGGGGCGTCGCGGCCGGCGTGGCGCTGATCGCGCTGGCGTGCGTTGACCGCGGGCTCTCCGCCGCGTGGCCGGCCAGCTACGGGTTGGTTCACCAGCTGGCGGCGATCGCCGCGGCGAACCTGTCGTTCGTGGCCGCGTACCTGATCCTGCAGTCCTGAGCGACGGGCGAACCCGGCTGCGGCCGGTTTTTTGTGGCGCGCCGTCAATGCCGATAACTCCCCTTATCGGCATTGCGTTTAATGCTCGAAATCTCGGAGGGGCGCTTTACAAGCGTCCTTGACACGTCTTGAAGACGTGCTATGCTGAGTTATACGTCTTTAAGACGGGTTCCGTTCAGGAGGCTTCATGTCGGTGTTGTACGTGTACCGTTGTCCGGGCTGCGGCCACCGTGGCGAGACGCGCCGGCCCGATGACACGCACGAAGGCGAGGGCATGGCGTGCCCCCAGTGCGGCGCGATCGTCGCGCTCGAGTGGGACGGGGGCGTGACGCTCGACGGCCTGCCGCCCGGTTTCGTCGGCGACCCGCCCGGCCCGCATGCTGCCGACGCGGCACCGGCACCGACGGCGGCCGCCTTCAAAGCCCTCCGCCTGCGTGGCCGGCGCACCCAGGCGCAGGCCGCCGCGCTGTTGGGCGTGCTGCCGCGTCAGGTGCAGCGCTGGGAGGCGGGCGAAGCGCCGATACCGACCAACGCCTGGCCGCTGCTGCGCCGCGCCTGGGGCTATCGCTATCCGAGCGACTTCGCGCCGGCGCCGGAGCCGATGACGCGCGGTTGCGACGCGTTGCGCGATCGCCCGCGCGACACGATCGAGCGCGGCGACGTGGTCGAGCTGCAGCCGGTCGACGGCCCGCGCCTGCGCGCGACCGTGTGCCTGGACCGCGTGCATGACGGCCTCGTCGACGAAGAGAGCTACGGTGCGTATGTGACGGAATTTGTCGGCGCGGCCGACGCCGGCGACGAATACCGCGGCTTCTTCATTCCGGAGCGCGTGACGTTTGCGCGGTCGAACGTGATCCACCTCGAGCAGCGCGCGCCGCGCCGCTGACCGAAACGCCTTCACGAGGAGCGCGATGAAAACCGCCTACGACCTGCTGCTGGACGCCCCCGACGACCAGGTGACGCGCTGCCGCCTGGCGTGGAAAGCCGTGGCCGCCGGCGACTGGCAGGACGCCGCGCACTTCCTGCGCAACGCGGCTGTCGAAGCCGGCGCGAGCCCGTGGGCAACCGACGCACGCGCCCTGGCCGATGCATGTGCTGCGAAGGTCGCAGCCGCCTGAACGCCCCGATACCGGAGACCACGATGAACACCCAAACCGAAGCGATCGCCAACGCAGGCGCTCAGCGGAGCCGCGCGGGACTATATACCTATAGTGGCGTGCTCAACGAGTTGCGCAACGTGCTCGAGGCCGTGAAAGCCGGCGTGCCGGAAACCGTGGGCTACGGCGAGATCGGAAAGCCGGCCTTCGCGCATGGCTGGACCGCTGCGATGGAACATGTCTACGGCGAGCTGGCGGCCGCCCGCGCATTGCTGCGCGAAGTTGACGGAGCCGATCACGCATCGGGCGAACCGAGCACCGATGTTGACGCGGGCCTGCCGGGCGACGCTCGCCCCGTATCGGCGGCGACTTCGGGCGAAGCGCTCTATACCCAATTGCAGTCAGCGCTTCCGGCCGACTATCCGGACAGCTGGGATGTGCTGGCGCCCAGATACCACGCCGCGTTCGAATCGGCGGCGAAAGGCCAGAACGCGCAGCGACACGGAGAGCAGAAGCCAGAGAATTAGAGGAACGATTCAGTTTTGCCGAAATACCGCGCCGGCACCGCAGGCATCCTCTTCTTGAACGCCTATACGGGGCACATTAACTGGAAAAGGGTGTGCCCCGATGAAACTCGAAACGGTGACTCTCTGGCTGAACTGCGCAGCCGCCGGCCTCCAACTGCTGTACTGGAGCATCAAGCTGGGCCTGCTGTACGGGGCGATGCTCCACTGACAAGCCCGCCCGCCCCGAGAGGGGCGGGCATTTGGCAGACTTACCGCGCGCGCGACTGTTCCCAGAGCGCTTGCCGACCGACAAGGAAGCGAGAGAACGAGACCATGACCGAGATCATCAAGACCTACGACGAGTTGTCCGATTCGCAGCTGGCCGACGCACAGCGGTTGTTCCCCGGCACGAGCGGCGATGACCCGTTTCGCTACGTGATCGTGGCCGGCAAGGTCCATCACCGGATCGGCGCGACCAAGCCGATCGCCGTTCGGATAGTGGACGACAGCGGGCCGCACTTCTTGCGCACCGATCAAGTTGTCGGTATCACGCCCCGCACGAAATGGGGGAAAAAGGGCGTCGAGGTCCTGTTGCGAGCCGGTGCCGCCCACGAGCCGCATTCACTGTGGCTCGCCGTCGATCCCGATTATCTGGCCCGGCAGATCGGCTGGTAACCCGATTCACCCTGACAGGAGCGTGGAATGCGCAAGGAATACGAACTGCAGACCGATGTGCTCGCGACGATCGTCGCGGCGACACCGGTGACGCCGAAGCACGCCGAGTTGCTGGCGACTTTTGCGACGCGCACCGAGTTTCGGGGCGCGCGCTACGTGAGGACCCGAGACGACTTTGGCGAGCAGCCGGCGCGTATCGTTGACGCCGAGGGGCGCGAGATCGCGGCCGACTATCGCGCGTGGATCGACGCGCAGCTCGCCGCGCACGGCTCGGTACGCGCGACATGGGCGGCACACAAGGACAGCGGTTACCGGCTGGTCGAGATCCAGCCTCTGCTTCATTATTTCGCGCACGACCGCGGCGGCGACCAGGACAACTTCGTGCAAATCGAGGTCTGGGAAGAGCAGGAGTTCGTCGAGCGTGAAGTGTTCCCGTGCGACGCCAGTTGGGGGCTGCCGGACGCCGACGAGCTTCGTCGGGGCTACTTGCGCGGAGCCGCCGTCACACAATTCGACCGGCGCGACCTCGGCGCGCCACGGTATCGCCTGAAGGCCGTCGTCGACATGCAGCGCTTTGCGGCGATCGCCGACGCGACCTACCGCGAGCGGCGTCAGCGCGAGGGTGATCGGCGGTTTGTCGAGACCAACCGTCAGACCGGCGAAGAACGCGTGATCAGCATCCGCGACCTGACACCCGGCTACGACCGCAAGCAGTGGCGCGGACGCCGCTTCTTCGACGACTGGGCGACGTCGAGCGCGGGCCGCGCCGGCGAGCGGGCGTGTTTGCGCTGGGCGTTCGCGACGAGGGAGTACACGAGCCCGGCCGGCGATCGGGAGTTGGACTTTATCCCGTGGTGGGCGCACACACAGAAGATCGCTGAATTGAAGAATACGGCGAAGCTCGACGCCTACAGCCTGTTTGGCAAGCTCACGCAGTTTGACAAACGGATCGGCCATCGCTTCGCGTGGTTCTTCTACGGCGTGCACGGCAATCTGATCCTGAGCGGGCAGATGGAGCGTGTGCTAGAGGCGGCCGAGGCGGGCCTGATCGTGCTGGCCGAACATGATTACCAGGTGCTGCGGCGCTGGGGCGACGACCAGTACTGGTTTTGAGAAAAATGCCAATGAGCGCCGACCTCGACAATTACTTCAAGTTGCGTCGCCCGTGCGAGAACTGCCCGTTCCGCAAGCATGACGCGATCATGCTCGCGCCGGGTCGCCTGGAGGGGATCATCGAACGACTGGTGCGCAACGATCACAGCACATTTCACTGCCACAAGACCGTCCACAACACGCGTACCGGCGGTGTGTGGGATGACGACGGTCACTACGTCGCAAGCGGTCAAGAAAGTATGTGCGCCGGCGCGATGATCTACCTGGAAAAGATCGGTCGATCGACCGTGGGCATGCGCTTAGGTCGCGTGTTGGGCAAATACGATGTGGAACGCCTGTCGCCCGCATTCGGCGACATCATTGACTCAGAACTGACGAGGAAATCCAACGATGAAGACCTATGACGAGCAGCAAGTCCTTGCGCGCCAGGTCGAACAGTGGACCGTCGAGCTGAAGCGGCTGGCAGGACAGATCGCCGCGGCGAAAGGTCTGCCGAGCGCGATCGTGATGATCACGCCGCAGGATGAGGACTACCACGACGTTATCCCGGAATTGATCGCCGAGGACGCGTTGCAGGTCCGTACCCATGGTTGGCCGGTCGGCTTCGAGGTCGAAATTCTCAATCAGGTTGATTAGGAGTGGCCTAATGGCTCGCACTACCAAGAAGAAGCCGCCGGGCAGGCCGGCGCCGCAGTACGTCAACGGCGTGGTGTTCACGCTCGCCATGCGGACGGGCGATGTCGAAGTGATCGGCATACCGTTCGAACACCGCGGACGGACATGGGCGGTTCATGCGATCGTCGGGCTCGATGATGTCCAGTGCTTTGCGGTTTCTGACGTCCTGACGGGAATGCATGTGCCGAAGAGTGAGGCGTCGACCATCGACGCGTCGCGCGCGGCCGCGATCGCCACGCTCGACGACATCACGGACGAGAGCTGGGCCAAAGCCTTCGGGTCGGCTCACACCGAGACGGTCGAGTGACACCCTGCAAGGCACCCTGAGAGCTTCCCGATGCGCTACCCGAACCGAGCCGCGGCGCCGCTCGAGCTGCAGACGAAAACCGAGTTGAAGCAGGCGCGGCGCAATCTCGCCGACCGCCAAGCACCGGTTGCGCACTACTGGCAGGGCCATACGTGGATCGCGCTTTACGATCCTGCGTTGACCGTGCCGATGCGCGCGGCTCGCGCGCCGAGCCCCGCCCAAGCGGCGGCCCTCGCAGCCGGCCGGGCACTGGCGGGTACCCGGCCATGCACGATCTGCGGCACCCGCACCCAAATCGAATGGTTGGATCGATACGGATGCTGCGACGCGTGCCTCGAGGACGTAGCCCGCGAGAAGCGGGACGAAGCGGCCCGCGGCCTCCACATCACCGCGAACGAGTGGCTGGCAGCTGATCCGCTGTTCATCGACACCGAAACGACCGGCCTGGATCTTCAGGCGGCGATCGTCGAGATCGCGATTCTCGATCGCGCCGGCGCCGTGTTCATCGACACGCTCGTGAAGCCTGCGATCCCGATACCTGCGGCCGCGACGGAGATCCACGGAATCACCGACGCGGACGTCGCCGGTGCGCCCGCCTGGAACACGATCGGTCCGCAGGTGGCCGAGCTGCTCGCGGGCCGACTGTTGATCGCCCACAACGGCGCGTTCGATGAGCGTGTGCTGTACCAAACATCGCGATCCCACGGCGTGACGTTGCCGGCGCTGCGCGTCGAATGCACGATGGAATTGCTTAACGGCTGGGCCGGTCGCTGGCTCAGTCTGGCCGACGCCGCGCTGATGCTCGGCGCGCGCGCTCCCGCGACACGTCATCGCGCATGCGCGGATGCCGAGCAGTGCCGGCAGATCGTGCTCGCCGCGGCGCGCGCCGCGCCCGTCTCCGTCCAGCCCTGAACCAAGCGTCGAGCGAAGGGCATGCTACAACCGATCTGGAGGAAATCATGTTTCGCAATTGGATGGCACGGTTAGCGTGTCTGGTCGGGGTGCATCGCTGGGTGCAGCATACCCATTACCACTACATCCTGAACGACAGCGGGCTCCACGCGTATCAATGCGAGCGCTGTGACAAGGTGCGGTCGTCCAATTTTCCGACCTGATGAGAAAAGCCACCTCCCGTAACCGCCGGCCGCTCAGCCGGGCGCAGCTGCTGCCGATCCCGGCCGCGGAACTGCGCCGGATCCAACTGAAGCATCACGTCGCGTTGGACGCACTGCGCGACGCGAACGACGACGTCGCGCAGCTGGCGACGCTCTTGAATGCGATCTACCTCGGGTACTTCCTCGACTCGACCGAGCCGGGGCCCTATCGGCGGGCCGAGGCGGCCCTCCAGGACTGCGCGGACCGCGCCGCGCGCGGCGAGTCGAGCGCCCTGCTCGACCTCGAGCGCGCCGCGGTCGAGCACGTGCTTGCCCGGCTGGACGAGCGGCTGGCCGCGGTACCGATGCATCGCTATGTCGCCGCGTTCGAGCGGCTGCAGCGCGTCACCACGGCCGACACGGTCGTATCCCCCATTCCTGCAGGCTGAACCATGGCGAACCGTCCCCAGCAGCTGGCCCAGATGCCGTTGCGCAGCTACAGCCGCACCGAGTTCACGGCGCTGCGCGCGCGCGTGAAAGGCCTGCCGATCGAGACGATCGAGCGGCTGTACTTCGACCGCGATGCCGACGAGCCGGTCGACGTCGCGCAGCTGCTACGCACGATGCGCGACGACCTGGTCGCGGCCGCGCTGCGCGACGGTTCGCCAGTATTGAAATCCCACCTGCAGGCGGCGATCGAGAAATACGGCGAGCCGCGTCTCACGCCCGTGTCGCTGCAACTGATCGAGCAGGTGGCCGGGCAGTGGGCGATCGCGCTGCCGCAGGGCGATCACCCGGTAGGCCGCTGGTTCCGGCCGCTTATCGCCGCGCGCCTGGAAGGCGAGGGGATTCGCACACTCGGCGAGCTCGTCGCGTTCGTGAACCGCCGCGGCGGCCAGTGGTGGCGATCGGTGCCCCGTATCGGCGTCGGTCGCGCCCGCGTGCTGGCCGCCTGGTTGAGGCGTCACGCGTCGTCGATCGGCGCGGCCGTCGAGGTCGACGTCGACGCCGGCGATGCGCTCGCGCCGACGGCGGCAAGCATCACCGCCAGCGCCGGGCAGCTGGCCCCCCTCGAGCGGCTGACACTTCCGGTCGAGCTGTCCGGCGCCGACGGTGCCAACCGAGCGCCCGTGTTCGCGTATTTGGGCGCGGCGCACGATCTGGACGCGGTACGCGCGTACCTGCACCGATACGACGATCGGCCCGCGACGCAGCGGGTCTACAGGAAGGAGCTCGAGCGCCTCGTGCTGTGGTGCGTGGCGGAACGCGGCGTCGCGCTCTCATCGATGCGGGTCGAGGACTGCGAAGCGTACAAGGCATTTCTCGCCGCGCCGGGCGAGCGCTTTACGGGGCCGCCGGTCGCGCGCACGAGTCGCCAGTGGCGGCCGTTCGCGCCGGGCGGCCTGTCACCGGAAAGCCAGCGCTACGCGGTGCGTGCGATTCGCGCGGCGTTCATGTGGCTGGTCGCGGTGCGGTATCTGGCCGGCAACCCCTGGGCGGCTGTCTCCGATCCCAGCGTCGTCAAGCGCGTGCGCAAGCTGCAGGTCGAGCGGGCGCTCCCGCTCAGCCTTTGGACGCGCGTACGCGCGACGCTGGCCGAACGCGGCGAGCTGCAGGGCCCGAGCGGACCGCGCTGGCGCGCCGCGCGTGCGCTGTTGCTGCTGATGGGGGACGGCGGCCTCCGGATCGCCGAGGCGGCCGCCGTGACGCGTGCGGCGCTGGTCTGGATGCCGGCGGAAGACGACACGCCGGCCAGCTGGTTGCTCGAGGTGATCGGCAAGGGCAACAAGCAACGTTACGTGCCGATCAGCGATGAGTGCGTCGACGCGCTGCGCGCGCACTGGCGTGATCGCGGCCAGGATCTCGACGCGGCCGCCGCGACCGAGCCGCCCGGCTTGCCGCTGGTGGCGCCGCTCGTGATCCCGCCGACGCCGCGGGCTCGCGAGAAATTTGGCGACCCCGTCAACGGCGAGGAAGAGGTAGCTGGCATCGCGACGGGCGGAGGCTACTCAGTACGCGGCGCGCGCGGACTCACGCAATGGGCGATCGCCCAGCTGCTCGAGGCGATGCAGGATCTGACTGAGCCGGAGCGACGCAAGCTGGCCGGAACGTCGCCGCACGCGTTCCGGCACACCGTCGGCACGCAGATGCTGGCCGCGGGCGTCGCGCTCGAGGTCGTGCAACGCACCCTCGGCCACGCGTCGCTCGGCACCACGTCGATCTATGTGTCGCCGGAGGAAGCCAGGATGCGTCGCGAGGCAGCAAAATATCACGCCCGGTTGGCTCGCGATAATGGAGGTCATCGGTGATGACCGATGCGCTCGGGCGAATAGAACGAGAAGAGACATGACGTGCTTGTCGCTTCGAGGGCTGATCGCGAGGACGTTGGACCTTCCGCGTGCGCTGCATCGGTCAGCGCGGATCCTGCCGACGATGCGCCGAGGGTGGGCGTGCATGTGACGATGAAGGTCGCGCGGAAGCGCGCCGGTGGCCGCCGTCGGGCGTACGTGCTCGAGCGCGACGTGCTGGCCGGCGTGGCGCGGACGCTGACCTGCGACGCCGTGACTGTGGTGCGAGTGTCGTTCGAGGACGGCGATACGTTCGACCGGCTGGTCGAGGTCGCGCTCACCGCCGAGCAGCATCGTTGCACGTCGGAAACCGAGCTGTGGGCGCCAGTGGCCGGCGAGCGCTGGCGCTGGTGAATGTGAACCGGCGCCAGCGTGCGCCAGCAATGAGGATCTCCATGACCATCAGCTATGGGACGATCGGATTGGCAATCGCGGGCTTTGCCGCCGGCATGCGGAGCGCATATTACTGGTACGCGTCGGCCGAGGTCGATATGAAGCCGCCGCCCGTCGTGCTGTACGATCCCAACGATCCGCTAGCGTTCGAGCCCCTCGAAATCGAGCAAAAGCAGCTCTGGGCGGATGTTCGTCAGACCGAGAGAACTGAGGCGAACTGGAACGCGCTCGTCGAGGCTAGTCGGGAGATGGGCCGCCTGAACAAGATCGCCGCCCGTTGGACGGCCTTCGCGGTGCTGCTTGGCACGGCCAGCACGCTGTGGTCGGCGTTGAGCGGGCGCTGAAAATCGACTGTCCCAAGCCAGCGCAATGAAAGTTGTAACGGGCTTGTCCGTGTTGATGTCTCTACGGGTGGGGCAGCCGTTGAGGTGCCCCACCTGAGCACTTAGTCTTGCTTGCGCGCCCCGGATTTCATCAGTGCGGCCTCAACGCCGGCGAGCCGATCGAGTAGCGCTCGCCTGGGTCTGCAGTCCGAGTAACCCTCGCTCAGCAGCGCGCGAATGCGGCGAACGGCCTCAATCTGCCTGGCCCGATCGACGATCGGTGCCGCGTGCGTACCGTAGTAGGCCGCGCGAAACTGCTCGTCCGACATTTCGTCGCCTGGATATTCCATCTGTATCCAGTCATCCAACGTCGTCCGGACAAATGCGATGGACCTGCGTGGCCCGCCCGGAAAACGATGATGGTCGAGTGCGTGCACGAGTGGCCCGACGGTGAGATGCATGTCCAGCGGCATTCGCTTGGCCGGCCGCCACCGAGACTCTATCCCGCCTATGCCCGATCCGTACGGGAGCGCGCCATTACGTTCCACGCCACGTGGCGCAGGCATCTGCCGTGCCCGTCTACTTTTGCCCGTGGCCTGCCTGCCAGGACTGACGAACTGGGACCAGTAGCGGGCCGATTCTCCGTCCCATTCCTGTACCTTCCCACGACCACCGAGCTGGACAAGTTGTTTCGACAACCTAGCAAGCAGCGTTTGATCGGAACAGAAAACGTGCGGAATCGTCGTCGGGCTGTGAAGACCATCCCACTCCGGCGTCGCCATGTGAATTCCGTGGTCGGCGACCCAGCGGTGGCGCTTCTCGGGTTCAAGGACCGCATAAGGCTCATCAATAAAAACCCACGCGCCTGTCTCGCCGTCGATCCACCGCGATGGGTGGTCAAACCCGGGCAGGTCATCGAACACGCGCATGGGGCGTCTCTGCTGCTGCGTTGTGGTTGGGCGCAAACCGGTCGCCGCCATGAAGCGCAGCGTGCGCGCGGCAGCGAGCAATTCATTGCGAGCGAGCTGCTGATTGCTGACGTCCGTCCTCAACTCGATGTGATCCACCGACTCGAGGAAAAACCATCCAAGGTTTTTTGCGGTGCGCAGCTGATGACTTGCGATGACATCGGCCAGCGGCTTGGGCAGCCGGATCGTGAGGGTCTCACGGCCGGCACCGCCGGGGTTTGCCCAATACGCGCTCAGGTATGCCGCATGGGTCGTTGGATGCTCGATCTGGCTCTGCGCATGACGCAGATTCTGGTACCCCGCTTCGCGGGACGCCTCGTCGAGAGCCTGGTGATGGGGGATTTTGCGCTCGCGCTTGATGGTTTTCGCGAGGCGCTTGATGCCGTCCAGCGTGGACGGCTGGGCATTGATGCTGGGCATGACGATTCTCCGGCCCTGTGTGCAGCGTTACCCGTCCACCGCTGCGTTCCAGGGCCAAAGAAGGCCATGGAAATGGTGTTGCCGCGACAGTGCCGTTGCCAGCTTAGCGAAGACGGGTTGCGAGCGCCTGCCTAGCGCTCGTCGACATCATAACCCGTCTGAAACCGTCCTGCTACTACGGGGAATTCAGCCCTTTTGGAGCGCGTCGGCGACGCCGATGCCGACTGCGCCGACGGGCGAGTCCGGTCGTCGCGTGCTGCCAATTCGACCAAGCATCGGTGACGGCGCACGGAAACATCCGTGTCGTGCGGCCGACCTGATCCGCGGTTGTGACGAGAATATGGCCGCGCCATATAAGGGGCCAATGAAGCCGATGCGCACCCGTATAATTTGATGGCATCCAGCCGTGGGCCTGACAGCAGCGAGCGCCGGCACGCATAAAAAAGCCCCGCTCTAGGCGGGGCTTCGAACAACTGGGGGCTTGAGCCTTTCGGATTCGGCAGTCGAGACTGCTTGCACCAATTGGGTCGCGCCCCACTAGACTGTAGACCAGCACTGCTACTGGCCGAACGCACACACTAGTCGAAATGTTCAACCTTGTCAACCTGCCCGAACGAATCGCCTTGGCTCGGCTCACCGAGTTTTTCTCTGATCGCAAGCACTGGTATCGCTCGCTCTGGGGTATCGGCACCACGTTGGCGATGGAGGAACTGTTCGAGGCCTGTTCGGTGATGAGGCACGGGCATCTGAGCGAGCCCGCAGTCAAGCGCATCGCTTCATCGTTACAAAGACGGGTTGGCGGGCACCCCGGATTCACCAAGGAAGAGAAAGCCTTCCTGCGCGAACAGGTGCAACAGGTGCCGCGTGCGGAAGGCGTTGCGCATTTTTCGATCCGCGAGCTCTCGGAGCGCGTGTCGCGCGACTATCTCGCGCGATGGGCAGCCGCAGTCGCGCGAGGCGACTTTCGCGCCGAGCACTTCGCGCGGCATGTTGGCGCCCATCTGCTCGACATGGGATTCTCGGGGCAGCATCTGCGGGCATTGATCACTGCTACGCATGCATCGCCCGAGCCTGTAACCCTGGCCGAGTTTTGTGAAGAGCTGCAGGGCGAGGTTCGGACAGCGGTTCCGCGGCAGTTCGAGGTGATGCTAGCGTTCAGGACTGCGCCGCGGGTCCATCGCGGGCTCCCTGACATCTGGATGACTGGTGCTGCGATTACAGGGTGGTTGTCGGAAAACGGATTCGACACGACCGGCGTCCGAGCGGCCGCGGCCATGGTGATTACCGTGCGCGCGCGCGACGAAGTCGGTGCTGCAGAGGCGGCTCGCAATGAAGCGGATCGCTATTCGGCGCGAGCGCTTCTCGCAACCGGTCAACCGCTCGCGTACCTCCCCAACTTGTGGGTCCGTGGTAGTGCGGCCGAGGCCCCCATGACGGCCAGTGCCCGGGGCGTTGCGGTCAGAGAGCTGTTTCGCGAGGACCGGGTATTTGCAACAGACGTCAGCCAGGACGTGGATGCGGCACTCGAGCTACTGGCTCATCTGGAAGGAAGTTCGCCGCCGGCTGCGGTTGCGGGCGGATGGGGCGCAATCGAGGGCTTACTCGCGGATCCTAGTGACCGCTCTTCCGCGGCGGATAACTTGGCGACACTGGTAACCTGCTCGTTCCCGCGTGCCGAACTTACCGCGCTATCGCATCGCGTCGAGCGCATCATGCCAGCCGAGTTTGCGGAGCTTTCGGGTGTGGACGTCAACCGGGAGCGTTGCCGAATTCTGGCTGGCATGATTCTCGAGGATCGTATCCCCGTGTTGCCGAGCGTCGCGGACCAGGCCGCCGTCGCACGGATCCGTAAATTGCTTGCCGATCCTCGTCTTGAACTTCACACGATCAAAGACATGATCGGCGACTCTTTCCACCGGCTCTATCGACAGCGTAATTTGATTCTGCATGGCGGGCGGCTCGACAGCGTTGCGCTCACTGCGAGTCTTCGCACCGTCGCGCAGCTCGCCGGTGCCGGTATGGACAGGATTACGCATGGTCACTACGTACAGCGTCTTCGACCACTCGAACTCGTCGCGAAAGCCAATATGGCTTTGGCTCTGGTTGGTCGGCACGATCCGCTGGGATGTGTCGACTTGCTCGAAGTGGACTGATCATCACCGGCGGGACCGGCGTCCTGTAGCGATGAGAACAGTTTCGAGAGAGATGCTGGATCCGACTGCCCATGCTGGGTGGGCGGGATGTGTGAGCCTCGGTCCAACCGAAGCGCGATTGTGGATCGTCAAGGGCACCCAGTACGCCACCGGCCACGATCAGGATTTCAGTTTGGCCGATGTGCTGGAGGCGGGATTCCGCGCGAAAATTACCGGCTTGAATGCACGGGAGCGTGAGGCCGTCATCGCGGATTGCATCGCTGATACGCTGGCGCAGATCGCCGACATGAACCAACTGGTTCACGAGTACGCTAACGAAAAATAGGATTGGTGAATCGAGTGATGAAAGTTCGTACCATCTCTGTCGAGGCCGCGAGCGCCCAGCGCGCGGGAGGCCTCATTTCGGACTTCATGCTTCAACGGATCGCCGGCGGGTGGTGTGTGTTACTCGTCGAGACGGGGCACACGGATTCTCTGGTCGCCGTGAAGCGGAAAGACGTCGACGCAAGCGACGAGAGCGTGGCAACGTTTCCTACCGCGGATGAGGCGTTGGCGATCATCTTTCAAATCGGATTTGACATCACGCGCAATGCGATCGGTATGTGGCGCCCTGAACCGAAGCATATGGAGCGCCTTCAGAGAAGAACGATGGACGTCTTGAACAGTGCCGTGGATGGACCGAAAGACGCCGCGTGACGACTCGTGAGTCAGTCACGCATGCGCAGCGTCGCATGCAATGGGCGACCGATCGGAAAGCAGGAACGAAGCAGTCACCGGAGGTTGCGATGAAACGCGTGAACCGGTTCGCGGAGTACGAAGGGTGGAAGATCGAAGCGTCACCGACCATTTTGGCGAAGCAGCGGCTCTTCGTCTCGGGTGCGATCATCTCGCGGGGTGACGAGCGGTTCATCTTCACGGACTTGGGCAACCGAGTTTACCGGTCTCAAGCATACGAGCGTGGTATCGAATGGGCGAGAGGGTGGATCGACAACAACTACAAGACGAAGGCACATAGGCCAACGTATGAACCACGGAAGACCAAAGACGCAGGAGGTGGCACGGCATGATTACGCTTAATGGCGAAAAGGAACTTACCCGGATACACGATTGGGCCGACATCCAGGCGAGGCCGGACTTTGATGGGCAACTAGATCCGAACGCGCATGAGCTCGAGGCGATCATTGGCAGCTATGCCTTGCGAGACAAAATCCCGTGCGGCCTATCGAATTGCCGCACACTGCATGGCCGCGGTTACCTCGTTGCGACCAAAAATGGGCGCACAACCAACATTGGGAAGGATTGCGGTCGCGTGTATTTTGGAGTTGACTTCGAAACGATGTTGAGCCAATTCACGCGGGATATGGCAGCCAAGGAACATCGCGAAAGGCTCTGGAGCTTCTCGTTTCGCTTCGACGAAATCAACGCCGCGGTCGCGAGGATGCGCAAAGGTGGCGCCGGCGCGCCGGGCGCCGATTGGGTGCACAAAAAAACTCGTCCTCTGCTCTTGCTCAACGCCGGCTGCCCCGCCCCGATCGTGCGCCGCGTTGTTCAATTGCTGCGCACAGGCGGCGATGAGGTGATGGGGGTTCGCGAAGCGACTCGCGAGGAGATCGAGCGCGAAGAAGCGATGTCGGGCCGCACGGTGAAGCGGCCGCATTACGTTGAGGCTGTCGTCGGTCGCGTTGAGCACCTGGACGCACTCCGGTCTGAAAACGATCTGCGTGAGATCTTGATCGTGGATTTGGAGACGAATCTCAAGGCGTTCGCCGGGCTCGACATCGACAATTTGTCGCCATCGCAGCTGAGTCATTGGTCAAAGTGGTGCGGCGGTGTCGAACTCTCATTGGAACGCGCCGGCGAAGCGATCCGGATGGGTCGCGCATTGCTCACGCCCGAGAATCTTGCTCCACTCGCGACGCTCGTCTCGGAGCCGGCCGAGGTCGCTCAATTTGAGGCTTACCTTGCGGGCCTGGGTACCACCTAGGGGGCTCGGATTGAGGGATGCGAGAGAAATAGCAAGCCCCTTTTCTTTTGTTCAGTTCGGTCGGATGCGTCTAACGCGCGACGGGATCAAATCACCCGACGCGCTCGCTGTGTGTAACGCGGCATTCAACGGGAGAGTACGTCGATGACTCAGCTGATTCAAATCGCTCCGGGCGTATTGTTCTCGTCCGATGTCCTAAGCCCTGAATGGGGCCGCACGCGCCAACGGAAAGAGAGGGTGGTCGAGACCATCACAAGTCAATCCACAGCAGAATCGCCACGGAGCGCGGCACCAGAGGAGCATGTCTGCAATCCGACCGAGGCCAGCGGGGACCAATTGTCGTTGTTGTAGTGCAGTCGTCGGTGATTGTTTTATCGCGCTGAATGAATGCCCGCCAGGCGAGCCCGGACGGCGGGGAATTCCTCGTGCCCGATACGCCGGCGACCTTCTAAATACCGCTCACTCCAACCTTGGCCTTGCTCGGGGGGGCAAACATCGACATCGCACGCCCTAACGTGATGAAGATCATCAATCTGACCGCGCTTGCGCACAGCCGTCGATTCGTGATCGCACGTGATTGGACCCGTTGCTTCGTTGCCGATAGCGAACGTCAATATATGCATCCGCAATTGCAACCGCGGTTCCGCAGCGACCTCTTGCCTGACGACTGCGTCGCTGCAAGCACTACGGCAAACCAGATTGCTCGAGCGTGACAGTCGATCAACGTTCGCTGAACGCGCTGCAGGCAGACGATGAACAATTGTCAAACGGCGTCGGATGCTGGACCAGCGTAAGCATCTAACGAACGCCGTATTGACACCGCCGTATCGATGTAGGCGCATTCTGTGCGCGGCTCAGCCACGCTCGCACGCTATGTTTCCCAACGATCCAAGAAGGCCAATACGTCACCACGTGATCGCAGAATCCGCTTGTCTGCCCCGTAGTCGTCAAACAGTCTCTGGTGGCCAATGTATGAACTCGGTCCCTGGCGGCTTCGATACGTCGAAGCCCAATCCAACAATGCTTCGAATGAAGCCGCGTCTCCTCCACGACGGATACCGCGCTGGCGAATGTTCTCAATGCATTCTCCCTCGTCGAGACACAGCCAGATCAGTGCCGTAGAGTCGGTGCGAATCTCATTGACGAGCGAGCCGTAAATTCCTTCAATCACCCAGCGCTCAGCTTTTGCGGCATCTCGCAGCAGCTGTACGGCCTCGTTGCGCTCGCGAGCAACGTTGTACCCGCCTGGAAGCCAATGAATCGAATCCAAATCTATACAGGGTGATCCCATGTGATTTGCAATTCGCTCGGCAAGCCAGCTTTTTCCCGAACCCGAATTCCCCACTATCAGCGTTCTAAGCAGATTCATACGGAGGCCCTTTCGTGGAGAGCAGCGGCTGCTCTCGGTGTATGCGCGCGGTGAGTATCGTAGTACAGCTTGTTCGCGCGGGAGATGGGATGCTATCGGATCGGTTCGACGCGAGCGGTCAACGGCAGAGACGTTGCCACGTTCCAAGGCATCAGTTCATCGATGCAGTTGACCGGATGATCAGCGATGCGTTCGAGCACGTAGGCAAGATATGCCTCGGGATCGAGGCCGTTCAAGCGCGCCGTGCCGATCAGGCTATACATCGCAGCTGCGCGTTCGCCACCTGAGTCGGCGCCGACGAACAAGTAATTTCGCCTGCCGAGGGCAACGCCGCGCAACGCTCGTTCGGCGATCAGGTTATCAATCTCCGCACGCCCGTCGTTGCAGTAGTAGATGAGCGCCGGCCAGCGATTCAGCGCGTACTGAATCGCCTTGGTCGTGTCGGATTTCGCTGAGAGTGTGGCGAGCCTCGCTTCGAACCACTGCTTCATGTCGTCGAGCAGCGGAACCGCTCGCGCCTGGCGCATGCTGTGCCGTTCGTTGGGTGGCTTGCCGCGGATCTGCTCTTCGATCTCGTAGAGCGCGCCGATCCGACGCAGCGCTTCCTCCGTCACCGCGTTGGGACGCACGGCATGCAGGTCATGGATCTTTCTGCGCGCGTGCGCCATACAGGCAGCTTCCTGGATGACACCACCGCGATACAGCTCGGCGTAGCCGGCGAACGCGTCGGCCTGCAGCACACCGGCGAAGTGAGCGAGATGCCGCTGCGGATGCTCGCCGCGGCGATCAGGTGTGTAGGCAAACCATACCGCTGGCGCTTCGTTGGAACCACTCGGACGATCATCGCGCACGTAGACCCAGAGACGCCCGGTTTTCGTGCGGCCGTTACCCGGTGCCAATACCGGCAGCGGCGTGTCATCCGCGTGGACCTTGTTGCCGATCAGCGCGTAGCGGCGCACCGCGTCGACCAACGGTGCAAGCAAGCCCACGATGCTGCCCATCCAGTAGCCCATCGTGCCGGGATCGATCTCAACGCTGTCGCGTGCATATATGACTGCCTGGCGGTGCAGCGGGATGTGGTAAGCGAACTTCGACACGGCAATGTGCGCGAGCAGCGCTGGGCCCGGGATGCCGCGATCGATCGGCCGACTCGGTGCCGACGCTTGCAAGATGCGATCGCAGCACGTGCAGGCCAGTTTCGGACGGCGGTGGCGGATCACGCGGAAGTGCGCCCGCACGTACTCAAGTTGTTCGGCGACGTCTTCGCCCAGCGGCTTAAGCCGCCCACCGCAATCGGGGCAGTCAGCGGCAGCGGGCAAGTGGATCCGCTCTTCGCGCTCAAGGTGATCGGGCAGCGGTTTGCGGCTCGCACCTTCGCGACGCGACCGTGTCGTTTCGTGAGCGGCCGCCACATCGGCGGCGCCTTCTGTCAATGATCGCCGTAAAGAAGCCGGGGTTGATCGGCGTAAAGAGGCCAGCAGAAACGGGAGTAAAACGCGGATTCGAACGGCTTCAAGATTGCGGTTTTTTGCCGTTTTTCGCAACCCCATTTTC
>NZ_JAUJPV010000003.1:0-502211 GCF_030481585.1 Burkholderia sp. AU45388 | reverse complement strand
TGCCGAACTGCTCCAGCAGCTCAGCGGGAATCGCCGGCAGTTCTGCCAGCTTGGCTTTCGGTTTGCGAGGCATACGTTCTCCTTGGGACAAGAATATGCCTCGAACACGAAATTACGGACAGGCCCCTCGAACGCCTGGCGCAGCAACTTATCCACAATCGCCTCAATGCCGCGCTCGGCTTCGGGCTGCAGGACGGGCGCGTTCGGTGGCCCGCTAAACGGCAGATACGGCCGGGCCGGAATCTTGACGTTGTACTCCCCGACCTCGTGCCAGCTCTCCCGCACCCGTTTATGGGAGTACCGGGCGAAGACCGCCAAATTCTTGTGATCGGCCTGCCGGGCGAGGCTCCCCTTGGCGTCAGTCCGGAGCCGCACCTTGGTGCTACGTGCCGGATGGGTAACGGTTCCGCCGCACTGATGAATAGCCGCGTATGGTGCGGCGACACCAATGAGCGCGTGGTCCGCCCCCGAAGTCGGCCGAAATGCTTCCGGCAAGGGTTCCGCGATCCTGCAATATCTTCAGGACGCTGCTCCCCTTGTTGCGCTTCAGCTTCTCTCTCTCCGTGGATTTTGCCAGCGGTACCCACGCGGGCCGACCCTGAGCCTCGAAATTGGCTCTCGTCGTGCTCTCAAGCATGCCCGCGATCTCTCGATATAGATCGACCGTCCCGCCAAGCAGACGATCAGCTGCATCCAGCTTCGCCAGCGCGTCCCCGATGTCGACGACGACGGCGCGGTCGGCGCCGACGTGCATGTGGCGATCAACGGCGGGCCGGAGCAGCAGATGCCGATCGCCGGCCGGCTGACGGTCATTGGTTCCGAGCTGTTGCTGCCGGCGTACGCTCCAGGTACGCGGCTGCGCATCCATGCTCTGCCGGTCGCGGCTGGCGCACCTGTGGCGATCGAGGATGACGTTCTGGATGTCGTCATCCCATGACGATGTGCCCGCCGTCAATCCTTGCCATTGTTTAACGACACGAAAACGACTTTCAAAAATGTACGCTCAACCCATCATCCCCTGGATTGGCGGAAAGCGCCGACTAGCAGACACCTTGCTCTCTCGGTTCCCGCCTCACAGCTGCTATGTCGAAGTCTTTGCTGGCGGCGCCGCACTGTATTTTCTGCGGCATCCGGCCGAGGTCGAGGTCATCAACGATATCAATGGTGAACTCGTGAACCTCTACCGGGTGATCCAGCACCACTACGAGGAATTCGTGCGCCAATTCCGATGGGCGCTGGCGAGCCGGCAGGTGTTCAAGTGGCACAAGGAGACGGTCCCGGAAACGCTCACCGACATCCAGCGCGCCGCGCGCTTCTACTACCTGCAGCAGCATGCGTTCGGTGGCAAGGTCGAGGGGCAAACCTTCGGCACGGCGGCCACAGCCCCGACAATCAACCTCCTGCGCATCGAAGAGAGCGTGTCGGCCGCCCATCTTCGGCTCGCCCAGGGCACCACGGTCGAGAACCTGTCGTGGCGCGACTGCATCACCCGCTACGACCGGCCGCACACGTTCTTCTACTGCGATCCGCCGTACTGGCAGACCGAGGGCTACGGTGTCGCGTTCCCATTCGAGGAATACGAACAGATGGCGGCCACCATGCGAACTTGCGCCGGCAAGATCATGGTCAGCATCAACGACCATCCGGATATCCGGCGCGTGTTCGATGGGTTCGAGATGGAAGAAACCAGCCTGAGCTACACGGTCGGCAAGAGCGGCCGCGATGCCGTGCGCGGCGAGCTGATCGTCTACAGCTGGGACCGAGCGGCGGTGCCGGCCGGGCTGTTCTAGGCGATGCGGTAAAGTAGCGCCTTCCCAAGAGGTACACGCTGAGAGAGCAGCGCCCTTGCTGGTTCAGGAGAAAAATGAATGAGTGAAAATCGATACACGTACGGTACTTGGCACAATCTGCGTCCTGTCGACGTCTTCGCCCTGGTAGCGTTCGACGAGACGCGCAAGCAGCTCGGTTTGGACGATCTGGCCGCCGCGTCGGCAATGCTGCTCGGTCAGGGTGACGTCCCTGTCCCTGGCAAGGTCGCCGGGGCTACGCCGGGCACTTCCGTCGCCTCGCTTGCCGCCCGCAAACTGTTTCCTCAGACGCTGCCATTTCGCTTGCCGATGATCACGGGCGTCGGGCTGTCCGGTATACGGATCTCGTTCACCCACCGCCTCGGTGCGTGGGTCGGCCGGACGATTCCCATCGTAGGCGAGGTGTTCTTGGCGCGCGATGCCTACCTGATCATGCGCAACACCGTGATGACCTACAACCGACTGGTGAAGCCCGAAGACCGGGTGCTCTGAACCATGAAAGACGATACCTGGGAACGTTTTGAAGCCTTCGCTCGCAAGGAGCTTGGTCGGCCGTTGTTCGGCAAGCTGAATCTCCAGCCGGAGACACGGCTTGAGGAGGATCTCGGCGTGACTGGCCTTGACGGTGTCGAGTTTATCGACAACTGGGCGAAGACATTCAACGTCGACGCCGAGGGGTTCCCGTACCGGCGTTATTTCGGCCCGGAAGGTCAGGAACTGCTGTCGTCCCTCATCGGGCTGTTCGTGAAGCGGCTCCGGCCGCCGAAGCGCCACCCGTTGACCCTGGGCATGCTGGCCGAGGCAACGCGACGCGGGAAGTGGGACACGGACGCGATCGAGGCTGCTGCAAGGAAGTGATCGTATTTGGCAGGACCGGTCGGCGACGCGACCGGTCTTTTTCATGGGCGGAAATATAATTACGCCACGCGAAATTTTCCCACCTACCTATTTATCGCGCTTGAGCCAGCGCATTTATCGCGCGCGGCTTCAGGTTGCCCGGAACATCATGCGTTCGTCGGTCGCCGCGATGATGCGATGACTTCCCGGTGTTTCCGGCGGCAGGCGAGTCGCGATGTCAGAAATGCTCGCTCACGTGACGGCCGCCGTGCACTTTCCCGGACAGCCGGCGCAGGATGCCGCGCCACACCGGGAGCATGCCGCTTCGACCCGAGGGTTCCACGATCGTCGTGCTGACCACGCGACTGCCGCGAGCCGACAGCGCGACATGACCGGCGGTTTCGAGCGTCAGGCATTCGCCTTCGTCGAGTTCGCGGCGAATGTATTGCGGTACATCGGGCAACCAGTCGAGGCCGCCGTGGCACAGCGTGACCGCCAGCGCGCCGTCCAGCACGATCAACTGGCTGCCCTTGTCGAACCACGCAAAGTGGCTTTGCCCGGCGTCGAGCCGGAGGTGTTGCGTCCGCATGGTGATTCCTTTTCCCCGGTTGCTCCGGTTGGGCGGCCTCGCGACGACGAGGCGACAGCATGCAATCAGGTTAAGGAAACGGACGTGCGCACGGCAGATTCAGGGGACGGGAATCTGTTGCGGTGCAGGTGATGATTTCGGGCTGCTGTATCGGTGGGTTTTCCCCGGATCTGTATCTGGCGTGCGCTGGATGCCGCGGGCACGATGGCCCGCATGACGATTTTCGCCGACGCATCCCGCACGCCTTTGCCGATGGACGGCGAGCCGCTTTACGAACGGCTCGCCGAACATTACCGCCGCATCATCGCGGCCGGCACGCTGGCGCCCGGCGACCGGATGCCGTCGGTCCGCGCGTGCATGGCGCAGCACGGTGTGAGCCTGTCGACCGCGATCCAGGCGTTTCGGCGGCTCGAGGATGCGGGCTGGTGCGACGCGAAGCCGCGCTCGGGTTACTTCGTGCGCCGCCGCGCGGCGGCCGTGCTCGACGCGCTGCCGGAAAGCGACGGGCCGCCGTTGAGCGTCGAGCCGCCGTTCGCCGGGCTGCACGAACGCGTATCGCGCGTGATCGACCGTGCGAACGCGGCGACCGATGCATTGAATCTGGGCGGCGCATCCGCGCACGCCACGCTATATCCGACCGAGCGCCTGCAGGCGTTGGCGATCCGGCTGCTGCGGCGCAAGCCCACGTTGCTGACCGACGCGGGGCCCGTCGGCGGTTCGCCCGAATTCCGGCAGACGATGGCCAAACGCGCGTTGTCTTACGGCGTGACGCTGACGCCGGACGACGTGATGTCGACGAGCGGCGGCGTCGATGCGATGAATCTCGCATTGCGGGCGGTCGCGCGGCCCGGTGACACGATCGCGATCGAATCGCCGGCCTTCTTCGGCCTGATCCAGTTGCTCGAAAGCCTCGGCCTGAAGGCGCTCGAAATCCCGGCAAGCCCGACGACGGGCCTGTCGATCGAGGCGCTCGACGTGGCGCTGGCTGCCTATCCGGACATCCGGGCCGTGGTCGTCGTGCCGAACCTGCAAAACCCGCTCGGCTGCGTGATGCCCGACGCGCGCAAGGCCGAGCTCGTCGCGCTGTGCTCGCGCCACGGCGTGGCCGTGATCGAGGACGAGCCTTATCGCGAACTCGTCGAGGCGCCGCAGGCGGTCAGGCCGGTCAAGGCATGGGACCGCGACGGCACGGTGATCTACTGCCCGTCGTTCAACAAGGTGCTGGCCCCCGGGATGCGGCTCGGCTGGATGAGTGCGGGCCGCTGGCATGCGCGCGCGCGGATGCTGAAATTCGCGCACAGCCGACACAACGCCGCGCTGTTGCAGGCCGTCGCCGCTGAATTCGTGGGCTCGGGCGCGTTCGATCGGCACCTGCACCGGTTCCGCGAACAATTGCGTGTGCAGCGCGACGTGACGATCGACGCAATTGCGCGGCATTTCCCGGCCGGCACGCGGATGAACCAGCCGCTGGGCGGGATGCTGCTGTGGATCGCGTTGCCGGAAGGCGTGCGCTCCGATGCGCTGTTCGACGCGGCGCTGGCGCATGGCGTCAAGATCGCGCCCGGTTCGATCTTCTCGAATTCGGACCGTTTCGACGGCTATATCCGGCTCGCCTGCACGCGCGTATTCGATGCGGCGCACGAGGCGGCGTTCGACACACTCGGCCGCCTCGTACGGGAAGCCATGGCGGCCGCGTAAGCGTGACGGCGGCAGCGGGCCGGATTTCCGAATACGCGAGTGCTCCGGCCGGACGCGGTACCGAACCGGCAAGCCGCCGCCATTTCATCGGCCGACCGCGTGCGTGGCGAGGTGCTGGCGGATCAGCGACAGGTAACGATCGCCGACCGAGAAATCGCGTGCCGCGCGCGGCCGGGCGGGCGCCGGACGCAGCGTGGCCGGCGCGCTCATGCCCAGATACCGGCACACGGCGGACGGAAAGGGCTTGCGCGTATGCCCGAGCTGACGCGCCGCGCGCTCGACGCGGGCATCGCCGACCTGGGCACGCAGCCACGCCAGCACTTGGCGATCGGTGTCGTTGACGATACGGACCAGATGTTCCATCGCGCACCTCACTGTTCATAAATACAGTGCTGTAAATATAACCAGTGTTTGCGCGAACCGCAAGCGGGGGCGCGTCGGCTGGCCGTTCGGCCAGGGTCAGCGCACCGGCGCGGCGGTGCGCGCAACCCGGGCCGCCGGGGCCGTAGCGGCGGCCGGCGCGGCCCGGCCGGTATAGCGCGCGTCGGTCAGCGTGCCGAGGAACGCGACGATGTCGTCGATTTCCGCATCGGTCAGCGCGGGCGGCGTGCCGGGCCGGCGGTTCATCGGCGTCGAATTGACGTTGATGTTGCCGCGATAGGCGGCCGGCACGTCGTCGAACGTTTGGGCGCCGTGATACCAGAAGCCGGGATCGGTCGAACGCGTGTTGTAGAACGCGACCGCGTCGCGCAGCGTCGTGAACACGCCGTTGTGCATGAATGTCTGCTTGAGCGCGACGTTGCGCAGCCCCGGCGTGCGCAGGTAGCCGCACCATTGCGTCGGCTCGGGCCAGCGCAGCCGCCGCGCGGTGTCGCACAGCCCGTTGTCGAAATGGCGCGGATCGCGGTTCGCAGGTAGCGCACGATTGCGCGGCACGGCGATCGCGTCGTAGCCGAAATCGGTGAACAGCGAGCGTTCCGGTCGGCTCGACGTGTCCGACAGCGTATGGCAGGTCATGCAATTGCCCTTGTCCGGATTCCGGAACAGCGCGAGGCCGCGCATCTCGGCCGGCGCGAGCGGCTTGCGCGTGCGCAGGAATGTGTCGAAGCGCGACGTGAATGGCGCCATCTCGTCGCTCTGCAGATAGGCTTCGACGGCGGCGCCCAGCGCGCGCATCAGTTGCTCGGGATCGCGCCGCACCGGCGCGCCGAAGCGCGCGGCGAGATCGGTCGCGAGTTCGGTCGCATCGACCTTGCGCAGCAGCGCGGCCGGCGACCGGTTGTTCATCTCGTTCGGATCGAACAGCGGCCCGCGGATCTGTTCGGCGAGCGTATCCGCGCGACCGTCGCTGAACAGGCCGCCGAACGGCGACGGCGCGGGCGCATCGTCGTCCTGGTAGAAGTGGCGGCGCGGTACGTAGCGCACATAGAGCAGCGATGGCGCATTGCGCTGGCTGAAGCGTCCGGGCCGGCTGCCTTCCGGCACGCCGGGCCCCGCGAGCGATGCGGCCGACAGTGTCGGCGCGAACGCGCGGCCCGGATCGTGGCAGCCCGCGCACGACATGCCGCGCGGCTCGGACAGCCGCGGGTCGAAGAAGATTCGGCGGCCGAGCGCGACGAGCGTCGGGTCCGGCGCGAAGCGCGCGGTGGCCGCGTCGACCTTGCCCGTCACCTGCGGCGTGCCGTTGCCGATCGTGTCGACGACGCGCGACGGCGGCGCGCCGGGAAGCAGGACCGTTTCGGCCGGCGCGGCGTGAACTGCGAGCGCCAGGCCGGCGAGCAGGGTGGCGGCAAGCGTGTGCAGCGTCTGCCGGCCGCGCCCGCCGTGGGCGTCACATCGAACTTCTTCCGTCACGGCGCGATGAACCCCGTCTTGTCGC
The DNA here is from genome assembly GCF_030481585.1 of Burkholderia sp. AU45388. Classification (NCBI taxonomy): domain Bacteria; kingdom Pseudomonadati; phylum Pseudomonadota; class Betaproteobacteria; order Burkholderiales; family Burkholderiaceae; genus Burkholderia; species Burkholderia sp. AU45388. Next base: position 495,400 of record NZ_JAUJPV010000003.1, on the reverse strand, counting down.
AGGCGAGCGTCCTGCCCGACTGATTGCACGACGCCAGCAGCTTGCCGGCCGCCGAATACGCATGGAACGTCCAGCCCGTCGCCGGCGCGGCGTTGCGCTCCATGATCAGGAAGCCGAAGCTGTTGTTGTGCGACAGCCGTTCGATCACCGCGCCCGGCGCGGGCGTCAGGCCGGCCGGGAACGGGTCGGGCAGCGCGACGTCGAGGTTGTCGCCGCCGTTGCCGGACACGATCGTCGCCGGGTGCCCGGACGAGAAGTCGATCGCCTGGAAATCGTGCACGTGGCCGTGCAGCGCGACGTGCACGCCCGGCGGGTAGTACGCCTGCGCGTTGAGGCTCGACATCACCGACTGCAGCGCGAGGTTGCCCGGCGCCGGCGTGCTGCCGGCGATCGGCGCGAACGCGAGGATCGGATGATGGTTCGTGAAGATCGTCGTCGTCATGCCGGCCTTCGACGCGAGCGCCGCGACCGTCTGGAACTGCTTCTGGTAGATGCCGAACTGCGCGTCGGTCGTCTTGAGCGGCGTGCGGCCGACCTTCGCGGTGTCGAACACGATCACCTGCGAGCCGCCGCCGAGCGACACCGCATAGGGCTCCGAATAGTTCGCGTTGGTGTCGTTGGCCGGATCGTCGCACGAACGCGCGGCCGAATACGGGCGCGGGTCGAGGAAGCGGAACCAGCCCTGGCCCGCACGCGCGCATTCCTCGTGGTTGCCGCGCACGACGACCCACGGCGCCTTCGCGAGCAACGGCGCGGCCGGGCGGAACAGGTCGGCCTGCCACGTATCCCAGCCGTAGCCCCACGGGCTGTCCTTGCAGCCGGCGATGTCGGGCGGGCACGCGTTCTCGCGATAGTGGTAGTCGCCGACGTGCAGCACGAGATCGGGCGACAGCTTCGCGACGCTGGCCGCGATCGTGTCGAGCGGCCAGACCGCGGCGTCGTTGCACGCCTGCCATGCGTTGTCGGCCTTCTTCATCCGGCAGCCGGTGTCGGCGATGATCGCGACGCGCTGCGGCTGCGCTTTCGGCAGCGGCAGCGTGCGGCCCGCGACGCTAGCCGCCTGTGCGCCGGCCGGCAGCGTGGTTTCGCAGACGGACACCGGGAAGCTCGACGGTTTCGAATCGGCCGGGTCGCTCGCGGTCGGCCGCTGGGCGACGGTCGCGGCGCCCGCGCGCAGCGCCATGCGCGATACCTTGCCGTCGACGGTCAGTTGCGGGCACGACGGATCGCCGGCCGATGCGGGCGTGTAGTTCGTGATCACGCGCGCGATCGCCTGGTTCGCCTCGCCGATCTCGACCCATGCGGCCTGGACGTTGGCCGACGCGCTGGCCGGATCGTCGGGCGTATCGATGTGATTCGAGCACGCGGACAGCGCGGCGAGGGCAGCAAGGGGAGCGCAGCGCACGAGCAGCGCGCGCGTGAGGAGTCGTCGCATGGGAGGGCCGGGCACCGTAGGAAAGTCGTCAACGATACGCAGCGAGAATGTAAGAAATGTGAAAACGAGGGCGTGGCGGGCGCATATCGGCCGACCTTGACTTCAAGCCGGCTTGAAGCAGCACAGTCCGGTTCGTCATCAATGAATCGAAGGGGATCGACGATGGAAGCCAACCGGCCCAACGAAGCGCAATCGGCGTTATGGAACGGTCCGTCTGGCCGCGCATGGGTCGATGCGCAGGCGCTGCTGGACCGGATGTTCGAGCCGTTCGAAACGCTGCTGGCGGATGCCGCGGCCGCGTCGTCGGCCACCCGCGTGCTCGACGTCGGCTGCGGCACGGGCGCGGTCACGCTCGCGATCGCGCGGCGGCTCGGCGCGAACGCGCAGTGCACGGGCATCGACATTTCGGCGCGGATGATCGACGCCGCACGCGCGCGTGCCGAACGCAGCGACCTGCGCGTCCGGTTCGTGTGCGCGGACGGGCAGACGCACGCATTCGAACCGGCGAGCGTCGACCTGATCGTGTCGCGCCTCGGCGTGATGTTCTTCGACGACCCGGTACGGGCGTTCGCGAATCTGCGGCAGGCCGCGCGAGCGGGCGCGCCGATGCGGTTCGTCGCGTGGCGCGGCGCGGCCGACAACCCGTTCATGACGACGGCCGAGCGGGCGGCTGCGCCGTTGCTGCCGAACCTGCCCGCGCGGCAGCCCGGCGCGCCGGGGCAGTTCGCGTTCGGCGACCGCCAGCGGATCGCGTCGGTGCTGTCGGACAGCGGCTGGGCCGACGTTGCGATCGAGCCGGTCGACCGGGTGTGCATGCTGCCGACGTCCGAGCTGGACGACTACATTGCCCGGCTGGGCCCGGTCGGCCTTGCGTTGCGGGAGACGGACGAGGCGACGCGGCGGCGTGTGGTGGACGCGATGCGCGCGGCTTTCGAGCGGTACGTGTGTGGCGCCGAAGTGCGTTTCGACGCGGCGTGCTGGCTCGTGACGGCCCGTGCGCCGTCCGCATGACTAGTGTGAAAGCAGCGGATGAGGAAGGGCATGGCCGCTCGTTCGCCCCGCATGTGGCCGTGCCCGCGTGATGAAGCCGGGGCTGCGCGACCTGCGTGCGTCAGTGTTTGCGCGCGCGCAGCATCAGCCACGCGCAGCCACCGGCCGCCAGCGCGAGCCCGAGCAGGACGGCTTCGGCGCCGAGCGCGAAACCGGGCGGCATTTCGCCGCTGTTCGGCACCGGCGACAGGTTGCCGCCCATCGCGACGGCGCCGCCGGCCAGCAGCGCCGCGCAGACGATCCAGTAGACCTTGCCGAGCGGCGCCGCGGCGCGGATTCGCCACAGCGCGACGCCGGCGCCGCCGAGGTAGAGCACGGCGAGCGTGCCGAGCGCGATGACGTCGGCAGCGCGGCTGTGCAGCAGCCCGCTCATTCGGACTCCGTCGCGTGCCCCGGCGCACGGCTCAGCAGATGCGTGCGCTTGTCTGCCGCGAGCGACACGTAGCGTTCGTACTGGCGCAGCACGTCGGCGATCACTTCGTCGCCGCGCAGGTATTCGACGTCGTAGCCGAGCCGCCCGTCCTCGAAGAACGTGACGATGCCGTACACGTGTGCACGCGATTCGTCCGGCTCGGCGGCCTCGCGCACCAGGAACGCGGCCGCGGATTTCACGGTGACGCGCACGCCGTACACGAAATCGCGGTGCTCGGCGGTCGGCACGGTCAGCCGCACCGCATCGTCGCTGTCGCGTTGCACGTGCGCATCGACGCCGCTCGCGCGCAACTCGTCGGCGACCTTGCGCAGCGCGGGTTCGACCGTTTCCGCGACGAACTGGCGCGCTTCCGTCTCGGTCGTTTGCCGCAGGATGTGCGTCAGGCGATGGCGCCAGTGCTGGCCGGTCCAGAAGCTCGTTGCAGGCGCAACGTCCTGCGAATAGTGCGCGCGGTCGGCCGCGAGCCCGCGCCACAGCCCGTAGCAGAGCGCGAGCATGATGATGGCGACTGGCAGCGCGGCGATCAGCGTCATCGCCTGCAGCGCGCCCAGTCCGCCCGCGACGAGCAGCACCGCGGCCGTCACGCCGAGCAGCGCGGCCCAGAACAGTCGCTGCCAGACCGGCGAATGCGCGTTGCCGCGCGTCGCGATCTGGTCGATCACGAACGCGCCCGAATCGGCGGACGTCACGAAGAACACCGCGATCAGCACGATCGCGACGATCGACAGCAGTTGCGGCAACGGCAGGAAATCGAAGAAGCGGAACAGCAGCGCATCGACGTTGGTCGCCGTTTGCGCGAGCGCGCCGGCCGCGCCGTGCGTATCGAGCCAGATCGCGCTGTTGCCGAATACGGTCATCCAGACGAGGTTGAACGCGGTCGGCACGAGCAGCACGCCGATCACGAACTGGCGGATCGTGCGGCCGCGCGAGATGCGCGCGATGAACATGCCGACGAACGGCGACCACGACACCCACCACGCCCAGTACAGGATCGTCCAGCCGCCGAACCAGCCTTCCTCGCGCGGCGGCGCGTACGCGTACGTGCGGAACGACAGGTCGACGAGGCTCGACAGGTACTGGCCGATGTTGTCGCCGAGCGCGCGCAGCAGGAACGCCGTCGGGCCCGCCACGACCACGAATGCGAGCAGCAGGAACGCGAGCAGCAGGTTCAGCTCGGACAGCCGGCGCACGCCCTTGTCGAGGCCGGTCGCGGCCGACACGCCCGCGAGGATCACGACGACCGCGACGAGCCCGATGCGGAACAGGTTGCCGCCCGTATCCCAGCCGGCGACCGTATGCAGGCCCGCGCTCAGCTGCATCACGCCGTAGCCGAGCGTCGTCGCGATGCCGGCGACCGTGCCGACCAGCGCGAACGCATCGACGGTGTGGCCGATCCAGCCGTTGATGCGCTCGCGCAGCACCGGATACAGGCCCGAGCGCAGCGTCAGCGGCAGGTTGTAGCGAAAGCCGAAGTACGCGAGCACGAGCCCCATCAGCCCGTAGATCGCCCACGCATGGAAGCCCCAGTGGAAGAAGGTCATCAGCATCGCTTCGCGTGCGGCGGCGGGCGTGCCGGGATCGACGGTCGGCGGCTTCAGGAAATGCTGCATCGGCTCGCCGACGCCGAAGTACATCAGGCCGATGCCCATGCCGGCCGCGAACAGCATCGCCGTCCACGACACGAAGCTGAATTCGGGTTCGGCATCGTCGGGGCCGAGCCGGATATTGCCGAAATCGCTGGCGGCGATCAGCACGAGAAACGCGAGGAAGCCGGTGACGGCGAGCACGTAGAACCAGTCGAACCGTGCGATGACCCATTGCTGGCCGGCGGAGAACAGCGCGCCGGCTTCGCTCGGGCGCAGTGCGCACACGACGAGCAGCGCGCCGATGACGGCGAGCGCCGGCAGGACGACCTGCGGCTTGAATGTCGTGCGGGGCGTGGGACGGGAATCCGGCATGGCGGGTATCCAGTTGTGGGCGCAACGAGGCGCAACGCCGCCCGGCGCGCCTGTGGCGCGTCGGACCCTGATACGGCGTGCGTCGAGTGTACCGCGGTGTCAGGACTGCAAGAAGAGGGCATGCAGAAGGGTAAACCTGACGAATTGTAAGGTATCAGAGAGATCGAGAAAACCCGCGCGGCGCACGCATGGGTCGGCGAGGCGGGGCAAACGCGGCGGCGAATGCATGTCGGGCGCCCCGGACGGCGCGCATGCGCCTCGTCCAGGTAGAAGACGGCGCGCGAAAGGCGCCGTTCGGCGGGTTCAGAACGTGACGGCGATCCCGGCCATGCCGACGAACTGGCCGTGCGTCGTCGACGGCGTGAGCTGCTGCGAATCGCCGACGATCGGCGCCGCGTCGACGATATGGCTGGCGCCTTGCGCGCCGAGCGTCCGTCCGCTCGAATGCGTGTACGCCTGCAGCGCATAGAGCGTCGCGCGTTTCGACAGGCTGTACGACTCCTTCAGCGAGTACTGCTGATAGCGGGCCGCGTTCGCGACGCCGTTCGCCTTTGATGCAAGCGTGTACGCGAATGCGCCGGCCACCGAGAACGCCGGCGTGAAGCGGTACGCGGCAAGCGCACCGTAGGTGTTGAACACGGCCGTGTCGGTGAAGGTCGAGCCGTTGCCCGGCAGATACTTCACGTTCGAATAGTTGAGCCCCATCGTCAGGTCGCCGAGCGTGTAGTTGCCGGCCGCCGCGATCTGCTCGACGGCCTTCGCGGTCAGGTAGCCCTGGTTCAGCACGGACACCGCGAAGCTGCCCGACGACGCGGTGGCCGGGTTCAGGAAACCCGCGGACGAGCCCGAGCTGTTGATCCGCAGGTAGCCGGCCGCGATCCCGATCGGCCCGTTCGCGTAGCGCAGCGCGGCGCTGAACGTGTTGCCCTTGCCGGTCGCACCGGCAATGCCGCCGAATGCGTACATCGCGCTCGCGGTCAGCCCGGCGAAGGTCGGCGACGTGTAGGTAACCGAATTGTTCACGCGGATCGTCGTGTCGAGTCCGTCGATGTCGCCCGGATGCGCACCGGTCGCGCCGGTCAGCCAGCTGCTCGACGCGTACGGGCCGACGAACAGGAAGTAGGGCGTGTACTGGCGGCCGGCCGTTACCGTGCCGTAGCTGGCGTTGCGTAGGCCGACGAAGGCCTGGCGATTGAACATCGTGCCGGCGGCGGCCTGCGCGCCGGTATTCAGGTTGAAGCCGGCCTGCAGGTCGAAGATCGCGTGCGTGCCGCCGCCGAGATCCTCGTCGCCGCGCAGCCCGAACTTCGACGCATACAGATTGCCGTCGCGCATGTAGATGTTCGAGTGCCCTTGCTGGTTGTTCACGTACGCGAGCGAATCGTCGACGACGCCGTACAGCGTGACGCTGCTCTGCGCATGGGCAGCGGTCGTGCCGAGCGACGCGGCCGACAAGATCAGGATTGCATAACGGTTGACGGGTGCTTTCATTGTCGATCTCCGTGTCTCTTCATCTTTTCAAGGGGGCGGGAGGTTGAACGCCTCCTCTGTGGCAGGCGGCGGGCCGCGCGAGCGGCCCGCCTGATCGGGTTGGCTCAGTGGTCGAACGCGACGACGAGGCGGCGCCATGCCCCGTCCCGCGCATCCTGCTCGACGCGCGCGCCGCGCATCGCAACCGGGCCTTGCAGCGACGCGGGCAGCAGGATCTCGATGCGGTGGGCCGGGCGTACCAGGCGGCCGTCCCAGCGGACCGACACGCCGAGCACGCCCGACGCCTCGCGGCCGGTCTCGATGCGCCACAGTCCGTATTCGCCGTCGCGCCACGCTTCCGTCTCGCCGTCGTCCTCGATGCATTCGCCGTATGCGACGCCGTCCTCGATGCGCGGTGCGACGAGGAAGCCGCGCGTGTCGGCGCGCGCACCAAAATGCTGTTCGGCGACGTTCAGCGGCAGCACGCGGCCTTCGCGCAGCAGCATCACCGGCGTGTCGAGCGGCGCGGGCAGCGTCACGCTCGCGCCGCCGTCGAACGACTGCGCGCTCGCGCAGCACGTCCAGCGTGCGCCCGACGGCAGGTACACCGTGCGTTCGGTCTGGCCGGGCTCGACGACCGGCGCGACCAGCAGCGCGTCGCCGAGCATCATGTCGTCGCAGGCGTCGTAGCAGCGCGCATCGCCGGGGAAATCGGCGAGGGTCGGCCGCAGCACGGGCTCGCAGCGTGTCGTCGACAGCCACAGCAGGTGATAGAGGTAGGGCAGCAGCCGGTAGCGCTGCTTGATCAGCGCCGCGACCTGTGCGGTGATCTCCGGGTACATCCACGGTTCGTTGACGGTGCCGTCGTCATTCCACGAATGAATGCTGAAGCGCGGCATGAAGATGCCGAACTGCACCCAGCGCAGCAGCAATTCGGGCGACGGCGCGGGGCCGGAGAAGCCGCCGATGTCGTGGCCGATGTTCGACACGCCCGACAGCGCGAGCCCGAGGCCCATCTTCAGGTTGTAGCGCAGCGTCTCCCACGACGTGGTGTTGTCGCCCGACCACGTCTGCACGTAGCGCTGCATGCCGGCGCCGCCGGAGCGCGACACGAGGAACGGCCGCCGCGCCGGCGCATGCGCGCGCTGCGCGTCGCGCGACGCGCGCATCATCAGCATCGTCTGCAGCACCTTCGCTTCGCGCGCCGGAAACGGCTGGCCGAAACCGTGCGCGATCGCGTCGGGCGACCAGATCTCGTATTCGTTGTTGTCGTTCCAGGTCGATTCGATCCCGTATTCCAGCAGCGCCGACGTGACCTGCTCCTGCCACCACCGGTAGGCGTCCGGCTGCGTGAAGTCGATGTACGCACCGACTTCGTCCCAGAACTGCACCCACGCGGGCTCGCCCGATGCGGAACGGATCAGCAGCCCGCGTCGCGCGGCGTCGTCGAAGGCCGGGTGGTCGCGCAGCAGGCACGGCTTGATGTTCGCGCACAGGCGGATGCCGTGGTCGCGATAATGCTGCACGAAACCCTTCGCGTCGGGAAACTTGTCGCGGTTCCAGTTGAACACGTAGCGCTTCGCGCCGATCGACGTATAACCCGACGACAGGTGGAACGAATCGCACAGGATGTCGTGCTCGTCGCACTGCTCGACGAACCGGTTCATCTGCTGCTGCGCGTCCGGCGCGTCGGTGTAGCTCATCGTCGAGCCCGAATAGCCGAGCCCCCATTTCGGCGTGCGTGCGGGGCGCCCGGTCAGCGACGTGAAGCGCCGCGCGGCCGCGAGCGGCGTAGCGGGCGACGCGATGAAGTAGTAGTCGAGATCGCCGTGCTCGGCGACGAAATAGCGATAGAGCCCGTGGTAGTTGTCGAGCTCGCGGCCCATGTCGAACGCGCAGTCGGACAGCGTGTCGTAGAACAGCCCGAACCCCTGGCACGCATCGGGCGACCACGTGATGTAGAACGGAATGTGCTTGTACAGCGGGTCCGTGTGCTTCGCGCTGTAGCCCATCGCGTCGATGTTGCGCATCTCGAAGCGCGCGCCCGTGCGGTCGAGTTCGCCCGCGCGTTCGCCGAGGCCGAATACCTTGTCGCCGCGCTCGCGGGCGACGTAGTGATACGCGCGATCGTCCCACCAGCCGAAGTTGTATGCCTGCGTCGCGCGGTCGGCGAGCGCGATGCGCCATGTGCCGTCCGCGCCGCGCATCGACCACGTGCAATGGCCGCCTTGACGGCGCACCGCGAGCCGGACCTGCGCGGTTTCGATGCGTACGGCGTCGTCGTCTTCGACGAAGTCGTAGTGGGGCAGCGCGAAGCCGCTCAGGTCGAGGCGGTCGCGCCCGTCGAGCGGCACGTCGTCGAGGCCCGGCGCGATCGTCCACGTGCGCGGGGTGCGCGCCGTCGCGTCGGGCAGCACGCGCACTCGCACGATGTCGTCCTCGAGCACGAAGATTTCGACGGTGGCGCCGGTATCGGCTGCGAGCAGCACGCGGTTTGCGTGGTGGCTGGCGACGCGGAACACGGGCGGATGAAGAAGCGAAGTCATGAATGCGATTCCTGGTGAAAACGGAGGTCAGGCGTGCTGCGCGAGCAGGCGTTCCTGCTTCGACTGCCCGCGGATCAGCAGCGCGAGCAGCGTGACGCCGATGAGGTCGAACAGGCCGAGGCACGCGAACAGCGGCGCGTAGCCGATCTTGTCGGCGAGCGCGCCGACCAGCAACGAGAAGCCGAGGCCGCCGATCCACGCGGCCATCCCGGCGAAGCCGCTCGCCGTGCCGACTTCCTCGGGATCGAACACGTCGGCCGACAGCGTGTTGACGAGCGCGGAGATCATCTGGTGCGCGAAGCCGCCGACGCAGAACAGCGCAATCGCCGTGTACGGCGACGACACGAGCCCGATCATCGCGGGCCCGAGCATCAGTACCGCGCCGAGCGCGACGCCGGCGACGCGCGACCACACGAGCGGCAGCTTGAAGCGATTCGCGAGGTACGGCGACAGGTAGCCGCCCGCGATGCCGCCGAGGTCGGCCGCGAGAAACGGCATCCACGCGAATACGGCGATCTGCGTGAGCGGCATGTGGCGCTCGGTCGCGAGGTACAGCGGAATCCAGAAGCTGAAGGTCTGCCACGCGGGTTCCGCGAAGAAGCGCGGCAGCGCGATCGCCCAGAAGCGCCGTGCGGTGACGACGTCGCGGATGCGGCGCTTCGACACCGGCGGCATCGTCGCCTGGCCGTCGCGGATCAGCGTGCGTTCCCGCAGCGTGATGCGCGGATGGTCGGCCGGGGAGCGGTACTGCGTGTACCAGAGCGCGGCCCAGACGAACCCGAGCGCGCCGGTGACCATGAACGCGGCCTGCCAGCCGAACCGCATCGAGATGAACACGACGAGCGGCGGCGCGATCGCGGCGCCGAGCGACGTACCCGCGTTGAAGTAGCCGACCGCGACGGATTTCTCGCGATCGGGAAACCATTCGGCGACGGCCTTCATCCCCGACGGAATCGCGGCGGCCTCGAACAGCCCCAGAAAGCCGCGCAGGATGCCGAGCGACAGCCAGCCGGATGCGAAGCCGTGCGCGACGCCGACCACCGACCACAGCATCGCGAACAGCGCGAACCCGAGCCGCAGCCCGATCAGGTCGACGATGAATCCGCACACCGGCTGCATGATCGTGTAGCCGATCTGGAACGCGCCGACGATGTACGAGTACTGCTGCGTCGAGATCGCGAACACCTGCTTGAGCTCGGGCGCGAGCACCGCGAGGGAATTCCGTGCGAGGTAGTTGAGGATCGTGCCGAGACACACGAGCACGATGATCCACCAGCGCAACGCCTTGACTGTCTTCACTGCTGTCTCCTGTCAGGGAGGGCGGCGCGCGGCGCCTGCCCGGTCCATGAGGGCCATCCGGAGGAATGGCTTGTTTCGTTTTTGATTCGTACGATGTCCGATCTTGATGTGCGCCGGCTTTCCCGGTTCATATCGAAATCAAGGTGTTCGAGCGAACATTTCGCCGTCATCGAGTTGCGATGTTATCTGACGACTGATCATTTTCGAACATCCTATGTTCGAATGCGAATCCGGTCAACGTGAATCTGCATTCGTACGAACGTACTCGGGGTTTTCCCGATGGGCGCGCGGCGACCGCGAGCGGCGGCGCGGGGCGCTCGCCCGTCAAAGGCCCGTGCGGCGGGGCCGACCGCTCGTCCGAACGGTCGACGGACGCAGGATGAACTGCGACAACCCGGATGAAAATTTATTTCTTTTCTGTTGGCGGATTGTGTAAATTCATTTTCATCGAACCTTGCAACAACCCTTCGCATGACGCCTCTCGTTCCGCCCGATGTCAGTCACGACGAACCCGCGATCGCCGAGCGGATCGCGGCGGCGATGCCGTTGATGACGCCGATTCACCGGCGCATGGGCGAATTCGTGCTCGCGAACCCGTTTCGCGCGGCGACGATGCGGATCGACGAACTCGCGCAGGCCGTGAATGCGTCGATCGCCACCGCGAACCGCTTCGCGAAGGCGCTCGGTTTCGACGGCTATCCGGCGATGCGCGCGGCGCTCGTGCGCGGCTTCGAGGCCACGCTCGGGCCGGTCGAACGGCTGCGTTCCGCGCAGGAGCAGGAATCCGGCGTACGCGACGCGGTCTGGATCGATGCGGTATTCGACCAGGCTGTCGCCAACATCGAGAACACGCGCGCGCAACTGGACGCGGCCGACGTCGAGGCGGCGGTCGAGGCGATCGTCGGTGCGCGACGCGTGCTGATTCTCGGCGCGGGGTCGAGCGCGTTTCTCGCCGGGCTGATCGAGCACGGCCTGTCCGTCTGCCATGACAGCGTGCAGTCGCTCGCGCTGCTCGGCGGGCCTTCGCACGCGGCGCGACGCCTGTACACGGCCGATTCGCGCGATCTCGTGATCGCGCTCGCGTTTCCGCGCTACGTGAAGGACACGATCGAGCTGGCCCGCCGTGCGGCGGCGCGCGGCGCGCGCGTGCTCGGCATCACCGACGGCCCGCAATCGCCGCTCGCGCCGATCGCGTCGCTGAACCTGTACGTGAAGGCCGAGCGACGTTTCGCGGCCACGTCGGAAGCGGCCGTGCTGACGATGATCGAGGCGCTGATCGATGCGGTTGCGCTGCGCACGCACCGATCCGCGAAATCCGCGGCCGAGATGACCGAATTCCTGCTGCCGTGGCTCGTGCAGCCGCAAGCGGCGCTGCCGGCCGCCAACCCTTCTTCCCCCCGTCCGAAAAAATCATGACTTCACCCGCGATCGTCGCGATTCACGGCGGCGCAGGCACGATCCTGCGCGAAGCGATGGATACCGACACCGAACGCCAGTACCGCGCCGAGCTCACCGCGATCCTGCAGGCCGCGCAACAGGTGCTGGCCGACGGCGGCAGCGCGCTCGACGCGGTGACCGTCGCGGTGCGGATGCTCGAGGACTGTCCGCTGTTCAACGCCGGGCGCGGCGCCGTCTATACGGCCGAAGGCAAGCACGAACTCGACGCGGCGGTCATGGACGGCGCGACGCTCGGCGCCGGCGCGATCTGCTGCGCGACCCGCGTGCGCAATCCGGTGCTCGCCGCACGGCGCGTGATGGAGGCGAGCGAGCACGTGCTGTTCGCCGGCGCGGGCGCCGATGCGTTCGCGGCCGCGCAAGGGCTCGAACTCGCCGAACCCGGCTACTTCGACACCGAAGCGCGGCATGCGCAGTGGGTCAAGGCGCGCGCGGCGGCCGGCATGATGCTCGACCACGATGCGGCCAGCTTCGCGTTCGGCGGCGCCGCACAGGCCGCCGAGCCGCTCGATCCGGACCGCAAGCACGGCACGGTCGGCGCGGTCGCGTGCGACCTGAACGGTCACGTCGCGGCGGCGACGTCGACGGGCGGCATCACGAACAAGCAGCCGGGGCGCGTCGGCGATTCGCCGATCATCGGCGCCGGCTGCTATGCGGACGACGCGACCTGCGCCGTTTCCGCGACAGGCACCGGCGAGATGTTCATCCGGCTCGCGACCGCGCATGACGTGGCCGCGCAGCTCGCGTATCGCGGCGCGTCGCTCGCGGACGCCGCGCACGACGTCGTGATGAACAAGCTGCCGCGCCTCGCGGGCCGCGGCGGGATCATCGCGGTCGACGCACGGGGCAACGTCGCGATGCCGTTCAACACCGAAGGGATGTACCGCGGCTACGCGCGCGTCGGTGAAGCGCCGGTCGTCGGCATCTACCGCGACGATGCGGCCTGATTGCGGATCGCACGAGGAGAGACGCCATGACTTCGAGCCGTAACCCGTCGCCCCTGGCGCTGCCCGAGCAGCGCGTGGTGGCCGTCGACGACCTGTCGGTCACGTTCCGCCGCGAAAACGCGACGTTCGACGCGGTGCGCAACGTGTCGTTTCACGTCGATCGCGGCGAGACGCTCGCGATCGTCGGCGAATCGGGCTCGGGCAAATCGGTCACGTCGCTCGCGCTGATGCGGCTCGTCGAGCACGGCGGCGGCGAGATCACGAGCGGCCGCATCGCGTTCCGGCGACGTGGCGGCGCGCTGGTCGATCTTGCGCGGGCCAGTGCCGCGACGATGCGCGGCATCCGCGGCGCGGACATCGCGATGATCTTCCAGGAGCCGATGACGTCGCTGAACCCGGTGTTTACGGTCGGCGACCAGATCAGCGAGGCGATCGCGCTGCACCAGTCGAAGAGCGCGGCCGAAGCACGCGCGGAAGCGCTGCGGCTGCTCGATCTCGTGCGCATCCCCGAAGCGCGCCGCGTGTTCGCGCGCTATCCGCACCAGCTGTCGGGCGGGATGCGGCAGCGCGTGATGATCGCGATGGCGTTGTCGTGCCGGCCCGCGCTGCTGATCGCCGACGAGCCGACGACCGCGCTCGACGTGACGATCCAGGCGCAGATCCTGCAACTGGTGCGCGGGCTGCAGGACGAAATGAACATGGGCGTGATCTTCATCACGCACGACATGGGCGTGGTGGCCGAAGTGGCCGACCGCGTGCTCGTGATGTATCGCGGCGAGAAGGTCGAGGAGGGCGAGTCGGACCGCATCTTCGCGACGCCCGCGCATCGCTACACGCGGGCGCTGCTCGCGGCCGTGCCGCGGCTCGGTTCGATGCAGGGCACCGACGCGCCCGAGAAATTCCCGTTGCTGAAGGTGGACGGCACGAACGCGCCGGCCATGGCCCCGACCACGGCGTCCGCGGCGAACGACGCGCAACCGCCGGTGGATCATGCCGCGCCGCCGATCCTGCGCGTGCGCGATCTCGTCACGCGTTTTCCGGTGAAGAGCGGTGTGTTCGGCCGCGTGTCGCAATACGTGCATGCGGTCGAGCGCGTGAGCTTCGAGCTGCGCGCGGGCGAGACGCTCGCGCTCGTCGGCGAATCGGGCTGCGGCAAGTCGACCACCGGCCGCTCGCTGCTGCGCCTCGTCGAATCGCAGAGCGGCTCGATCGAATTCGACGGCCGCGACATCAGCGCGCTGAAGGGCCCGGACCTGCAGGCGCTGCGCCGGAACATCCAGTTCATCTTCCAGGACCCGTTCGCGTCGCTGAACCCGCGCCTGACCGTCGGCTTCTCGATCATGGAGCCGCTGCTCGTGCACGGCGTCGCGAGCGGCCGTGAAGCACAGGCGCGCGTCGACTGGCTGCTCGACAAGGTCGGCCTGCCGCCGGAAGCCGCGCGCCGCTATCCGCACGAATTCTCGGGCGGCCAGCGCCAGCGCATCGCGATCGCGCGGGCGCTCGCGCTGAACCCGAAGGTCGTGATCGCCGACGAGTCGGTGTCGGCGCTCGACGTGTCGGTGCAGGCGCAGATCGTCAACCTGATGCTCGACCTGCAGCGCGAGCTGGGCGTCGCGTACCTGTTCATCTCGCACGACATGGCGGTGGTCGAGCGCATCAGCCATCGCGTCGCGGTGATGTATCTCGGCCAGATCGTCGAGATCGGCCCGCGTCGCGCGGTGTTCGAGGCGCCGCAGCATCCATACACGAAGAAGCTGATGAGTGCGGTGCCGGTGGCCGACCCCGCGCGCCGGCATGCGCCGCGCCAGCTCGCGGCGGACGAGATTCCGAGCCCGATCCGCGCGGCCGGCGACGAGCCGGTCGTCGCGCCGCTCGTCGCGGTCGGTCCCGATCATTACGTCGCGACGCATCGTGTCGGCGGTGCGTATTGAGTGATGAAACCGTGCGTTGCGATGACGGCGCACGAACCAGCAGGCAGTCGAAACCGAAACGCCCGTGAGGCGTCACCGATTCACCGATAGGAGCCCAGCAACATGAACAAGCAGCATCCGTTTCCGATGTTTCGTCCGCGCGCATGCTTCGTCGCGCTCGCCGGCGCGTTCGCGCTGTCGGCCGCGGTGCCCGCGTTCGCGCAGCAGACCGCGGTGATGGCGGTGGACTCGACCTTCACGACGATGGACCCGTACGACGCGAACGACACGGTGTCGCAGGCGGTCGTCAAGTCGTTCTACCAGGGGCTGTTCGGCTTCGACAAGGACATGAAGCTCGTCAACGTGCTCGCGACCGGCTATGAAGCGAGCCCCGACGCGAAGACGTACACGATCAAGCTGCGCTCGGGCGTGAAGTTCCACGACGGCACCGATTTCAACGCGGCGGCCGTGAAGGCGAACTTCGACCGCGTGACCGATCCCGCGAACCACCTGAAGCGCTACAACATGTTCCGCGTGATCGAGAAGACCGAGGTGGTCGATCCGACCACGGTGAAGATCACGCTGCGCGAGCCGTTCTCGGCGTTCATCAACACGCTCGCGCACCCGTCGGCCGTGATGATCTCGCCGGCCGCGCTGAAGAAGTGGGGCCGCGATATCGCGCTGCATCCGGTCGGCACCGGGCCGTTCGAATTCGTCGAGTGGAAGCAGACCGACGACCTGAAGGTGAAGAAGTTCGCCGGCTACTGGAAGAAGGGCTATCCGAAGATCGACGCGATCGACTGGAAGCCGGTGGTCGACAACAACACGCGCGCGGCGCTGATGAAGACGGGCGAGGCCGATTTCGCGTTCCGCATTCCGTTCGAGCAGGCGGCCGACCTGAAGAGCAACCCGAAGGTCGACGTCGTCGAGCGGCCGTCGATCGTGCAGCGCTACGTGTCGCTGAACATGCTGCAAAAGCCGTTCGACAACCCGAAGGTGCGCCAGGCGCTGAACTACGCGGTGAACAAGGAAGCGCTCGCGAAGGTCGCGTTCTCCGGTTTCGCGACGCCGTCGACCGGCGTGGTGCCGCAGGGCGTCGATTATGCGACGAAGCTCGGCCCGTGGCCGTACGATCCGGCGAAGGCGCGTGCGTTGTTGAAGGAAGCCGGCTATCCGAACGGTTTCGAGACGACGCTGTGGTCCGCGTATAACAACTCGACGTCGCAGAAGGCGATCCAGTTCGTGCAGCAGCAGCTCGCGCAGGTCGGCGTGAAGGTGCAGGTGCAGGCGCTGGAAGCCGGCGAACGCGTCGCGAAGGTCGAGAGCGCGCCGGATCCGGCGAAGGCGCCGGTGCGGATGTACTACATCGGCTGGTCGTCGTCGACCGGCGAAGCGAACTGGGCGATCACGCCGCTGCTGGCCGGCGCGTCGGCGCCGCCGAAGCTGGTCAACACCGCGTACTACAAGAACGACACGGTGGACGGCGACCTGACGAAGGCGCTGGAGACGGTCGACCGCGCGAAGAAAGCCGAACTCTACGCCGATGCGCAGAAGCAGATCTGGGCCGACGCGCCGTGGATCTTCCTCGTGCAGGAGAAGATCGTGTATGCGCGCAGCAAGCGGCTGCAGGGCGCGTACGTGATGCCGGACGGCTCGTTCAACTTCGACGAGATCTCGCTGAAATGACGGCGGTTTGCCCGCCACGCAGTGCCGGCGGCGCGAGCCGCCGGTGCGCTGATTCGATCGGTGTCCCATGCTGAATTTCCTCGTCAAGCGCCTGTTCGGCCTGCTGCCCACGCTCGCGATCGTCGCGGTGCTGGTGTTCCTGTTCGTGCATCTGCTGCCGGGCGACCCGGCGCGGCTCGCGGCCGGCCCCGAAGCCGACGAGGCGACCGTCGCGCTCGTGCGCGCCGATCTCGGGCTCGACCGGCCGCTGCCGGCGCAATTCGCGCGTTTCTTCGCGAAGATCGCGCACGGCGATTTCGGCGTGTCGACGCGCAGCAAGCGGCCGGTGTCGACCGAGATCGGCGAGCGCTTCATGCCGACGCTGCTGTTGACGCTCGTCAGCATGGGGTGGTCGACGCTGTTCGGCATGGCGATCGGCATTGCGTCGGCGGTCTGGCGCAATCGCTGGCCCGACCGGCTCGGCATGACGCTCGCGGTGTCGGGCATCTCGTTTCCGGCATTCGCGCTCGGCATGCTGCTGATGGAGATCTTCTCGGTGAAGCTCGGCTGGCTGCCGGTCGTGCCGGACGGCACGTGGAAGAGCTACGTGCTGCCGTCGCTGACGCTCGGCGCCGCGGTCGCGGCCGTGATGGCGCGCTTCACGCGCGCGTCGTTCGTCGAGGTGCTGAACGAGGACTTCGTGCGCACCGCGCGCGCGAAGGGCGTGCACGAGCCGATGGTCGTGCTCAAGCACTGCCTGCGCAACGCGATGATCCCGGTCGTCACGATGATGGGGCTGCAGTTCGGCTTCCTGCTCGGCGGTTCGATCGTCGTCGAGGTCGTGTTCAACTGGCCGGGGCTCGGGCGCCTGCTGGTCGACGCGGTGACGATGCGCGACTACCCGGTGATCCAGGCGATCGTGCTGCTGTTCTCGCTCGAATTCATCCTGATCAACCTGACCGTCGACGTGCTGTACGCGGTCATCAACCCGACCATCCGGTTCAAGTGAGGCCAGCATGAACGCGACTGTCCAGCCCGCGGCGCCGGCCGCACCGACCGCGATCCGCACGCCGTGGCGCGAATTCTGGCGCAAGTTCCGCAAGCAGACCGTCGCGCTCGTCGCGGGCGGCTTCGTGCTGGCGCTCGTCGTGCTCGCGTTCGTCGGCCCGCACATCGTGCCGTTCGATCCGGAAAACTATTTCGACTACGACGCGCTGAACGCGGGGCCGTCGGCCGTGCACTGGTTCGGCGTCGATTCGCTCGGCCGCGACATCTTCAGCCGGATCGTCGCGGGCACGCGCATCTCGCTCGCGGCCGGCTTCTTTTCGGTGGCGCTCGGCGCGGTGATCGGCACGTTCTTCGGGCTGCTCGCCGGCTACTACGAAGGCTGGTGGGACCGCATCACGATGCGCGTCGCCGACGTGCTGTTCGCGTTCCCGGGCATCCTGCTCGCGATCGGCGTGGTCGCGATCCTCGGCAACGGGATGATCAACGTGATTTGCGCGGTGGCGATCTTCAGTATCCCTGCGTTCGCGCGGCTCGTGCGCGGCAACACGCTGATGCTCAAGCACATGACCTACGTCGAGGCCGCGCGCAGCATCGGCGCGTCCGACTGGACGATCATCATGCGGCACATCCTGCCGGGTACCGTGTCGTCGGTCGTCGTCTACTTCACGATGCGGATCGGCACGTCGATCATCACCGCCGCGAGCCTGTCGTTCCTCGGGCTCGGCGCGCAGCCGCCGACGCCGGAGTGGGGCGCGATGCTCAACGAGGCGCGCGCGGACATGGTGACGGCGCCGCACATCGCCATCTTCCCGAGTCTCGCGATCTTCCTGACCGTGCTCGCGTTCAACCTGCTCGGCGACGGGCTGCGCGACGCGCTCGATCCGAAGCTGGAGCGCCGTTGATGCGGGCTGCGCCGATGTGGACCACGACGCTGCCGGCCGGCCCGCGCGGCACGATCGCCGACGTGCCGGGCGTGACGATCGGCCATTGCACGCTCGACGCCGGCAACGTGCAGACGGGCGTGACCGTCGTGAAGCCGCATCCGGGCGACGTGTACCGCAGCAAGGTGCCGGCGGGGGCGGCCGTGATCAACGGTTTCGGCAAGAGCGTCGGGCTCGTGCAGGTCGACGAACTCGGCACGCTCGAGACGCCGGTCGCGCTGACCAATACGTTCGGCGTCGGCGCGGTCGCCCACGCGCAGATCCGCGCGGCGATCGCCGCGAATCCGCGGATCGGCCGCGACTGGCCGACCGTCAATCCGCTCGTGTTCGAGTGCAACGACGGTTACCTGAACGACATCCAGGCGTTCGCGGTCACCGCTGCGCATTACGACGACGCGTGCCGCGCGGCGTCGCGCGACGTCGCACGCGGCGCGGTGGGCGCTGGGCGCGGGATGTCGTGCTTCGACCTGAAAGGCGGGATCGGTTCCGCGTCGCGCGTGGCCGTCGCGGCCGGCCGCCCCTATACGGTCGGCGCGCTCGTGCTCGCGAATTTCGGCCGGCTGCCGATGCTGACGCTCGGCGGCGTGCCGCTCGGGCGCATCGTCGCGCAACGGCGCGCGGCCGAAGCCGCCCACGCGGCGGCGCCCGAGCAGGGCTCGATCATTCTGCTGCTGGCGACCGACGCACCGCTCGACGCGCGGCAGTTGTCGCGGCTCGCGCGCCGCGCGGGAGCCGGGCTGGCCCGCACGGGCTCCGTCTATGGGCATGGCAGCGGCGACCTCGCGCTCGCCTTCTCGACCGCCTACACGATTGCGCATGACGCATCGACGATCGCGCTGCCGGCCCTCGTGGCCGACGCGGCGCTCGATCCGCTGTTCATGGCCGCGGCCGAAAGCGTCGAGCACGCGATCGCCGACGCGTTGCTGCAGGCGGTAACGGTCATCGGGCGCGACGGCCACGTGCGGCAATCGCTGCGCGACGCGGTGCCCGATCTCGACCGGTGGTTCAACGCATACAACGAAGGACGTTCGACCCTGTCATGAAGATCCTGATTTCGACCGACATCGAGGGTGTCGCCGGCGTATTCGCGACCGAGCAGACGCGTGCCGGCAACCCGGAATACGAGCGCGCGCGCCGCTGGATGACCGCCGAGGCCAACGCGGCGATCGAAGGCGCGTTTGCCGGTGGTGCGCAGGCCGTCTGGGTCAACGATTCGCATGGCGGCTTTCGCAACCTGCTGCCCGACGGGCTCGATGCGCGGGCGCGCGTCGTGCTCGGCAAGCCGCGCACGCTCGGGATGATGACGGGCGTCGAACAGCAGCCCGATCTCGTGTTCATGATCGGCTATCACGCGAAATCGCAGACGCGCGGCGTGCTCGCGCACACGATCAACAGCTTTGCGTTCACGCAGGTGTGGCTCAACGGCGTCGAGCTCGGCGAAGCCGGGCTGTACGGCGCGCTGGCGCGCGAATACGGCGCGCATGTCGCGCTCGCCACGGGCGACGACGTGTTCGCCGAGGAAACGCAGCCGCTGTTTCCGGACGCGCGTTTCGAGACGGTCAAGACGGCCGGCGGCGCATCGAGCGGCGAGACGCTCACGCCGTCGGCGTCGTGCGCGCGGATCGCGGCCGCCGCACGGGAAACGGTCGCACAGGCGCTGTCGTCCGGCCGGCGCGCGGGCGCCCATCGGCCCGCGCCGGCCGCCTGCACGCTGCGCGTACAGACGGTCGCGCTCGCCGACCTGTTCTGCGTGCTGCCGTCGCTCGAGCGCGTCGATGCGGTGACGCTGCGCTTCGACGGCCCGTCGGTCGAGCACGCGGTGCGCACGCTGAACAGCCTGTCGGCGATGTCGTTCATGCTCCGGTGATGCGTGCCGCGACGATGCCGCCGGCGCGCGGCCGGTCAGCCGATCGCGACGGCGCGGGCCGTCGCGGCGAGCAGGAATGCTTCCATTGCCGCAACCAGCGCGAGCGGCGTTTCGTTCATCGGATAATGACCCGCATTGCGCAGCACATCGACGGTGGCGAGCGGATAGCGCCGCAGGTAGGTGCGGGCCATCAGCGCCGCGTCGAACGCCGGATCGTGCTCGCCGATCAGGACCTTTACCGGATGGATGCCCGTGATCGCCGCGCTGAAATCCGTATCGGCCCACGCGCGGAAGTACGCGCCGAATGCCCGCGCCGACGAACAGGCGGCCGAATACGCGGCTTTCCACTCGATCCAGGCGGCGGGCAGCCGGTTGCCGGTGCTGCGGTCGATGATGGTCCGGCGATCGGCGAGGTGATCGGCGGCCCGCTCGAATAGTGCCGTCGCTCGGCCTCGAACGGCAGGCCGCCGCACGGCACAGGGGCGATCGCCACGAGCGCGCGCACCCGATCGGGTGCGATGGCGGCGATCTTCTCGATCGCCATGCCGCCCATCGAATGGCCGACGAGACTGAAGGTCGGGAAGCCGAGCGCGTCGGCGAGCGCGAGCGTGTCGGCGGCGATCTCGTCGATCGTGTAATCGCCGCGGGCGTCGCGCATACGGCCGTAACCTCGGTAGTCCATGAATACATAGCTGAAGCGCTCGCGCGACAGCCACGCTTCGAGCGGTTCGAACGCGTGGGCGTCGCCGAACCAGCCGTGCAGCACGAGAACAGGGTGGGGGCCGTCCCCCACGCGATGAAAGGTATTCGGCATATTCGTTCCGATGAGGTTACCATCCGGCCGACCGGGCCGGCGGGTGTTGCGGCCGCGAGGTGGCGCAACGGTGGAGCGGATCGTAGATCGTTCGAAGGCGACCCGCCTTCGATATCGGGTCATTGATGATGGAATTCGGGCCGTGAGAAATACGCTGCTAGATCCCTACGAACACATTCCCCGGAGCGTGGTCGTGACCGCCAACGACTTTGCGGCGGGCACGACGTTTCCGGAACACGCGCACGTGCGCGGACAATTCGCGTTCGCGTCGCGCGGCACGATCAGCATGTCGACGCCGCACGGCCGCTGGCTGGTGCCGCCGCAGCGCGCGTGCTGGGTGCCGGCCGGCGTGCGGCACGAAATGACGATGACCGGCCCGGTCACGATGCTCAACACGTTCGTGTCCACCGACGCCGCTCAGGCGGCCGGGCTGCCCGCGCAGTGCGGCGTGTATGGCGTGTCGCCGCTGCTGCGGCAACTGATCGACGATGCGATCGACCTGCCGGCGATGTACGACGTCGATGGCCGCGCGGGCAAGCTGATGGATCTGCTGGTCGCGGAAATCGCGACGATGCCGCGCCTGTCGCTGCATGCGCCGCTGCCGGCCGACGCGCGGCTCGCGAAGGTGTGCCGGCACCTGTTCGCGGCGCCGTCGATCGCGGCCGATCTCGATCGGGTCGCGGCCGCCGCGGGCGTGAGCCGCCGCACGTTCACGCGGCAGTTCCGCGCGCAGACGGGCGTGAGTTTTGCCGCGTGGCGCCAGCAGGTGTGCATGCTCGCTGCAATTGCCCGCCTGACCGACGGGCAGCCGGTGACGCGCGTCGCGCTCGATCTCGGCTACGCGAGCGCGAGTGCGTTCACGTCGGCGTTTCGCCGCATTCTGGGCGACACGCCGAGCCGGTATCTGGAGAGTCGTCGCTAAGCGGTTGCCGCAAAAAAATACGCGTCCGCCAACTTCGGCCAGACGCGTTTAAAGGCACTCTGTCTGAAAAATGCGCGCGCCGCTGGTCGGGCAGCGCCGCGCATGACACCTGTCATTGTTTCCTCGTTCGATTCAATCCTGCCGGCTTGTTGCGGATAGCAAAGAATACGCTGCATAACGCGCAAACGATATCGTGTCGACCCGACGATTCATGTGCTGCCGCAGCATGCGCGCCGATTGCGTGTTCGATATCGGGGCGGGAACCCGATGACGACAGCCCGCGCGCCGCGCGTCACGGTGCGGCGCACCATCGAATGCCGGCGACGGATCGCCCAAACGCCGCGTGGCGCGATACCGATCGGCATCGCGCCACGCGGCGGTGCGGTTGCAGGTGAAGCCGGCGCGCGCCGGCGTATGTGTCAAACGTCGAAGAACACGGTTTCGTCCGGCCCCTGCATGCGGATGTCGAAGCGGTAGACGACCGGCCGGCCCGGCTGCGCGTCGCGTTTCGCGACGAGCGTCGCGCGGCGCTCGGCCGGCACCGCGTTCAGCACGGGGTCGGCCGCGTTCGCGGCGGCTTCGTCGTCGAAGTACACGCGCGTGAACGCATGGGTGAGGATCCCGCGCATCATCACGGTCACGTTGATGTGCGGCGCCTCGTCGGCGGCGACGCGGCCCGGCTTCACCGTCTCGACGACGAAGCGCTGCTGCGGATCGGTGCCCGTGCCGACCCGCGCGAAGCCCGTGAAGCCGGATTTCGCAATGTCGTCGCGCGACGCGGGATAGCGGCCCGCGCCGTCCACCTGAGTGAATTCGAGCACCGCGTCGCCAACGACGTTACCGTCGCCGTCGAACACCTGGCCGACCAGCAGCACGTGCTCGCCTTCGGCGTGCGCGGCGGCGATCGTCGGCGTGAACAGGCTTTTCAGGTCGTAGTCGTATTGCTGCGGGCACAGGCCGTACGCGAAGTACGGGCCGACTGTCTGCGAAGGGGTTTGCTTCAGCGTCGTCATGGTTCAGCGCTCCATCGGGGTGGCGTCGCGGCCGCGCAGCACGATGTCGAATTCGTAGCCGAGCGCATAGCCTTCTTCGGTGATGTCCATCGAGAAGCGCGAGATCAGGCGGTCGCGCGCGGCCTCGGGCGTGCCCTGGAAGATCGGGTCGTACGCGAGCAGCGGATCGCCGGGGAAGTACATCTGCGTGACGAGACGCGAGCCGAAGTAATCGCCGAACAGCGAGAAGTGGATGTGATTCGGGCGCCACGCGTTCGGATGGTTGCCCCACGGATACGCGCCGGGCTTGATCGTCAGGAAGCGGTAGCGGCCTTCGTCGTCGGTCAGGCAGCGGCCTGCGCCGAGGAAGTTCGGATCGAGCGGCGCGTCGTGCTGGTCGACCTTGTGCACGTAGCGACCGGCCGCATTGGCTTGCCACACCTCGACGAGCGTGTTGCGTACGGGCTTGCCGCCCTCGTCGAGCACGCGGCCGGTGACGACCATCCGCTCGCCGAGCGGCTCGCCGTTCTTCACGGCATTCTTCGTCAGGTCGTGGTCGAGCGCGCCGAGATCTTCCGCGCCGTAGACGGGCGCGTACTGGTCGCGCAGCTTCTCCTTCAAGGGGATCAGCGGGCGGGTCGGGCCGCGCTTCACGGACGAACGGTACTCGGGGTGAACATAGGCCGGATGCGACGGCCAGTCGCGCGGCGTGAGGATCGTGGGGGAATCCATCGGGCGTCTCCTGTCAGTTTTTCGCGAAGTGGATGGCACGACTTTAGCCAATCCGGAAAGTTATGCAAAATGACCTTTTTTCGCGAATCGCATAACCGTTCGTTATGGTGGTGCCTCCAATGAAAATTCCGCCGGACAGGCAGCCTGTCCGGCGGAAAAAACGATCGGGCTTCGCGTCGTCGGTGACGACCCCGTGCACGGCCCTCCAGCCAGCCCGTCGCTGTTTTTTATCGTTCGTTCTCGTTGTTATGCGGTCTCCCCGAGCGTGCCCGTCGTCATGGGTGGCGGGGATCGAAGACGATCCCGTCGAATTCGAGCGCCAGCGTGCCGCTGCGCAGCAGGGCCGACGGTGTCGACGCGTGGCCGGCACCGAGCACGTCGGCCACGTACCGCGCGCAGAAGCCGCGCCGCGCACGCAGGGCGAGGCGGCTGCCGAACAGCGCATCGATTCGCTGTTCGGCCAGCGCATGGACGTGGCGCTGCGCGTCGGCCGACGCTGCCGCGACGCGGCGTGCCAGCGCGATGCGTCCGCCGTCGGTGCGGGCGACGAAGCGCGACAGCGGCGTGAGCTTGGTCCACGCGAACGCGGTGGGTTCGGCGATCAGCGGTTCGTCGCCCGACGTATCGACGACGATGCCGAAGCGGTTGGCCCACGTGCCGGCCGCGCCAGCCGCGGCCTGTGGCCCACTGGCCGGCGCGCGGATGAACAGGAGATCGCCGACGTGCGCGCCGGCGGCCAGCGTGCGGATGGTGGCGAGCGGCATCGTGCGATCGGTGTCGCGTGCATCGCGCGGGGTGGCGCGGCGCGGTTCGCAGGGCGTGGTGTCGATTCGGGCGGTCATTTCGGCTCCGTCGTTGCGTGACAGGACGGAGCGGATTATGCAGACAAGTAACCCAAAGTGCTGATGTGGATGCGCGAGTAGCCTAATATCCGACCTCGAGCATCATTTTTTGATACTGCCATGACCGAGACCGCCCAACTCATCGAAACGCTGAAGCGCCAGCTGAAGGCGCAGGGAATGACTTACCGCGATGTCGCGCGTGCGCTCGACGTGTCCGAGACGAGCGTGAAGCGGCTGTTCGCGAGCGGCCGCTTCACGCTGGAGCGTGTCGCGGAGATCGCGCAACTGCTCGGCTATACGCTCGCCGAACTCGTGCAGGAAGCGTCGGCGTCCGCGCCGCGCCTGCGCGTGCTGACGGAGCAGCAGGAGGCGTTGCTCGTGTCGGACGAGAAGCTGCTGCTCGTCGCCGTTTGCGCGATCAACTACTGGACCGTGCAGGACATCGTGTCGGCCTATCGGCTCACGCAGGCCGAGTGCGTGAAATATCTGCTGATGCTCGACCGGATGAACGTGATCGCGCTGCTGCCCGGCGACCGGATTCGCGTGCGCGTCGCGCGCGATTTCGACTGGCTGCCGGGCGGGCCGATTCGCCGTTATTTCCATGCGCACGTGCTCGACGATTTTCTCGGCAGCCGCTTCGACGGCCCGGGCGAGACGATGACGTTCCTGCAGGGGATGCTGACGGATGCAGCTGCCGCGGAGCTCGAACAGGAGCTGCGGAGGCTCGCCAGCAAGGCGGCGGCGCTGCATGCGGAGTCGTCCTCCGCGCCGCTGGGGCAGAAGCACGGCACGGCCCTGCTGATCGCGAAGCGGATCTGGGAGCCGACCGGATTCCATGCGCTGCGGCGCCATGCGTGACGCCGCGCCGGATGCTTGGGCCTTTCCGGAAAGTTATGCAAAATGGCGATTCATCGTCATTCGCATAACTGCTCGTTATGAATAACCGTATCGCCGACGGCCGCGTCAAATTCCGGCACCTGCAGTGTTTTCTCGCGGTCGCGCAGTTGGGCGGCGTGCAGAAGGCGGCTGAAAGCCTGTCGATCACGCAACCGGCCGTGTCCAAGACGATCGCCGAGCTGGAGGCGATCCTCGGCGTGAAGCTGTTCGAGCGCGGCCGGCACGGCGCGCAGCCCACCCGCGAAGCGCAACTGTTCATGCCGCATGCGAACGCGTGCGTGCTGGCGCTGCGGCAGGGCGTCGGGCTGCTGGCGCGGGAGGGCGGGGCCGCCGCCGCGACGCTGGAAATCGGCATGCTGCCGACCGTCGCGGCCTCGCTCGCGCCGGCCTTGATGAAGGCGCTGACCGCGCGCTGGCCACGCATCGTCGTGCGGATCGCGACGGCCGCGAACGCCGAGTTGCTCGAGCGTCTGAAATCCGGCGCGATCGAATGCGCGATCGGGCGGCTGTCGGAGCCCGAGCGGATGATCGGGCTCGCGTTCGAGCAGTTGTACAACGAGCCGCTCGTCGCGGTCGTGCGCGCCGGGCATCCGCTGCTCGCGAGC
Organism: Burkholderia sp. AU45388; assembly: GCF_030481585.1. Classification (NCBI taxonomy): domain Bacteria; kingdom Pseudomonadati; phylum Pseudomonadota; class Betaproteobacteria; order Burkholderiales; family Burkholderiaceae; genus Burkholderia; species Burkholderia sp. AU45388. Next base: position 469,612 of record NZ_JAUJPV010000003.1, on the reverse strand, counting down.
ACGGCGCCGGCCGCCGAGCTGGCGCGCTATCCGGTCGTGCTGCCGCCGTTCGGCACGTTGATTCGCCAGTCCGCCGAGCAACTGCTCGGCGCATGCGGCGCGCCGCCGCTGGATTCATTCATCGAGGTGCTGTCGGTATCGGTCGCGCGCGCGCTGGCGCTCGAGAACGACGCGGTCTGGTTCGTGCCGCTCTATGCGGCCGAATACGATCTGTCGGCAGGTGCGCTGGCGGGCCTGCCGCTGCCGTCGGCGGGCACCGACGAGCCGGTCGGGCTCGTGCTGCGTACCGATGCGCAGCCGTCGCCGGTCGCGCGGACGCTGATCGACGCGGTGCGCGACATCGCACGGTCGCGGTTCGGCGATGCGCGCCCGCAGCGGGCGCCACACGCGGCGCGCAAGCCTGCTCGCGGCAAGCGTTGATCCATCGGGCCTGGCGATGCGCCGGGCCGATCCCTTTCTCTTTCTTGCTGCAGGATCGGCCATCCGGCCAGTAGCCGTCATCGGGGTGCTTGGCATATCGTACCATTTTTGATACGATGGACGACAAGACGATGGCGAGACAGCAGATTCAGGTCACGCTCGGTGTGCGGTTTTTCCGGACGGCCCGCGGCAACGAGCCGGTGCGCGAATGGCTCGACGCGCTCGGGCGCGTGGAGTGAAGGGCGATCGGCGAAGAGATCAAGACCGTTCAACTCGGCTGGCCGCTCGGCATGCCGCTGGTCCGCAAGATGGCGAAGAATGTGTGGGAGATCCGCGTGGCCGTGCCGGGGCGAAGCGCACGCGTGCTGTTTACCGTCGTGGGCGACACGATGGTGCTGCTGCACGGCTTCTTCAAGCAGTCGCGGGCCACGCCGTCGGACGATCTCGACGTCACCGTCGCGCGCCTGAAAGCGCTGACGCACGCCATCTGAATTCCCCGGTTGCGCCGGAACGCACCGTCTCCGACGGTCGGGCAGCCGGCAACGCCATGCACCTGGAGTACGACATGACGACCACGAACAATCCGCATATCGGCAGCGATTTCGACGCCTTCCTCGAAGCGGACGGCAATCTCGAAGCGGCCACCGCCACCGCGATCAAGCGCGTGATCGCGTGGCAGATCGGGCAGGAAATGAAGGCGCAGCACATCACGAAAACGGCGATGGCCGCGCGGATGAAAACCAGCCGCGCCGCGCTCAACCGTCTGCTCGACGAAACCGACACGAGCCTCACGCTGGCGACGCTCGCGAGCGCGGCCACCGCGCTCGGCAAACGGCTCAGCTTCGAGCTGGTGCCGGCCTGACGCGTGCCCGGTGAACCGGCGGGCAGCCGATTTCCGATGGAGGCTCACGCTGTTTTCCGGTGAGTCCCATGGAGGGCGCGGCGGCTTGCCGATTCGCGGTGGCGTTCATTTCCGCTGTCGTGTCGCAAATTGATTGGATTGAAGATTCAAATTGCTCCTGCACGGCACACCCTACCGTGGTTATTCAAACCACTATAGAAAGTCGCTGTTACCCGACATACCTAATGCGCCTTCAGCGCGATCCCGGCGTCGGGTTGCGATGTCCGAGGCCGCTTGCCTTTTGGGCGATGTCTAAGACCGGTCGATTGCATATTAATCGAGTGCGACTAACGTTCAAATTGCTTGGATTTTCAGATTCTTTCGAGTGAATCTCTAAAGGAATTCGGATTCGTTCTATTCTTACCAATTGATGTTTTTTATACACTCGAAAAGATCTGCAATGTGACGTGCAACTGTGCTCAGCAAGACAAACGTTTGCGCTGGACTCAACTGCAGTGGATGCGCAAATAAAGGAAAACGATGAGCAACTGCAGTTGGCACAGCCGAACAGATGGGGGCATGTCACGAGAATCCAACCTCAAGGGCTGGCGTCCTCGGCACGCTGCGCGCAATGCGCTGAACGCAATTTCCAGCTTTCTTGTGATCATATCGGCTCCGTATGCCAACGCGTCGAGTCTGGCAAATCTCGCTAGCGAGGCGCTTGCCCAAGATGCTACGTTCAGGAGTGCAGAAGCTGCATGGCGTGCGGGAATCGAAAAATCCCCGCAGGGGCGAGCGGGACTGTTGCCGCAAGTTGGTATCCAGCAGGTCATCTATCGCAATGGCATGCAGATTCCAGGCCAGACCATACCCGGCTATTCGACAAATGGCTTCACCTTGACACTGAACCAGCCACTCTTGAATTGGGCCGCCTGGGAAAACTGGCAGCAAGGCCAACTCCTTGCGATGGATGCCGATCTTGCGTTGGCTCAAGCGAAGCAGGACTTGCTCCTTCGCGTTGCCCAGGCCTATCTGGCCGCGCTGAATGCACAGGACGACCTTGCGCTTGCCATCGGCCACCGCAAGGCCGTCGCGGAACAACTGGCGCTTGCGAAACGCCGCTTCGCACTGGGCGATGCGACCATCGTTGATACGAACGAGGCATTGGCCGGCTTCGATGCTGCGCGAGCGGATGAAGTCGCCGCGCAAACGCAACGCGATACCAGCTACGCGGCGCTCCAGAAGATTGTCGGCCATCCTGTCGACAGAGTAGACGGATGGCGCGGCGATGCACATCTGCCGCCCGTGGCGCCCGAGGACCTACAACAGTGGATGGACACGGCCGCCACCGCGGATTATGGGGTGCGTCGGAAAATGATCGCGATCCAACTCGCCAGCCGCGAGCGAAACAAGGCGCGCGCCGGTGACTATCCCACCGTCTCGCTGGTCGGGAATGCCAGCAACGGCAACGCGGCGTTTATCAATGGACAGACGAACTTCTACACCGGCGCGAGCCGCGGCAGCTCCGGCTACGTCGGCGTCCAGATCTCGTTGCCCCTGACCGACGGCCTGATGACCCGCAGCAAGATTCGCGAAGCGCTCGCGCTGGAAGACAAGGCTCGCGAAGATCTGGACGACGCCCAGCGGAGTGCCCGGCTCACGGCCCACGACGCGTATTTGGGCGTCACACGGGGACTGGCGCAGACCGATGCGCTGGCGAGCGCGGTGCGCTCCGCCACGGTCGCATTGCGATCGAATCAGACCGGCTACCGGGTCGGCGTTCGCGTGAATGCTGACGTGCTCGACGCAGGCGACAAGCTCTACCGGGCTCAGCGCGACTTTGCGCGCGCCCGTACTGAAACGCTCGCCCAAGCGCTCAAGCTGAAAGCGAGCACCGCCGACCTGGGCGAGGCCGACCTTGCGGCACTCGATACGATGCTGGTCGAGCACACGCCTGCCCGCATCGCGAGCTCCGGCGCATCGGGAGGACACTGATGTATCAACTCATCAGGCGCCATCTGGTGATCGCGGCCGCGTTCGGTATCGCGTCAAACTTGCTGCTGCTGACGCCGACCATCTATCTGCTGCAGGTCTACGACCGCGTGCTACCGAGCCGGAGCATTCAAACGCTGCTGATGTTGATGGCCTTCATGGCGATCGCACTCGGGATGAATATCGGCGTCGATATTGCCCGCAGCCGGATCTTGTCGGACCTGGGCGTGCGAATCGGCAACCGGCTCGAGCGACTCGCGTTGCAGACGCAGATTTCCGTTCGCGCCTATCGGCTGCCATCGCGCGCGCTCGCGAGTCAGGGTGACATCAATACGCTGCGGGCGTTTCTCGCAGGGTCGGGCGTGATTGCGTTTTTCGACGCGCCTTGGCTGGTGGTCTACGTAGCCGTCATCGGCCTCTTTCATTGGTCTTTGGCGCTGATCGCGGTGCTCAGCGCACTGCTGTTGGTGAGTGTCGCGATGGTCAACGACCGGCTTACGCGCAAGGGTATCGAGTCTTACCTTGCGCGGCAGCGGGAGGGTGATGCGTTCTACCAGCACCTCATCCGCAATGCCGAAGTCATGACCGTACTCGGCATGACGGAAAACCTGGTGGGTGCCTGGGATGTACGCAAGCGCGACTACATCGCCGCACAGCGCGACGTGTCGGATCGCAGCGCGTTTTATCGCGACTTGACCAAGGGGCTGCGGCAGGCGATCCAGGTGATCATGATGGCGGCCGGCGCATGGCTGGTGATTTCGGGCCATGCGACGCCGGGCGTGATGCTGGCTACGACCATCCTGCTCGGTAAGGCGTTGGCGCCGATCGAACAGTTGATTGGCAACTGGAGGCAGGCCGGCGAACTGCGCGAGGCATGGCCTCGCCTAGAGGCACTGCTGGTCAGCCAGACCGAGGCCGAACCGATCGCGTTGCCACCGCCCACCGGCGAAATTCGGGTCGAGCAGATCGCGTTCAGCGTGCCGTCGCGAACGCCAGGTCTGGGGCTGCTGCTGCGCGGTATCAATTTCACGCTGGCGGCGGGCCAGACGCTGGTGATCACGGGGCCTAGCGCGTCCGGTAAATCGACGTTGCTGCGGGTCATCGCGGGGTTGTGGCGACCGCAGGCAGGTGCGGTGCGGCTGGACGGCGCCGACATGGCGCAGTGGCCCCGATCTTCCCTGGGCCGGTATCTCGGGTACGTGCCGCAGGACGTCGAGCTGTTCGCAGGCACCGTCGCGGAAAACATCGCCCGGACCGCGAAGCCGCTCCCGCTCGATTCGGCCGCGATCGTGCGCGCGGCGAAGCGAGCCGAGGTTCACGAGATGATCCTGAATCTCCCCGATGGATACGAGACGCTGATCGGTGACGCGGGAGAGTTGTTGTCCGGTGGCCAGCGTCAGCGCATCGCCCTCGCGCGCGCTCTGTACGGCGAGCCTGCCCTGCTGCTGCTGGACGAACCCAATGCGAGCCTCGACACGATGGGGGAAGCCGCGCTCGAACGCGTGCTGCGCCATCTGAAAGCCGATGGAATGACCATCATCGCGGTCACCCACCGGCCGTCGCTGCTCGCACTGGCTGACCGGATATTGCGGCTGAAAGATGGTCAAATGGAACGGCTTGAAATGCCATCTGGACCGGAGCAGGCCGATAGTGGCTCGTGCCCAGCGAATGGGCAAACCGACGACGCCAGCGGCTTACCGCAGGGAATCGATTTCGCCGCGTTGCAGGCAAGCCGGTCTTCGTTGCAGGCCGCCCGGGTGCCAACGCTTGATCCGGCGATGGAAGGCAACCGATGAGAACATCCATGCCCTTACTTCGTGTGAGCGAAAGTCTGAAACGCTGGCGGCCTGCGTCCGTGGCATCCGACGGCAGCGTGCTGCCGTTGCCGCGCCGGTTGATCTGCGCCAGCGTCGCCGGGGTCGTCGTCGGTCTGGGTTTGATGTGGGTGTGGGCCGCGCTCGCGCCGATTTCTGGCGCCGTCGTCGCAGAGGGCTCGGTGCGCACCGAAGGCGAACGTAAAACAGTGCAGCACCTGGAAGGCGGGATCGTGAAGCAAATCCTGGTCCGGGATGGCGACCGTGTGAAGGCGGGCCAAGTGCTGGTTGTGCTGGACAATGTGAGTCCGGCGGCCGAATTATCGGCGTTGCAAGCGCAATTTGATGCGGAACAGGCAAAGATCGCACGCCTTTCCGCCGAGCGCGAACTGAAGGAAACGCTGGCGTTCCCGGCTGCGCTGGAGAAACAGCGCGACGATCCGCGCGTCGCCGAGTTGCTGGCACGCGAGTCTTCGCTGTTCATCGCGCGCCGGCGTGCGTTCGTCGACCAAAGCACGATGCTGCGCACCGAACTGGCACAGACCCGCCAGGAAATCGCGATCAGTTCGCAGTTGATTCAGACGATGAACCGCAGCTACGACATGACGCGCCAGCAACGGCGGACCAACGAAACGTTGCAACAGGAAGGTTTCGTTGCTGAAACGAAGGTGCTCGATTTGCGGCGGGCCGAGGCTGATGCACTGTCGCGCGTCCAGTCAGGCGCCGCCGATCTGAGCCGCGCGAAGCAGCGGCAGACTGATCTCGAACTCCGAATTGCCGGGCTGCGTCACGACTATGTGAAGGCGGCCGACGACCAGCTTAAGGAAGCGACCACGCGCGCGATTCAGATTGGCGAGCGGCTACGCCCAGCTCGCGATCAGTCTGCCCGTACCCGCGTGACCGCGCCGGTCGACGGTGCGATCGTCGGCCTGAAGGTACATACGATCGGCGCAGTAATCGCGCCTCGCGAGCCGATCGTTGATGTTGTCCCCGAAGGGGCGCCGTTGATCGTGGAAGCGAATATCCGACCGGATGACGTGCGTGAGATCGCGCCGGGCAGCCATGCCGACGTTCGGCTGACGGCCTACAACTCGCGCACCACGCCGATGCTCGACGGCAAGGTCACATACATTTCGGCAGACGCGCTGACCGACAGCGATAAGCGCACGCGCTTCTACGTGGTCCGGGTCGAGGTGCCGGCGCAAGCACTGGAAAAGGCCAACCGTCTCGCCAAGGAGCCGGTCGCACTCGGGCCGGGGCTCCGGACCGAGGTGTATATCCGCACGCATGCGCGCTCGGCATTCGATTACCTGCTTGAACCGGTTAGGGACGGGATTCGCAAATCGATGCGGGATTAATCCTGCGATGCCATCTCGAAAGTGCCCGGTATTTATTGTTCCGAGTTAAGGCTCTCATGAAGACACGAAAATCTGCTGGTCTGTTTGTTGCGGTTCTGTTGTTATCAGACATCGAATTGATCCCGGTAGGTCATGCCGAAGAAGCGCCACGCGCTGAGCTTGGGTGCCAGATTCGTCAGGCGGACGGGTACCCGCTTGACACGGCAGATCTGACGTTTCAGCAACGTCTCTCGATCACTCGTTGCATAAATGCATCGGCGCGTATGAAACAGGCAGAGTTGATGCGATTAAGGAACGAGCGGCAGACCATCGAGAATATTAAAAATGCCCGCCGGGCGCAAGAGAATCTTTCGAGATCCGGTTTCGGCATGCCGGGGAATCCTTATTTGCCTCCATCGCGGGCAATGTCGATTCCATAATGCATGGGGCATAACTAATGTGCCGCCGCAAGCAAGGGGAGTAGAAAAAGCAATTATTGCGGGTGGTGAAGTAATGTTCTCCAGCGTAAAATTGTCAAGGAGCGAATTTATTTGAAAAATTTGAGCGCCACCGCTCGTGCACGTTTGAGGGCTTTTATGTCCCTGACACGAAGCAGAGCAGGTTTTGCGCCATTCTATTAACGTGGTTTTTAGAGGAAAGGTATTGATGAAAGCTATTACAGCAACCGCAGTGGCGACCGCTACCGTGGCAAGCAACATAAGTTGTGCGCAGCCGGTGCCGGCGTCCGACCTGCCGGCCGCGTTGCCGGGAAGTCTGCGCTATGCACAACCTGATGACGCACCACAAATGGCTCCCGTATTGACCAGCCGTCTGAATACCGCGCAACAAGCGAGTTCGCCGACCAATCAGTCCGTTTCGTTGCAAGGTGGAAAAGAGGTGGCGCAAATGATTTCCAGACCGAAAACTCCTGTTGAGTTCGTTCAGAACCTCAAGGTGATTTTTGACGGCGACCTCCTGCTGCAAGATGCGTTCTATACCGAAGAGAATCTGAAAAATATATTTAATCTCGAGGAGGTTAGTATATTCGACGACGTTAACGGCGCGGATCGACAAATTTCGATTATGGCGAGTGTGCCGGGTTCGGTGATTCCGCGAAGAAAAGTACCAGAGGCTTTTGGAGGATCAATTCCTGGTGCCAATTTTGTAGGCGGAAAGACAATTAATCAATCTGGTGTGACAACGGCAGTGATAAATTTTGGGATGTATGAGGGCGGCCCTGACTTTAATGCAGCTCAAAAGATATTCAAAAGTGAATTTGTGCGCGTGCCTCCGCAGCCATCTCCCCACGGCGGTCCGGGTGCAGCTACTGCTCCCCACGGAAACGAAACGTGGCGGTGCCAGATTGTAGATAGTCATATCGATAAGACAATCACCGTTGGATTTAATCCGGCTGGTGAACTTTCTCGCATTATCATTGATATCAAAAAATAAATAAAACTGGGGATTTAAATTGGCGGTTGATCTCAATAAAAAAGCTCTTAAAAAGCTTGCTGATGGATTTGGATTTAATTCCGTAAAATATAACGCAATTATCGAGGCTGCGAAAAAATCTTCTTTCTTGGCTGGCGAACTGAATGCTTTCGGCAATTTGGATGGCTGGATTTTCGTAACCGGGGAGATAGGTAAAGGGGTTTACGCTAACCCTACTGACAGGGTCATCGCCTTCGATCCTACATGGAGTGAACCGGCAAATATTTTTGCCACCACACTGGCTCACGAACTTGGGCGCGCGCTGCTGCCAGGCGGGATGGGCGGTTCGCTTGCGCTGAATCCCGATCAGGCCGTTGCCAATGGCTTGACGAACGAAGGGGTGGCGCTGCTTTCCGAATACATCGTTGCAATCCAGTTGGGCCTAACTGGTGGCGCGACCGGTCACATGCATTCGGACTTATCCGACAGTCGTCTGACGCTGCAACTGAATAAACTGGCGGAGTCGGCCGGTATCGACGTCAAAAATGTAACGTGGGGATCCGCTGCCGCTCAGGCGCTCGCAAATCCCGGTACGGCGTTTGTCGACGCCGCAGGTAAATACTACGGCACGCTCCCGCCGTCCATTGCCAAATATCTGACCTACACCCAATATTACGCGGACTGGTGGATTCTCCAGCATTCCGGCATGGATCCGAATCTCGTCGACTGGCAGAAAATCCAGGGCGATATGATCAAGTACACCAGCTTCACAGTTGATGGCCAGGCAGTATTCACGATTGATACAAAGGGCATTCCGCTGCTGAACGGCGGATGGGTGATGGTGAATGGCGACCTTTCGTTGAAAGGTGCCGTGACGACGTCCCTGTTCGGTCCCAACGGCCAAATCCAGGAACAAGCAAAATTCGACTATACGGGGTTCAAGCTCCAGGACATATTTTATGGGGCTGACGGGAAAGCCACCCAGCGGTACGACTTCCGGCTGGACAACAGCTACACGAAGTACGACTTCAGCGCCGATGGCTCGCAGACCGCAACGTTGTATGGTGTGAACGGCAAGATCGTCGAATACGCAAAATTCAATACCGCCGGCTTCAAGACGCTGGACATCTTCTACGGTACGGATGGCAAGGCCACGCAACAGTACAACTTCAACCTCGACAAGAGTTACACGAAATACGACTTCGCTGCCGATGGTTCGCAGACTGCCTCGCTCTACGGCACGACTGGCCAGATGATCGAGTACGCGAAGTTCAACGCCAATGGCTTCAAGACGCTGGACATCTTCTATGGCGCGGATGGCAAAGCCACACAACAGTACAACTTCAACCTCGACAAGAGCTACACGAAATACGACTTCGCCGCCGATGGTTCGCAGACTGCCTCGCTCTACGGCACGACTGGCCAGATGACCGAGTACGCGAAGTTCAACGCCAATGGTTTCAAGACGCTGGACATTTTCTACGGCGCGAACGGCAAGGCCACACAGCAGTACAACTTCAACCTCGACAAGAGCTACACGAAATACGACTTCGCTGCCGATGGTTCGCAGACTGCCTCGCTCTACGGCACGACCGGCCAGATGACCGAGTACGCGAAGTTCAACGCCAACGGTTTCAAGTCGCTGGATATCTTCTACGGCGCGGATGGCAAGGCCACGCAGCAATACAACTTCAACCTCGACAAGAGCTACACGAAATACGACTTCGCTGCCGACGGTTCGCAGAGCGCATCGCTGTACGGCACGACCGGCCAGATGACCGAGTACGCGAAGTTCAACGCCAATGGTTTCAAGACGCTGGATATCTTCTATGGCGCGGATGGCAAAGCCACACAACAGTACAACTTCAACCTCGACAAGAGCTACACGAAATACGACTTCGCTGCCGACGGTTCACAGACCGCATCGCTGTACGGCACGACTGGCCAGATGACCGAATACGCGAAGTTCAACGCCAACGGCTTCAAGACGCTGGACATCTTCTACGGCGCGAACGGCAAGGCCACGCAGCAGTACAACTTCAACGTCGACAAGAGCTACACGAAGTACGACTTTGCTGCCGATGGTTCACAAACAGCGACGTTTTTCGGCGTCAATGGTCAAGTGAGCGAGTATGCGAAGTTCAATGCAGCCGGTGTCCAGACGCAGGATATTTTCTTTGGTGCGGACGGAAAGGCAACCAAGCAGATCGACTTCAATCTCGACGGCAGCTACGCTTCTCATGTCTTTAATAGTGATGGCTCACAATTCGCAGCACTGTTCGGCACCAATGGAAAGATGAAAGAATATGCGACCTTTAATGCGAACGGGTTCAAGACACAGGATATTTTTTACTCTAACGGACGAGCGACGCATCGGTACGATTTTTCCACTGACAATAGTTTCATCGCTCACATGTTTGACGGTGCGGATGAAATGGTCGCACTTTTCGGCGTAAATCATATTATTTACGATTATTATCAGTATTCCTATGGAAAACTGTTCGAGCGTGACATATTCGATGGTCTGGGGCGTCATATCGAAGCTGACCGATTTAGCACATCAACTGGAAAGCTTACCGGGTTCTCAAAGTTCACATACAACAGCGATGGAACGTACAACGCAAAAAGCTATGATTCGTCGGGATACTTGACCGGCAGTTCGAAATATACCGGCGACGGGCACTTGATCCAGAACAACGCCATCTATATTCCCAGTAGTAGCGACTTCCCCTCTGTTCAATGGAGTTGGGGTTTCCAGATCTGATTGATTCAATGTGCACGCAGGTATGTCTCGTCGAGGACATACCTGCGGTATTGCTCGACTAGGTAACGTGGAACTTCGCCGAGTCGAAGCCAGTGACAACATTAATGTGCCTCTTAAAAGCGTGAGAACCGGTGGGAAACTTTGGTGTTGCAGTCAACGTCGGCCGGCGAGGTGATACTTTCGCGTTTTCAAGCGATGGCGACTGCATTTTGCTCTACGATTGCCCGGCCATCCGCAGATAAAGCAGCGCACCGCCCGCAAGCAGCAGCGGGAACAGGAAGTACCAGCCGGTCGTCATGAACAGCCCGGCCACCGCAATCAGCGAAATCCACGCGCAGCGATACGCGATGCCGCCACGCGGCAGCAGTTTCAGCGCGGCTGCCGCGCCGAGCCCGTACACCATCACGAAACATCCGGACGTCACGAGCACGAGCGGCTTCGGCCCGACGTCCGACAGCGCCGTCGCGGCCAGCGCGATGGCCGCGAGCACGGCGATCACGCCGAGGCTGCGGCGCGGCACGCCGCCCACCTGGCTGCCCTGTGCGAGCCATGCGGGCAACGCGCCGTCGCGTCCAAGCGCCGCGCCGAGCTTGGCCGCGCCCGCGAAATACGCGTTCATCGTGCCGAGCGTGAGCAGCAGCGCGGCGGCGGCCGCCAGCGCCTGCGCATGGCCGCCGATGCCGCCCGCGATCAGTTCGGCGAGCGGCGCGCCGGATGCGCCCGCGGAACGCCCGAGCACCGTCACGCTCGCGGCGGCAACCGACAGATACAGGAACCCGACGACCACGACCGCGATGCCGGCCGAGCGCGGCATGTCATGCGCGGGCCGGCGGAATTCGGCCGCGAGGTGCGTGATCGCTTCCCAACCGGCGAAACTCCACACGAGCAGCGCGGCGGCCTGTCCGATCGCGAGCCAGCCGTGCGGGGCGAACGGATGCAGGTTCGCGGTGCGCGCGTGCGGCGCTGATGCAAGCACTGCTGCGAGCAGCAACGCGACGAGCAGCGCCGACAACACGAGCTGCATGCGGCCCGACACGGTGACACCGAATGCGTTCGCGGCCGACACGGTCGCGATCAGTGCGGCTGCCGTGACGACGATCGTCGTGTGTCCGCCGCCCGTGACGGCCGCGACGTATGCGCCGCCGAACATCGCGGCGGCCGGCGCGCCGGCCGGCACCGCGAAATAGAAGCACCAGCCGACGACGGCCGCGGCCTTCGGGCCGAATGCGCGCCGCGCGTAGGTCGACACGCCGCCCGCATCGGGATAGCGGGCGCCGAGTGCGGCGAAGGTGGCCGCGAGCGGCCCGGATAGTACGACGAGCGCCGCCCACGCGAGCAGCGAGGCCGGCCCCGCGACTTCGGCGGCGAGTGCGGGCAGCGCGATTACGCCGGTGCCGAGCACCGCGCCGATATAGAGCGCGGCACCCTGAAAAATGGTCAGCGAACCCGCGTGATGGACAACGGGCGAATCGGCATGCGAAGGCATGAGCGGCAGTCTCCGGAAGTCTTGTTTTGTGTGGGCGACGCGCGCAAGCCCGCGCGGTCGATCGTTCGATGCTACCCGAACGATGGCGCTCGCGCGGCCCGGCGATTAGTAGTCGGGTATCGCGTGCATGTCAGCCGATGTCAGCAGGCGCGCGCGAGCCGCAGGCGCGCTTCCTCGCGCGCGGCGGGCGACAGCTCGGGCGCGTAGTGGAACGTACCCGATACCAGCGATGCGACGGGCACGCCGTCGCGGAACAGCACGCGATTGCCGGCCAGCGCCGGCACCTTGTCGCCGGGCAGCAGCGTGCCGGCGAGATTCAGCGGGTCGGCGCCCGTCACGCACACGTATTGCCCGTCGCCCGGTTGCCGTCGCAGTTCGCGCAGGATCGGGATGGCCTCGGGCAGCGCGAACTGCTCGCCGGCAAGCCCGGCGACGAAGCGACCGCCGCGAATCTCGCCGCGTGCCTCGAGGCGCTGCAGCACGCGCACGAGTTCGCGCCAGCTCGGCAGCCAGTCGGCTTCGCGTTCGAGCAGCCGCCAGAACACGACGCCGTAACGGCGCAGCAGCGTCCACACGATATGTTCGAGCGCGTCCGGATCGGTCGTGGCGAGGCGGCGTTTCGATGCGTGCGCGTCGTCGTCGGGCTGCGAATGACGCTGCACGAGCGCCCAGCGGCCGGCGTCGTCCATCCCGCCGATCAGCGCGCCGCCGCGGCGCGTGCGGGGCGCATACGTCGCGCTGCGCTTGACGGCCGGCTTCAGCAGCGCGCGCAGGCCCGCATAGCTGTCCGCGTTCACGAGGCCGGCCGACACGAGTTCGCCGAGCGCCTGTTCGAGTTCGACGGGCAGCATGTGCAGATCGTCGAGCAGCGCATCGAAGAACATCGCGCCGTGCGCGGCGAGCGTGTCGCGCACTTGCGTCGCGCGTGCGGATAGCGCAGGTTGTGCATCGGGGTCGCGCAGCGCCTGCCACGCGGAAAGATGGCGGCGCGGCAGCAGCACGATCGGTGTGGTCTTCACGGGCGTACCGGCCGAGCGCGCCGGCGCGCCGATGCGGGTCCACACCAACTTGCCCGAGCGGCACAGCTCGTCGAGGCCGCCCGCCGTGTAGTCGGTGAGTCGCGCGGGCAGCAGTGCGTCTTCCCACGCGCTTGCCGCGGCCTCGTAGCCTTCGAGCTGTTCGACCACGGCTGCCAGCGCGTCGCGGCCGGTGCCGCGCGTGTCGGGCGTCAGGTGCTGCCAGTGGAACAGGAAGCGCATGAAATCGGCGCGCTCGACCGGCTCGATCTCGCGACGCAGCCGCTTCACCGTATAGCGATGAATGCGTGCGAGCAGGTGACGTTCGCACCATTCGTCGGTCGTCGCGCCCGGCGTGAAGCGGCCGCGCATCACGTAGCCTTCGCGCTCCAGCGCCGCGAGCGCCGTCGCCACCGACGCGTGCGGCAGGCCGAGCGGCGCGGCGATCGCATCGAGCGTCAGCGGCCCGAAGCCGGTGAGGCGCGCGCGGATCACGTCGACGAGCGCCGCATCGGCTTCCCACGGCTGCGCGCACGCGGCCGGCACCTTGAGCGCCGGTGTCGCGCGGGCGTCCGGGTGCAGCGCGCGCACGCAGACGAGCCGCTCGACCGGCACCCACAGCGCGGCGCCGCCCGGCGTCGCGAGCTTCGTCGCGCGGCGGCGTTCCGCGAGTTCCGCGAGCCGCTCGGGCCAGCCTGCGTGCGCGTGCGCCTCGCTGTCGGCGACGCATGCGAGCGTGAGCAGCGCGTCGTGCATTTCGTCGGCGTCGCGCACGAGCGGCCACGCTTCGTCGCGCACCGCGTCGATCGCGTCGGCGTCGAGCGCGCCGAGATCGTCGGCCGATTCGGGATCGCTCCAGCGGCGCGACTGCACGGCCTGCGTGCGACGCTCTTCGAGCGGCGCATCGTCGAGGAACGCATAGGGCTTCGCGTTCAGGATCTCGGCCGCCAGCGGCGACGGCGCGGGCAAGTCGCGCGCGATGAGTTCGATCGCGCCGCTCTCGATTCGGCGCAGCAGCGCGAGCCAGCCGTCGGTGTCCATCGCATCGTGCAGGCAGTCGTCGAGCGTCTGATCGACGAGCGGGTGATGCGGAATCTCGCGTTCGCCGACGACGTTCTCGAGGCACGCGACCTGATCGGGGAACACGGTCGCGAGCAGATCGTCGCTCTTCATCCGCTGCAATTGCGGCGCCGTGCGCCGGCCGCCGGTGAAGCGCGGCAGCGCGAGCGCGGTGGTCGCGTTCCAGCGCCAGCGCACGCCGAACATCGGCGCGTCGAGCAGCGCCTGGATCAGTACGTGCTCGGCGTTGGCCGAACGCAGGTAGCGCCACACTTCGTCGAGCGCGAAGCTGTGCGCGAGCGACAGCGACAGGATGATCGCGTCGTCGGTCGCGGCGGCCTGCAGTTCGAAGTTGAAGTTGCGACAGAAGCGCTTGCGTAGCGCGAGCCCCCATGCGCGGTTGATCCGGCTGCCGAACGGCGAATGAATCACGAGCTGCATGCCGCCCGATTCGTCGAAGAAGCGCTCCATCACGAGCGTGTCCTGCGTCGGCAAGGCGCCGAGCGCCGCGCGGGTGCGCGCGAGGTAGTCGGCGATCTGGCGGGCCGCGTCCGGCGACAGATGGAGATCCTCGACGAGCCAGCGCAGCGCCGGCGCAAGACGGCTTTCGGTGGCGGCGAGCGCGGTGCCGCCGGGCGCGTTGTCGGGCGAGGCGGACAGCGCGTCAGTCTCGGTGGCCGCTTTTCGGGGTTTGCCGCGGGTGGTCGTCTTGCCGGCCTCGGTGACGTTCGCGTGCTTCGCCGCATCGGCCCGCGGATGCCGGTCGCCGTCCGCGAACAGCGCGTCGAGCCGCGCGCGCAGCCGGCCGACCGCCGCCGACAGCTCGTCGCTGCGCCCGAGTCCCTCGCCGAGCCAGAACGGAATGCTCGGCGATTGTCCCTGCGCATCCTCCACGCGCACGCGGCCCGTTTCCACCCGAATGATCCGGTACGACTGGTTGCCGAGCTGGAATACGTCGCCGGCCAGGCTCTCGATCGCGAAATCCTCGTTGACGGTGCCGACCTGGATGCCCTGCGGTTCGAGCAGCACCGCGTAGTCGGCCATGTCGGGGATCGTGCCGCCGGACGTCGTCGCGGTCATCATCGCGTTGCGGCGCCCGCGTACGGTGCCGCCGACCACGTCGCGGTGCAGGTACGCGCCGCGCACGCCGCGGCGACTCGTGAACCCTTCGGCGAGCATCTTCATCACTTCGTCGAAGCGTTCACGCGTCAGCCGCGCGTACGGCGCGGCGCGCGTGAAGCTCGCATACAGCGCGTCTTCCTGCCATTCCGTGCACGCGACTTCGGCGACGATCTGCTGCGCGAGCACGTCGAGCGGCGCTTCGGGAATGCGCAGCGCGTCGAGTTCGCCGCGCTGCACGCAGTCGAGCAGCGCCGCGCATTCGACCAGTTCGTCGCGCGACAGCGGAAAGAGCCGCCCCTTCGGCACGCCGCCGACATGGTGCCCCGAGCGGCCGACGCGTTGCAGGAACGGCGCGATGCCGCGCGGCGAACCCACCTGGCAGACGAGATCGACGTCGCCGATGTCGATGCCGAGTTCGAGCGACGCGGTCGCGACGAGCAACTTCAGTTCGCCGCGCTTCAGGCGCTGCTCGGCGTCGAAGCGGTGCTCCTTCGCGAGACTGCCGTGATGCGCGGCGATTGCATCCTTGCCGAGCCGGTCGGCAAGATGGCGCGCCACGCGCTCGGCGGTGCGGCGCGTGTTGACGAACACCAGCGTCGTGCGATGCGCGGCCGCGAGCCCGGCAATGCGGTCGTACACCTGTTCCCACACGTCGGTCGCCATCACCGGTTCGAGCGGCACGTTCGGCAGTTCGAGCGCGAGATCGCGCTCGCGCGTGTGGCCCGTGTCGACGATCGCGCAGTCGCGCGGCGCGTCGGCCGGCCCGCCGACGAGGAAGCGCGCGACCGCGTCGATCGGCTTTTGCGTGGCCGACAGCCCGATGCGCGGCAGCGCGTGGCCGACCAGCGCGTCGAGACGTTCGAGCGATAGCGCGAGATGGCTGCCGCGCTTGGACGACGCAAGCGCATGGATTTCGTCGACGATGACCGAGCGCACGTTCGACAGCATCTGCCGCCCCGACGTGGACGACAGCAGCACGTACAGCGATTCGGGTGTGGTGACGAGGATGTGCGGTGCGCGCTTGCGCAGCACGGCGCGCTCGGCCTGCGTCGTGTCGCCGGTGCGCACCGCGGTGCGGATCGCGGGCACCGGCAGGCCGAGTTGCGCGAGCGATTCCGCGATGCCGGCGAGCGGCGCGTCGAGGTTCACGTGGATGTCGTTCGACAGCGCCTTCAGCGGCGACACGTAGACGACCAGCGTCGCGTCGGGCAGCGTGCCGTCGTGCGCGAGCGCATCGCGCACGATATCGTCGAGCGCGCACAGGAACGCGGTGAGCGTCTTGCCGGAGCCCGTCGGTGCGGCGACGAGCGTCGAGCGGCCTGCCTTGATGTGCGGCCACGCGAGCGCCTGCGCGCCGGTCGGCGCGGCGAACGTGCGGCGGAACCACGCGGCGACGGCCGGGTGGAACACGTCGAGCGCACGGGCGGCAGGGCGGGTAGCTGTAACGTCCATCGGAGCGTTGAAATAGGGTGCGAGCGGGGTGCGACGTGCGGACGCATCGAACGCGAATCGAATCGTCAGTGTGCCAGACGTCGCGCGCGCGTGCCGGGCATGCGTGCCGACGATTGCGATTCAGATGGGGGCCTGCACCGTGCTTTCAATGGGACGGAAAGTTGCGTGCCTGCCGGTCCGCGCGAGCGCGTGCCGAATTGTGTCGAATTGCAACCGGGGGCCAGCCCCACGACTGAATTTCCCCAAACGGGGGATCGTGCGTTATGAGCGTATGAGCGCGAACCGTTCCTAGACGCGCTGCAGCCAGCCGAGCCAGTGTTCGAGCAGCGGCGTACGCGACCACAGCGACTGCGCGAGCCACAGCGTGCCGCCCCAGGCGGCGGCCACCACGATCAGGTCGCAATGCCCGCTGTTCCACAGGTTGAGCGAGTGGCGCCGCCAGATCCACGGTACGCCGAGCGGATTGGGCCAGTCGGCGAGCAGGTGCATCACGCCGCCGCAGGCGAAGCCGAACAGCGGTGCGGCCCACAGCGGATGCGGATGATGGACGAGCCCGTGCCACCCGAGCGCAAGCAGCGCGACCCAGCCGATACCCCAGTGGGTGAGGGTGCGATGCGTGATCCACAGGCGGCGCTTGCGGCTCCACCAGGCGACTTCGAGCCAGTCGGGCGCGGTGCCGCCCGCGACGCCCGCCGCGAACGCGGCGAGCATGCCCAAGTGCCACGGGCCGGTTGCGCCGGTTTGCGCGACGAGGACGGCGGCGGTGACGCCGGCCGCGAAGCCGGACGCGTGATGCGCATTGTGTGATGCCATAGGGAGCGAGACGAAGAAACGTGAAGCGGCGCGTGCACGAAACGATGATGCGGCGCGCAAGCGGGGCGCTATCTTCGCAGATCGGCCTGTGCCGCGCGCGGGTCGTTTGTAGATTTTTTGGTGCGCAGTGCATGGCATGCCGCGCGGTTCGCAACTTTCGGTTTTGTGCATTGCGCGACGGGGCGCACGGCAGGCGGTGTCGGGCGCTCCACGTGCGCGTCGCGGCGCCGCAACGTGAGCGGCCGCGCACACGCGGCACGCTTTCGTCGCGCGTCGCGTGTTCGACCCTTTTTGTGCCCCTATACTACGAAGCCGGCATATGGCTGCCGGCGCGCCAGCGGCCATCCACGGATCAGGTGCTTGTCGTGCCTGAAGGAGATCCACATGGGGGACATGCAATGACTACGCTGAATCGCTTCAAATCATCCGCCGCCGTGCTGGCGACGGTGGCCGGCATCGGTTTCCTGCCGAACGCGCCCGCGTACGCGAAGGGGCCGCAGCCCGCGGTCCTGACGAGCTCGGCGGTGGCGGTCGCCGACAAATACAGCGCGGATGCCGCGGAGCGGATCTTCAAGGAAGGCGGCAACGCGATCGACGCAGCCGTCGCGATCGCGTTCACGCTGGCCGTCACGTATCCGGAAGCCGGCAACATCGGCGGTGGAGGCTTCATGACGATCTACAAGGACGGCAAGCCGTACTTCATCGATTACCGCGAGCGCGCGCCGCTCGCCGCGACGAAGGACATGTACCTCGACAAGGACGGCAACGTCGTCAAGGGCATGAGCCTGTACGGCCCGCGCGCGGTCGGGGTGCCGGGCACGGTCGCGGGCATGTGGGAAGCGCAGAAGCGCTTCGGCAAGCTGAAATGGAAGCAGGTGCTCGCGCCGGCGATCCACTATGCGCGCGACGGCTTCGTCGTCGACGAACAGCTCGCGCAGCGCGGCGTCGACGCATCGAAGGAATTCGGCGGCAAGACCAACTTCGACAAGTACTTCTCCGGGCTGAAGGCCGGCGTGAACTTCAAGCAGCCCGATCTCGCCGACGTGCTGACGCGCATCGCGAACGGCGGCGCGGAAGGCTTCTACAAGGGCAAGACGGCCGAGCTGATCGCCGCGTCGATGAAGACCGGCGACGGCAACGGGCTGATCACGACCGAGGATCTCGCGCAGTATCGCGCGGTGTGGCGCGAGCCGGTACAGGCGAAGTGGAACGGCTATGACGTGATCACCGCGCCGCCTCCGAGTTCCGGCGGCATCGGCCTCGTGCAGTTGCTGAAGATGAAGGCCGACCTCAAGCAGGACTTCGACGGCGTGAAGCTCAACTCGCCGCAGTACATCCACCTCGTCGCGGAAATCGAGAAGCGCGTGTTCGCCGATCGTGCGCAGTATCTCGGCGATCCCGATTTCTACAAGGTGCCGATCGCGCAGTTGACCGACGACGCGTACATCGCGAAGCGCGCGGCCGAGGTCAACCCGAAGGAGCCGTCGGACACGAAGAGCGTGCAGCCGGGCCTCGGCACGACGATGCCGGAGAAGGCCGAAACGACGCACTTCTCGGTGGTCGACAAGTGGGGTAACGCGGTGTCGAACACGTACACGATCAACGGCTATTTCGGCTCGGGCGTGATCGCCGACGGCACGGGCATCGTGCTGAACGACGAGATGGACGACTTCTCCGCGAAGCCGGGCGTCGCGAACATGTTCGGCGTGGTCGGCAGCGACGCGAACGCGATCGAACCGAAGAAGCGCCCGCTGTCGTCGATGTCGCCGACCATCATGACGAAGGACGGCAAGGTGTCGCTGGTGATCGGCACGCCGGGCGGCTCGCGCATCTTCACGTCGATCTTCCAGGTGATCAACAACATCTACGACTTCAGGATGCCGTTGAAGGAAGCGGTCGGCGCGATGCGTTTCCACCACCAGTTGCTGCCGCCGAACACGATCTTCTGGGAGCCGTACCACCCGATCGAAGGCGAACTCGCGAAGCAGATCGAGGCGCGCGGTTACACGCTGAAGGGGCAGGATTTCAGCGGCGACATCCAGGTCATCAAGATCGACGGCAAGACGCCGGAAGCGATGGCCGATCCGCGCGGGCGAGGCGTGACGCGGATTATTCGTTGACGTTGACGTTGACGTTGACGTTGACGTGAAGCGATGCGTGCGCGTCGGCGACAGCGGCCGCGCGCGCCGTTCGGCAGCCGGAGTTTCGATCCGGCTGCCGAATTTTTTCAGCCGGCCGCTCGGATGAAACCCGCGATCCGCGCGGCAATGGCTTCGGGCGCATCCTCGAAGCAGTCGTGCCCGACGCCCGCCCGCCAGCCAGCCACTCGCTCGGCGCGGGCGGGAACAGCGCGGCAAAGAGCGGCAGAAAGTGTTCGGCGCCGAGCGTTCGGTCGGCGTCTGCCGAGATCGCGGGCGCGGCGCACGTATTGCTCGTTGACCGGAAGACCGGGCTGCCGGTCCGGAAGCTGGAGCTGCGTTCGCAGGACGGCCGCGTGCTCGGGCCGGAAGATACGGTCGTGCTGCCGCCGCCCGACTGATGCGCGGCGAACCGGAGGGCGCCACGCGGGCGGGCTGGCGTGACGTTCGCGCCCCGCTCCGGACGGGCGTGGCCGTCCGTTTTCATGAATTTGACGCGCGAGGCTGGGATAATGGACGAGTTTGGCTGCGTCAATGATGGAAGGAGGCCCCATGGGCGACAACGATACCCGCACCGAGACCGACAACCGCACCGATATGGACCCGATGGAAGCGCGCCAGCGCCGTTTCGAGGAGGATCTCGTCGACGCCTACGACGAGGAACTCGAGATGGAGCTCGACGACCGCCGCTTCGACGACGGCGAGGACCTGCTGTTCTCGCCCGAGCGCCGCGAGGCGCGCAAGGAATATTTCCGCGAGCTGTTCCGGCTGCAGGGCGAGCTCGTGAAGCTGCAGGACTGGGTCGTGAACACCGGGCACCGGCTCGTCGTCATTTTCGAGGGGCGCGACGCGGCCGGCAAGGGCGGCGCGATCAAGCGCATCACGCAGCGCCTGAACCCGCGCGTGTGCCGGGTGGCCGCGCTGCCGGCGCCGAACAACCGCGAGCGCACGCAATGGTACTTCCAGCGCTATGTCGCGCATCTGCCGGCTGGCGGCGAGATCGTGCTGTTCGACCGCAGCTGGTACAACCGCGCGGGCGTCGAGCGCGTGATGAATTTCTGTACCGACGACGAGTACGAGGAATTTTTCCGGTCGGTGCCCGAGTTCGAGAAGATGCTCGTGCGCAGCGGGATCCAGATCGTCAAGTACTGGTTCTCGATCACCGACCACGAGCAGGAGCTGCGCTTCCAGAGCCGGATCGCGGATCCGCTGAAGCAGTGGAAGCTGAGCCCGATGGACCTCGAAAGCCGCCGCCGCTGGGAGGCTTACACGGCCGCGAAGGAAGAGATGCTGCAGCGCACGCATATTCCCGAGGCGCCGTGGTGGGTCGTGCAGGCCGTCGACAAGAAGCGCGCGCGGCTGAACTGCATTCACCATCTGCTCGGCCAGGTGCCGTATCACGAGGTGCCGCGCCCGACGATCGATCTGCCGCAGCGCGAGCATCACGAGGATTACATCCGCCGGCCGGTGCCGGACAACATGATCGTGCCGGACGTTTATTGAGCGGTTCGCCGGGTCGATCGCCATGTGACGAAGCGCGCCGCGGTATGCGGCGCGTTTTTTTTAGGTCTGGCGGAGCGGGGCGGTTCGAATGCATGCAGTACGAGTACAGCGTACGCGCGCGCCGCGCGGGCTGTCGTCGCAACGGCTCAGAGATCAGGAAACCCCGAGCGCCCCTGCGTCAGATCGAACAGTTCGGCTCTTGCCGCGGCTTCGGCCGTTTCCGGCAGCTTGATCACGAGCTTCACCGTCATTCCGTATGCGCTGTCCACCAGCGCGTAACCGGCCTGTTCGATCCAGCGACGCACGCGCGCCTCTTCCGGGTAGCCGATCTCGATCGCGAGCCGCGTGTACCGAATGCGCTCGACGCGCTCGGCATCGAGCAGCGCCGACGCGATCGCATCCGTGTACGCACGCACCAGCCCGCCCGCGCCGAGCTTCACGCCGCCGTAGTAACGCACGACCGCGCCGAGCACCCCGTCGAGATCGTGATGGCGCAGCACTTCGAGGATCGGCCGGCCCGCCGTGCCCGACGGCTCGCCGTCGTCCGACATGCCCGACTGGCCGCCCGCGAGCAGCGCCCAGCACACGTGGGTGGCCGCCGGGTGCTCGTCGCGCAGGCGTTGCAGGACCTGCATCGCGGCATCGCGGTCCTCGACCGGAACCGCGTACGCGATGAAACGGCTCTTGCGGATCTCGAGTTCGCGGATGTACGAGGTGGCGAGCGAGTAACTCATGCGTCGCGACGCGGAAAGTGGAGGGAAATCAAGGCGATGATGGCTGGTCGATGCTTTTGACGTGGGCCCGGGGACGGATGGATAGCGTCTGCATAAGCGCGGGGCGAAGACGGAATTTTACCGTGGCGCGCGGCGATGCATGACGGCCGGATGCACTCGGCGGACCCGGCGCGATCCATCGGAATTCGCCGTCGTCTTTCGACGAACGGCGCAGGAGGCATCCGCGTTGACGAACGTGCCGGACGGCGAGTTACCGGAAATTGACGCATCGCCCCCGTCGACATTGCCCGGCCGGGCGCTCCTGCCGCCGAGACGCGCGGCACGGTTGTTCGGACCGCATCGCTGCTCGCGACAGCTTCACGAATCGCCGTGAGCCCGGTTCGGCCATGCTCATGCCCCGGGCGAGGGCCGCCGGACGATGGGGCCGACCGTCGCGCGACGTATTCGTCGCGCGGCGGGCACCTAGAAATCCGACCGCACCGTCAACATCACGTTGCGTGCGTCGCCGAATACGCTGTAATAGGTGCTGGGCGGGCGAATGTAGTACCTGCGATTGAACACGTTATTCAATTGCAACGACGCCGTCACGTGCTTGTTGAAACGATATCCCGCTTGTGCGTCGAAAACCGCATAGGCACCCTGTTCGACGCCGCGCGAAATACGCGTTTGCGCGAGCATGCCGCCCCCGAACGAGAATCCGCGCAACGGGCCTTGCGACAGCGTATATCGGGTCCACAGCTTGAACAGATGCTTCGGATCCGTGCCGTCGGTGAGATCGGGCGAGTCGTTCTCGTAGTGTGCGTTCAGATACGTGTAGCCCGCATAGAGATTCCAGTCCGGCGTCGGCTGGCCGGTGAGTTCGAGCTCGATTCCCTGATTGCGCGCCTTGCCTGCGGATACGTAATAGAACTGATGGGCAGGGTCGGCCACGGCGCGGTTGGCGTCGTCGATGCGGAACAGCGCGGCGTTCGCATTCAGGCGGCCATCGAGCAGGCTGCTCTTTATGCCCACTTCGTACTGCTCTCCCGAGCGGGGCGGCAGGCCCGGCCCCGAGTACGTGCCTTGCGTTTGCGCATCGAGGAAACGCGCATAGTTGGCATAGGCCGTCAGCGACGGCACGATGTCCCACAGCAAGCCGGCGGACGGCAGGAAGCGATGATCGACCTGTGCGTTGGTCGTCCAGTCCGCGACGCTCGGCAATGTCGACTGCGTGCGGTCTTGCAGGAACGCCTCGCGGCCGCCGAGCACGAGCGTCAGCGGCGTGGCGAGCTTGATACGCGCCTGCGCATAGACGCCGTATTGCACGGTGCGGTGACGGGTGCCGAACGTGTACGGTACGTCCACGGCCGGTACCGCATCGGGATCGTAGAGACTGTAGGCGCCACCGTACGGGCCGCTCAACGCGCGGAAACCCGATTGCGCGCCCGACGTCATCACGGCGTAGTTCGCGCCGATGGTCAGCGTATGCGTTTCCCCCCAGAGGCGGATCGGGCCCGAGACGTTGGTGTCCGTGCCGAACCAGTCATAGCTCGTGCGCTGCCGCTGGTCTCCGAAGCGCGCGAGGCCGTTTGCGGTCGCGCCGGGGCCGGAGTACGCGTAGTAGGCCTTGGAGAGTTCGTGGCGGTAGAACAGCGTGGTCGAGGATTGCCACGCGCTTTCGAACCGATGCACGAGGTTGGCGTTGACCTCTTGCAACGAGGTGTACGCATAGTTCCAGCTCGGACTGAAGTTCCGCGTATATTCGCTCGGCACGCGCCCGGTGAGCGCGGTACGCGTACTGTTCAGCACGCCGCCCGCACCGTAATCGATGCCGGAGATCGGCGAGACCTGATAGCCGCCCGAGAGCGACAGCGTCGTGCGCGGCGTGAGATCCCAATCGAGCGCACCATAGGCCATCACCTCCTTGCTGCGCGTGCGTTCGATGGATTGCATGCCGGTGCCGCCCACGAGAACGGCGCGTCCGCGCAGCGTGCCGTCCTTGTTCAGCGGCCCGGTGACGTCGATCATCTGGCGCACGCTGCCGAACGAATCGACCTGCGTTTCCGTGCCGAGGTGGAACTGATCCTGAGGGCGCTTGCGCACGAGATTGACGACGCCGCCCGGCTCGCCCATGCCATCGATCGAGCCTGCCGGGCCGCGCAGGATTTCGACGCGGTCGTACATCGCCAGATCGAATTGCAACTGGTACTGCAGGCCGCTGAGCGTCGGAACCCCGTCGAATTCAATGCCGAGCTGCGAGCCGCGCGCGCGGAAGTACGCCGTGCCGTCGCCGTAGTCGATCGAACTGACGCCGGTCAGGGTGCGCAACGCCTGCTGGATGGTCGTGACGTTCTGGTCGTCCATCCGCTCGCGCGTGAGCACGGAGACCGAGTTCGGCGTCTCCTTGATCGATTGCGCGACTTTTCCGCCGATGGTGGCCCACTTTGCAGCGTAGTTGCCGCTGCCTTCGGTGGTCGCATCGGCGTCCCTTGCGCCCACCACCGTCAAGACGGGCAGCACGTCGCCGACCGGCGCGGGCGTGCTCTGCGCGTTCGCCCACGAGGAGGCGAGGCACAGCGCCGAAAAGGCGAGCGGGGCGCGGCTGCAGCGTCCCGTCGTCGTGGGCCGCGCGCGCGGGTGGTCTATTCTCGTTGTCATGGTTGATCATCCCGAGGTTGAAAAACGTCGAACTGCTTCCTCCCGCCAGCGGCGGGTTGAAAAATGGGGGGACGATCGTTATCGACGGGCATCTGAAGGGCTCGTCTATCGTTGAATCAATGCACTACCGAACACCTGCCGGACCGACATCGTGGTCGATCTGGCGACCCGTGACGCAATTACCGCCGCAACCCGCGCAGCATCACGAGCGCGATGAGCCATGGTCCGCCGAGCAGCGTGGCGACGAGGCCGGTCGCGATTTCCTGCGGAAAAGCGATCTGCCGCCCGAGCCAGTCCGCCGCCACCATCAGCAGCGCGCCGAGCGTTGCGGCCAGATAGAGCTGCGGCACGGGGCGGAGTGCACCGGAAAACCGTGCGATATGCGGCGCGATCAGCCCGACGAACGACAACGGCCCGACGATCACGGTAGCCGCCGCCGTCGACAGGGCCGCCAGCAGCAGCAAGGCGAAGCGCGCGCGACCCACGGGCACGCCGACGCTCGCCGCGACGTCCGTGCCGAGCGCAAGCGCGGCGAGCCAGCGTCCGGTCAGCGGTGCGACGGCGAGCGTGAGGAGCGCCAGTGCCGCGACGCTCCATGCGATGTCGGGCGCGACGTAGTAGGTGGATCCGATCAGCAGATCGACGAGCACGCCCGCGCGCGGATCGCCGCTTGACATCAGCGCGCCGACTACCGCGTTGAACAGCGCACTGATCGACAGCCCGACGAGCAGCAGGCGCTCGGGCGCGAATCGCGCGCGCCGTCCGAACCAGACGAGCAGCACCAACGTCGCCAACGTGCCGGCCACGCAGCCTGCCACCAGCGCGGCGGGGACGAGGCGGTGACTCATGAACAGCACGGCGACCATGCCGAACATGCCGCCGGAACCGACGCCGAGCACGTCCGGACTCGCCATCGGATTCGCGCTCATGCGTTGCAGCACGGTTCCCGCGACTGCGAGCAGAGCGCCCGCCGCCAGCGCCGCGACGAGGTGGGGTACGCGCCAGAACAGCAGGCTTTCGATTTGCGTGAGCGTTGCGACGCTCGTGCCGGTGGGGCCGCGAGAGACCGCCAGCGACAGCAGGCATGCGAGCGGTAGCAGCATGATCCACGCCAGCGCCGTCGCACGAGGCGCGCGACGATCATGCCGGGGGCCTGCTGCGGCATGCGCATCGGGCCGCGTGCGCAAACGGGGCAGTAACCCGACGAGCAACGGCACGCCCACGATCGCGGTCGCGCTTCCGGTCGCGATCACGTGCGCGGAAAACATGTCGGCCCGCGCGACCGCGCGCACGATTTCATCGGTCAGCCACAGCAGCACCGCACCGATGAGCGGCGACCACACGAGCCGCGCGCGCCACTGCCGCGCGCCGGCCAGGCGGCCCAGCAACGGCGCGGCCAGGCCGACGAAGCCGATGACACCGACTTCGGCGACCACGAACGCCGTGAGCGCGACCGCGACGAACAGCGCGGCGCCGCGCACCCCTCCGACCGCGACACCGAGATGGCGCGCTGTCGTGTCGCCTGCATCGAACAGACCCAACGGGCGACAGAGCAGTGCGGCGCCGCCTGCGCAAGCGGCGAGCTGCATGCCCAGATGCAGCGTCGGTTGCCAGCCGTTCTGGTCGAGCGCGCCGCCGCCCCAGATCTGCAAGCCCGCAAGCCTGTCGAAATGCACCACCGAGATCGCGAGACTGATTGCGCCGCAGTACATGTTCACCACCATGCCGCCGAGGATCACGCCGAGCGGCGACATACGTTGCACCCATGCCAGCCCGAACACCACGAGCATCGCGGCCGCGCCGCCCGCAAGCGCCAGTGTGCTTCGACCGACGGCCAACCAGCCGGGCATCCAGATCGTCGCGACGGACAGCGTGAGATACGCGCCGGGGAACACCCCGAGCGTCATGGGTTCCGCGAGCGGATTGCGCAGCACCTGTTGCATCAGCGCACCCGCCAGGCCGAGCGCGGCGCCGCACAGCAGCGTCATCGCGACGCGCGGCAGCAGGCTGTAGTGGACGAGCAAGGCTCCCACGTCCTGCGTGTCGGCGGTGGCCGCGAGCGCGCGCCACAAGGGCGTGCCCGCCAGTGCGCGATGCACGTCCGTGGCGGTCAGGCACGCGGCCAGTACGACCATGGCGCCTACCAGCGCCAGGCGCCGATCGCTCGTCCGCGCGGCGCGTCCGGCCAGCACGAGGTTACGCAAGGCCGCCTCCGTCGTGCTCCGGTGTGGCGAGGGCGATCGAGACGGCCGCGGCGAAGCGGCGCATCGACACGAGTCCGCCGAAGGCCGCGATCACCGGCAGCACCGCGACGCGTTTCTCGCGCACGGCTGGCAGCGCGCGCCACAACGGGTTTTGGTTCAGCGCGGCACGCACGGCGGCGCGCAGCGGACCGATCAGCAGAATGTCCGCGTGCGGGACGTCGAACAGGCGTTCCAGCGCGACGGTGGCTGAACCGGTCACGGAGGTGCGCCACGGCGTGGAGGCCGCACGGCTCGTCGCGTCGCGAGGATGGGCAGCATTGTCGACACCGATGCGCGCGAGCACGTCGTCGAACAGGCTACCCGTGCCATAGACGCGAAGATGTCGCTCGTCGAGTGCTTCGGCGACGATCACGGCTCGCGCCGGCCGAGCCCCGGTGTTCGCGATCCGGGCGGCCACCGACGCGAACTCCCGTTGCGCGGCGGCGATCAGCTCGGTGGCGCGTTGCGGCGCGTCGATCGCGCGCGCCATCGCGGATGTCTCGTCGCAGAGCACCTCGAGAGGCCGTGCAGCGTTCATGTATGTGCCCAGCGTGAGCGTCGGCGCGATGCGTCGTAGCGGCGTCATCAACGCCGCATGCGCTGGCGTGACGATGATGAGATCCGGCGCGAGCGCCAGCAGCACTTCGAAATTCGGCTGATAGAGCAGGCCGACGTCGGCGACGCCGGGCGGCAACGGCGGCGTCACGATGCCGCTCGCGTACCAGTCGGGCAACGGAATGCCGACGGGCGCGCGCCCGAGCGCGAGCAGCGTTTCCGTGAGTTCCCAGTTGAGCACGACGATGCGGTGCGGGACCCGTGTGGCCGCCGCAGCGACGCATTGCGCCGAGAGCTGGGGGCCCAGGCCGGCGAGCGCGGTGAGCGCGACGAGCAGTTGCCGGCGGCGCGGATTGGCAACGAGCAGCTTCATGCCGGAAACCCCAGACGCCGTCCGCTGACCGGATCGGCGCTCACGCGCATCGGTACGCCGTAGATCGATTCGAGGTGCGCCGGGTCCATGATGTCGGCGGCGTGCTCGCGCATCAGCAGGCGGCCTTCGCGCAGCGCGACGATACGGTCGCAGAACCGCGCGGCCATGTTCACGTCGTGCAGAACGACGACGGCGCTCATCGCCCGCGTCGCGCAGAGCGTGCGCACGAGTTCGAGCACGGAGAGCTGATGGTTGAGGTCGAGCGCCGACGTCGGTTCGTCGAGCAGCATGCAGCGGCAGTCCTGTGCGACCAGCATCGCCAGCCATGCACGCTGACGCTCGCCGCCCGACAGTACGTCGACGGGACGATCGGCATGACGGAGCACATCCGCTGCACGCATCGCGTGCTCGACGTGCGCGGCGTCTTCTTCCCCGAAGCGTCCGAGCGCGCCATGCCACGGATAACGCCCGAGGGCCACCAGTTCGTGCACGGTCATGCCGTCGGTGGGCGGCGTCTGCTGCGGTAGATACGCGACCTGACGCGCGAACTGGCGTGCGCCCCAGCCGGCGAGCGGCTTGCCCGCGTAGTGAATCGTGCCGGCAGTGGGAGCGAGCTGGCGAGCGAGCAATTTGACGAGCGTGGATTTGCCCGAACCGTTGTGCCCGAGCACCCCGGTCACGCATGCGGGTTCGATCGCGAGATCGATCGCTTGCAGCAGCGGACGGCCGCCGGCGACGTACGACACGCGTTCGAGCGAGAACGTCGCGGCATTGCCGGTGTTGCCGCAGGTGGCGCCGGCTGCTTCGTCGCGCACGATGTGGCTCATGCCGCGCTCGCCATGTCGCTGCCGCCCGTACGCCGCGCATTGTCCGGGCCGGCCGTGTTCGCGGTCATCGCGGCGATTCGCCCGTTCTCGAGCTTGACGAGGCGGTCGGCGAGATCGAAGTAGCGATCGTCGTGCGTGATGACCAGCACGGTCTTGCCGTTCGCCTTCAGCGCGGGCAAAAGCGTCCGATAGAACACGTCCTTGAAGGCCGGGTCCTGGTCGGCGGCCCATTCGTCGAAGACGTAGAACGGTCGGTCCTCCAGAAAGGCGACCAGCAGCGCGAGGCGCTTGCGCTGACCTTGAGAAAGGGCGAGCGTGGAGAACGTGCCGCGCTCGATGCGCACCTTGTGGTCGAGTTGCAGCGCGACGAGCAACGCACGCGCCATTCCTTCGCGTTCGCCGGTCAGGCCGAGCAGCGAATCGAACAGATGAAAATCGCTGAAGACCACCGAAAAACGCTGTCGATACTTGGCACGCGTCGCGTCGTCCACGGCGACGCCGTCGACGAGCAGGCGGCCGCGCTCGGGCGCGTAAAGGCCGACGAGCAGCTTCGCGAGCGTGGTCTTGCCGCTGCCGTTGCCGCCGACGAGATACACGAGCTCTCCCGCATCGAACGTCAGGTCGATGGGCCCGAGCGTGAACAGGCCGTCGTCGCTTTCGCGCACATAGCGATGTTCGACGCCTTCGAACACGATGCGCGAGAATCCTTCGGCTGGGGCCGGTGCGGTGGCGGAATCGGCGTGATTGCCCGGTTCGGCCGGCAGCGCCGCTTCGAGCTCGCCGATGCGCTCGAACGCAATGCGGGCCGAGCTGAGCGACGGCAGCGCCGCGAGGAGCCCTTCGACCGGCATGATCAGATAGAGGAACACGAGCGCGTAGCCCGACATGACGTGCGCGTCGGCGCCGAACAGATGCGCGAGCACGAAAGTCGTCAGGCCGACGAAGCCGAACAGCAGCAAATTGCCCCAGCTTGCCGCGAGCGCGTGCAGCACGTAGCCGCGCGTGCGCTGCACGCGCACCGCTTCCACGTGCGGGGCGAGCTCGCTGCCGACGAACGCGTTCGCGCGCGCGCGATGCAGCTTGAGTTCCTTGGCGCCATCGAACAACGCACGAAACTGGCTCAGCAGCTTGTCCTCGCGGTGGCGCGATGCGCGCAGATGACGTAGCGCCCGGGCGCTCACCCGCTGTGTGCCGAGCGTGCCGGCGCCGAGCACGCCCAGCGCGACCGCGAGGATCGGCAGCGACAGCGTGCCGAGGTATGCGAGACAGCCGACGATCACCGCGCCCTGCATCGCAATGGAGGGCAGGCTCACGAAGAACACGACGATGCTGTCGAGATCCTGGGTCAGCGCGCCCATCGCACGGGCCGAGCCGCACCGCTCCAGATCGCGGAACGACGCGGCGGTAATGCGTCCGATCGTCTGCATGCGCAGTTGCGCCTTGACGCGTTGACCGAGATACATGAATAGCGCCTGCGAGCCGATGCGTGTCACGAGCACGAGTGCGGCGAGCAGGGCGAAGCGCTTGCCCAGCTCCATCAGCTGTGTGCCCGACGCTTGCAACGCCTGATTGATGAGTGCCACGAGCGCCGCGTTCGCGAAGCCGCTCGCGAGACTCGTGAGCAGCGCGACGGGCAGCAGCCAGCGTGAATAGCGGATCAATGAGGCAATCAGAGGCATGAGTCGTCGAAGGTCGTGCGGACGTGCCGGCTGCACGTGTTGTGTCTCATATATGAGAATGAGACGTATTAAAAGTAGAGGGCAGGATTCGGCCGTAGCCATTGATGGATAAGGAGATTAATGCCTCACGCAGTCGAAAGGTAGACAGACAATATCGATTTTTTGACAAAATTTGGTAAATCTGAAATATCATGGCTCACTTTCCTTTCGACCGACCCCGATGAAGGCCTTTCTGCTCAAGCGCTATCCGCTGGCGCGGGTGCCGCTACCGCGCCAAGTGGCCGCCACCCTCGTGAATTACCGTCAAGGCGAACGCGTTGCCTGGCATCAGCATCGCCATGGCCAGCTCGTCTTTGCCGCCAGGGGCGTCGTCCGCGTGCTCACGCCGGCCCGCACATGGACGCTCCCGCCGTCGCGGGCGGTGTGGCTGCCGTCGGACGTCGATCACGAGCTGCACGCGGTGGGCGAAACCGCGCTATGCAGCGTCTATGTGGAGCCCGAAGTATTTCCGTGGCCCTGGGAAGAACCGGCGGTCATCGCCGTGTCGGTGTTGCTGCGGGAGCTCGCGCTCACGGTCGTCGACGGCGCGGATACTTATACGGCCGCGAGCCGTGCCGGGCTCGCCGCGTCGTTGCTGATGAAAGTGCTTGCGGAAACGCCGAGCCTCGCCGAGCCCGGTGTGCCTTTGCCGCGCGACGAGCGCCTGCTCAAGCTGTGCGAGCACATGATGAACGACCCCGCGAGCGATCTCACACTGGACTTCTGGGGCCAACAATTCGGCGCGAGCGGCCGTACGCTCGCGCGCCGGCTGCATGCCGAGACGGGGCTGACGTTCGTGGCCTGGCGGCAGCAGATGCGCGTCGCGGAAGCGATCACACGCCTCGCGCTCGGCCAGTCGGTGGCGCGGGTGGCGAAAGATCTCGGGTATCGCAGCGCGAGCGCGTTCATTGTCATGTTCCGACGGATCACGGGCGCATCGCCGCAGCGATATCTCGCCGCCAGCTGAGCACGCGTGATTCGCGCCGGCCCGTCGATGCAGCGGCCGCCGTCGGTGGCGGATGGATTCAGCTGCGTCGACGTTGAAACGGCCGCGGTGTCGACGCGCTCGGGGAACAGACACGCCTTCGATGCCTCTTGCTTCCTGTCCCCGGAAGGTTCGGCGGGGGCGTCGTCGTAGCAGCCGTGTCGGAAGGGGCCGTGATTCCGGTAAATCAAATTGAACGGCGAGTGCTCGATAACGAGCCAGCGCCCACGATCGGAGATCCTCGATCGTTGGAATGAATCATCCCTGCGGCGGTCTTCGGTCGCGACAGCGCGGAGCAGGGCGCGTACTCGTCGAGAACAGGATTTCGATGCCGCACGCGGCCTCACCGCACACCGACCGACGACCGTAGCGCCGCCCCCAGCGTGCGCAGCGCCTGCCGGGCGCGCGCATCGGTCAGGCTCGAATAGAGCACCACGTCGCGCGTCGGCAGCGGCGGCAGTCCGTAGCGCGTTCCCACGTCGACGGTGCCGGCGGGCGCCACGCGATGCCCGAGCGCCGCGACGGCCAGGCCCGCGGACACCGCCGCACCGATCGTCGCCACGCCGCCGCCGACAAACACCTCCGTCCACGCGACGCCGGCTTCGTCCAGCGCGCCGACCGCCATGCGGCGCACGCTGCACGGCTCGGCCTGCGTGGCGAGCCGCAGCGGTTGCGGCGGATGGTATTCGAAATCGGCCGCCGCCATCCAGCCGAACGACTCCGACAGGATGGTTTCGCCGTCGAGCCGCCGGCTGTCGTGCTGCAGCGCCACGGCCGCATCGAGCTGGCCGCGATCGAATGCATCGAGCACGTCGCGCGAGGCGGCGACGCGGATCTCCAGCACGAGCGCCGGCTCCGCTTCGCTCATCCGTCGCAGCAGCATCGGGAGATCGGCGCCGACGACATGGTGGCTGACGCCGATCACCAGCCGTCGCTGGCTCGTGCCGAACGCGCTGATTGCGCCGTGGTGGGCGGCCACCAGTTCGCGCGCCGGCTCCAGGAACGCGGTGCCGTCGGCCGACAGGCGAACCTGCCGCGGCGTGCGTTCCAGCAGGCGGCGGCCGAGCCCGTCTTCCAGCCGCTTGATCTTCAGGCTCACCGCGGACTGCGTGGTGTCCAGTGCTTCCGCTGCTCGCGTGAAGCTCTTGAGATCGGCGGTCAGCACGAATGCCTGGACGGCTTCGATGTCGAGCGTTTTCATCGCACCCTCGGTCATTTCGAAATCGAATCATTGAAATATTCTGCCATCGTATTTTCAAATGGTTCAAGGTCTTCTACGCTGCTTTCATGTCGTCCGGAATGCCGTCCGTTTCTTTGCCAGGAGTCGATCATGCTGACCGCGTACTACGTGCACCGCCTGCCGGCAAACTACGACCTCGACATCATCCGCCAGCGCGTGCGCGAGCGCGGCCGCCTGTGGGACGACACGCCGGACCTGCTGTTCAAGGGATTCCTGCTGCGCGAGGCGGGCCGCCACGGCGCGACGGAAAACGGTTACGCGTCGTTTTACCTGTGGCGCAACGAACAGGCGTTCGCGCGGTTCGTGACGGACGGCCGCTATCGGGTCGTGACGGACAGCTTCGGCCGTGCGCCGATCGACACCCAGGTCGCGCTCGATGCGCGCAAGGGCCGTGCGTCGACGGGACGTTTCGCGCGTCTGGAAACGATCGAGATTCCGGTGGAAGCCGATCTCGATGCGGCACTGGCGCGGGAGATCGCGCGCAATCGCGACGCGGCGGCTCGGCAGGGCGTGGTCGCGGCGGCCGTCAGTCTCGATCCGCTGCGCTGGCGGCTGACGCGTGCGCTCGTGACGGAACATGAACCGGACGACGGCGGCGCGGGCACGGTGTACCAGGTCCTGCATCTGGCGAGGCCGCTGCTCGACACGCTGGAAGCGGGCCGCGTGTGATGGCCGGCATCGTGTCGCGACTGCCGGCCGGCGTGGTGATTGCCGCGCATCTGGCGGGTGTGGTGGCGGGCATCGCCGCGATTGCGGCGCTTGCGACGATGCTCGCGCTGCTGTTCAGATAACGCGCTTCAGCGCAGTGGTGGTTCACGAGGGGCGCCGCGCATGCGATGCACGGCGCCCCGGTCGCTTCATCGCGGCTTGCTCAATGGCCCTGCAAGCGGATGTCGCGCGACGACGCGCCGACATACACGGTTCCGCCCGGCACGACCTTCCATCCATTGCGCGACGTATCCCAGACGCTCTGCATCCGCGGCGAAACGGTCACGCGCACACGCCGCGCCTCGCCCGGATTCAGCCGGATCTTTTCCCAGCCGACCAGCCGCTTCGGCGGCTCGTCCTTGTACGGCACGCCGAGATAGACCTGCGGTATTTCCGCGCCGGCCACGCGCCCGTCGTTGCGCACGGTGAACGCGACGCTCAGCGAGCCGTCCCATTGCTTCGATACCGACAGACCCGAATACGCGAAGTGCGTATACGACAGGCCGTAGCCGAACTCGAACATCGGCTTGATGTTGCGCGCGTCATACCAGCGGTAGCCCATGTCCAGCTTTTCCGCGTACACCGGGTCGGTGTCGAACGTGCCGTTTTGTCCCCACGTCGGCGAGTCCTGATCGCGCGCCGGGAAAGTCACGGGCAGCTTGCCCGACGGATTGACCGCGCCGAACAGCACGTTCGCGATCGCCTTGCCGCCGGCTTCGCCCGGATACCACGCCTCGACGATGGCCGACACGTTGTCCTTCCACGGCATCAGCACCGGGTTGCCGCTCTGGACGACGACGATCGTATGCGGATTCGCGCGCGCGACGGCTTCGACGAGCGCATCCTGGTTCGACGGGTTCGCGAGGCTCAGGCTCTGCAGATCGCCGAAATCCTCGCCGGCCGGCTGCGCGACCACGACGACCGCGACATCCGAGCGGCCCGCGAGCGCCGCGGCCTGATCGATTTCCTGCTGCGTGTACGCGCGGAACGGCGACTGCTGATCGCTGTTGCCCGCATACGTGACCTGCGCGGCCGGCGCCAGCGCGCGGATCGCCGCGACGATCGGCACGTCGACCTTGAGCCACGGATTGCGCCACCAGCTGCACCCGGTCGACGACCCGAACGTCAGGCCGCCGCAGCCGGCGAACGAACCCGATACCGGGTCGCGCGTGTTGCCCGAGCCGCCGCCGGACAGCACGGCCGCATCCGCATGGCCGCCGATCACGGCGATACGCGACAGCGCCGACGCGACGAGCGGCAACTGGTTTCCATCGTTCTTCAGAAGAACGATCGACTGCTCGGCGGCCGCCTGCGCGAACCGGTTGGCGGCCGCGAAATCGATCGTGCCGCCGCCCTGGGCCGGATCGTCCATCACGCCGACGCGGATCATCACGGCGAGCTTGCGGCGCACCATGTCGTCGAGGCGGGCGGTCGACACCGAGCCGTTCGCGATCGCCTGCGTGACGGCCGCCGGCGTCAGGTACACGCTCGGCCCGACGTCTTCTTCCTCGTCGAGGCCGGCGTTGATCGCGGCGGCGGTGCTGTGCGTGGCGCCCCAGTCGGACTGCACCTGGCCCTGGAAGCCCCACTCGTTCTTCAGCACGTCGTTCAGCAGGTGAGGGTTCTCGCACGCATAGGCGCCGTTCAGGCGGTTGTAGCTGCACATCACGCTGCCGGGCCGGCCGCGCTTCGCGGCGATCTCGAACGGGAGCAGGTACAGCTCGCGCAACGTGCGTTCGTCGATCTGCGTATTGCCGCCCATCCGGCCGTGCTCTTGCTCGTTGCCCGCGTAGTGCTTGATCGTGGCGATGACTTTTTGCCGCTGCGTCGCGAGCGTGCGTTCGGCGAGCAGGTCGCCGGCGAGCAGCGGATCCTCGCCGAGATACTCGAACAGGCGGCCGCCGCGCGGCTCGCGCGCGAGATTGGTGCCGCCGGCGAGGCCCATGCCGAATCCTTGCGCGCGCAACTGGATCGCGACCTGCTTGCCGAAGTCGTACGACAGCCGCCGATCCCAGCTCGCGGCGACCGCGATCGTGGCCGGAAACGTCGTGCTGGCCTGCGACGTGCTGCCGGAGCCGGTCGCCGAATCGACCATGTTGAGATCGGGAATGCCGAGCCGCGGCACGCCCTGGATGTAGCCGGCGCCGCCGCCCGGCACCTTCGACATTTCGTATTGCGAATGAATGAATTGAAGTTTTTCGTCGAGCGTCATCTTGCGCACGAGCAAGTCGGCGCGCCGTTGCGCGGCGGCTGACGCGAACGTGTCGGTCGCGTCTCCCTGCGCATTGAAATCGGCGTCGCCGGCGTAGGCCGTGGTGCAGAGGGTCGCTGCCAGCACGACGGCCGGCCAGAGTGTGTCCCGCATGTTGCTCTCCATGATCGTATTGCCGGTTGTTCGAATGATGTCTGGAGCTGCGTACGCCCGATGGATTCGCACCGGACGCATTCGGCTGGCGATGCAGGGTGGTTGCGCGTCGGCATGCCGGCTAGGCGGGGAATCGTTACGGCCGGTTGGGCTCGATCGACCAACGCGGACGGCGACGCGGACCGTCCGGCACTGACGAATCGGATGTAGCGATTCTCTGCAGCGACTAATCGTACGAATGTAGTTTGACTACAGCATCGGTGTTTCTACCGATCCGTGCGATCTTTATTTCGTAGGGGCGAGCGGTGGGGCGAAAAGGCGGTCATCGTTCCCGATCGGGTATGCGCGGCGGAGTAAGAAGTACCTGTGCGCGGGCGTTCGGAGGGGGCGGAAGGTTGGGACGTGTATGCCCGTACGGCACGGTTCGTTGCGCGCGCATCGAACGGACAGCATCGGGATGCCGGCCGCCTCGTGGGGAAAGCCGCGCAGCAGCGACGATGGGCTAGCCGCGTCGAGCGACCGGACTGCCGGGCATCGGAATCCCGGCGCGATAGACGACGGTCGCGAGTGCCGCGGCGACCGCGGCCTCGGCCGTCAGCACGGCGACGGCGGCGCCCCGCTCGGCGAAGAACCTGGCCAGCACGGGCACCAGCACGATGTTCAGAATGCCCGATGACATCAGGATGCGCGTGAATGCCGACTTCATCCCGAGCGGAAGCATCGTTTGCACACCGAACAAGTCGGTCATGCCGGCCATGAACGGAATGAAGGCCATCCAGCGCAGCACCTGGACCGTCGGTTCGTATGACGGGCCATACAGGATCCGCACGGCGAGCGGCGCACCGAAGAAAATCGCGAGCGAGATGCCGAGCACCATCGCGACCTGAACGACGAACAGCTTGCGCAGGAACGAGAACGCGTCGTTGCGCGCGTGCCGCATCAGGTAGCTGATGCGCGGATAGGTGGCGGCCTTCAGCGGCTGCAGCATGCTGAGCGCCGCGCGGATCAGCTTGTCGCCGGCGGCGAAGTAGCCTGCCGCGACGTTGCCCGATACGAAGCCGAGCAGCACGGTGTTGGTCGACGCATAGAACGCGATGGACGTCGACGCGAGGAACACCTGCCAGCCTCCTTTCAGCGATTCGGCGATGTCGGCCGTGCCGACGCGCACGAAGTCGATTTCACGGTTGAAGTACAGATAGGCTGCCAGCGCGATCGCGGACAGCGTTGGCACCGCTGCGTTGACGATCATCGCGCGGTCGATGTCCGCCGGGCTGTGCACGAGCGCAAACATGGCCGGCAGGCTCAGGATGCGCCCGACGAACAGGATCATGCTGAGCGCCCGCAGCTTTTCCATTCCCTGGAAATACCAGCCCGGCGTGAACGCCACGCCGGCGACCATCCCGAACCCGATCAGCAGCAGGTCGCGGTCTTCGCCGAAGCGCTCGACCGCAAAGGTCAGCGCGATGAGCACGACGAAGCAGATCACCGCGATGCCGATCTGCGCGTATAGCGTCGCCCAGAAGATGCGCGAGCGTTCGGCGCGGTTGTCGCGAGCGAGCGCGATGCGTGGCGTGGCGGTCAGGTCGAAGCTGTAGCTCGTGCAGTTGGTGAGATACGCGATGACGGCGAGCGAGAACGCGAGCTGCCCGTAGCCCTCCGGCCCGAGGGCGTGCGTCAGCAGCGGTGCGATCAGCAGCGGCACGGCGTACATCGAAATCTGCAACGTCAGCAGCAGCAGGAAATTCTTCTTGAGGTTTGACATTCGCTCGGTCGGCGCCGTGAGTGTCGCAGTGCGGCGGCATGAGGCCGCGGTGCGCGCGTGCATCCGGTCGGCGCTGACCCGGATTGCATGGGTTGGAGGCGGTCCGGCGTCGCCGGGCACGGCCACATCGTATGGCGGCCATGATACGGGCCGCACGGGACGACTATGTTCGCGAGCCTACCGTTCGCGGATTCCGTTCGTGCGCGCGGCATGAATCCCGACACCGCGCGCGTCGTCGTGCGTTGTCGTGTCGCGACGGCGATGAATCTATTTGTAAGCTGCCGCACCGAAGGGCGCGCGAACCGAGTGCTTTAATCGATCGCACTGTTTTGGTTCACGGTGCAAACCGCCTGACGATGCCTCGGTCACGCAACGTCACCTCCCGCGTGCATGGCGAGCAGGGCAACGCATGGAACCGGGCGGGCCGCGCAGGGGCGCGGCGGGGGCTGCTGCCACGCGTGCATCGACGACTCGCGCGAGCGTGGATCGCTCATGCCGGTGGAGCGGCCCGAACGCTTGTCCGCGTCCGATAAAAATACCGATCCGAGGAGTACCGATTGAAGCCGATTACGTTCGGCAGCTGCGTGGGGTGGCTGCACGAAGGACAGACGACACAAGGTGTGATCCTGTGCGAATCGTTGGGACACGAGGCATCGTGGACGCACAAGCTCATGCGGGCGATCGCCGAGCGCCTTGCCCGCGACGGCGTCACGGTGTTGCGATTCAACTATCCGTGCACCGGCGATTCCGCGGGCGACGATCGTGACGCCGATCGGCACGCCGCGACCATCGGCAGCATTCACGATGCGATCGATCTGCTGCGCGACCAGGTCGGTGTCGCATCGCTGACGCTCGTCGGAATCCGCGCGGGCGCGCTGTTCGCGATGCTGGCCGCCGCGGGCGACGAGCAGCATCCGTCGCCGCGCGTCGACGCATTGGTGGCGCTCGCGCCGGCCGTGCGCGGACGCGCTTACCTTCGCGAGTTGTCGTTCGTGCATCGCCAGTGGCTCGACGTCACGTCGCCTGCGATTCGAGTCGCCCATCGTGACGAGCCTTGCATGAACGTTCTAGGGCACCGCTTTCCGGATGATTTCGTCGCTGCGTTGAAGGCGGTCGATCTGTGCGACGTCGTGCGCGATGCTCCGAGGCTGCCTGGCGCGATGCTGCTGATCCAGCCCGATCAGGACGGACCTGCGTTGCGCGACGCGCTGCTCGCGCGAGGCGTGAGCGTGGCGGCCGATCCGTTCCGCGAATGGCCGACGACGATGCTGGACGGTACGCGTTCGCGCCTGCCGCTCGCGGCCATCGACACGCTCGCGCGCTGGATCGGCGAACGCGTGCCGCGCACGGCCGCCGGCGTCGACCCGACATGGCGGCACGATCCACCATGGAACGGCGAATCGGCCGCCGCGCTCGACATGACCGACATGACCGAACAGGTCGTCGCCGTGGGGCCGGATCGACTGGTCGGCGTACTGTGCCGTCCCGCCGATACGGGGCCGGCGAATCCCGCCGCTCCGGCGCTCGTGATCGCGAATACGTCGACGAATCCGCGTAGCGGCGAAGGGCGCTTCAGCGTGCGTCTCGCGCGGACGCTCGCACGCGCCGGCGTCACGACGCTGCGGATCGACGTGAACGGCGTCGGTGACAGCGGGCCGGCCGCGCTCGACGACCAGTCGGGTGTCGTGTATTCGGCGCAGTCGAGCGACGACGTGGCGGCCGCCGCCGACTGGCTGCGTGCGCTTGGCCATGCTGACGTGATCGCGGCCGGCATCTGTTCCGGCGCCTATGCGGCATTGCATGCGGCCGTGAAGACACCCTCGCTCGGCGGCGTGATCGCGATAAACCTGGCGCGCTTCGTGTGGCCGGCCGGGCTCTCGCTCGACGCGGTGCAGAAGCAGCGGAACAACTCCGTGCGCGGCTACTGGCTGTCGGTGCGCGACTGGCAGAAGTGGAAACGCCTCGTGCGCGAACGGCGCGATTTGCGGCCGATCGTGCGCGCCGTCGCCGCCAATGCGGTCGCGCGGGTCAGCGTACCGGTGAAGGAGGCGGCCGCGCGCGTCGGCTGGAAGCCGCGCGCCGGCACACCACGCGGCGTGATGCATGTGCTTGCGCAACGCAATGTCCGGACGACCCTGGTGTATGGCGCGCTCGATCCCGGCATCGACGATGTCCGGCGCCACTTCGGCGCGATCGAGCATGCGTTCGGATGCTCGCGTCACGTACGGCTGCACCTCGAGCCGCAGGTCGATCACGCGGTGTACGGCGCGGTCGGCACGGACATCGTGATCGAGCGGTGCTTGCAGGCGCTCGGTCGCGACTTGACGCGGCCGGCCGTGCACGTTGCCGATCCCGTCGCGCGCGAAGCGGCTGCGGGATCGTACGCAAACGTGTCGGTCGGCAGCCCGTGAGGCGCGCGGTGCCGCATGCATCGCCGCTTTGGGGCGCGATCCCCGCTCCGTATGAAGATCGACGTTCGGTGGGGTCGCTCACAGACGCGCCGTTCGCCGTGGTGTCCAATCCCTTATCGATGCATGCACGGCGGTGCCGCGGCATGACCGGCCGGGATCGATCAGTCCCGATCGCCCGGCTTCGCATACGGTGATTTCGCGTAGGGCGATGCGTACAACGTGTCGCTGCGCCATACGTCGTCGGCGGGTGCATTGGCGACCTGCGCACGATGTGGCCGCGTCGGCACGAGCGGCCGGCGCAACGCGATGCGGGCCCGCGTGTCGGGCTGGACGGCGGCGCTCGCGGCTGAACGAGCGATCGCGGGCGCTGTCGCCGCGGAGGCAGCCGTGACTGCGTCGGCGGCTTGCGCCGAGCGTTGTGGCGGCACCGGCGCAACGAGCGTCGACGACGCGAAGGGCGGTGTGTCGGCAGGCGTGCCGGACAGCGTTTGTGCACCGGCGGTGCAGAGGAAGCCGGTCGACACGATGCAGACGAACGGCGTAAGCGACGAAGAGAAGTTCATGGCGGATCGTACGGAGTGACGTGCGGTGAAGAGGGCGGTGCGGCCATGCAATACAAGCCGCGCTGGGCAAGCGTAATGCCGGAATTCGCCGCGTTTGGCGGGTTACCGCACAGTTTTGGAAGGACACCATGTCAATCACCACGCAACCGGAATCGATGCGCGGCGCGCCGCGGCCCGGCGCCCGTCGCGCACCGTGGCTGTCGCGTATGGCGATCGTGGCGGCCGCATGCGCGCTGAGCGCATGTGCGCTGTCGCCCGGCATGACTTACCGCGCGCCGGCCGAGCGCGACGCGAATGCGCGCGTGAGCGCCGACGCCTCGGGTTCGGGCGGCCTCGACGGCGTGCAGAACGTGTCGAGCGAGGATCTGATCGAGATCACGCCGGCATTCGTCGCACAGCACCAGGCGGGGCGGTCGCCCAACGTCGACGCGGAGATCCGCCGGCTGTTCGGCAAGCCGACGCCGTACACGATCGGCCCCGGCGACGTGCTGAGCATCGTCGTGTGGGACCACCCCGAATTGAACCTGCCGACGACACAGACGGTCGGCGGCGGTGACGGTGTCGGCGCGAGCTCGGTCGCGACGGGCTATACGGTCGACGCGACCGGCAACGTCCAGTTCGCGTACGCGGGCCTTGTGCACGTGGCGGGATTGACCGAGGCAGAGGCGCGCGCGCTGCTGATGAAGCGGCTCGGCGAATACGTGCGCAAGCCGCAGCTCGCGTTGCGCGTGCAGAGCTACCGCAGCAAGCGGGTCTATCTCGACGGCGAAGTGCGCACGCCGGGTCTGCAGATCGTCAACGACATGCCGATGACGCTGCCCGAGGCGATCGACCGCGCGGGCGGTTTCACGCCGACGGCGGATCGCTCGCGGGTCTCGGTGACGCGCGGCGACACGACCGTCAACGTGAGCCTGCCTGCGCTGATCGCGGCGGGCGTGAACCCGTCGAACATCCTGTTGCGCGACGGCGATCTCGTGCGCGTGCGCGCGGCGAGCGACGCGAAGGTATTCGTGCTCGGCGAGGTATCGCGGCCCGCGACGCTGACGTTGACCGACGGCCGGATGAGCCTCGGCGAAGCGCTCGGCGACACGGGCGGCGTGAGTCAGTACACGTCGGACGCGCGCCAGGTGTTCGTCGTGCGCCGCGGCCCCGACAACCGCCCGCGGGTGTACCACCTCGACGGCAGCTCGCCCGCGTCGTTCGCGCTCGCCGATCAGTTTCCGCTCGAGCGGCGCGACGTCGTGTTCGTCGATGCGTCGTCGCTGGTGCGCTGGAGCCGCGTCGTGAACCTGCTGATTCCGTCGTCCGCGCAAGGGGCGCTGACGGCGAAAGCCATTTCGCCGTGATGCACGAGGCGGATTTCGTGACCGCGACCGTGCGTCGCGCCATACGGGACTGATGCTGTATGAACACTTCGACCCTGCCTGACCCGCACAGCGGGCGCATTTTGCGGCCGTCCTATCCGGTGCGCCGCTACTGGAGCATGCTGTACGGCGGCCGGCGACTGATCGTTTGCACGGCGCTCGCGGGCGCGCTCGCGGGCGGCCTGTATGCGCTGTTCGCGGCCCCCGTCTACCGCTCCGACATCCTGTTCCAGGTCGAGCAAAGCCCGACCGATTCGAAGCAGACGTCGCCGCCCGGCGATCCGTCGTCGGTGTTCGATCTGAAGACCGATGCATCGACCGAGATCGAGGTGCTCAAATCCCGTGCGGTGCTCGACCGCGCGATCGATAGCACGAACCTCGCCCTCGACGCACGGCCGCATTACCTGCCGCTGATCGGCTGGCGCTTGGTGAACGCGGCCGACGGGTTGTCGTCGCCGTTGCCGGGCGGATATGTGTACGGCACCGAGCGCATCGACGTGCCGACCTT
Organism: Burkholderia sp. AU45388; assembly: GCF_030481585.1. NCBI lineage: Bacteria > Pseudomonadati > Pseudomonadota > Betaproteobacteria > Burkholderiales > Burkholderiaceae > Burkholderia > Burkholderia sp. AU45388. Next base: position 427,431 of record NZ_JAUJPV010000003.1, on the reverse strand, counting down.
CGACGTGCCCAAGCGCCTGCTCGGCAAGCGCTTCGCGCTGACCGTCGGCGACGACGGCGCCTACACGCTGCAGCGCACGGGCTTTTTCGGCCGGAAAGGACCGGTATGGCAGGGCCGCATCGGCCAGCCGCTGCACGTCGAGACGCCGCAGGGGCCGATCGACGTGTTCGTGCGCGACGTGGCCGGCCAGCCCGGCGCACGCTTCGATCTGACGCGCTACAGCGACGAGGAGGCGACGACGTGGCTGCAGAAGAACGCGCTGATCTCGGAGCGCGGCAAGCAGTCGAACATGATCGGCGTGACGCTCGACGGCATCGATCCCGTGCACGACAGCCGTGTGCTGAACGCGATCGGGGATGCGTATCTGGCGCAGAACACGCAGCGCAAGTCCGAGGCGGCCGACAAGCTGATCCGGTACATGGACGGCCAGTTGCCGCAATTGAAGGCGCAGCTGGAAGCGGCGGAGAGCCGCTTCAACGCATTCCGGGCATCGCACGGGACGGTCAATACGAGCGATGAGGCACTGGCATTGCGTCAACAGTCGGTCGACATCGAGACGCGTGTGCAGACGCTGCAGCAGCAGCGCGAGGAACTGCTGACGCGCTTCATGCCGAAGCATCCGGCCATCGTGGCCGTCGATGCGCAGCTCGCCGATGCGCAGCGCTCGCTCGACACGACCCGCAAGCAGATCCAGCAACTGCCGGGCGTCGAGCAGGGCGTGCTGCAACTGCAGCGCGACGTGGCCGTCGACACCGCGCTGTACACGAACCTGCTCAATACGCGCCAGCAGATGGTTCTCGCGCGTGCCAGCAAGACGGGCACCGTGCGGATCGTCGATACGGCGAAGGTCGCCGAGCAACCGATCGGTCCGCATCGCGGAGTCGCGGTGGTCGGCTTGCTGATGGTCGGCCTGCTGGCGGGCGCGGCGATCGTGATCGCCCGGCAGCGCGTCGTCGGCACGATCGGCGACGCGGAGGAAATCGAATGGGCGACGGGTTTGCCGGTGTTCGCGACGGTCCCGCACAGCGCCATCGCGGCACAAGCGGAGCTGCAATCAAAGGTACGCCGGCGCGGCCGCCACATGCTGGCGACGCAGGCCGAGGGGCAGGACGCGGCGCTCGAAAGCCTGCGCAATTTCCGGGCGTCGCTGCAACTGTCGATGCCGGCCGCATCGAATCCCGTCGTGCTGATTTCGGGGCCGACGACGGGCGTCGGCAAGTCGTTCGTCGCGGCCAATATCGCGTCGCTCGTGGGCGCCGCGAAACGGCGCGTCCTGCTGATCGATGCCGACTTGCGCAAGGGCTCGCTGCACGACCGGTTCCGCTATAGCCGCGCGCCGGGGCTGTCCGACGTGGTGGCGGGCACCCACACGCTCGACGAGGCAATCAAACGCGGCGTCGCACCGGGCCTGGATTTCATCGCGATGGGCAACGTCGTGCCCGATCCGGGCGAACTGCTGCTGCAGCCCGCGCTCGCGGAACTGATCGAGCGGGTCGCGTCGCGCTACGACATGGTCGTGCTCGACGGCCCGCCGTTGCTCCCGGTCGCCGATGCATTGGTACTGGGCCGCCTGGCGGGCACCGTGTTCCTCGTCGCGCGTAGCGGCGTGACGACGTTGACGGAACTCGACGAAAGCGCGCGGCGGCTCGAGCACGCGCATATCGGCGTGCGCGGCGTGATCCTGAACGACTACAAGGGCGCGCCGGGACGGTACGACTACGGCTATAACGACGCGAACACGCATCAGGCCACCGCCGGGTTGGCGGGGATGATGGCGCCGCGGCAACGGGCGGAACGCCCGTCATGAACCGGCGAGCGGGCAGGGTGGGGGCCGGGCCGCGGCAAGGCCCGGCGACGCTGCGCAGGATGGCGCGCGTGCGCAGTGCCGCGGGCGGTTATACGGGCTACTGGTGGGAAGATCCGGCCCGGCTCGTGCTGATGTTCATCCTGCCTTTGTACGGATTGCTGTCGCTCAGCCTGCTGGGCGACCAGAAGTCGATCGCGCGAATCTATTTCGACGGCTACTACGCGTTCGTCGGCGCGCTGTTCCTGATGGTGGTGGCGGCGACGGCGTGGCTCGCGACGGCCGAAACGCGGACGCGGCGCGGGCCGCCGGAAATGCCCGTCGAGGTGCCGCCGCGCGTGCTCGATTGCCTGTTTGCACTCGCGCTGTTCGGCAACCTCGTGATGATGAGCGGCGTCATCGCGCGTCCGGCGCTGCTGCTCGAGTTCCTGCACGGACAGGCTACCGCGTACGACATGCTCCGGCAGATCGGTCGCATCACCGGGTTGAGCTCGTTCACGCAGGCGACGTCGCCGTTCGTCGCACTCTATTTCTACGTGTTCCGAACGCCGGTGAAAGGCCTGAACCGCTACAAGATCTACATGGCCGTGCTCGCGGTGCTGACACTGCTGCGCAGCTTCCTCTTCGCGGAGCGCCTCGCGTTGATCGAGATGGTGATGCCGCTTGCGCTGATGGTCGTGCGGTTCCGGCTGCACGGCCGGTACGCGCGGCTGCTGACGCTCGGGCCGTACGCGGCGATCCCGCTGTTGTTCGCGCTGTTTATCGCGAACGAGTACAACCGGTCATGGGAAGCCTATTACGTCAACGTCTACGACAACATCTTCGACTTCGCGCTCGAACGGCTCGGCCTGTACTATTCGACGTCGCTGAACAACGGTGCGGGGATGCTTGCCGTGCTCGGCTGGGGGCAGGGCCATCCGATGTTCACGTTCGACTGGCTGATGCGCTTTCCGGTGATCGGCGCGACGTTCCAGCCGTGGTTCGATTCAAGCGACAGCTTCAACCTGTTTCTGAACAGCTACGCAGACCCGGAATTCAACAATCCGTCCGGGATCTTCGTCCACTTCTATGAATGGGGCTGGTTCGGGCTGCTCGACGCGGCCGTGCTCGGCTGGATGGTCGGCCGCAGCTATGCGGGCTGGCGCAGCGGCAACGGGTTCTGGTGCTGCGCGCACGCGGTGCTCTACGTGTCGTTGATGGAAATCATGCGCACGCCGAATCTGTTCAGCGGACGCAATTTCCTGCCGATCGTGCTGCCGATCATCGTGTTCCATTGGTTCGGGAAGCGGCCGGCGAGCGTGGCGACCGCCTCCGGACGCGGGACACGCGCCGCGCAAACGAACGGGCGGGACGGCAGTGCAACGGCATAGCCACTCGCTGGACGTCCGCCCCTCGGACGATCGCGACGCTCACGCGGTACGCGTTCGGGCCGCCGTGTCGCGTCCTGGCCACGACGGGAAACCGGCAATGGGCGCGAACCCTGTCCGCAATGCGACCCGATAGACGACGATCGGAATCGCGACACCGGCCAGCGTGCCGAGTACGAGGTGTACTGCGAGATCGGTGATGCCGGCGCGCATCAGCACGATCCGTACGGCCGCCATCGCGAAGATGTGGGTCAGGTAGATCGGCATCGATGCGCAACCGATCGCCGCCAGCCATGCGGCGCGTGCCGGCCGTGACGCATACCGGTGCGCGAGTTGCAGCGCCAGCGCGATGCCCGAGAACGCGGCGGGAAGCGCCCAGATGCTCGTCGCACTACCGAAGCCGTGAGCGAATACGACTGCGGCGACGAACGCCGTTGCCGTTGCGGCGCATGCGGTTGGCCCGCTGTTGCGCGCGAGCCAGCCGGGTAACGCCTGCGACGCGAGGACGCCCGCCACGAAGAACGGTGCGTTCATCAGCGTGATCGACAGGATGCCCCACTGCGTCGCCGCGCCGAGCATCAGCCCGAGCACCGCGCATCCGGCGAGCCAGACGCGCGCCCGCGACGGCATGGGGGCACGCGTCACGTTCGGCATGGCCGCCGCGAAAGCCCGGATGCCGAGCATGCAGAGCATCAGCGCATACAGGAACCAGAACTGCGCGAATGGTCGCCAGCCGATCGCGAGCAGGTCGTTCAGCGTGAACGGATGATTGGTGCCGTGCGACGCCATTGCGATCTGCACGGCGCCCTGGGCGATCGACCACAGCAGGTACGGATACACGATCGTCCTGATCTTCGACCACAGGAACCCATGCGGCGTGCGGCGCAGCGAGCTGCAGACATGCAGGCCGGACAGGAAGAAGAACAACGGCATGTGGAACGTGTAGATCACGTAGTCGTTCCACGCGAATGCCGTGTCGGCCGCGCCCGCCGGCACGAGATCGGCGGAGACGGCACCGCGCAGCACGTGCCCGTATACGACAAGAATGATTCCCGCGCCGCGGGCGACATCGAGGCTGGTTTCGCGAGCAGTCATGATGAAGGGGCGGCCGGCCCGTCAGGTTCCGCACCGCCGAGATATCGGACAGTCGTTCACTGTATGGCGGGCCGATGCGCAGGACAGTGCGCTGGGCGACAGTGGATCGTCGTGCCGCCCGACGGATGTCCTACAGCCGCTCGAATATCGCGTTCATCATCTCGGCGCTTCGGCTCCAGCGATACTTCTCCGCATGCAGGCTTCCCTTGCGTTTGAGCTCGGCCCTGAGTGCGTCGGAATCGAGGAGGCTCCGCAATTTCCGCGCGATGTCGTCCTGCGAATACGGATCGCAGTACAGCGCTGCATCGGCACAGACTTCCGGCAGGGCGGCCGATTTGCCGACCACCGCGGGGCAGCCGTAGCGCATCGCTTCGAGAGGCGGTATGCCGAAGCCTTCGTAGATCGACGGATAAAGGAAGCATGCGGCGTTCTGATACAGCGCCTTCAATTGTTCGTCGCTGATATAACCGACGTACTTGATGTTCGGTTCCGCTGCCGCCGTGGGGTCCTGCTTGCCGAACACGGTGGTGTTCCGCATCCCGACGATGACGAGATCGACCGACGGATCGTCGATCTGCCTGAACGCCGCGATCAGCCGGCCGAAGTTCTTGGTGGGATTCATGCTGCTGACCGCGAGCACGAACCGGTTCGGTGTCAGCGCATGCTTGTCGAGCACGCTGGCGTCCGGTTCGAGGGTGTCGAGATGATCCGCACCGAGCGGCACGACGCTGATCTTCTCCGCGGCAATTCCGCAGTGATGCGCGAGGCGATCCCGCGAGAAATAGGAGTTGGTCAGCACGCAGACGGAGGTGCGCGCCAGGATCCAGAACATGATCCGGTACCACATGCGAAACGGGCGCGAGAAATGCGCGGGCGTGTCGAACACCGCGGCATCGTGCATGTAGATGATCTGGTTGCCGATGAAAATGGATGCCGAATTGCTGAGATTGACGATGCGGCCGCGGCGCGCGAACAACGGAAGGACCAGTTGCTCCCAGACCACGCCCTTGTAAAAGCCGACTTTGACCGTCTTCGTTCCGCTTACCTCGATGCCGGGCTGCGGAGGCACCAGCACGGTGACCGGATCCTGCGGCTGAAACTTGACCAGTGCGGCGATCAGCTCGCGTGCGACACGTTGCACGCCGGTTGTCTTCTGCGTGGTGAATCGGCCGTTGTAGACGAGTGGCTTCGATTTCTTGAACGAGATCATGTCCATAAGGGGATATCGAAATCAGGCTTTGACGTGATCCGCTGCAACCGGCTTGAAGTCGCGCGTGTCGACGCGCGGCTCGTCGGTGCCGAGTCCGTAAAGCACATGCCATTGCCGGAAGATCGCGCTCATCGAAAACCGCTGAATGGCGCGATTTCGTGCGGCCTCGCCCATCTGCTCGCGAAGCTGCCGATCGTCGCGGAGCGTGGTCACGTACTCGACCATCTCGTCGGCGGTCGACGCGACATAGCCCGTCACGCCGTGAATCACCACGTCGCGATTGCCGACGACGTTCGTCACCACGGCCGGGATTCCGGCAACCTGCGCTTCGATCAGCGCGACCGGCATGCCTTCCCAGCGCGAGGTCTGGACATAGATGTCGAGTTCCGACGTCAGCGCCAGCGCGCGCTCTCGGGTCACCCAGCCGCTGCATGCGACGGCCTCGCGCGCGGCGGAATCCGGGATCTCGGCCGCGTTGCCGCCGATCCACAGAAACTCGACGCCGGCGCCGTGCAACGTGTCGGCGAGTCGCACGAATGCGTCATGATTCTTCTGGAACGACGCGCGACCGCTCATCCCGATCACGACCTTGTGGTCGTCGCGCGTACGGCGGGCCGGAATCTCCGCGACGTTCACGCCGTTTTCCACCAGGACCGCCGACCTCGGCCTGACTTTCCCGTTGATCTCGCCGAGCTCGCTGCCCGAGCACGCGACAATCGTGCCGCCGATGCGCGCCGCGATGCGCTCGAAGCTCAGATACGCGAACTGCTTGATGGGCGACACGTCGCAGCGCAGGAATGACAGGCCGTGCGGCGAGTAGAGGACCGTTGCATTCGGGGCGGCGATCCGGGCGGCGATGCGGCCCAGCACGCCGGCCTTCGACGAGTGCAGATGAATCGCGGTCGGCTTGCAGTCGCGCAGGTTACGGACGAGCGCGTGCACGCTGCGCAGATCCTGCCGGACGTTGACCTCGCGCACCATGTCGACATGGACCAGCGTCACGTCGGGCCGGAACAGCGTCGGGAAATTGGCCGGCGTTTCGGGCCGGATCGAGTGCAGCACCGTCACGTCCACGCCGGCCGCGGCGGCATGATTGGCGAGATAGGTGAGCATCGACAGCACGCCGCCGCCGAATGCTTCGGCAATATGAACGATCTTTTCTCGGGTCATCTCTCGGTCTGTCGATTCGGTCGCGCTGTTCGTTGCCCTGTGCGACGATGGGGCGGCGTATCGTCAAGTCGTCAGCGAGTCACGCACACCGAACGTCCAATCCATTACGCATTCCTGATTGATTGATGCGGGATCGCCGCCGCCATTGCTTCCGGTTTGTCGTGCTTGGTCGAACGAACACGCGACGCGGCCGCGAATGTCTACTGTCACGCATGCATCAACTGGTCCGGACCATTGTGGAGCGCATGCCGCGCGCACTCGGTGCGATGGCTAACCGAACGAGCGAATCGGCTGCCGCAATCGCGCCCGGAAGGTATTCATCGCGCGTCGGCGCGCTGGGCGGGTGGCTTGCGTACGCGAGCGAGCGGATTGGACAGATAGCGGATCGCACGATTGCTCAGCGTCGACGACGGCAGCAAACACGCGAGCGACAACACGGTGACCGCCGCTTTCTTGGCCGGACGCCAGAACGGGTTGCGCAGCACGGTATGCCAATAGCGTCCCGATTCGCACAGGAACCAGCGCCAGCGACGCGCCAACGGCGCGCGATACAGCGTGCTCGCGAAGCGTGCCTTCTCGATGGCGAAGTCGCGTGGGGCAACCGGCAGCGCTTCACGCAACCGCATGCCGGCGAGCGTGCGCAGGATCGACCAGCGACGTTCGGCCTTCAGTGCACCCGTTGCCGCGTCTTCCGAATTGGCGAGCGCGAGGGCCGGGCCGTCGGCCGCGCCTGCGTTCGACTGCTGGTGCATGCGATAGCCGCCGAGTGTCGCATCGATCATGTGGACGGCACCGAGCAGTGCGATGCCGTAGATCGCGTAGAAATCGGCGCCATGCAGATTGTCGGCAGTGACCGGCACCGGAAAAATGCGTTTCAGCGCAGCGACCTGATACGCGTTGCCCGATGCAGGCGGCGACGGGTACAGCCAGCCCGCGCGCAACAGGCGGCCGCAATCCGTATCGACCACCGACTGCGGCACGCTCGCGCCGGTTCGTACGCCATCGTGCGCGATCACGTCGAGACGGAAATGGACCTTCACGAAATCGCCGGATGCGAACGCGGCGAGCACGCGTGCCGCGGCGTCGGCATAGAGCAGGTCGTCCGCGTCGAGCAGAATGACGTAGCGCGACGTGACATGCTCCAGCGCGCGGTTGTACGCGGCAACCTGACCGCGATTCTCCTGGAACACCGCGGCAATGCGCTCGCCGTACGAGCGAATGATGTCGCGCGAATCGTCGGTCGACCCGTCGTCGACGATCAGAACGCGCACGCCGCGCGTGGTCTGCGCGAGCGCCGAGTCAATCGCGTCGCGCAGATACTTGCCGTGGTTGTAGTTGCAGATTGCGATGGTCAGGTCGGTCATGTGCGGAAGTCGGACGGGCGGCGCGCGGACGATCGGGGTCATGATACGGATCGCGCGCCTGCGCACAGTTCGCGAGCCTACCGTTCGGGCATTCGCGCACACGTGGAATATTGCGTCGTCGACGCGCTGCCCGAGCGCTTGGTCTGATGACGCACCGAAGCCGTTCGGAACCGCTGATCTAATCAAGGTTGGAGCGTCGCCGCTTTCGTCGGCTTCGCGCGCAGGCCACGCAGTCGGCCGTCGACACGTGCGGTTCGACGCGCACGAAGACTTGCCAGGGAAACGTAAGATATGCATGAATTGCAACGCCTGTCGCGCATTGTGGTCGCCGGCATGTGCATGGCGGCCGCGCTATCGTGGCCGGAGTTGGCCGTGCACGCGGCCTCCGCGACCAAACCGGCCGCGCTCGATGCGGCGGTACCGGACGCTTACGTGCGTCCGGACCCCGCAGCGGCAGATCAGGGCGACGCGCTGCAACGCGCGCTCGACGCGCTGCGGCCGGGGCAGCGGCTCGTATTCGCACCGGGGCGCTATGTCGTCAGCCGGTCGCTCGTCGTGCGGCAGGCGCGTGTGGTGCTGTCGGGATTCGGCGCGACGTTGATCGCGACAACGCCGAACGATCAGACGATCGAGCTGCGCGGCGACGGTACGACGCTCGTCGGGTTCCGGCTCACGGGAACCGGCGCGACGCGTCTCACGACGCCCGGGTCGACGAAGATCGAGGTAACGGGGCGCGACGTGCAGGTGCTCGACAACATCGTCGACGGCGGCGCAGGGGCGGGCATTTTCGTGTTCGGCGGCGCGGATGTCGCGATCGTCGGCAACGAGGTGCTGTCGACGCTGGCGGACGGCATTCACATGACGCACGGCTCGCACAACGTGCTGGTGCAGGGCAATGTCGTGCGCGGAACCGGCGACGACATGATCGCCGTGGTGAGCTACCAGGCGGAAGGCGTGCTGACCCGCAACGTGATGATTACCGGCAACTCGCTGGAGGGCAACCCGTGGGGCCGTGGCATCACCGTGGTCGGCGGCGCGGACGTTACGATTTCGGACAACATCGTGCGCAACGTGCAGGTCAGCGCCGGGATTCTCGTCGCGCAGGAAGACAGCAACCACACTGTCGGCTCGTCCGACGTCCGGATCGAGCGCAACGTGATTGCCGATATCCAGACCGCGACGGGCCGGACCGATTCGCGTCCGCTCACGCAGCAAGCGGCGATCGAGGTCAGCACGTGGTCCGGTTCGGTGTCGCGCGTGACCGTGATCGGCAATCGCGTTTCGAATGCGCGATTCGATGGCATTCGGTTGTGGGGCAACGTCTCGGACATACGGCTGGCGGACAACCGGCTGTCGGGAATCGGCGGCATGCCGGTGCGGGTCGGACCTGAACCGGAGTGCGCAACCGGCGCGCCCGCGGGCGCGTCTGCGAACAATCGGGCAAGAGGCGCTCCGTGCACGAGCGCGCGCCTGTCGCGGCCGGGTGCGCCTGATGCCGTCGGCGCCGATACGTCATTGCTGCCGCGCGTGCGCGAATCCGTCAGACGGGCGCGCTGGTCCCAACGCGTCGATTGATCGTGCGGTGCGCGGCCCACGCGCCGGCGCGATTCGCATGCAGCGGTCGAACGGCGTCGCGTTCCTCCGCCTTCTCGTCAGCCTGGTTCTCCGGCCGAGAGCGGTACGACCGGCGTGGGCTGCGCGGAAGTCGTCCTTGACGATGGTTGAGCCGTCCCGACGACTGTCCGCCCATACTGATCGTCGAACCGCACGATATCGTCCTCGCCGAGATAATTTCCCGATTGCACCTCGATGATTTCGAGCGGAATCCGGCCGGGATTCTCGAGTCGATGCACTTCACCGACGGCGATATACGTCGATTCGTTCTCGCACAGCAGGAACGTCTCGGCGCCGCGCGTCACCTTCGCGGTGCCGCGCACGACGATCCAGTGCTCCGCACGGTGGTAATGCATCTGGAGCGACAGCTGCCTGCCGGGTTCGACGACGATCCGCTTCACCTGGAAGCGCTCGCCGAAATCGATCGAATCGTAATGGCCCCACGGCCGCTGCACCTTGCGGTGCTCGCTCGCCTGCGGGCGGCGGTCGGTCTTCAGGCGTTCAACGATGTTCTTCACGCGCTGCACGTCGTGCTTGTTCGCCACCAGCACCGCATCGGCCGTCTCGATCACGACGACGTCCTTCATCCCGACGCACGCGATGAGGCGGCCTTCCGAACGCACGAGGCTGTCCTGCGTATCCTCGAACACGATCGGGCCGCGCGCGACGTTGCCGTGATCGTCCTTCGGCATGATTTCCCAGATCGCGTCCCACGTGCCGACGTCCGACCAGCCCGCCGCGAGCGGCACCACGATGCCTTCGATGCCGAGCTCGCCGTGTTCCGCGAGGCGCTCCATCACCGCATAGTCGATCGAATCCGACGGGCACGCGTCGAAGGCCGCCGCATCGATCCGGAAGAACGGATCGTCGGCGACACCCGCGCGCCACGCGTTCTCGCAAGCGGCGTGGATGTCCGGCGCGAGCGCGCCGATCGCCTTCAGCCAGACCGATGCGCGCGTGACGAAGATCCCGCTGTTCCACCAGTAATCGCCCGATTGCAGATAGCGTTCGGCGAGCGTCGCATCGGGTTTTTCGACGAAACGCCCGATCGCGTAGCCGCCCTGGCTGCCGTGGCGGCCCGAGCGCGGCTCGCCGACCTGGATGTAGCCGTAGCCCGTCTCCGCGCGGCGCGGCAGCACGCCGAGCGTGACGATCGCGCCCTCCTGCGCATAGCGCGCCGCGCGTGCGATCGCGTCCTGGAACGCGCCGACATCGACGATCACGTGGTCGGCCGGCATCACGGCCAGCACGGGATCGTCGGCGAGCGCGCTCGCGTCGAGCGCCGCCAGCGTCAGCGCGGGTGCGGTGTTGCGCGCGGCCGGCTCCAGCAGGATGCGGGCGGGCGCCGAGCGGCCTTGTACTTGCTCGGCGCTCATGAAGCGATGCTGTTCGCCGCAGACGAGCAGCAGCGTGTCGCCGAGCGACGCGTTCGCGATGCCGTTCAGGCGGCGCGCCGTCGCCGACAGCGGCGACTCGTTCGAGACCAGCTCGATCAGCTGCTTCGGATACTGCTCGCGCGACAGCGGCCATAGCCGCGTGCCGGAGCCGCCGGCGAGAATCACCGGCAGGATGCTCGGCAGATCCGGTTCGGGAACGGGGCGAAGGGTACGGGTCATCGGTTCGCTCCGGTATCGGCGGGCAGCCGGGTGCGCGCGCGGCCGTCGGCGCGCGTGTCGTCGTTGCGCGAGACTGAAACGGCCCGCGACAGCAGGTGACGCAGCGCGCCGGCCGCACGGTCGGCCGATCGTACCAGGCCGACGAACGGCGCACCCTGTTCGAGATACGGGCCGTAGGCCTTGCGGAATCCGAACTGTTTGTAGAACGCCTGACGCGGCGCCGGGACGTGCGTGCGCACCGCGGTGTCCGGCCATGCGGCCTGCGCGGCGGTGAGCGCGCGCCCGATCAGGCGTTCGAGCGTGTCGTCGTCGCGGCAGCTTTCGCTCGTCAGCACCTTGTCGATCACGACGTCCGGATCGATGTCGTCGCCAGGCAGGATGCGTGCGTACGCGGCGACTTCCGTGGTGTCGCCGTTGCGCACGCTCGCATAGACGTGCAGTGCGCCCACGTCCTTGCCGTCGATGTCGAGATGCGTGTGCGCATCCTCGACCACCAGCACGGCGTTGCGCGCGCGCAGGATTGCATAGAGATCGACGGCGCTCAGATGTTCGAATTCACAACAATGCCATTCCATGATGCTGTCCTCGCGTGATGCCTTCGGCACGCCGCGCCGCACGGACGCGATCGTTCCGTGCGGCGCGGCGATCTTCATCATCCGGATGCGTGGCGTGGCGGTCTGTTCGAAAGCGTACTCACGCTCCGGATTCGCATGCACGGCGCGGGATACGAGGCGACGTGGGCGTCGCGGAGCGTCGCAATGTGCGGTAGCACACACCGTCGGGGCCGGTGCCTTTTCATAATGGGTTGATCGTGGCGGCCTGCAATGAAGCGCGCCGGCCGACATCGGACGCAAACCGGTCGTCGGGACGCGGGACCGAGGATTGCGGTGTTTTTCGATGGGCCGGTCGCGCGGTTGCACCGCCATGGTGATCGGCCGGTGCGTCGGCTTCCGGTCGAGACCTGCGGGGCGGCCGATCGCCAGGAGGGCCGTCGTGCTGCACCGCGCGGCGCTGGTTCCGGGCGCCCGACGCCTGGAACCCACGGTTGTCGGCGGGAATTCGCCGAAAAGAGGCGGCGCGGCGCGATGCCGGTGATTACGACGTGTAACGGCTGGGCAGCCCGCGCGCCGGCGCCATGCGATGCCGCGACCCGGCGGCGCTCGCGATTATGCGGTCCGGGCGGACGGTCCCACGCACTTTTGGGAGATTTCGGTGAAAATCGCACGTAATCGACAGTATCAATCTTGCGGAAAAGTAGTATTTGCCACTGATTGACGGGAATGGTCGGAGATAATCAAATCTCAGTGGCCAAAAGTGCGCAGCGCCGGGTCACGGGCAGCGTAACCGACTGATTCAGGATTATCTTTTGGTAACAAGGTCATCTCGAAACGGGGTGTAAATTGAGGTGCGGATGAAATGGGGCGGCCAATCCGGGCGCGGTTTGGCGGCCTTCCGGTTCCGTATCGGGCGCGACCGTCGTATACGACGCGACGCACATGCGGACGGATTGTCCGTTTGCCGGCGTGCCCCGCCTGACGGCGGGTCGCTTCAAAGCCGGAATGTCATGGCTCCCGCAGCCGCGCATTCCGTTCGAGTTCGATGACAACGAGGCCGGATGACATCCGGCTCGACCTCCGGGGGTTTCGCCGTGTGCAGTTTCGATCTTCGCCAAAGCTGCGGAAACGCAGCGCGGAAAGGCGGCCATGCGCCGCCGGCCGTAGCGCACGCGAACGGTTCGCGGAGTGCAGAGAGTGACGGTTCGTTATGAATATGCCAATAACGCGCGATAAGAGCGCCGGCGCGGGGAGCAGTAACGGGCAGCGTCCGCTGATTTACTGGACGCAGTCGCCGTCCGTGATGCTGCGAAAGGAATTGTCGCGCCGCGACTGGAAAGTGACGGTCGTCGCGCATGCGAACGAGCTGCGCGACACGTCGGGCGAAATTACCTGCGGCATTCTCGACTTGAGCGGCGGCCATGCCGATGCGATCGGCAGCATCGCGTCGACCTGCGCGTCGATGCGCGACGTCGTCTGGGTGGCGCTCGTGGACGTCGGCCAGACGGCCTCGCCGAACGTGCGCGCGCTGTTGCGCGACTACTGCTTCGACTACGTCACGCTGCCGGCGTCGCACCAGCGAATCGCCGATACGGTCGGCCATGCGTACGGCATGGAGTGCCTGTTCGCGCGCGATCGCGAACAGCTCGAATCGGAGGAAAAGGGCATCGTCGGCACCTGCAGCGCGATGCTGCGGCTGTTCGATACGGTGCGGCGTTTCGCGCGCACCGACGCACCGGTGTTCGTGTTCGGCGAGACGGGAACCGGCAAGGAACTCACGGCCGTCGCGATCCACCGTCATTCTGAGCGGCGCAACGGCCCGTTCGTCGCGGTCAACTGCGGCGCGATTCCACCGCATCTGCTGCAATCCGAACTGTTCGGCTACGAGCGCGGCGCGTTTACCGGCGCGAACGCGCGCAAGATCGGCTACGTCGAGGCCGCGAACGGCGGCACGCTGCTGCTCGACGAGATCGGCGACCTGCCGCATGAAAGCCAGGCGAGCCTGCTGCGGTTTCTGCAGGAGCGTTCGATTCATCGTCTTGGCGGTAGCGATCCGGTGCCGGTCGATGTCAGGATCGTGTCGGCGACGCACGTCGACCTGCGCGATGCGATGGAGGAAGGGCGTTTCCGCGCCGACCTGTTCCACCGGCTGTGCGTGATGCGCATCGACCAGCCGCCGCTGCGCGCGCGCGGCAAGGACATCGAACTGCTCGCGCACCACATGCTCGAACGTTTCCGCGGCGATGCGCGCCATCGCGTGCGCGGGTTCTCGACGGATGCGATCACGGCGCTCTACAAGCACGACTGGCCCGGCAATGTCCGCGAACTGATCAACCGGGTGCGCCGTGCGGTCGTGATGACGGAGGGGCGCCTGATCACCGCGCAGGATCTCGAGCTCGAATATTGTCTCGATGCGGCGTCGCCGTCGGTCGCCGACATCCGCAAGTCGATCGAGCGCGAGGCGATCGAAACCGCGTTGCTGCGGACGCGCGGGCGCGTCGCCGCTTCGGCGCGCGAACTCGGCGTGTCGCGCGCGACGCTGTATCGCTGGATGGAGGCGTACGGCATCGAGCGACCGCGCGGGACGGGCTCGTCCGATTGATGCGCGGCGGCACGATGCGCGCGGCTGCCGCGCGCGTCGTGTCAGCCGGCCTGCGTCGCGCGCACCGCGCGCGCGGCGTTCACGGCGCGGATGTCCACCGTGGGCGCGACGTTGTCGTTCGCTCCCGCCGGCTTCCCGTCAGGCCGTATCGGCACGAGCGCGATGCGCGCCGGCGTGCCGGGCGCGAGATGGAACCAGTCGTCGCTCGGCATGAAGCCCGGCGCGTCGATCTGCACGTGGCGGGCGACGTGCCGCGTGTCGATGTCGACGTGCCAAGTTGCACCGGTGCGCGACACGCATGCTTCGATCCCGGGTTCGCGACGCGCCAGCACGGCCGGATGCGTGCGGGACGGGAAATGGAACGCCTGCGACAGCAGCGTGCCGTCGTCGGCGCGCAGCGTCGCGACGACCGTATCGTGTTCGCACGGGCCGAAGCGGTACGCGTAGGTCCAGTCGAAGAAGCGGCCGAGCAGCTCGGCCGAGCCGAGCCGTACCGTGTCGTGCGCGGCAATCCGCACCGGGCAGCCGGCCCGCGCGACCGGCGTGCGGCCGTCGCGTAGCGCGACCAGCTCGATCGAGGCCGACAGCGGCGCTGGGCGTTCGTTGATCACGTGCACGTCGAGCCCGTTCAGGCCTTCGTCGACGAGCAGCACCTGGATCGGTTGCAGCACCTGGCGCAGCGCATACCACGCCGATTTCGGCCGGTGCGCGGCGTCGATCACGCCCCACCCGGCGCCGGGCATCACGTCCTGGAACTGCCACACGAGCGCGCCCGCGCAACGCGAACCGGTGCGCCGCCATTCGGAAAACGTCTCGCGCATCACGTCCGCGACCACCGCACGCGACAGCTCGACATAGCGGGCCGGGTCCTCGCGCCGCAGCCGGTCGGGCGCGACGTCGTACAGCGTCTGCAGATAATGGTCGCGGATATCGTCGAAATCCCACGACGTGCCGGGGTCGCGCGGCACGGCCGCCTTCCAGCGCGGTTCGTGCACGCCCGGCCAGCCGAGTTCCGCGAGCGTCGCATCGCACGGCACGTTCGCGAACGCGAGGCATTCGCTGGCAAAGCGCACGTCCGCGCGGCGCGCGTCGTCGAGCGGGCGCAGGTACGCGCCGACGCCGTAGTAGTGCGACACGCGTTCGCGCGGCGTGAACGGCAGCACGCCGCCGTCCGGCGAATCGGGCACGTAGGGGACATCGGGGCGGTGCGCGGCCGCGTGGCCGGCCAGCCTGTCGGCCGTCAGCTCGAGGAAACGCTGCTTCGGCCCGAGCCCCGACATCGCGGCCTGCTGCGCGATCTCGCTGCCGCCGCACAGCACCGCGAGCGACGGCGAAGCGCCGTGACGCGACAGGAACTGGATCGCTTCGCGATCGACGTTGGCCGCGAACGCGGGATCGTCGAGCGCGTAGTCGAAGTTCGCGAAACCGAAGTCCTGCCAGACCAGCAGCCCGAGCCGGTCGCACCATGCGTGGAACGCGTCGGCCTCGTAGGTCATCGTGCCGCCGACGCGGATCATGTTGAAGCCGGCGTCGCGCGCGAGCCCGAGCAGGCGGCCGTAGGTCGCATCGTCCGTGTGCAGCGCGAGTGGCGCGGCGCTGCTCCAGCATGCGCCGCGCGCGAATACGGGCACGCCGTTGATGCGTAGCCCGAAGCCTTTGCCGTCGTCGCCGGAGTCGACGTCGATCGTGCGAAAACCCGTCGAGCCCAGCGACCGGCGCGCATCGCCGATATGCAGCGCGATCTCGTAGAGCGCCGGTTCGCCGTGCGTATGCGGCCACCAGCGGCGCACGTTCGGTATCGCGACGCTCGTGCGCAGCCGGTCGGCGCCGGCCCGTTCGAGCGTCGCGTGATGTTCGCCGCACGACAGCCGCGCCGCGAACATGTCGGGCAGCGGCGCGGCGAACGTCAGTTCCGCCTCGAGCCAGCCCGTGTCGCCTTCGACGCGTGCATGCAGTGTGCAATCGGCGAGAATGGGCCCGTCGGCCGGATCGAGCACGTCGATGGGCCGCCACGGGCCGGTGGGCACATACGGCGGAAACCAGCCCGGCATATGCCCGAACAGCGACGTGCGGATCGTGCGCAGCGCGGCCGGTTCGGCGAGGCGCGTGCGCCAGCGCGCCCGCCGCGGCGCCCGCGCGTCGCGCAGGTGCGGCGCGAGCGCGCGGAAACAGACGGTCAGCCGGTGCGTGCCGTCGAGCGCCACGGGCACGTCGTGCGCAACGAACATGCTGTCCGAGCTGTGGATCGGCGTGTCGTCGAGCCAGGCCTGCGCGAGCGTCGCGAGGCCGTGAAAACGGAGGATGCGCGGCCCGCGCCCGCGCAGCTCGAGTCGATACCAATGGTCGCGCTCGTCGAGCGATGCGGCTTCGTCGAGCCGGCCGGCCAGCGCGAGCGCCTGCGCGACCGTGCCGGGCACCGGCGCCGCGATCCAGCCGTCATGGTTGGCGGGGAGGTCGCGCGGCGTTTGCACGGCGCCCGCGGCCGTCGCCCGCATCGACCACGCGGGCAGGGGGCGCGCGCGCGTCACCGCATGGCCGGCACGGGCGCCGCGTCGGCGCGCACGGGCGTCACGTGCCGCAGCGGCGCGCCGATCTGCCGCGCGCACGCGATGAGGTCGACGTACGCGGCCTCGATCGCTTCGAGCGTCGAATCGCCGCGCTCTTCCTTGCCGCGCGCGCACGCGCGCGCGAGCCGGAATTCGAGCACCATCGCTTCGGACGCGATCCGATCGCACGCGGCGCGGATCTCGGCGAACGGCCCGGTGCAGCCGCTCGCCTGCAGCCAGCGCGCATAGTGGCCGAACAGTTCGAAATTCGCGCCGAGCTGCCGCACCGAATTGAACGAGTACGCATGGAAGCGTTCGAGCGGCGCTTCCGCGAGGATCTGCGCATCGGTCTGCAACTGCCGGCGGAACGCCGCGATCGGATCGACGACCGGCAGGCGCCGCAGGTGGCGCTGCAACGCGGCGAGCGAGGCTTCGCACAGCGCGCGTTCGTCGAGCGGCGCAAAGCGTCGCTTCGCGCATTCGACGTACGGCGGCAGCGCCATCGGCGAACTGCCGCCGATGAGCCCGTCGTAGTCGAAATCCTCGGCGACGTAATAGCCGCTGTTGTGGAAGTAGCCGATCTGGCGCTTCTCGCGGTCGATCGCGTCGATGCCGATCGTCGTCTTCGTGTGCTGTGCGCGGTAGCTGGCGCCGCGCGTATCGGGCAGGAACCACGCGTCGACCTCGACGATCATCAGGTGGCCGCGCGCCACCTGCGTCTCGATGTGCTGGTCGAGCGGCTCGTAGATCGAATGCTCCTGCACGACGATCCCGTAGAGTCGCTCCAGCTCGTCGTGCGGAAACTTGAAGAACGTGAACTGGTCGCCCTCGAAATCGAGCGCGATCGTAAACGGCAGCGCCGCATACGGATTGAGGCCCCACCACCGCAGCACCTCGAGCCACATGTCGACGTAGCAGTTGGTCTGCTTCCAGACCATCTCCTGACTGTGCAGCGGGTGCGGCCGGTAGTGGCGCGCGCGGTGGCGCACGTCCTCGAACGACGCGTCTTCGCCGTCGCGGGAAACGAACCTCATCGCGCGCCCCACAGCACGTCGCGCACCTCGCTCGGCCATGCGTCGATGTCGAAGCCGTGGTGGCGGAACAGCGCGAGCGTGAGCCGCTCGAGACCGAAGCCGACGCAGCCCGTGTGCGCGACGTCGTCCGTCGCGGTGCGGATGTCCCACAGCAGACCGAAGTGGTCCATGTGGTAGTTGAAGCTCAGGCACGCGGTCTGCCGGTCGTCGTGCTCGATCGGAATCAGCAGCTCGAACTTCAGGTTCTGCTCGCGCTGACTATCCGCGACGATCTTGCCGCCGCGCCCGAAGAACGGGTCGTTCGCGAGATCGATCGCATTCGGCAGGCGCAGCGCGTCGATCATCCGCGTGCCGCGTTCGATCCATGTCTCGCGGAACGAGACGATCTGCTCGGGCGTGCCGATCCGCACGTACTCGCGCATCCGGAACAACTGCATGCGGGTCGGGTCGAGCGACGGTTCGTGGCGGAAGCAGTACGAGAACACGTCGACGATCCGGCCGTCGGCGGGCAGCGCGCCCGCGCGCGCGACGACGGGATACACGGGATAGCACGCGGCCGGCGTCATCACGACGTAGGTCGGCTTCTGGTTTTCGGTCCAGTCGTCGCCGCGATCGAGGCATTGCAGCACGCGCTGATGCTGGCGTTCGTCGCCGCAGAACGCATGCACGCTGCCCGCCAGTTGCGGGAAGCTCTTCATGTATTCGCTGCGCTCGAACTCGGTGCGGCTCATCGCCGGCGGAAAGCGCAGCACTTCGGCCTGCTGGTCGGCGCCGAGGCGCGTGACGAACGCGTCGAGCGCTTCGACCACGCGCTCGAATCGCTCGCTGCGGCCGAACAGGCCCTGGATGCCGGTCGAAACCAGCAGGCCCGCGTCGATCAGCGCGTCGCGCAGCGGATTGACGCCCGCACGGTCGAGCGGTGCGTCGGCGGGAACGGAGGGGGCGGTGGGCACGGCGAGGCGATCGTTCACGTGTGTTTCTCCAGCGTCGCGGGACGCAGCGCGAGCAACAGGCTCGCAGTGTTGGCGGCAATGCGGTCGTTGCTGATCATCAGCGGCGCCGCGTGCAGGTCGCGAATGTGGCGGCCGATGCTGAACGGCGTGCCTTGCTTGTAGCCGGCCATCCCGCAGATCATCATCGCCTGGTGCGCGACCTCGAGCGCGGTCGCCGACACATAGGTCTTCAGCGTATTGATCTCGGCGGCCCACGCCATGCCGGCCGACCACGAGCGCGCCGACGCGTTCGCGTGGAGGCGCAGCACGTTGTCGACGCGCGCCTGCATCGCCTGCATCAGCGCGAGCGATTCGGCGATGCGCCGCGCGGCGGGAGACGGCGCGCCGTCGGTCTGGCGTGCCTGCGCACGGAAGAACTGATGCGCGCGATGAAACGCGTCGCCGGCCACGCCGATCCACACCGCGGCCCACAGGATGTGCGAGACCGGCACCATCGTTTCCTCGGCGATCTTCGCGAACGGCACCGGCAGGCATTGCACGGCCGCGCCCTGCGCGTCGAGCACGAAGCCGTTGCTGCACGTGCCGCGCATGCCGAGCGTGTCCCATTCGCCGCGGCGTGTGAGCGTGTAGCCGTCGCGCAGCAGCGTGACGAGCACCTGCTCGGAAGCCGGCGCGTCCGCATCGCGTCGCGCGGTGGCGAGAATGCCGTCCGCGTAGTCGCCGTACGAGATCGTCGGCGCGGATTTGTGCAGCCGGAACCCGCCGCCGTCGATCTCGAGTGCGCACTGGCTCGCGCGCAGGTTGCCGCCGACGCCGTCTTCCGACGTGGCCGACGCGAGCAGCCACTGGTGACGCACGATCTGCTGCAGGAACAGCTTGTGCCAGCCCTGGTCGGCGGCATGGTCGACGATGCAGGCCACCTGGATCTGGTGCATCGCGAACACCATCGCCGACGAGGCGCACGCCTGGCCGAGGATCGAGCAGGCCGACGCGATGTCTTCCAGCGACGCGCCGGCACCGCCGAGATGGGCCGGCACCATCGCGCCGAGCAGCCGGCGCACGCGCATTGCCTCGATCGCCTCGACGGGGCAGCGCGCGTCGCGGTCGACCGCATCGGCGTGCTGGGCGGCGATCTGCGCGACGGCATGCGCGGCTTCGTCGAGCCGATGCGAATCGCTGTCGGACGCGAGTTCGGGTAGCAGCGCGCTCATGCGGAGTGCTCGGTGCGTTGCAGCGTGACGATCGTGTCCGCAAGCGCGTCGATGCTGCGGAACAGGTTGCGGTTCAGCATCTCGTCGGGAATCTCGATGTTGAACTGCTTTTCGATCGCGAGCATCAGCTGGATCGTATCGAGCGAGGAGAGGCCCGCTTCGTAGAGGTCGTCCCCGTCGCCGATCGAGTCGATCGCGGCTTCGAGGTGGGCGACGTGCTTCAGGATGGTTCTGATTTCGTTTTTCACGTGCTGCTCCGGCGTGCGTGGTGTCGTCCGCTCGGGCAGACGCGCGACAAGCGCTGACATCCCCCGGCAGTCCGGCATCAGTAGACCATCGGCAGACGCGGCGTTCTGTTCGCCACCCTACAAACAGCTGACCTGGCACGCGGGCGACGTCGAAGCGCCGCCCCGGCCCGGCGCGCCGATCACGCGCGCGACGCGGCCGGCACGCCGGAGTCGGCCGACAGGATGCGCTTCATCTCGTCGCGCACGATCGCGCGGCAGCCGCACGACATTTTCTCGAGGCCGTCGAGGTCCGCGAGCTCGATCGAGCTGCGGTATTGCCGGATCAGGCCGAGCTTCTGGATTTCGCCCGCGGCGTCCGTGACCGTTTCGCGCCGCACGCCGAGCATTTGCGCGAGCATGCTGTGCGTCACCTGGATCTCGATGCTGCGCGTGCGGTCGAACGCGAGCAGAAACCATCTGCATAACTGATGTTTGAGCACGTGATGACGGCTGCAGAACGTGATCTGCGCGACTTGCGCCATCAGCAGCCGCACGCACACGAACACGAGATGGCGGATCACCGGCGACGCCTCGAACGCGGCCGCGAAGACGCGCCGGTCGAGCCGGTAGACGAAGCCGTCGCGGCACGCGACCGCGCGGCAGGGCATCCGGCCGCTGCCGCCGATCACGTCGTCGCAGACCACGCTTTCGCTGCCGATCTCCGCGACTTCCAGCGTCATGCCGCCGGACGACACGTACTGCAGCGAAATCGCGGTCGTGACCGGCAGGTAGACCGCGGCGAGCATTTCGCCGGGTTCGCACAGCACCTGCCCGGATTTCAGGTGAACGAGTTGCAGGTGGGGCCTCAGCGTGGCGAGTTCGTCGCGGTCGATGGCCGCGAGAAACCGGTTGGCGTCGAAGCTGTGGGAAAGCTCGATCATGCCGTTCGCATAGGCGACGGCTTCGGCGGCCTGATGAGTCACGGCGCATCCTCGCAGGTGGGGGTCGCGCGTCGCTTCGGCGAAGTCCGGAATGGAAATCGCACGATCGTGCGGACTTTGTTGATCAAAAAAAAGCGGAATGACGATACTCGCAAAAAAGGCTAGCACGCAATTGAATTCAGCCAATTCCACATTTGGCCATTTCACAAAGTTTGACGATTTAGACTGGGCGCAAACGTTATATCGATTTAAGGATTCCTTTCTCTGGAATTAATCATCCGGAAATGGAATCGTGAGCTTGCTCGTCATTCTATGTCGACTGGAATCAATCGGACAACGTGACGAATCGTACAGCTAAAGTGGCAAGAAGACATTGAACATTATTTGACAAATAAATGGGGCTCGCCTGATTTTTCATTTATATCAATGGCTTGCGAGTGATGTGTGCGGTAGTGGACAGAGCCGGGAATTAGTGTGCCGATTCAAATTTGAGACAGTTTGAAACGAGCGTGTGCGCCGCGGCGACGCCGGGAAATGCTGCGCCGCACATCACGGAAACAATTGAAAATCGGCCGTAAGTATTTGAACGATAAGCGTCACGGCCGCCACACCACCATCCTGATCCGGCGCGCGGGAATTGATCAGTCGAATGCGTGCTGTGTCCGCCGCATGGGGGAGTGTCCGGAAATGAGACGTTTTTTCGGCTTTGGGGCCGGTTATTCGGGGGCTCTAAATCGGACGTGATTCATATATTAAGGACGGGCGGCTATTGGCACGTAAATCGCTTATTCGGGATGGCGTGTCGAAACGGGGCGGTCGACTTAATTCGGCGTTGACAAGCCGATGATCAGTCGGATTCAGGGTTGTGGGCCGCAACCGCTGTCAATGTCCGGGCGCGCATCGCGATAACGAGTTCCGTGCCTACTGCTGGTGGCGCGGACGATAAAAGGGATACAGACATGCTTCATCTTCACTCGAGCTATTCGGCGAACGCCATTCTTGCTGCCCTCCCGGAGGACAGCATCCGCGCCATCGCCCCGCATCTCGAACTGGTCAGGATCAAGGCCGGGATGCTCGACCGGGTCGGCGAGCCGATGCGTCATCTGCATTTTCCGACGACGGCGATGATGTCGGTGCAGCACCTGATGGAGGACGGTGCGATGGTCGAGGTGGCGGTGGTCGGCCGCGAGGGCGTGGTCGGGCTGGGGACGCTGGTCGGCGGCATCGCCGCGTCGAGCCGGGTCGAGGTGCGCATCGGCGGAATGGCCTTTCGCGTGCCGAGCTGCGTGATGCGCGCCGAATTCGAGCGGTCGGCGCAGACCTACCGGCTGTTGCTCAACATCTGTCAGGCGACGATGGCGCAGATTTCGCGCAGCGCGCTGTGCAACCGGCATCACTCGGTCAGCGAGCAGCTCAGCCGCTGGTTGCTGCTCGCGCACGACCGGATCGACGGCGACGAGCTGGCCGTCACCCAGCAGACGATCGCGAACATGCTCGGCGTGCGGCGCGAGGGCGTGACGGAAGCGGCCGGAAACCTGCAGGAAGCCGGGTTGATCCGGCAACGCCGTGGCCGCATCACGGTGCTCGACCGCGACGGCCTCGAACATCACGCGTGCGAATGCTACAACCTGATTCGCGCCGACTATCGGCGGTTGCTCGGCACGCGCGAGCATGCGAGGCCGACGACGGTTCGCCCGCGCATGCCGGACGCGCACCGCGGATTCCCCGTACACGGTGCGTGACGATGCAGTCGATGTCCGGTGGAACGAATGCGATCCGGCGTGCCGCGATCGCGGCGGCCGACGTCGTGCTCGTGCTGGCCGGGGCGCTCGCCGCGCAGGCGGCGTCGGGGCTCGGCTGGCATGCGCTGTCCGACGCGCAGCGCGGCGCGATCGCGCTGCTGTGCGTGCTGACGGTGGCGCTGCTGCCGCGCTACCTGCGCACCGTGCGCGGCGGCGTGGCGGTGCAGGGCGGCGCGCACGTGCTGACGCACACGCTGGTGGCGGTGGTGTGCGCGAGTGTGCTGACGGTGGCCGGCACGATGTGGATCATGAATCGCGGCGGCACGGTGACGACCCGCTGGATCGCGCGCACGGTGCTGGCCGGCGACGCGGCGCTGCTGCTCGGCCGCGCGGCGCTGCTGGCGCTCGCATTGACGCGCGGCGACTCGCGTGCGCGCCAGCGCCGTGTTGCCGTCGTCGGCGCAACGGCTTACGGGCGCGTGGCGATCGAGCGGATGCAACTCGCGCCGAACGGCCCCTTCGCGGCCGCGTGCGTATTCGACGACGATGCGCCGGCCGCCGCGGGCGGCATCGGCGGCGTACCGGTGATCGCCGACTGGAACGCGTTGCGCGACCGGATTCGCGGCGGCGACATCGACGAGGTGTGGCTCACGCTGCCGATGTCGCACGAGTGGCGGATCCAGCGCATCGTGCGCGAGTTGCGCGACGAGTTCGTCGAGTTGCGGCTGCTTCCCGACGTGCGGCAGATGGCGGTGGTCGATCGTTCCGCGACCGACGTGCTCGGCATGCCGGCGATCAATCTCGCGACCACGCCGCGCTCCGCGCCGGAGCTGTGGGCCAAGTTCGCGTTCGACCGGCTGTTCGCGTTCGGCGTGCTGATTCCGTTGCTGCCCCTGCTGACGATGCTCGCGATCGCGGTGAAGTTGTCGTCGCCGGGGCCCGTGCTATTCAGGCAACGTCGCAAGGGCGTCGACGGCCGCGAGTTCGATATCCTGAAGTTCCGGACGATGCGTGTGCATCGTGCGCAGCCGGGCGTCGTGCGGCAGGCGTCGCGCAACGATTCGCGCATCACGCGCGTCGGCGCGTTCCTGCGGCGCACGTCGCTCGACGAGCTGCCGCAGTTCTTCAACGTGCTGTTCGGGCAGATGTCGGTGGTCGGCCCGCGTCCGCACGCGATCGAGCACGACGACCTGTATCGGCAACTGATCGACTGCTACATGTACCGCTACCGCGTGCGGCCCGGCATCACAGGATGGGCGCAAGTGAACGGCTATCGCGGTGAAACGCGCAAGGTCGAGGCGATGGCGGCGCGCGTGAAGTTCGATCTGTTCTACATGCAAAACTGGAGCTTCTGGTTCGACATCAAGATCATCCTGCTGACGGTGGTGCGCGGCTTCATCGGGCGCAACGCGTTCTGAGGATCCCGAATGATTGCAGTGGCGTGCGGCGCGAGCGATCGTATCGACCGCGCGATGGCGGTTCGAGGGCGCGGAAAGAACCGAGGCGACCGCGCGGAAATTGCTGCGCTGCGGTTACGACGACGCGCTTCGCCGCGCGCGCCGTCGGGCGGGATTGCGCGTCCGTCCCCAGTTTTCGCACCGCTGCCGCTGCGCGAACGGCACGCTGATTCCGGTCAACACACGCGTGTTCAATGGGTTTATCCTGCGTCGCATGCGTCCGGCGTTTCGCGCGTCCGGCCACCCATCCGGATGCGACAGCGCAGGTCAGGCCTGCGCCGTCGCGCACCGGTGCGATACCGCGCGCCGCTCTTGTCTCGCGCGGAACCCGGAACAGGAGAGACGGCCATGTCGCTCGACCCACAACAACGGCAGACGCTGAAGCAGCGGCTGAACGAGAGCGAGCAGACGCTGCGCGCGGAGATCCGTGCGAGCGAAGACCAGCGCGCGTCGGAATCCTACGCGGAGCTTGCCGGCGCGGCGCCGGACGAGGGCGACGAGGCGAACGCGGACCTCTTCGTCGACGTCGACCATGCGTTGATCGGCATGAAGCTGACCGAGCTGCGCGCGATCGGCCGCGCGCAGCAGCGCATGCGCGACGGCAGTTACGGTGAATGCATCGACTGCGACGGCTCGGTCGGCTACCAGCGCTTGCTGGCGCGCCCGACCGCCGAACGCTGCACGCATTGCCAGTCGCTCTACGAACGGCGCTACGCGACGACACCGCGCGCATCGCTGTGACGTCGTGCGTGCGTCCGATCGCCGACTATGGCCGCGACATCCCGACGATGATCGCGAACGGCGACAATTCCGGGGGATTCCGTCGATCGGGCGCGGCTGGCTGACGCAGCATTACTGACCACGCGCACGCTCGCGCAACGGCGGCTGCTGCCGGCGCGCACGATGGGCGGTGCCGGCGCGCACGATGGGCGGTGCGGGCAGCGCGGGCGGCAGCGGCGCGACGCGGAGCCGCTCGAACGACGCGTGAACGCAACGCGGCCGCACGCGACGCGTTCGACGCATGCCGGCAAGGTCATCCGAGTACGCCGGTCGCCGGGACGTAGGGCAGGCCGAGCGCCAGCGCGACCGCTTCGTACGTGATGTGGCCGTCGCACACGTTCAGGCCCGCGCGCAAATGCGGATCGTCGAGCATCGCCTGTTTCCAGCCCTTGTCGGCGAGCGCGAGCGCATGGCCGAGCGTTGCATTGTTCAGCGCAAAGGTCGACGTGCGCGCGACCGCGCCGGGCATGTTCGCGACACAGTAGTGGACCACCCCGTCGACGACGAAGGTCGGCGCGGCGTGCGTGGTCGCATGCGAGGTCTCGAAGCATCCGCCCTGGTCGATCGCGACGTCGACGACGACCGCGCCCTTGCGCATCGTCGCGATCATGTCGCGCGTGACGAGCCGCGGCGCCGATGCGCCCGGCACGAGCACGGCGCCGATCACGACGTCGGCATCGCGTACGGCTTCGTCGACCGTATGCGCGTTCGAGCACACGGTCGCGATCCGGTTCGCGAACACGAGATCGAGCTGGCGCAGCCGGTTCACGTTGGTGTCGAGCACGGTGACGCGGGCGCCCAAGCCCACCGCCATCTGCAGCGCGCCGGTGCCGACCACACCGGCGCCGAGTACGACGACGTGCGCGGCCGGCACGCCGGGCACGCCGGCCATCAGCACGCCGCGGCCGCCGCGCGGGCTTTCGAGGTGGGTCGCCGCGACCTGGATCGACATGCGCCCCGCGACTTCGCTCATCGGCGCGAGCAACGGCAGGCCGCCGCCGGGGCCCGTCACGGTTTCGTATGCGATGCAGACCGCGCCGGATTTCACGAGCGCGGTGGCCTGGTCGGGATCGGGCGCGAGATGCAGGTACGTATAGAGGATCTGGCCGCGCCGCAGCATCGCGCATTCGGCCGGCTGCGGCTCCTTCACCTTGATGATCATGTCGGCGCGCGCGAAGATTTCGTCCGCGCCGTCGCCGAGCGATGCGCCCGCGGCCGTGTAGTCGTCGTCGAGCAGGCCGATCGCCGTGCCCGCGCCGCGCTGCACGAGCACCCGATGGCCGTGCCGCGTGAGTTCGCGCGCGCCGGCCGGCGTGAGGCCGACGCGGTATTCGTGGTTCTTGATCTCCTTCGGCACACCGATCAGCATGAGTCGCCTCCATGGCCTTCGTTGTCGTCGTCGTGCGGGTAGCCGCTTGCCAGCGGCGGGCCGACCGCAGTACTGGAATAACAGCGTAGTAGTGCCCCGAGGGAAGTCAAGCGGCCGGCCTGCGCGACGGCTCATGCGCACTGCAGCGCAGCATGCGCGGCGACCGGTTGCGACCGGAAGTCGCAATGCGCGCGCGGCCGGGTTTCGGTATCGTCTTGCGTGCCGCGAGGCGAGGCCGTGTGCCGACATCCTTTGCGCAAACGACGAGACGACGAGACGAGGACATTGATCGACATGACCGCTGCGTATTTCAGCGTGCCGACGCTTTGCGCCATCGCGTTCGTGCACGTCTACTGGGCGTTCGGCGGGCGGCGGGGCAAGCGTGCGGCCATTCCGGAGCAGGACGGCGTGCCGCTGTTGCGGCCGACTGCCGTCGGCACGCTTGCGGTCGCGATGGCACTGCTGGGCGGCGCAGGCGTGGTCGCCACGCGTGCCGGCTGGCTCGGCCGCAATGCGTATCCCTGCACGATCGCGTTCGCAGTCGTTGCGCTCGCATTGATCTTCGCGGTGCGGGCCGTCGGCGATTTCCGCTATGTCGGCTTCTTCAAACGGATACGCGGGTCGCGTTTCGCGCGGATGGACACGCTGTATTACTCGCCGCTGTGCGCGGCGCTGGCGTTGTCGATCGCGTCGATGTTCTGGCCGGGGTGAGTGGGGACTGGCGCGCGGCTCATGCCGTGCGCGTATCGATCGACTCGAGGTATTCGGCCGGCACGGCATCGGTCAGCCAGACGCCGTTTTCGGCGACGAAGAACGTATGGCCCTGCCGGTGCATGCGCCGCGCATCGACTTCGAGGATCGCGGGTACGCCGTAGCGCGTGCCGACGGCCAGCGCCGTGCGGATGTCCGCCGACAGATGCACGTGATGACGGGCGCCGGGTTTCAGCCCTTGCGCGCGAATCGAATCGAGGAAGCGCGTCGCCGTGCCGTGATAGAGGCGCTCGGGCGGCCGCGCGGCCGGATACCGGCGCTGCACGACGGGCGTCGAATGACCCTGCACGGCGCGGATGCGCCGGCCGTCGTCCGACAGCGCGAAGCGCTGCTTGTCGTTGGTGGCGCACACGCTTTCGATCGTCGCGCGATCGAGCCGGCGCCCGTGTCGGGCGGCGCCCGCGATCAGTTCATCGATATCGGCCCAGCCTTCGGCGTCCAGTTGCAGGCCGATGGCCTGCGGCTCGTGGCGCAACAGGTAGCTCAGGAATTGGCTGATGCCGGTCGCATCCGGTGCCGGCGATTTGTTTTTCTGGGTATTCGTGAGATGCGGAGGCCCAGAGCGCGCTGCCACTCGATGCCGTCATCTGATCGGGCGTCGCCGGAAAGCGACACGCGCGTGCCGCCACCCGATCCTTCGCCCGACCGGCGATGCTGTCCGCCATCTCGCCGTCCTTGCACATTCCGGCGTCCGGATTCCCCATTGTTGCCGATTTCGATGCAGTGAATTGCATTGGACCCTCTAGTAATGGAACCGGTTCCATCTATAATTCGCGGCACGCGTCGCCGGGCTTGAAAAAAGGTCGTGCGCGTTGCGCTTGCCGTGGGCCGATGTGACGTCTAAGTTGAACAAGCGTCATGGGCGATGACGGGCAGATGCGAGCCGATGCTGGTATTTGTCCGACGATAGGCCCGCGAAGAAGTCGATTCGCGTGCACGCCGCCGGCATCCGGGCGCGCCGCGCGGCTGCAATGGCGGCGTCCCGCGCATCGCGGCCGGACGCCTGCATCGACGTTGCGCGCAACACACGAAAGAACAGGGCGACCGGCCGCTTGCGGCACGGCTGCCTGCCGGGCACGCGGCGTGCGGAATGCGCGCGTCCGAACCCCGATCCCCAACGATCAACATCCGACCATGTCCACGCCACCTGACAAACCCAATTCGCGTCGTCGTTTCCTGCGCACATCGGTCGCGCTCGTGCCGATCGCGTCGGTCGCCGGCTGCGACCTGCGCTCGTCGTCGCCGTCCGCGACGACGGCCGGCAACGCGTCCACTGCCGCGGCCAGCGCCGACCGCGCGCCGTACAAGCCGACTTTTTTCGATGCGAAGGAATGGGCGTTCGTCCAGGCCGCCGTCGACCGGCTGATTCCGGCCGACGCCGAAGGCCCCGGCGCGCTCGAGGCCGGCGTGCCCGAATTCATCGATCGCCAGATGGAGACGCCGTATGCGCACGGCGCGACGTGGTACATGCAGGGGCCGTTCCAGCAGGGCGTGCCCGAGCTCGGCTACCAGTTGAAGCTGGTGCCGCGCGACATCTACCGGCTCGGCATCGCAGCGGTCAACCGTTATTGCGAGAAGGCGCACGGCAAGGCGTTCGCGGATCTCGACGCGCCGACGCGCGACGCCGTGCTCGGCGCGCTGGAGAAGGGCGGCGCGCAGATCGACGACGTCCCGCCCGGCGTGTTTCTCGGCCAGTTGCTGCAGAACACGCGCGAAGGCTACTTCTGCGATCCGGTGCATGGCGGCAATCGCGACATGGCCGCGTGGAAGATGATCGGTTTCCCGGGCGCGCGCGCGGACTTCATGGATTTCGTCAACCAGAGCGGCAAGCCCTATCCGTACGGCCCCGTCTCGATCAACGGGGAGCGCAGCTGATGGCCGCAGACAAGAAGCCGCACGTCGATGCGGTGATCGTCGGCTTCGGCTGGACCGGCGCGATCCTCGCGAAGGAATTGACCGAAGCGGGCCTGAACGTCGTCGCGCTCGAGCGCGGCGAATATCGCGACACCTATCCGGACGGCGCGTATCCGAACACGATCGACGAGCTGACCTACAACATCCGCAAGAAGCTGTTTCTCGACCTGTCGAAGACGACCGTGTCGATCCGCCACGGCCTGCAGGACACCGCGCTGCCGTACCGGCAGCTTGCGGCGTTCCTGCCGGGCGAAGGCGTCGGCGGCGCGGGGCTGCACTGGTCGGGCGTGCACTTCCGGATCACGCCGGAAGAGCTGCGCCTGCGCAGCCACTATGAAGAGCGCTACGGCAAGAAGTTCATCCCCGAAGGGATGACGATCCAGGATACGGGCGTGACCTACGACGAGCTCGAGCCGCATTTCGATTTCGCCGAGAAGGTGTTCGGCACGTCGGGGCAGGCGTACAAGGTCGGCGGCAAGGTAGTCGGCGACGGCAACGTGTTCGAGGCGAACCGCAGCGACAACTTCCCGCTGCCCGCGCAGCTCAATACGTATTCGGCGCAGCGCTTCTTCGATGCGGCGCACTCGCTCGGCCTGCATCCGTACCGGCTGCCATCGGCGAACACGTCGGGGCCGTACACGAACCCGTACGGCGTGCAGATGGGCCCGTGCAACTTCTGCGGCTACTGCAGCGGCTACGCGTGCTACATGTATTCGAAGGCGTCGCCGAACCTGAACATCCTGCCCGCGCTGAAGCAGGCGCCGAACTTCGAGCTGCGCTCGAAGTGCCACGTGTTGCGCGTGGACCTCGACGATACGAAGAAGCGCGCGACCGGCGTGACCTACGTCGATCCGGCCGGGCGCGAAGTGCACCAGCCGGCCGATCTGGTGATCGTGGCCGCGTTCCAGTATCACAACGTGCATCTGCTGCTGTTGTCGGGCATCGGCAAGCCGTACGACCCGATTTCGGGCGAAGGCGTGGTCGGCCGCAATTTCGCGTACCAGAACCTGTCGACGATCAAGGCGTTCTTCGACAAGGATACCTACACGAATCCGTTCATCGGCGCGGGCGGCAACGGCGTCGCGGTGGACGACTTCAACGCGGACAACTTCGACCACGGCCCGCTCGGTTTCGTCGGCGGTTCGCCGCTGTGGGTGAACCAGGCCGGCGTGAAGCCGATCAGCGGCATCGCGACGCCGCCCGGCACGCCGCAGTGGGGCTCGGCGTGGAAGAAGGCCGTCAAGGACAACTACGCGCACACGATCTCGATGGACGCGCACGGCACCAACATGTCGTACCGCGACGTGTATCTCGACCTCGATCCTACCTATCGCGATTCGTACGGCCAGCCGCTGTTGCGGATGACGTTCGACTGGAAGGACAACGACATCAAGATGGCGCAGTACGTGACCGGGCAAATGAAGAAGATCGCGGAGGCGATGGGGCCGAAGGCGATCGGCGTGTCGACGCGCGAGTTCGGCAAGCACTTCGACTCGCGCCAGTACCAGACGACTCACCTCGTCGGCGGCGCGATCATGGGCACCGACCCGAAGACGAGCGTGCTGAACCGCTACCTGCAGTGCTGGGACGTGCACAACGTGTTCGTGATGGGTGCATCGGCGCTGCCGCAGGGCATCGGCTACAACCCGACCGGGATCATCGCGGCGCTGGCCTACTGGTCGGCACGTGCGATCCGCGAGCAATACCTGAAGAATCCCGCCCCGCTGGTGACCGTATGAAGAGGACGATGAACGACCACAACGCGGCGCGCCCGGTTTCCCCGCTGCGGCGCGCGCTGGCGATCGGCACGGCATGGGCGGCATTCGGTTTCGCGGGCGGCGCCGCGTCCGCGCAGCCGGCGTCCTCGCCGGCCGCGGCTTCGGGCCCGGCGGCCGCACCTGTCGCCCAGTCCGCCGACGCGGCGCTCGTCAAGCGCGGCGAATATCTGGCGCGCGCAGGCGACTGCATCGCCTGCCACACCGCGAGCGGCGGCAAGCCCTTTGCGGGCGGGCTGAAGTTCGACACGCCGATCGGCGCGATCTACTCGACGAACATCACGCCGGACGCGAAGACGGGCCTCGGCGGCTGGACCTACGAGGACTTCACTCGCGCGGTGCGCGAAGGCGTGCGCAAGAACGGCGACACGATGTATCCGGCGATGCCGTTCCCGTCGTACGCGCGGTTGACCGACGACGACATGAAGGCGCTCTATGCGTACTTCATGCACGGCGTCGCGCCGGTCGAGCACGAGAACCGCAAGGTCGACATCGTGTGGCCGCTGTCGATGCGCTGGCCGCTCGGCATCTGGCGCAAGCTGTTCGCGCCGTCGCCGAAGCCGTTCGACGCGGCGTCGTACACCGACCCGGTGGTCGCGCGCGGCGCGTACCTGGTGCAGGGGCTCGGCCACTGCGGCGCATGCCACACGCCGCGCGCGCCGACGATGCAGGAGCGCGGGCTGACCGACGCCGATGGCCTCGACTTCCTGGCCGGCGGCGCCGCGATCGATGGCTGGGTGCCGACGAGCCTGCGCGGCGAGCCGCGCACGGGCCTCGGCGCGTGGAACGAGACCGAGATCGTGCAGTTCCTGAAGACCGGCCGTACGCTGCGCACGGCCGCGTTCGGCGGGATGACGGACGTGGTCGGCCACAGCATGCAGCACATGACCGACGACGACCTGAACGCGATCGCGCGCTACCTGAAGACGTTGCCGCCGCGCGTGCAGGGCGAGCAGCCGCACGTGTACGACGCGGCCGCGGCGAAGGCGTTGCAGACCGGCGACGCGAGCAAGCCGGGCGCCGCCGTCTACCGCGACAACTGCATGGCCTGCCATCGCAGCGACGGCCACGGCTACACGCGCGTGTTCCCGGCGCTCGCCGGCAACCCGGTCGTGCAGGGCGACGATCCGACGTCGCTGATCCACGTCGTGCTGGAAGGCAGCGCGCTGCAGGGCACGCACACCGCGCCGTCGACTTTCACGATGCCGCCGTTCGGCTGGCGGCTGTCGGACCAGGAAGTCGCGGACGTGTCGAACTTCGTGCGCACGAGCTGGGGCAACACGGGCGCGCCGGTGACGCCCGCGCAGGTCGCGAAGGTGCGCAAGAGCGTACCGTCGACACGGCCCGAGCCGCCGCCGGGCGCGCGGTTCCCGCAAGCGTCGCGCTGACGGGAGCGGCGGGGCACGAGCCCCGCCTGCTGGCCGCCCCACGTCGGCGTGCGGCCGGACTCGCGACGCCTTTCCCTTCGCCGGGGTTGTACCCCGCACCGCGCGCAGCGGCGTGAAATTTTCGCGGCTGCGCGCCATTCTTTCGCCTCATCCCTTATCCTTTCACTCTTGAACCTTACTAAATAGTTACAAGAGCTTGGGAGGGGGGATGCCTCATGACGTCAGCCTGATTGCGTTGCTCGCGGCCGGTTTCGGTCTCGCGATGATCTTCGGTTACCTCGCATCGCTGCTGAAAATGCCGCCGCTCGTCGGCTATCTGCTCGCGGGAATCGTGATCGGCCCCGGCACGCCCGGTTTCGTCGGCGATCTGTCGCTCGCGCAGCAACTCGCCGAAGTCGGCGTGATGCTGCTGATGTTCGGCGTCGGCCTGCATTTCTCGCTCGGCGATCTCCTCGCGGTGCGCAAGATCGCGCTGCCGGGCGCGATCGTCCAGATTACCGTGGCGACGGTGCTCGGCGGCGCGCTCGCGCTCACCTGGGGCTGGAGCCTCGGTGCGGCGCTCGTGTTCGGGCTCGCGCTGTCGGTCGCGAGTACGGTGGTGCTGCTGCGCGCGCTCGAAGGGCGCGGGCTCGTCGAGACGGTCAACGGGCGCATCGCGGTGGGCTGGCTGGTCGTCGAGGATCTCGTGATGGTGCTCGTGCTGGTGCTGCTGCCGCCGGTGGCGGGGCTGCTCGGCGGCACGCCGCCCGGCGACGCGCATGCGGCCGGCGGCAGCGTGTGGGGCACGCTCGGCGTGACGATGCTGAAGGTCGCCGCGTTCATCGCGCTGATGCTGGTGGTCGGCAAGCGTGTGTTCCCGCGCATTCTGTGGCTCGTCGCGCGCACGGGTTCGCGCGAATTGTTCACGCTTTGCATGATTGCCGCGGCGGTCGGCATCGCGTTCGGCGCGGCGAAGCTGTTCGACGTGTCGTTCGCGCTCGGCGCGTTCTTCGCGGGGATGATGATGCGCGAGTCGGAGTTCAGCCGGCGCGCGGCCGACGAGACGCTGCCGTTGCGCGACGCGTTCTCGGTGCTGTTCTTCATCTCGGTCGGCATGCTGTTCGACCCGAAGGTCCTGATCGAGGAGCCGCTGCACGTGATCGAGGTCGCGGCGATCGTGCTGATCGGCAAGACGCTCGCGGCGGTCGCGCTCGTGATCGCGTTCCGCTATCCGCTGAACACCGCGCTGACGGTCGGCGCGGGCCTCGCGCAGATCGGCGAATTCTCGTTCATCCTCGCGGGGCTCGGCCGTGCGCTCGGGCTGCTGTCGGCCGAAGGGCAGAGCCTGATTCTCGCGGTCGCGCTGATTTCGATCGCGATGAACACGCTGCTGTTCGCGATGATCGATCCGGCGCTCGCGTGGATCCGCAAGCATTCGGCGTTCGCGCGCAAGCTCGAGGCGCGCGACGATCCGCTCGCCGCGCTGCCGATGTCGACGCCGCAGACGCATCTGACCGGGCAGGTCGTGATCGTCGGCTACGGCAAGGTCGGCACGCGGATCGCGCATGCGCTGGACGAGCGGGGCATCGCCTATGTCGTCGTCGAGCAGAATCGCGAACTCGTCGAGAAGCTGCGCGCGGACGGCGCCGCGGCCGTGTCGGGCGACGCGATCGAGCCGATCGTGCTCGTGCAGGCGCATATCGCCCGCGCCGGGATGCTGGTCGTCACGCTGCCCGACGTGTTCGACGTGCGGCAGATCGTCGAGATCTCGCGCACGCTCAACCCGGCGCTCGAGGTCGTGCTGTGCACGAACAGCGGCGACGAGGCCGCGCTGCTGTCGAGCGAGGGCATCGGCACCGTGTTCATGGGCGAGACCGAACTCGCACGCGGGATGACCGAGCACGTGCTCGGCCGGATGGCGAAGCCGGTCGCGGCCGCGCATTGACGGCGCGCGACATCGCGCCTGGCATCGTCAGCCGGCGGTAGCTGCCTTCGCGGGCGCGGGGGCGCCGGATTGCGCGGCCGTCTTCAACGATGCCGACGGTTTCTGCGTGACGGTCGTCGTTGCCGGCGCCGCCGCTTTCGGCGCCGCGACCGTTTTCTGCGCCGCGGCGGCCTGCGCCGGCGCGTTCTTCTCCGGTTCGACCGGCGCATCGGGCGGCACGCCGAGCAACTGCAGCGAGCCGCTCGTGACCGACGCGAACACCGGGCCGGCCACCGTGCCACCGTAGTAGCCTTTGCCGCGCGGCTCGTCGATCATCACCGCGACGATCAGGCGCGGGTCGCTCATCGGCGCCATTCCCGCGAACAGCGCGCGGTACTTGCCCTTCGCATAGCTCGCGCCGACCTGCTTGCGCGCGGTGCCCGTCTTGCCGCCGATCCGGTAGCCGTCGACGCGCGCGCGGCGCCCCGTGCCGCCTTCGCCGACCGCCATCTCGAGCATCGAGCGGATCGCGGCGGCCGTTTGCGGCGACGTCACGCGATGGCCGCGGTGCGCGTCGATCGTCTGCTGGTCGGTGCCGTTCTTCAGCAGCGACACCGGGTGCAGCGTGCCGTCGCCCGCATAGGCGGTGTAGGTCTGCGCGATCTGCAGCAGCGACATCGACAGCCCGTAGCCGTACGCCATCGTCGCCTGCTCGATCGGCCGCCAACGCTTGTAGCCGCGCAGCCGGCCCGACGCGACGCCCGGGAAGGTCAGTTCCGGCGCGCGGCCGATCCCGTACTCCTGGTATTTGTTCCAGATCGTTTCGGCGGGCAGGTTCAGCGCCAGTTTCGCGAGCGCGACGTTGCTCGACTTCTGCAGCGCTTGCGACACCGTCAGCGACCCGTGGTTCGACGTGTCGTGGATCACCGCCGGGCCGATCTTGTAGGTGCCCGGCGACGTGTTGATGATCGTGTTCGGCGTGACCTTGCGCTCGTCGATCGACAGCGCGACGACGAGCGGCTTGATCGTCGAGCCCGGTTCGAACGTGTCGATCACCGCGCGATTGCGCAATTGCTGGCCGGTGAGGCGGGCGCGGTCGTTAGGGTCGAAGGTCGGATAGTTCGCGAGCGCGAGGATCTCGCCGTTCTGCGCGTCGAGCACGACGACGCTGCCGGCCAGCGCGTTGTTCTCGATCACGGCCGCCTTGAGCTGGCTGAAGGCGAGTTGCTGGATACGGCGGTCGATCGTCAGTTCGATCGTCGCGCCGTGCTGCGCGGGGACGAGCGGGCGGGTGTCCGACACGATGCGGCCGAGCCGGTCGCGGATCACCTCGCGCTGGCCCGACGTGCCCTGCAGGCGCGCATTCGCCGCGAGCTCGACACCTTCCTGGCCCTTGTCCTCGACGTTCGTGAAGCCGACCACGTGCGCGGCCGATTCGCCTTCCGGGTAGAAGCGTTTCGAATCGGCGATTTGCGTGATGCCGTCGATCGCGAGCTTGTCGAGCCGGCTGGCGGTGTCCGCGTCGACCTGACGCTTGAGCAGCACGAACGTCTTGTCGTTGCCGAGACGCCGCTTCACCTCGGCGAGCGGCAGGTCGAGCAGCTTCGCGATCTGCGGGTAATCGGTGTCGGCGACCTGTTTCGGGTTCGCCCAGATTTCATAGGTCGACAGGCTGACCGCGAGCATCGCGCCGTTGCGGTCGACGATGCGCCCGCGCATCGCGTCGAGCTCGATCGTGCGCTGATAGCGCTTCTGGCCCTGGCCGACGTAGAAATCCTGGTTCGCGACCTGCACCCAGAAAGCGCGCGCGATCAGCGCGGCGAACGCGAGGAACACGACGACCACGATCAGCCGCGAGCGCCACATCGGCAGGCGCGCGGCGAGCATCGGATTCTTGGTCGCCGCTGCATATGGATCGGCAGGGTGGGTCTTCTTTTTCACGCTCATGCAATGGCCGGGTCGGGCCGCCGGACGGCGGCTGGTCAGTCTGAATAATGGGATTGTAATAAATGAGTAAACACCGTGTGGGAAAAGTATGTTCAGGCCCCGCAAAAAGGCGCAGAGCAGGCCAGCGAAAACACGGAGGAAAGGGAGAAGAGCCGGCCGACGCTGGACTCCGCAGTGAGTGCGGAGGATGAAACACGGACGATCCATCGCATGCCGACCCGGGTACGCGCTCTCCGGCATTGCTCGGTCGCGATCATCCCGGGCGGACGATCAATTGCCCGCGTGGCGATTATTTCTCTAATCTCGAAAATAAAAAGCGCCTCGAACGGAGGCGCCATTGATGCTGAATATCGAAATGAAAATCACTGCTACCGGAATAAACCCGAAAACCGCAGACGATAGATGTCAATAATACCTATCGGGCAACGGAAATAAATTCCTGGTATTCCGGCTCGGTCGTGCAGGTATCCACTGCCTGCAACCGCCACGCGCCGTCGGGGTGCTCGCCCGCGAGGACCGCGGGGCCCTGTTCGCGCCGCATCGCATCGAACGACAGCCCCTTCAGCTGGCAGACGGCGTTGCCGCTGTCGGCTGCGCAGAGCGCCATCGCGCCCTCGACGTCGCGGACCTTGCCCCAAGTCGGAAGGTCGATGCCCTGGTGTGCCTCGCGCGACCACAGACCTTCGTCGGTATCGACCCACAAGACTGCGAAGGAATGCCGGGTTGCCGATTCGCTGCCGTTAATCCGAATGGTGAGGCGCATTGCATCGTCTCCTGAAAAAAGACACATTCGACCGTTTTGACTTGAACAGTCTAGATAGACTGGTGTGAAACGCAAGTGATAATCCGCAATAAATCCGTATTGCGTCCATTCCGGTTTCAGATGAAAGGACGTCTGACGATTCATGGTCATTCCCGACGCGTCAGCCCAGGCGGGCGATTCCGGCGACAGCGGTGGCTGGCCGGGCGCGCACGGCCGGCCGGACATGGGATGACGGGGCCGGCGGCCGCGGCGATCTGTCGCGCACGGCCGCCGGCGAAGCCGGGGCGATCGGCGGCTTTCGGCACGCGTCGAATGCAGCCGGAGCGAACGTTTCGGCGATCTGACGCGGCCGGCACGACACACTCCGACAATCGCGTACAAATCGGCACACTTTCACGAAACTTTCGGGACAGACTTGCGTGCGGTCGGGCGCCACACTGGGAGCTTCCCGATCCTGTGCCGCGGACGCCCGTCCGCGCCGGCTGCCGCCGCCTCTTGCCAGAGCGCGATCGACGCGATCGCACGCCCGATCGGGAGCCGCCGGGGCGCGCGTCAGCCCCGGCCCGGCCGGCGAGCCGGGCGCCGCTCGCAACCGCGGGCGCCGCGCCGCCCGGCCGATTCTTCGAAGGAGACTATCGTGCTGATCTGGAAAACCGCGTTGTCGCTCAACTGGCGGACGAGCCTCGTATCGCCGGCCAGCGCACCGGTCGCGGCGGCGAACGTCGGCCGGCTGGTGCTGACCGGTGCCACCGGCTTCATCGGCAGCACCGTGCTGACGGCGCTCGTCAATGCAGGGCTGCTCGAACGCATCGTCTGCGTCGTGCGCGCGCAGGACCGCGGCCATGCGGTCGCGCGGCTGCGTGAAGCCGCGTTGCGCGCGGGGCTCGCGCCGTACTGGGCGTCGCGCCTGACCGATGCGAACGTGATCGTCGGCGCGCTCGGCGACGTGTGGCATGGCGCCGATGCGCCGCGCCTGGCCGGCGCGACGCACGTGATTCACTGCGCGGGCCATGCGTCGCCGGCCGACGGCGCGCATCTGCAGGCCGATATCGCCGATGCGGTGCGCTTCGCCGAACGCTTTGCGCGTGTGCCGCGCCTGCAACGCTTCGTGTACGTCGGTACGGCTTACGCGCATGCGGGCCGCGGCGGGATCGTGCAGGAAGAGGCCGAGCGCGCGGGGAACGACGTCGCGCCGCCGTCCCACGACGGCCTGCCGGGCGCGGTGCTCGCGGCCGGCTACCTGCACGCGAAGGCGGAGACGGAGCAGCGCCTGCGCGCGCTCGGGCTGCCGCTCGTCGTCGTGCGGCCGTCGCACGTGGTCGGCCACACGGTGCTCGGTACGCGGCCCGCGCCGAATTCGTTCTGGATGTTCCGGCTCGCGCATGCGGCGCGCCGCTTCACCGCGCGGCCGATGACGCGCATCGACATCGTGTCGGTGGACGACGTGGCGCGCGCGACGATGCTGCTGGCCGTCAAGCCGACGCTCGCGCACGACGTCTATCACGTATCGGCCGGCGACGAGGCGCCGCAGGTCGCGCAGATCGTGCGCGCGATGGACGAGGCGGCGGGGATGACGGGGGCGCCGCGCTACGCGGCATGCGCGCCGGCCGAGCTGCCGCTCGTCGTGCGCGACGTGCTCGGGCGCCCCGATCCGGCGCTCGAGCGCGTGATCGGCCGGGCGCTGCAGCGCTGCGGCGAATTCGCGACGGTCGACCGCGTGTTCGACAATCGCCGCGTGCGCGACGAAATCGATTTCGAGCCGTTGCCGTTCATCGATTACGTCGAGGAGTGCATGCGTACGTCGCGCGGCGTGGCGGTGACCGAGCTGATGCGCGGCGCGGTCCACTGACCGCCCGCGTCGTGCCGGCGCCAGTTCCCGCACGTGGCGGGCGCCGTCTTTACGCTGGGTTGCCGAGCTCGATGAGCCGGTCGAGCGCGCGGTAGATGTCCTCGAGGCCGTCCTGGCCGAATCGCGCTTCGAGCTGACGATATTGCTCGTCGATGCGCGGACCGATTTCCGTCACCAGTTTCCTGCTTTGCGGCGTCAGGCTGACCAGCAGCCGGCGCTGATCTTCCTGCGCGCGCGTGCGAGTGATCAGGCCGTCGCGTTCCATCCGTTCCAGCACGCCGGTCAGGCTCGGGCTCAGGATGCAGCACCGTTTCGCGATCTGCCCGGCTTCGAGCGCCTGCGCCGGTTCGCCATCGAGCACGCGGATGATCCGCCATTGCTGTTCGGTCAGCGAGAATTCCTTGAGAATCGGGCGAAACAGGCCCATCAGCGTTTCGCGAGCCTCGAGCAGCAGCATGGCCAGGTTGCGATGGTCGAGCGTACGGTTCATCAGGGTGAGCAGAGGACGGGGGACGCATCAATCTTAACAGCCGAAGCCGATGAATTTCGCGTATCAGGGTAATCGAGGTTGCCAGCACCCGATTGTTTACTTAAGATATTAAGTATTGACGATGCGCCGCGACGCGCGGTAGGGGAATGACGCATGGAGCTGTCTTGCACGATCGCCGCGGCGCCGCCGTTGCCGGTCGCCATCGGTACCGTCTACGGCGCGCTGCTCAACGAGCGCGCGGCGCTCGCCGCGCTCGGCGATGCGATGAACGCACCGCCTTACGGCCGGCCGCCGCAGGCGCCGGTCCTGTACATCAAATCCGCCAACACGTATGCGGCCGACGGCGCCGCCGTCATCGTGCCGGCCGGCGTCGACGCGCTGGAGATCGGCGCGTCGGTGGCCGTCGTGTTCGCGCGGCGCGCGACGCGCGTGGCGGCCGCGCAGGCGCTCGACTACGTGCACGGCTTCACGCTCGCGAGCGACGTGTCGGTGCCGCATCCCGATTACTACCGTCCGGCCGTGCGCTTCAAGTGCCGTGACGGCTTCTGCCCGCTCGGCCCGGCGATCGTGCCGGCTACCGCGCTCGCCGACGTCGACGAGATCGGGCTGACGGTGCGGATCGACGGCGCGGTGGCCGCGTCCGCGTCGAGCGCGACGCTGATTCGCCCGGTGCGCGAGCTGATCGCCGACGTGACGGCCTTCATGTCGTTCGACGCGGGCGACGTGCTGCTGCTCGGCGTCGCGGGCGGTGCACCGCATGCCCGCGCGGGCAGCACGATCGAGATCGCCGCGGCCGGCATCGGCACGTTGCGGCATACGCTGATGGCGGAGGAGGCACGATGAAGACGGCGCGCGTGATCTACAACGGCGCACTGCATGCGGCCGAACCGGCCGGCGACGGCGCGATCCGCATCGATACGGGGCGCGTGGTGGCCGAGGACGCCGTGGTGTGGCTGCCGCCCGTCGCGCCGCGCACGACGTTCGCGCTCGGCCTGAACTACGCCGACCATGCGAAGGAAC
Source organism: Burkholderia sp. AU45388 (assembly GCF_030481585.1). Lineage (NCBI taxonomy): Bacteria > Pseudomonadati > Pseudomonadota > Betaproteobacteria > Burkholderiales > Burkholderiaceae > Burkholderia > Burkholderia sp. AU45388. The sequence continues at coordinate 386,955 of NZ_JAUJPV010000003.1, read as the reverse complement.
TCGCGTTCAACGCGCCGAGCGAGCCGCTGATCTTCCTGAAGGGACCGAACACGTTCGTCGGCCACCGGTCGCTGACCGTGCGCCCGGCGGACGCCGCGCACATGCACTACGAGTGCGAACTGGCCGTCGTGATCGGCCGGCCCACGCGCCACGTGAGCCGCGCGCAGGCGATCGACTACGTGGCCGGCTACACGGTCGCGAACGACTACGCGATCCGCGACTATCTCGAGAACTACTACCGCCCGAACCTGCGCGTGAAGAACCGCGACACCTGCACGCCGCTCGGGCCGTGGTTCGTCAGCCGCGACGAGATCGGCGACGCGGGCGACCTGACGCTGCGCACGACGGTGAACGGCCGGGAGACGCAGCGTGGCAGCACGCGCGACATGGTGTTCGACGTGCCGGCGCTGATCGAGCACATCAGCAGCTTCATGACGCTCTCGCCGGGCGACCTGATCCTGACCGGCACGCCCGAAGGGCTGGCGGACACGCAGCCGGGCGACGAGGTCGTGACTGAAATCGAAGGGGTCGGCCGGCTCGTGAACACGATCGTCGGCGAAGCAGACTACTATCGCGCCGGCTGAGGCCGCCGCCAAGGAAGGAGAGCACATGACCATCAAGCACTGGATCGGCGGCCGCGAAGTGGAGAGCCGCGACACCTTCACGACGCTGAACCCGGCGACGGGCGACGTCATCACCGACGTCGCGTCGGGCGGCGAGGCCGAGGTCGATGCGGCCGTGCGCGCGGCGAAGGAAGCGTTCCCGAAATGGGCGAACACGCCGGCGAAGGCGCGCGCGAAGCTGATGCGCAAGCTCGGCGAGCTGATCGAGAAGAACGTGCCGATGCTCGCGGCGCTGGAGACGCAGGATACCGGCCTGCCGATCGCGCAGACGAGCAAGCAGCTGATTCCGCGCGCGTCCGAGAACTTCAATTTCTTCGCGGAAGTGTGCGTGCAGATGAACGGCCGCACCTATCCGGTCGACGATCAGATGCTGAACTACACGCTGTACCAGCCGGTCGGCGTGTGTGCGCTGGTGTCGCCGTGGAACGTGCCGTTCATGACCGCGACGTGGAAGACGGCGCCGTGCCTCGCGCTCGGCAATACGGCCGTGCTGAAAATGTCGGAGCTGTCGCCGCTGACGGCCGACCAGTTGGGCCGGCTCGCGCTCGAAGCCGGCATCCCGCCGGGCGTGCTGAACGTCGTGCAGGGTTACGGTGCGACGGCCGGCGACGCGCTCGTGCGGCATCCGGACGTGCGCGCGGTGTCGTTTACCGGCGGCACGGTCACTGGCAAGCGGATCATGGAGCGCGCCGGCCTCAAGAAGTATTCGATGGAGCTCGGCGGCAAGTCGCCGGTGCTGATTTTCGACGACGCCGATTTCGACCGCGCGCTCGACGCGTCGCTGTTCACGATCTTCTCGATCAACGGCGAACGCTGCACCGCGGGCTCGCGGATTTTCGTGCAGCGCACGATCTACGACCGCTTCGTGCAGGAATTCGCGCGCCGCGCGAACAACCTGGTGGTCGGCGATCCGACCGATCCGGGCACGAATCTCGGCGCGATGATCACGCGCCAGCACTGGGAGAAGGTGACGGGCTATATCCGCATCGGCGAGCAGGAAGGCGCGCGCGTGGTCGCGGGCGGCGCGGACAAGCCGGCCGGGCTGCCCGATCATCTGCGCCACGGCAACTTCGTGCGGCCGACCGTGTTCGCCGACGTCGACAACCGGATGCGCATCGCGCAGGAAGAGATCTTCGGGCCGGTCGCGTGCATCATCCCGTTCGACGACGAAGACGACGGGCTGCGGCTCGCGAACGACACGGCGTACGGCCTCGCGTCGTACATCTGGACGCAGGACGTCGGCAAGGTGCATCGGCTCGCGCGCGGCATCGAGGCCGGGATGGTGTTCGTGAACAGCCAGAACGTGCGCGACCTGCGCCAGCCGTTCGGCGGCGTGAAGGAATCGGGCACCGGGCGCGAGGGCGGCGAGTACAGTTTCGAGGTGTTCGCGGAAATCAAGAACGTGTGCATCTCGATGGGTTCGCATCACGTCCCGCGCTGGGGCGTGTGACGGGCGCGGAGCGATTCGCCGCAAAGAACCATACGGAGACTTGAACGATGGGCAAACTGTCCCTCGCCGCGAAGATCACGCACGTGCCGTCGATGTATCTGTCGGAATTGCCCGGCAAGCATCACGGCTGCCGTGAAGCGGCGATCCGCGGCCACCAGGTGATCGGCGAGCGCTGCCGCGCGCTCGGCGTCGACACGATCGTTGTGTCGGACGTGCACTGGCTCGTCAACGCGGGCTATCACGTGAACTGCAATGCGCGGTTCGCCGGCACCTATACGAGCAACGAGCTGCCGCATTTCATCCGCGACATGCAGTACGCGTATCCGGGCAACCCGGCGCTCGGCAGGCTGATCGCGGAAACGGCCACCGAGCGCGGCGTCGCGACGCGTGCGCACGAGATCGACAGCCTCGAACTCGAATACGGCACGCTCGTGCCGATGCGCTACATGAACGGCGACCAGCACTTCAAGGTCGTGTCGATCGCGGGCTGGTGCATGTGGCACACGCTCGACGAAAGCCGGCGCTTCGGCGAGGCGCTGCTCGAGGCGATCGAGAAGAGCGATTCGAACGTCGCGTTCCTCGCGAGCGGCTCGCTGTCGCACCGCTTCAACGACAACGGCAGCCCCGAGGAATCGATCCACCAGATCAGCCGCGAATTCTTCCGGCAGGTCGACCTGCGCGTGGTCGAGCTGTGGAGGCAGGGCGATTTCAAGACCTTCTGCGCGATGCTGCCCGAGTACAACGTGCATTGCCACGGCGAAGGCGGCATGCACGACACGGCGATGCTGCTCGGGCTGCTCGGCTGGGATCGCTACGACCAGCCCGTCGAGATCGTCACCGACTATTTCGCGAGCTCGGGCACCGGGCAGATCAACGCGATCTTTCCGCTGCCCTGAGCGTTGCCATCCGCCACGCCTTCGAATCCGACCGGAGCATTGCCATGCCACACATCGTCGTCGAATACACCGCGAACATCCGCGACGACGCGCGCATTCCCGCGCTGCTGCGCACCATCAACGCGACGCTGATCGCGCAGGGCGGCGTGTTCCCGACCGGCGGCATCCGTTCGCGCGCGATCGAACTGCACGACTACTGCGTCGCCGACGGCACGGAGGACGACGCGTTCGTCCACGTGACGCTGAAGATCGGCGCGGGCCGCAGCGACGAAACGAAGCAAGCCGCGTGCGACGCGCTGTTCGACGCGATCAAGGCCCACTTCGCCGAGTTGTACGCGAAACGCTATCTCGCGCTGTCGATGGAACTGACCGAGTTCAGCGAAAGCGGCTCGTACAAGCACAACAACATTCACGCCCGCTACAAGCGGGCCGGCTGAACCCCATCCCCGATCCGACCATGCTCGAACCCGCCATCATCGACCAGCTCGCGCACCGTCTGCACGATGCCGAGCGCGCGCGCACGCAGATCCGCCAGATCTCGCTCGACCATCCCGACATCACGATCGACGACGCGTATGCGATCCAGCGCGCGTGGGTGACCCTCAAGCTCGCGGAGGGCCGCACGCTGAAGGGCCACAAGATCGGCCTCACGTCGAAGGCGATGCAGAACACGTCGCAGATCGACGAACCCGACTACGGCGCGCTGCTCGACGACATGTTCTTCGAAGACGGCGGCACGATCCCGACAGGCCGCTTCATCGTGCCGCGTGTGGAAGTCGAGCTCGCGTTCGTGCTCGGCAAGCGGCTCACCGGCCCGAACTGCACGATCTTCGACGTGTACGACGCGGTCGATTACGTCGTGCCGGCGCTCGAGATCATCGACGCGCGCAGCCAGTCGATCGACCCCGATACGAAACGGCCGCGCAAGGTGTTCGACACGATCGCCGACAACGCGGCGAACGCGGGCGTCGTGATCGGCGGCCGGCCGGTGCGCCCGCAGGACGTCGATTTGCGCTGGGTCGCGGCGATCATGTCGCGCAACGGCGTGGTCGAGGAAACCGGTGTCGCGGCTGGCGTGCTGAATCATCCGGCGAACGGCGTCGCATGGCTCGCGAACCGGCTGGCGCGTTTCGACGTCGCGCTGGAACCGGGGCAGATCGTGCTCGGCGGGTCGTTTACACGGCCGTGCGCGGCGCGTTCGGGCGATACGTTCAGTGTCGACTACGGCCCGCTCGGGACGATCCAGTGCTACTTCGAGTGAGGTGAGCGAACGATGCAGATTCCGTCGAATGTCTTCAAGGCCGCGCTCGCGCGCGGCGACGCGCAGATCGGCCTGTGGCTCGGCCTCGCGAATCCGTACAGCGCCGAAGTGATCGCGGGCGCCGGGTTCGACTGGCTGCTGATCGACGGCGAGCATGCGCCGAACACGGTGCCGACGATCCTCGCGCAACTGCAGGCGATCGCGCCGTATCCGTCGCATCCGGTCGTGCGCGTGCCGTGGAACGATCCGGTGATCGTCAAGCAGGTGCTCGATCTCGGCGCGCAGACACTGCTCGTGCCGATGGTGCAGAGCGCGGACGAAGCGCGTGCGGCGGTGGCCGCGACGCGTTACCCGCCGCACGGGATGCGCGGCGTCGGCAGCGCGCTCGCGCGTGCGTCGCGGTGGAATCGCGTCGGCGAGTACCTGCATCGCGCGAACGACGAGATGGCCGTGCTCGTGCAGGTCGAGGCGCGCGCGGGGCTCGATGCGATCGACGCGATTGCGCGGGTCGACGGCGTGGACGGCGTGTTCATCGGGCCGGCCGATCTGGCCGCCGATCTCGGGCATCTCGGCCATCCGGGGCATCCCGATGTGCAGGCTGCGATCGACGGTGCGATCCGCGCGATCGAGGCGGCCGGCAAGGCACCGGGCATTCTCAGCGCGGACGAGGCGGCCGCGCGGCGCTATCTGGAAGCGGGCGCGTTGTTCGTCGCGGTCGGCGTCGATACGACGCTGCTGGCACGGAGCGCGGAGCGGCTCGCCGCGCAGTTCAGGGGCAGCCGCGGCGATGTCGTGAAGAAGGGCGACGGCACGTATTGATGCAGCGGCGGGCGGTTTTCGTGTTCCGACCGCCGGCCTTTCGCCGTCCGTGCGGCTTCATACAGGCGCATGGCGGCACCTACCCCTCCGTGTGCCTTGCCGCTTCCATATACTTTCCCGGCGTCGTCCCCAGCGCACGCCGGAACATGTCGATGAACGCGCTCACGTTGTCGTACCCGAGATCGAGCGCGATCGTCGTCACCGGCACGCCGTCGGCGATGCGCTCCAGCGCCCGCAGCAGCCTGGCTTGCTGACGCCATTGCGCGAACGTCAGCCCCGTCTCGGCGACGAAGCGGCGGCTCATCGTCCGTGCGCCGATGCCGGCCCATTCGGCCCATTCTTCCAGCCGCCGGTCGTCCGCGAGATCCGCGGCCAGCGCATCGGTGATCTTCACGAGCCGCGGGTCGCGCGGCCGGACCAGCCCCAGCGCTTCGGCTTCCGAGGCCGCGATTTCATCGAGGATCACGTCGGCGATCCGCGTCTGCGCGGCATTGAGTTCGGAATCGCCCCAGCTTGCGGCGCGCTGCACGGCTTCGCGCAGCAGCGGCGTCGTGCGGATCGCGCGCGGCGTCGTCGGCAGCGCCGCGCAGCGGGCTTCGGCGACGAACGCCGACCAGCCCGAAATCGGCCCGAACGAGCGCAGCGAATGCCGGCAATGCGGCGGAATCCAGATCGCATGGATCGCCGGTACGACCCATTCCTGGTCGTCGAGGCCGATCGTCACCAGCCCGCTCAGCGCGCCGACCAGTTGGCCGCGTGCGTGCGAATGCGGCGCGGTGATGCGCGGGTCGCGCTGCGACAGGACGGCGGCGACCACGAACGGGCCGTCGTCGGACGTGACGAAGCGGGCGGGCAGGAGTGGATCGGGCATGGCCGGATATCGGTATCGAATGGCCGTTATACCGGAGATCGGCCGGGTTCGCACGCCTAGACTGCGTTTCATCGATGACGACCGGAGTAAGACGCGATGCGAGCCGAACAGATGCTTCCCGACCATGCCAACCAGGTCGATGCCGGCGGAACGACGATCCGCAAAGGAACCGTCGGCGCGTTTCTGGTCAATGCGCGCGTATTGACCGACCCGAACGCCGCGCCGGCGGACCGGGCGCGCGCGGAGGTCGACGCGATCGATGCGTTGCCTGCACTGCGTGCGCTTGGCCTGTTCGACGTGCTGGAAGTACGCGATCCCGAGCTGCGCGCGTGGCTCGAGGCGCGGTAAAGGCCCACCCTCCGGAATTGAAGGAACCAGTATGAAAGCAGCAGTCGTCGAAGGCGCTGGACAGCGCCCGGTTTATACGGAGTTCGAACCGCCGCGCGCGACGCCGGGCCACAGCCTGATCGACGTGACGGCGTCCGCGCTGAGCCGCATCGCGCAGGGGCGCGCGGCCGGCACGCATTACTCGTCGGATCGACGCTATCCGTTCGTCGTCGGTGTCGACGGCGTGGGGCGTCTCGACGATGGCCGGCGCGTCTACTTCTTCGGTGCGCCGGTGCCGTTCGGTGCGATGGCCGAACGCACGACCGTGCCCGATACGCAGTGCGTGCCGCTGCCGGACACGCTTGACGATGTCACCGCCGCGGCGATCGCGATTCCGGGGATGTCGTCGTGGGCGGCGCTGACCGAACGCGCGCGGTTCGTCGCGGGCGAGACGGTGCTCGTCAATGGTGCGACGGGTACGTCCGGGCGGCTCGCGGTACGGATCGCGAAGCATCTCGGCGCGGCGAAGGTGATCGCGACGGGCCGCAACGCGGCTGCATTGCAGGCGTTGCTGAATGCCGGCGCGGACGCCGTGGTGTCGCTGCAGCAGGACGACGCGCATCTGGCGCGGGCGCTCGAACCGCATTTCCGCGCGGGCGTGGACATCGTGCTCGATTATCTGTGGGGCGCCAGCGCGCAGACGCTGCTGGTGGCCGCCGCGAAGGCGACGCCCGATGGCCGGCGGCTGCGTTTCGTGCAGATCGGCTCGATCGGCGGCGCGGACGTGCTGCTGCCGGGGGCCGTGTTGCGGGCGACCGCGATCGAACTGATGGGCAGCGGCCTGGGCAGCGTGTCGTTGCCGGGCTTGCTGGCGTCGGTGCGCGGCGTATTCGAAGCGGCCGGGTCGGCGGGCCTGACGATCGACACGCGCACGGTGCCGCTGTCGGCGGTCGGCGAACATTGGGGCGATGCGAGCAGCGTCGTACGGTTGGTGTTCACGATACGCGGCCAGTGAGCGGCGCATCGGCAGACGGCGGACCGGATGCGAGGTGAAGATCGGGCCGCGCAGCGGCGGCTGGTCGTTTTCTGTCGTGCCGTCGCGCGTGGCGTGAGAGCGGGCAGGCGGGCGGCCGACTGCCCGCCGCCGCCCCGCCACGCCGGGATCAGAACCGCTGCTGAATCCCCGCCGTGACCCCGACCTGCGTGGTGCCGTACCCGTTGAAATCGCGCGACACGCCGACTTTCTGGTCGTGCTTCGCGATCGCGAACGCACCGGCTGCATACAGCACCGTGCGCTTCGACAGCGCGTATTGCGCACGCACCGACACCAGCGTCGGGTCGGCATCCGTGCCGCCCTTGATGTTCTGGTGATAGACGGCCGCGATCAGCGAGAACGTCGGCGTGAACTGGTACGACCCGCCGAGCCAAACCATGTCGCTCAACTGGTTCGCCGCCGCGGTGCGGAACGTGCGCTTGTAATTGCGATAGCCGGCCATCGTCTTCAGGTTGCCGAAGTCATAGCTCAGGCCCGCATGGATGCCCTGAATATAGTTGACGGCATCGGCCGGCGTGACGCTGTCGGCCGCGCCGTTCTGCCGGTCGAACGTGACGACGGCGGCGAGCGGCCCCGTCTCGTAACCGATCGCGAAATCGTACTTGGAGCTGGTCTTCACGCTGCCCGGCACGTTGCCGAAACCGTACAGCGCACCGAACTTGAAGCCGCTGAATTCGCCGTCGTAGCGCACCGCGTTCGACGAGCGCGTGAACAGGCCGTCCTTGCGGCCGCCGGTCGCCATCGACGAGGTCGCCCACGAGTAGTTCTGCGCGTAACCCATCGGGTCGAACGGCAGCATGTAGTCGTACGTGACGGTGAAGTTGCGGCCAAGCGTCAGCTCGCCCCATTTGCCTTTCAGGCCCACCGTCGCACGGCGCGCGAAGATCGAGTCGGGGCCGTCGTCGGACGCGCCGTTCGCCAGATCGATCCCGCTTTCGAGGCGGAACACCGCCTTCAACCCGCCGCCGAGATCCTCGACGCCGCGCAGGCCCCAGCGCGACGTGTTCTTGTTGCCCGACTTCAGCTTGAACGAATTGCCGCCATCCGGCGCCGCATGGTTCGCGTATTCGATGCCGGCATCCATGATCCCGTATATCGTGACCGACGACTGCGCGTGCGCGGCCGGCGCGGCGAGACAGGCGGCCGCGGCCGAACCGGTGAGGACTGCTGCTCGAATCGAACGTTCTGCGCGTGACTCCATTTTGACGGTGTCTCCTTGGTTTGTTTTGGGCAGGGTGAAACGGAAAACGGGTACGCAGCGCGCCATCGGCGGACGCGATGAAGCGTCCGCCGATGCAAGTCGCAAAGGGATGCGCGCTCGACTGCCTACGCGGCGGCGCGCGAGGCGCCGCGGTCGGGTCAGCCCGCTTTCGCGAACGCCCAGCAGTCGTTGGTCGGGAATTCGATCCAGTGCTTGCCGGCCGCGCGCGGCACATGGCCGAACGCACGCAGGCGCATGTCGCCGCAATGGAACAGGTATTCCCAGCGGTCGCCGAGATACATCGACGTGACGAGGTCGGCCTGCAGCCGGTTCGCGCCCGGGCCGTCGGCGACCTGCACGCGTTCCAGGCGGATCACGGCCTGGGCGTCCTGGCCGGGCGCGAGCGTGTCGCGGGCGACGGCGCGCAACTCCCAGCCGTCGCCGGCGAGCGTCACGCATTCGCCGTCGATCGCGGCGACGCGCGCGTCGATCCGGTTGTTGCTGCCCATGAACTCGGCGGTGTACAGCGAGCGCGGCGCGCCGTACAGCTCGGCCGGCGTGCCTTCCTGCTCGATGCGGCCGTTGCGCAGCAGCAGGATGCGGTCGGACATCGCCATCGCTTCGGTCTGGTCGTGCGTCACGCACAGGGCCGACAGCCCGAGCGACACGATCAGTTCGCGCAGCCACGCACGCGCTTCCTCGCGCAGCTTTGCGTCGAGGTTCGAAAGCGGCTCGTCGAGCAAAATCACCGGCGGGTTGTAGACGAGCGCGCGGGCGATCGCGACGCGCTGCTGCTGGCCGCCCGACAACTGATGCGGAAAGCGTTCGGCGAGGTGGCCGAGGCCCAACTGGTCGAGCGCGGTCTGCACGCGGCGCTTTTGTTCGGCAGGCGCCACGCGGCGCAGCTTGAGGCCGTAGCCGACGTTGTCGGCGACGGTGCGGTGCGGCCACAGCGCGTACGACTGGAACACGAGGCCGAGCGAGCGCTGTTCGACGGGCAGGTCGACGCGTCGCGCGCCGTCGAAGAACACGCGCTCGTCGAGCTGGATGCGCCCGTCGGACGGCTGTTCGAGGCCGGCCACCGCGCGCAGCAGCGTGGTCTTGCCGCTGCCCGACGCGCCGAGCAGGCATACGACTTCGCCGGCCTTCAGTTCGAACGACACGCCCTTGAGGATCGGGTTGGCGCCGTAGCTGAGGTGCAGATCGTCGACGATGAGCTTATCCATGAAGTTTCACTCCGAAGCGCAGGGCCACGCCGAGACCGGCGCCGACCATCGCGATGTTGATGACAGAGAGCGCGGCGACCTGGTCGACGGCGCCGGTCGCCCACAGCGACACGAGCAGCGCGCCGATCACCTCGGTGCCGGGCGACAGCAGGTAGACGGCGGTCGAGTATTCGCGCTCGAAGATCATGAAGATCAGCAGCCACGCGGCGAGCAGGCCGAAACGCACGAGCGGCAGCGTCACGTAGAGCGACACGCGGCTGCGCGTCGCGCCGACGCTGCGGCCGGCTTCCTCCAGCTCGGGGCCGACCTGCAGCAGCGCGCTCTGGATCAGCCGCATCCCGTACGCGAGCCACACGACCGTGTACGCGATCCAGATGCTCCACATCGAGTTCTTCAGCTCGCGCAGGCCGGGCACGAACAGGAAGATCCACAGGAACGCGAGACCGGCGAGCAGGCCCGGCACCGCGCGCGGCAGCAGCACGAGGTAGTCGAGCAGCCTGGTCGCCCAGTCGGGGCGGCGGTGGCCGGCGAACGCGACGAGCGAGTAGAAGCCGATCGCGAGTGCGCCGCCGATCACGCCGATGCCGAGCGTGTTGACGATCGCGCGCACCAGGTTGTCCTGCTCGAACAGTTCGATGAAGTTCGACAGCGTCAGCACTTCGGCGAGCGCGACGCCTTCGCCCCAGTTGGTCACGAACGCGCGCAGCACGATGCCCGAGATCGGCACGATCACGGTCAGCATCAGCCACAGCGCGACGATCGCGAGCGCGACCCAGCGCCATACGCCGAGCGGCAGCACCGTCGCGCGGCCGGCCTTGCCCTTCACGGTGACGAAGCGGTTCGCGGTCTTCAGCAGGCGGCGCTGCAGCAGCACGAGCGGGAAGGTGATCGCGACGATGCACACGGCGACCGCGGCCATCAGGTGATACGACGGCACGCCGAGCTTGTTGGTCAGCTTGTACAGGTAGGTCGCGAGCACGAGGTGGCCTTCCGGATCGCCGAGCACGAGCGGCAGCCCGAACACCTCGAACCCGAGGAAGAACACCAGCACGCCGGCGAACAGCAGCGCGGGCATCGTCATCGGCAGGCTCACGTCGAGCGCGACGCGGAACGGACGGGCGCCCGTCACGCGCGCGGCTTCCTCGACGTCCGAGCCGAGGTTGCGCAGCGCGGCCGACGAATACAGGTACACGTGCGGCACGTGCGTGAGGCCGACGATCACCGTGATCGCGAAGATCGAATACACGTTCCAGGGCACGCTCTGCACCCCGAACAGTTCCTTGAACCACACCGAGTAGAAGCCGACCGGGCCGGCCGCGACCACGTAGCCGAACGCGAGCACCATCGGCGACACGAACACGGGCGTGAGCAGCAGCGGTTCGAGCCAGCGGCGGCCGGGCAGGTCGGTGCGCACCATCAGGAACGCGAGGATGCCGCCGAGCGGGATCGAGATGAACAGCATCCCGCCGGCGATGATGAACGAGTTCTTCACGGCCGACCAGAAGTCGGGATCGCTGAAGATGAAGCGGAATCCGTCGATGCCGAGCGTCTTGTTCGCGTCGAAGAACGGCGCGGACAGGAAGCTCTGGAACAGGATGAAGCCGAGCGGCAGCGCGACCGCGACGGTCAGGACCGCGACGACGATCCAGCGCAGCATGCCGGCGAGCGGCTGCAGGCTGCTGACCGGCAGCGCGGGAATCGCGTCGCGCGGGCCGGTGGCGGGCGGAACGGCCGGTGCCGTGCCGCGTGTGCTGGTTGAAAGCATGAGTTCGCCCCTGCGGCCATCCGGATGGCCGCCTCAAGGAAGTCGGTGAGGGGAAGGGGCCGCCCGCGCGACGCGCGGCGGGCGGCCTGGGTCAGCGGCTCAGCGGATCAGCGCTTGATCGCCTGCTGCCATTGCTTCAGGAACGCGAGGCGCTTCGACTGGTCGAGATAGACGAGCAGGCCGGTGCCGATCTGGATCGGCTTCAGCGAATCGCCGAGTTCCTTCGTGAGGCTCGCGGCCGACGTCTCGCCGGTCACGTCCGCACGGATCGCATACAGGTTCGCCTGGTTCGCGATCAGCGTCTGGCCGCGCTTGGACAGCAGGTAGTCGACCCACAGCTTCGCGGCGTTCGGGTTCTTCGCCTTCTTCGACACGGTGGCGAGGCGGCTCACGACCTGCGTGTAGTCCTTCGGAAACACGTAGCCGATCGACTTGTCCTTCTTCGCCTTCGCGTACGCATATGAACCGATGATGTTGTAGCCGATCAGGTTCTCGCCCGACGAGATGCGTTCCATCATCGCGCCCGTGCTCGACTGCAGCTTCGGGCCGGTAGCGCCGATTGCCTTCACGAGTTCCCACGTGACCTTCTCGTTCACGTGCGCGTCCTGGGTCAGGTAGTTGAAGCCGACGCCCGATTTCTCGATGTCGTAGGTCGTGACCTTGCCTTTGAACTTGTCGGCCTGCGTGGTGAGCAGCTTGATCAGGTCGGCGCGCGTCGTCGGCACTTCGTTCGCGGGGATCAGCCGCTTGTTGTAGACGATCGCGAGCGGCTCGAACGTCGTGCCGTACGCCTGCTTCTGGTACTGCGCCCATTGCGGCACGTTCGGGCTTTCGGGCGAATCATAGGACGCCATCAGGCCGTCGTTGACGAGCTTGACCTGCAGGTCCATCGCCGAGCTCCACAGCACGTCGGCGCTGGTGCTGCTCGCCGCGTTCTCGCTGATGTAGCGGTTGTACAGCTCGGTGCTGTTCATGTCGTTGTACTCGACCTTCACGCCGTACAGGCTTTCGAAGTCCTTGATCAGCGGACGCACGAGGCCCGTGTCGGTCGTCGAGTAGACGATCAGCTTGCCTTCCTTCTTCGCGGCGTCGATCACGCCCTGGTAGTTCCCCGGGTAGCCGGCCGGAACCTGCGCGGCGGCGCTGCCGGCGGCAGCGCCCAGAACGGCCGCCAGCGCGGCGGCGAGGTGCTTCGGTGCATACGGCATGTCTTCCTCCAGTGATGCGTCGATGTTGTTCGAGTGACGCGGATGTTAATGGCGGGGCACTTTCAGCCCGCTTTCATTCCCGTTCGCAATAGCGCCGTTCGCGTCATGGATTTCCCGGGGGAGACGGCGGCGCCGGCTGCGGGTTCGCGGCATGGCTTGAAAGCGAAAGGGAGCGCGGCCGGGGCCGTGCGCGCATCGTCGCGCACAACTCTCCGGCCGCCGACGCGGCCCGCAGCCGGTCCGCGGCACCCGCGCAACCCGTGTTTGCGCGAGGCGTGGAGACGGAAAGGATCATGTAATGTAGCGGGCTGTCGCTGACCCTACCGGAATCCCCATGCGTGTGCTGCTCGTCGAAGACAACCCGAACCTGGCCCAGTCGCTGAACGACGCGCTGAGCGCCGCGCGCTTCGCGGTCGATCACATGGCCGACGGCGAGGCGGCGGACCACGTGCTGCGCACGCAGGATTACGCGCTGGTGATCCTCGATCTCGGGCTGCCGAAGCTCGACGGGCTCGAGGTGCTGCGGCGGCTGCGCGCGCGCCGCAACCCGGTGCCGGTGCTGATCCTCACCGCGCACGGCTCGGTCGAGGATCGCGTGAAGGGGCTCGATCTCGGCGCCGACGACTATCTCGCGAAACCGTTCGAGCTGACGGAGCTGGAGGCGCGCGCCCGCGCGCTGATCCGGCGCAGCCTCGGGCACGAGCATGCGCGCGTCGAGTGCGGGCCGCTTTCGTACGACAGTATCGACCGCGGCTTTCATCTCGCGGGCGAGCCGCTGTCGCTCACGCCGCGCGAGCGCTCGGTGCTCGAGGTGCTGATCCTGCGCAACGGCCGCGCGATCAACAAGGAGACGCTGTCGGAGAAGATCTTCGGGCTCGACGAATCGGTCAACGCCGATGCGATCGAGATCTACGTGTACCGGCTGCGCAAGAAGCTGGAGAACTCGGGCGTCGCGATCGTCACGCTGCGCGGGTTGGGCTATCTGCTCGAAGCGAAGGCGCAAGCATGATCCGCGTCCGCGCTCACCGCCGTGCGCCGCCCCCGGAGCGGGCGCATGCGTCGCTTCGGGCGGCCCGGCGAGCCGCACGATGACTCGCCCGAACCTGCGCGCGCAGGTCGCGCTGTGGCTGCTGCTCCCGCTGCTCGGCCTGCTCGCGCTCGACTCGTGGCTCACGTACCAGCGTGCGATGAGCGCCGCGCACGTCGCGTTCGACCGTACGCTGTCGTCGTCGCTGAAGTCGATCCGCGAAGGCGTGCGGCTCAACGACGGCGAGATCGAGGTCGACCTGCCGTATCTCGCGCTCGAAATGCTCGAATCGAGCGACGGCGGCAAGATCTACTACCTGATCCGCGAGGACAACGGCCGCACGGTCACCGGCTATCCCGATCTACCGCTGCCGCATGGCCGCGACGCGGGCGACGGCGCGCTGTTCGTCACGCGCTACTACGACGTCGTGTATCGCGGCGAGCAATTGCGGATGGCCGCGTTGCGTATTCCCGTGCACGACGTGCCGACCGCGCAGTCGCGCATCGTGTGGGTGATGGTCGGCGAGACGATCGAGGCGCGTCAGGCGCTCGCGCGCGAGATCCTGATCGGGTCGCTGCTGCAGGAAGGACTGCTCGTCGTGCTCGCGCTTGGCATCGTGTGGCTGGGCGTCGGGCGCGGGCTGCGGCCGCTGAACCGGCTGTCGGCCACCGTCGCCGCGCGCAGAGAGGACGACACGACACCGCTCGACACCGGCGCGATGCCGAGCGAACTCGCGCCGCTCGTCGATTCGATCAACCAGTACATCGGCCGTACGCAGCGGATGCAGGTGGCGCGGCGCCGCTTCTTCGCCGATGCGGCTCATCAGTTGAAGACGCCGCTCGCGGCGGTGCAGGCGGGTGTCGAACTTGCGCTGCGGCCCGACGAGCAGCCGCGCGCGAACGTGCACCTGCGGCGCGCGAACGGCGCGGTGCGGCAGGCCGCGAAGATCGTCCAGCAATTGTTGTCGCTGTCGCGGCTCGATTCGGACAGCGGTCACGCGGTCGCGCACAAGCCGGTCGCGCTGCACCGGCTCGCACGCAGCGTGACGCTCGACTGGTCGCCCGTCGCACGCGCGCGCGACATCGATCTCGGCTTCGAGCACGAGGCCGACGTCGACGTGCTCGGCCAGTCCGACCTGCTCGGCGAGATGATCGGCAACCTGATCGACAACGCGATTCGTTACTCGGGCGACCATGCGGTGATCACGGTGCGCGTGTCGCGCGACGGCGAGCAGGCGCGGCTCGACGTGATCGACAACGGGCCAGGCATTCCGGCCGGCGAGCGCGACGCGGTGTTCGAGCGCTTCCATCGCGGCAGCAGGACACAGACGGTCGAAGGCACCGGGCTCGGGCTGTCGATCGTGCGGGAGATTGCGCGGGTGCACCAGGGCAGCGTGACGCTCGCCGATGCGGCCGGCGGCGGCTTGATCGTGACGGTGGTGCTGCCGGCGGTGGCGCAGTAGCGGGGCCGCTTCGATCGGGCGCGGAAACTGCTCTGAACGGTGGTAGGGCGGCGACGCAAACGACGCGCCGCCCGCCGTCATGCTCAGTCGCCGAAGCCGATTTCCGCTTCGACGGACTGCCCGACCTCGAGCCACGCCCCCGCGCCTTCGACGACGATCGCGTTGATGCCGAACGTCAGCGCATTGTCGTAGTTCGGGTTCGCGCGATAGGTCTGCATCGTGTCGGTCGGCTCGTGCGGCCATTCGGGATTCGGCGCGCCGGTGGCCTGATCGATCGTCGGCACCGGACAGCGCGTGCACAGCTTCACGAGACGCAGCCGCACGGGCGTCGCGCCTTCGGCGTCGAGATGTTCGACGAAATCCTCTTCATACGCGTCCAGATCCGACACGACGATGTTCGGACGGAAGCGGTTCATCGGAATCGCCGGCGCGCCCTTCGCGGCGAGCCTCGCGTTCAGGTCGTCGAGCGACGCCTGGCCGATCACCAGCAGCGGGTAGCCATCCGCGAACTGCGTATGCGTATCGATGTCGCCGGTCCATTTGCGGTTGCAGCCGCGGCGCGCGTCGGCACCGAAGCGCACGAGCTTCAACGGCGTGCCGACGAATTCGGTGAGCCACGCGGCCGTCTCGGCGCCCGTGTCGATCGCGTCGACGGTGTCGCGCCACACGGTCGCGGCCATCTTCGGCGTGGCAGCGCTTGCGTCGCCGTCGAGCGGCGTGCGTATCTCCGGCATGCCCGGCGCGTTCAGCACGAGCGCATCGCTGTCGAGCGTGGGGCGGATCAGCGCGAGCCGCGGGTGCGTGCGCTGCGTGATCATCATCCCGTCCGGGGTCGTGATCAGCCAGTGGCGGTCGTACGCGAGGCCGGTTTCGAGCAGTTGCGCGCGCGACAGCGCGATGCCGGCGCAGGATTTGATCGGGTAGACGAAGAGTTCGGAGATGGCTGGCATGACGCTGGCTGACAAAGGGGGGATGATCGAATCGCGATTGTGCCAGATCACGCGAGCGCCGTTCGGGCGGTTGCGCGCCGCGGGCCGGCGCAGGCGTGCCGTGTGGCCGGCTGCGCGTCACGCGAGCGGAAAGCCCGGGTCGAACGTCGTGCGCACGTCGAGCGGCTGGCGCAGCAGGCCGGCCTTCAGGTAGAAGTCGGCCGTGCGCTGCTGCTGGGCGATCACCGTCGCGTCGATCGGCTGCCAGCGCGTGCCGCGTCGCTCGAACTGCAGCTTCGCGGCGGCCGGCGGAATGCCGATGATGCGCGCGAGCGCCGCCGAATACGCGTCGACGTGCCGGTACGACCAGACCTGCGCGCGCACGATGCGCCGCAGGAAATCGTGCAGCACGTCGCGCTTCGAGGCGATCGCCGCGTCGGTCGCCGCGAGATAGCTGAGGCCCGACCACAGTCCACGGCCGTTCACGAGCACGCGCGCGCGGCCGCTCGTTTCGGCGAGTGCGGTATAGGGCTCCCAGGTCGCCCACGCGTCGATCGAACCGGTGGCGAGCGCCAGCATCGTGTCGGCCGGCGGCAGGAAGCGGAACGACACGGCATCGGGCGGCAGGCCGGCCGCGTCGAGCGCCTTCAGCGTGACGAAATGGCCGATCGAGCCGCGCGTGGTGCCGATGCGCTTGCCCTTCAGGTCGGCCGCGCCTTTCAGCGCGGCGTCGGGTTGCACGAGCACGGCCGTGCCGTACGGATCGGAACGGTTCGCGCCGATCACCTTGATGCGGGCGCCCGAGGCGAGCGCGAAGATCACCGGCGCGTCGCCGATCGGCCCGCAGTCGACGGCCGCCGCGTTCAGCGCTTCGGCGAGCGGCGCGGCGGCCGGGAATTCGGTCCACGCGATGTCGTACGGGAGGCCGTGCAGCTCGCCGGCCGCTTCGAGCAGCGCGCGCAGCCCGCCTTTCTGGTCGCCGGCGCGCAGCAGCGGGCGTGCGCCCGATTGCGCGCGCACGGCGGCCGGGGCGGCGGCGATCGTGGCAAGGGCGCTCGCCTGGGCGAGGAAGTGGCGTCGGGTCGGATTCATCGTGAAGTTCGGTCGAAGGAAGGATTCGTGGGTTCAATGCGGGAGCCCGGCCTGTACGTCGCGCACGGGTTCCTGGTCGACGCGCAGCAGCAGGGCGGTCAATGCATCGCCGCGGGCGGCCGGCGTGGACGGCCGGACAGCCGCCGCATCCGAGCGGCACAGCAGGTCGGCATCCGACCAGCCGGCGCTGCCCGGCAACGCGCGCGCCCGCAGCCAGCCGCGCCGATCGGCGAGCAGTTGCGTGCCGCCGAGCGCATCGGGCGCGACGCCGGTAATCGTCGCGAACGCGCGCCACGCATCGGCGGTCGTCGCGACGCAGTTCGCACGCGTACCGGCCGACGGCGGCACCGGCGCGCCGCGTTCGGTGACGAGCAAGGTCTGCCAGCGCGCATCTTCCTGCGGTGGCGTCGCGCCCGGCGCAAGCGCGACGACGCGCACGCGCTGGCCTTCGCGCCAGCGCTCGAGCGCCTGGGGCGCGGCGTCACCGCAGCGCACGTCGAGCGCCGGCAGCGGGACGGGCACCGGCCACGCGCCTTCCGCCTGTGCGCCGCTACCGGCGGCGAGCGCCTTCAGGTAGTCGAGCATGGCCCATGTGTCCTGCGGGCCGAGCGTCGCGGCGAAGCCGGGCATCGTCGATGCGCCGTGCTCGTCCCGCGTGCCGTGACGCACGCGCCAGAACAGTTCGCCGTCGAGGCGACGCGCGAGCAATGCGCCGGCGAAGGTCGGCGGCCAGTGCGCGAGCGTGGCCGCGAGCGGGCCTTCGCCGCGGCCGTCCGTGCCATGGCAGGCCGCGCAATGTTGCGTATAGAGGTGCGCGCCGCGCATCACGCTCGACACGGAAAACGGCGCGGGGCCGCGCTGGAAGCTCGTCGGCACGGCGGGCGCGAGCCACAGCGAAGCGGGCGGCCACGGCGCGAACCACGCGACGGCCAGCGCGGCGACGGCCGTCGCGATACGCCGCTTGCGTGAAACCAGCGCGATGCAGGCGAGCACGACGGCCAGCGCCGTCACGCCACAGGCGAACGCGAGCTGCCGCGTGAGCCCGGCGTCGATGCGCAGCGTTTCGAGCGCGATGCGGTGTGCCCACGGCCACGCGGACTGGCCGTCGGCGTCGCCGGTCAGGCCGATCGCGTGCAGCCCGCGCGCCAGCGCGATTTGCGCGCCATACAGCAGTTGCAGGAACGCGATGGCCCAGTCGGCGAACGGCGGCGCGTTCATCGCGCGCGTCTCCGGCGTACCGCAGTCAAACGTCGAACGGCACTCGGCATCTACCAGCTCGCATCGAGCCCGAGATGCCGCAGCGCGTCGTGGCGCAATTCGGCGAGGCGCGGGTCGCCGCGATGGCGCGGGTAGGGCAGGTCGACGCGCAGTTCGGCGACGATCCGTGCCGGGCGCGGCCCGAACACGATCACGCGCTGCGCGAGAAACAGCGCTTCTTCCACGTCGTGCGTGACGAGCAGCGCGGAGAAACCGTCGCGTTGCCACAGCGCGGTCAACTCGGCCTGCATCGTGAGCCGCGTCAGCGAATCGAGCTTGCCGAGCGGCTCGTCGAGGATCAGCAGGCGCGGATCGTTGACGAGCGCTCGCGCGAGCGCGACGCGCTGCGCCATCCCGCCGGACAACTGGTGCGGAAACACGTTCGCGAATTCCTGCAGCCCGACGCGCGCGAGCGCATCGTCGACGCGATGCTGCGCGGTGCGCGCCACGCCGCGCGCTTCGAGGCCGAGCGCGACGTTCGCGCGCACGCGCCGCCACGGGTACAGCGTCGGATCCTGGAACACGACGATGCGCGACGGATCGGGGCGCTCGATCGGCACGCCGTCTTGCGCGATGGTGCCTTGCCGCGCGGCGTCGAGCCCCGCGACGAGCCGCAGCAGCGTCGATTTCCCGCAGCCGCTGGGGCCGAGCAGCGCGACGAATTCGCCGGCCGCGACCGACAGCGACACGTCGTCGAGCACCGGCAGCGCGCCGCCGGAGCTGTCGAATGCATGGCTCACGCGGCGGATGTCGATGCGCGCGCCGCGCGCCGGCGTGACAGCCGGCGCCGCGACAGTTGCGACGGACGATTCGAGTACGGCGGCGCTTACCATTTGACGGTTCCTTTCTGCCAGGCGAGCACACGGTCGCGCACCGTGAACAGCAGCGCGATCAACCCGGAAAACAGCAGCGCCATCACGATCAGCGCCGCATACATGTTCACGTACGACGCCCAGCCCTGCGCCCAGCTCAAATACCAGCCGAGCCCCGACTTGACGCCCATCATCTCGGCGACGACCAGCACCGTGAACGACGCGCTCAGCCCCATGAAGATGCCGACGAACACGTGCGGCAGCGCGGCCGGAATCGCGACGCGCAGCACGAGGAAGCGCGCATTCGCGCCGAGCGTGCGCGCGACGTCGTAGTACTGCTTGTTCACGCTCGCGACGCCCGACCACGTGAGCACCGCGACCGGGAACCCGGTGGCGAGCGCGATCAGGAATGCGGCCGCCGAATAGCTCGACGGAAAGAAGTAGAACGTGAGCGGCAGCAGCGCGGTGGCCGGCACGGGCCCCAGCACGCGCAGCACCGGATGGACCCAGTAGCCGATCCGGCGCGACCAGCCGATCGACACGCCGACCGCGAAGCCCACCGTGACGCCGTACGCGAAGCCGAGCGCGAGCAGCTTCAGCGTGTTGCCGGCGCTGCCGGCGAGGCGCGGCCAGTCGTCGACGTAGACCTCGATCAGCGCCTGCGGCGGCGCGAAGAACGGCGTCGGCAGCCAGCCGGTTTTCGCGGTGACGATTTCCCACGCGGCGAGCACGAGCGGCAGCGCGACGAGCCACGGGCCGGCCGGTCGCACGCGGGCGAGCCGCGTGCGGGTTGCGGGAACGCGATGGCCGAGCGTCGCGGCGACGAGCAGCAGCGCGGCGATCGTCCACGCGGCCGTGCCGAACGTGTCGGTGTACGCCCAGTCGCTGAAGCCGACGATCCGGTTCGGCCACAGCTGCGTGAGCGCGCCGAGCGCGGCCCATGCGAGCGCGGCGGTGATCCCGGTCGGCCAGGCGCGCGCGCGCCGGGCGTCGGCAGCCAGCGTGGCTTCGCAGGCCGTGCAGGCTGCGCGCGCGGTGGCGGTAGCGTGCGCGGCGTCGCCGGCCGGGGCCGATGCGGTGCGTGCGGCGGAAGCGTGTTCGATCGTCGACATCGCGTTACCCCAGTACGTTCGCATAGACCTGCTGCGCGAAGCGCTGCGGGTCCGTGCTCTTCTTCAGCACGCTGATGCGGCGGAAATCGTCCGCATAGAACGCGATTTCCTGCTGCAGGTCGACGCTGGTCGGGTGATGCGTGTAGGTGAGCGTCGCGTACAGCTTGCGCAGATCCTCGGGGCTGATCTTCGGCGAATACTTCGCGAATACCTTCGCGGCTTCGTTCGGGTTGTCGTGCGTGTACTCGGTGGCCTGCACGATCGAGCGCGCGAGCGCGGCGGCCGACGGCCGGTCGTTGCGCACGAGGTCGCCGCGCGCGCCGATCACGCAGCACACCTTGCGCGCGTATTCGCCGGACAGGTTGGTCGCGAGTTCGGTGTACGCGCCGTTGCTGCGCTTTTCGAGCAGGTAGAGGTTCGGGTCGCCGTCGGCGATCGCGTGGATCTCGCCCTTGTCGACCGCGACGCCGAGCAGGTCGGCCGGATACTGCCGCCACGTGATGTCGCGCTCGGGATCGATGCCGTTTTTCGCGAGCAGGATCGAGAAGAAGTGCTTGCCGGGCGCGGCCAGATCGCTGACGCCGACCGTCTTGCCCTTCAGCGCCTGCAGCGTCGTGACGCCGGCCGCCTTCGCGCCCAGCAGCCGCACGCAGCCGCCGTGCGAGCTGCCGATGATCTTCACGTCGAAGCCGGTTTCGAGCGGCTTCAGCCAGCGGTGGATCATTCCGACTGCCGCATCGGCCTTGCCGGTCGCGATCGATTCGAGCAGTTGATCGGTCGAGCCGCTGTAGTTGATCAGCTCGACCTGCAGCCCGTTTTTCTCGAAGAAGCCGCGCTCCTGCGCGACGACGATCGGCGTCAGGCAGAACGCGTTCTGGTTCCACGCGAACGTGAGCTTCTTCAGCGGCGGCGCGGACCGCGCGTTGCGGCCGAGCGTGATCGCCGGCACGGCGAGCGCGGCGGCACCGGCCGCGCGCAGCAGCCGGCGGCGTTGGCCGTCGTGCGCGTCGGCGGGCGTGGGTGCGGTGGTTTGGGTCATGGTCTGGTCTCCGGTGTAGCGCTCAGTCGAGCAGATCGGGTTCGTCGGCGACGACGCGCGCGAACAGGCTGTCGAACGCATGCAGCGCGCCGTCGGGGCCGCCGATCTGGCCGTGCGTATGGCGCGCGGTCGCGCGATCGATCGGCTGCGGCGTGCCGGCCGCTTCGGCCAGCAACTGCGTGTGCGCGGCGTTGTCGAGCGCGATGTACCACCACGCGGCGGCCTCGACCGTCGGGCCGGCCGTCAGGATCCCGTGGTTCTTCAGGATCACGCCCTTGTGCGTGGTGCCGTCGGGCTTCGCGAGCGCATCGGCGATCCGCGCGCCTTCGCTGGTGTCGACGACCATCCCCGTGAAGTCGTCGAACAGCGCATGATCTTCGTAGAACACGCACGCGTCCTGCGTGAGCGGATCGAGCGGGCGGCCGAGCGTCGACCAGGCCTTGCCGTAGGTCGAATGCGTGTGCGCGGCGGCGACCACGTGCGGATGGGCTTCGTGGATCGCCGCATGGATCGCGAACGCGGCCTTGTTCAGCGGCCGCTGGCCGATCGCGGTTTCGCCGCGCGCGTTGACGAGCAGCAGGTCGGAGACCTTGATCTGCGAGAAATGCACGCCGAGCGGGTTCACCCAGAAATGGTCGGGCAGCTCCGGATCGCGTGCGGTGATGTGGCCGGCGAGGCCCGCCGCGAAGCCGAAGCGTGCGAACAGGCGGAACGCGGCCGCGAGCCGCTCCTGCCGGTGGCGGCGCTCGGCGGCGACGTCGATGCGCGGCGCGGGCGGATCGAACCAGAAGTGCTGGCGCGGCGTATCGGCGAGCACGAGGCCCGATGCGGTACGGTGGGGCGAGGACAGGACGGCGGACATGATCGCGTATGGCTCCAGTGGCTCCAGTGGCTCCGTTGACGCCGTCAGGCTCAGGCGGCGCGGCGTGCCGCGTCGCGGGCGGCGACGGCGCTGCGCACGCGCGGAATCAGTTCGCGGCCGTAGTCGATCGCGTCTTCCAGCGGGTCGAAGCCGCGGATCAGGAACGTCGTCACGCCGAGGTCGTAGTAGTCGAGCAGCGCGTCGGCGACCTGTTCGGGCGTGCCGACGAGCGCCGTCGAATTCGAGCGCGCGCCGGTGAGCTTCGCGATCTCGGTCCACAGCCGCTTGTCGACGCGCGAGCCGCGCTCGGCCGCGGCGAGCAGGCGGCGCGCGCCTTCGCTCTGCTGCGGGCCGCCGGCGCCGAGCCCGGCCGCTTCGCGCAGCCGGCGCGTTTCGTCGAGGATGCGGTGCGCACGCGCCCACGCTTCGTCCTCGGTCGCCGCGAGGATCGGGCGGAACGACACGGAGAAGCGCACCTGGCGGCCGTGCTCCGCGGCTTCGGCGCGCACGCGCGTCGTCAGGTCGCGCACCTGGTCGAGCGATTCGCCCCACAGCGCGTAGACGTCCGCGTGCTTGCCGGCCACCGCGAGCGCGGCTTCCGACGCACCGCCGAAGTAGATCGGCACGTGCGGCTGCTGGAACGGCTTCACTTCCGAGAAACCCTGCTTGAAGCGGTAATGCGCGCCGTCGTGATCGAACGGCTGCGCTTCGGTCCAGATGCGCCGCAGGATGCCGAGGTATTCGTCGGTGCGTGCATAGCGCGCGTCGTGATCGAGGAAATCGCCGTCGCGCTGCTGCTCGCTGTCCGAGCCGCCGGAGATGAAATGCACGGCGAGCCGGCCGCGGCTGAACTGGTCGAGCGTCGCGATCTGGCGCGCGGCGAGCGTCGGCGCGGTGAAGCCCGGACGATGCGCGAGCATGAAATGGATGCGCTCGGTCGCGGCCGCCGCGAATGCGATCGTCAGCGTCGCCGACGGGCCGGTCGAGTGATGCGGTACGAGAATCCGGTCGAAACCGGCGGTTTCGTGGGCGCGGGCAAAGTCGCGGACATAGTCGGGATCGACCGCGGGGCCGGACGCCGGGTGGATTTCCGACTGCTTCTGGCTCTGGATCATGCCGATGAATTCGACGCTCATCTGGGTCTCCGGTGCAGGGATGTCCCGGCGCACGGCCGGGCAGGAATGGAGCGCAGGTTAACGCCGGGATCATGCGGAATGGAAATAATCAATCCCGATTTGAATATCAGATTTGCATGGTTTGGGGCCGTATGCGTTGCGCATACGCTGTGGGCTCGCGAATGATCGGGCGCGCGTTGGCGCCGTATTTGCCGCCGCTGACGCGTTCGCCGCCGTGTTCGAGCTACCCAGGGAATCCGTTTCGATGTCCGCCAGCCTTGCCGTTTCCTCGCCGCCACCGCCATCTTCGCTGCGCCTGCTGCCTGCGCACGCCGCTCAACCCGCCGACGCCGCCGACGAGACGGACGACGACGCGCGCCTTGCCGCGCTGCTCGAGCGTCTCGCGCCCGAACTCGCCGCCGATGCGGCCCGCAACGACGTCGACGGCCGCTTTCCGCACGAGCACTTCGCGCGGCTGCATCGTGCCGGGCTGATCGCGCAGGTCGTGCCGCGCGGGCATGGCGGCGCAGGGGCGACGCTGGCGCGGGCGAGCCGGATCGTCGCGGCCGTGGCGCGGGCCGATCCCGCGACGGCGCTCGTGTTGACGATGACGTATCTGCAGCACCGCGCGCTCGGCCGCGCGGACAACCGCTGGCCCGCGCAGGTGCGTCGCGCGGTATTCGACAGCGCGGTCGCGCACGGCGCGCTGATCAACGCGCTGCGCGTCGAGCCGGCGCTCGGTTCGCCGTCGCGCGGCGGGCTGCCGGACACCATCGCGCGCCGCGATGGCGACGGCTGGCGGTTGTCGGGCCACAAGCTCTACAGCACCGGGATTCCGGCGTTGCGCTGGCTGGCCGTGTGGGCGCGCACCGACGAAGCGGCGCCCCGGGTCGGCGTGTTTCTCGTGCCGCGCGACCCCGAGGCGGACGGCGATCGCATCCGCGTGATCGAAAGCTGGAATCATCTCGGCCTGCGCGCATCGGGCAGCCACGAAGTCGTGTTCGACGAGGTGCCGCTGCCGGCCGAATATGCGGTCGACGTGCGCGCGCCGGACGCGTGGGCCGTATCGGCCGCCACGCATGCGGATGCCGACGCGCAGGCGGACCAACAGGCATGGATGGTCGTGCTGCTCGGCAGCCTGTACGACGCGGTGGCGCGAGCGTCGCGCGACTGGCTCGTCGAATTCGCGACGACGCGTGCGCCGAGCGGGCTTGGCGCGCCGCTCGCGACGCTGCCGCGCGTGCAGGAGGCGGTCGGCGAAATCGAGGGCTGGCTGCACGCGAACCGTGTGCTGCTCGACGATCACATCGCGCGTACCGACGCCGGCAATGCGCCGTCGCTGACGACCAGCGGCCTCGTCAAGCGCACCGTGACCGAGCAGGCGATCCGGACGGTCGAGCAGGCGCTGAAGCTGTCGGGCAATCACGGGCTGAGCCGCGGCAATCCGCTCGAACGCCATTATCGCGATGTGCTGTGCAGCCGCGTGCATACGCCGCAGGACGATGCGATCGCGGTGGCGGCGGGGCGCGCGGTGCTCGACGCGGCGATGCGCGGCCAGACGAGCGCGGGAGCGGACGCCACGTCACGTACCGGGATCGAACGCGATCGACGCGATGCGTGAGCCGAGCCGGGTTGCCGCGCACGGCAACGGCGCGGCGCGACGCAGGCATCGCGCGACCGCCGCGGCCATCGAGGCAACGTCAAGCAGCCTTGTCGTGCGATTGCTCGGGCAGCGCGAACGCCGTGCGCGCATGCGCGGCGACGGCCGCGAGCGGCGCGTCGAGGCGCGCCGTATCGTGCCGGCGCAGCAGCCACAGATCGATCTGTGGCTTGAAATCGGCGAGCGGCACGATGTCGAGTGCATCGCGCAGCGGGCTGCCTTCGACGAGCGGCAGCGGCATCAGCCCGAGGCCGAAGCCGTTGGCAACGCTTTGCAGTTGCAGGTCGCGGCCGTACGCATCGAGCGTGACCGGCATCGGCAGGCCCTGTGCGTCGAGCGCGCGCCGCAGGCCCGCCCGAAAGCCGCAGCCGTCCGGGTTCAGCACCCAGCCGCGAGCGTGGCAATCGGCGAGCCGGTAGCTGCGCCGCGGCCAGTCGCCCTTGCGGCCGACCGCGACGAGCCGCGTGGCCAGCAGCCGTTCGCCCTCGACCTGCGCCGGCAGCACCATTTCGCGGGCGAGGAAGACGAGCGCCGCATCGAGCTCGCGGCGGGCGATACGTTCGACGAGCAGGCCGCCCCATGCGGTCGTGACCTGCGTCGCGAGCGCGGGCCACTGCGCGGAGAGGTCCGCGATGAGGCCCGGCAGCATCAGCTCGCCGAGCCCTTGCGTGAGACCGATCCGGAATTCGCCGGCGGGCGGCTGCTCGCCGGCCGTCAGTTCGCGCAGCGCGTCGACCTCGCGCAGGATCGCGCGACACTGCTCGAACACCTGCCGGCCGATGTCGGTCGGCCGTGGCGGCTTCGTGTTGCGGTCGAGCAGCGTCACGCCGAGCGCCTCCTCGAGATTCTGGACGCGCCGCGTGATCGCGGGCTGCGTCATCCCGAGCTCGGCCGCGGCCTGGCTCAGGGTCTGGCAGCGGACGACCGCTGCAAAAGCGTCGATATCGCTAATTTTCATGTTTGTTCTGCATGGTCTTTCGGGTGCATCATGACGATCCATCATATTCGGCATCATATTCGAGGAGACGGCCGATGAGTACGCTTTCGCTGCAACAGACGCCGCTACGTTTGGTCGTCGACGGTCTGGATGCGCTGCTCGCGTCCGGCGCGAACGAGGCGCGCATTCTCGACGAGGGCGGCGCACTGCTCGCCGCGCTCGTCGAACACGACGACTGGCTGCCCGACGCGTTCGCGCAGCCCGATCCCAAGCGCTATCGGCAGTACCTGCTGCATCTCGACCCGGACGAGCGCTTCTCGATCGTCAGCTTCGTGTGGGGGCCCGGCCAGGCGACGCCGATCCACGACCACACGGTGTGGGGGCTGATCGGAATGCTGCGCGGCGGCGAGTTCTCGCAGCCGTACCGGTTCGACGCGGCCGGCAGGCCGGTGCCGGCGGGCGATGCCGTGCGGTTGCGGCCGGGCGAGGTCGAGGCCGTATCGCCGCGCATCGGCGACGTGCATCGCGTGACCAACGCGTTCGCCGACCGCGTGTCGATCAGCATCCACGTGTACGGCGCGAACATCGGCAAGGTCGAACGCGCGGTGTACCTGGACGACGGTACCGTGAAGCCGTTCGTGTCGGGCTATTCGAATGCCTGACGCCCGGCCCGCTCGCGCGGCCCGTCGCGGGCGCGCGCCGCCAGGGCCAGGATCGACCCGTTCCGTTTTCTTCACCGACTTCAACGTATTCAACATAGAGCCATCGTGACGCAATCCGCCGATTCCCTTTCCTGCTTTCCCGTCGCGTCGTACCAGGACGTACGCGCACGCCTGCTTGCCCGCGACGAGATCGCGCTGATCGACGTACGCGAGGAAGATCCGTACGCACAGGGCCATCCGCTGTGGGCCGCCAACTTCCCGTTGTCGAAGCTCGAACTCGACGCGTGGACGCGGATTCCGCGCCGCGACACGCCGATCGTCGTGTTCGGCGAAGCGGGCAGCGAGGATCTGGCGCCGCGCGCGGCCGCGACGCTCGCGCGCCTTGGCTACACCGACGTGCGGCTGCTCGACGGCGGCCTCGCGGGCTGGGTCGCCGGGGGCGGCGAACTGTTCATCGACGTGAACGTGCCGAGCAAGTCGTTCGGCGAATGGGTCGAGGCCGAGCGCCATACGCCGTCGCTGTCCGCGCAGGAGGTACAGGCGCTGATCGATGCGAAAGCCGATGTCGTGATCGTCGACGCGCGCCGCTTCGACGAATACCAGACGATGAACATCCCGACTTCGACCAGCGTGCCGGGCGCGGAGCTCGTGCTGCGCGTGCGGGCGCTCGCGCCGGACCCGAAGACGCAGGTGATCGTCAACTGCGCAGGCCGCACGCGCAGCATCATCGGCACGCAATCGCTCGTCAACGCGGGGCTGCCGAACCCGGTCGCCGCGCTGCGCAACGGCACGATCGGCTGGACGCTCGCCGGCCAGGCGCTCGAACGCGGCGCCGCACGGCGCTTTCCGGACGAGATCGACGCGACGCAACGCGCCGACGCGCGTCGGGCCGCCCGCGCGGTGGCCGAGCGCGCCGGGGTGCCGCGCATCGCGCTGGCCGACGTCGCCGCGCTCGACGAGCCGGGCCGCACGTTGTATCGCTTCGACGTTCGCACGCCCGGGGAATACGAAGCCGGGCATCTGCCGGGCTTCCTGAGCACACCGGGCGGCCAGCTCGTGCAGGAAACCGACCATCACGCGGCCGTGCGCGGGGCGCGGATCGTGCTGGCCGACGACGACGGCGTGCGCGCGGACATGACCGCATCGTGGCTCGCGCAGATGGGCTGGGACGTGCGCGTGGTCGAACCGGCCGGCGCCGCGGCGTTCGTCGAGCGCGGGCAGCCGCCGCGCGACGTGCCGGCGACGCCGCCCGCGACCGACGTGTCGCCCGCGACGCTCGCCGGCTGGCTGAAGGAAGCCGCGGCCGGCGAACTCGCGATCGTCGACGTGACGGCCAGCGCGAACTACGTGAAGCGTCATATTCCGGGCGCGTGGTTTGCCGTGCGCGCGCAATTGCGCGACGCGCTGGCTGCGATTCCGCCCGCGAAGCGCTACGTGTTCACGTGCGGATCGAGCCTGCTCGCGCGATTCGCGGCGGACGACGCCCGCGCGCTGCTGCCGGCATCGGCCGACATCCGGGTGCTGACCGGCGGCACGGCCGCGTGGATCGACGCCGGGTTGCCGCTGGAGAGCGGCGAGACCCGTCTCGCGTCGCCGCGCATCGACCGCTATCGGCGCCCGTACGAAGGCACCGACAATGCGGCCGCCGCGATGCAAGCGTATCTCGACTGGGAATACGGTCTCGTCGACCAGTTGAAGCGTGACGGCACGCATTACTTCAACGTGATCTGACCGACGCGGTGCAACCGGGCGCGGCACGCCGTGCGCGGCGCCCGGTCACGATGAGGGCCGGCGCTTCGTATCAACGCTTGAACGTATCGACGGCCGTGCGGCCGACGGCCGGATCGTCGGTGAAGAAGCCGTCGATGCCCGCGCGCAGGTAAGCCTGGATCTCGCGCACCGAGCCGGCCGCGTTGCGTGTGGCCGGCGTGCCGCCGTCCTTCAGCGACGCGGGCAGGAAGTTGTTCTCCGGGCGAAACGTGTACGGATGCACGACGAGGCCGGCCTCGTGCGCGTAGCGCACGTACGGCGTCGGCTGCTGCAGCGTGCCGTCCGCGGCGACCGCGACGATCGACGTCTTGTACGGGCCGACGCCGTTCGCATAGGTCGCGATCTCGCGCATGCCGTCGCGCGTCGACAGGTCGCCGTAGGTGCGCGTGTCGTTCGCCTTCACGAAGTCGTACGGGCGCTGGCCGGCTTCGTCCATCAACTGCACGAGCTTCCAGTTCGGCTGGCTCGACTTGATCCGGTTTCGGATCGCCTTCAGGTTCGCGACTTCGAACGACTGGATGTATACGGTCGCCGTGCGCGACGTGTATGCGTCCTTCAACAGTGCGTCGACGAGGCGGTCCTCGAGCGGCAGGCCGATCGACTGGAAGTAGGTCGGATGCTTGGTTTCCGGATACAGGTGGATCGTGCGGCCGGTCTGCGCGGACATCTGCTTCGCGAGCGCGACGATCTCGTCGAACGTCGGAATCTCGAACTGGTCGTTGTACGCGGTGTTGGCGGGGCGCACCTGCGGAATGCGCTCGCGCGCCCGCAGCGTCTTCAGCTCGGCAAGCGTGAAATCCTCGGTGAACCAGCCGGTCAACTGCGTGCCGTCGATCGTCTTGGTCGCCTTGCGGTTCGCGAACTGCGGCAGCGTCGACACGTTCGTCGTGCCCGAGATCTCGTTCTCGTGGCGCGCGACGAGCATGCCGTCGCGGGTCGACACGAGGTCGGGCTCGATCACGTCGGCGCCGTCCTCGATCGCCTTGCGGTACGACGCGAGCGTGTGTTCGGGGCGCAGCGCGCTCGCGCCGCGATGGCCGACCACCTGGACCTTCGCGGAAATCGGCTGCGTGGGATCGCGCGTCAGATCGTCGCCGCCGCACGCGGCGAGCAGGAACGCGGCGGCGCAGGCGAACGGGACGTAACGCAGGGAGGTCGGGCGCTTGAGGAGCATGTCGATGAACCTTCGAAACGGAGTCGGAAAGGAGCCGGAAAAGGGCGCTCGCGCCGGTGGCGCGGCAGGGGCGGCGGCTATGGTGTCGAACGGTGCGCGATCGTCGCATCGAATAATTACATATGTATTACTTCGACATTTCAGTTTCGTTTTGATGGGGCGACATACACGGCGGCGCGCGTGACGGCAGGCGGGCGCGCCTCGCATTCCGGCCGTCGCAGCGAACCCGCGCGCCGGATGCACTAAACTTGCGGGAATTTTGCATTGCCGCACCGGGGCCCACGCCCGCCTGGCGCGACGATGCGGCGACTCGCGGGCCGGCGCGGGCGCCCGGCGCCCGTGTGCGTCCGGGGCCCGCGCCGGCCGATTTTTCCCGACCCATGACGACCCATACCGATCCCGCCTATCTGCTCGGCGAGCTGCTGAAGAACGTTTCCCGCTCCTTCTACCTGACGCTGCGCGTGCTGCCCGACGGCATGCGCGACCCGGTCGGCCTCGCGTATTTGCTTGCGCGCGCGGCCGACACGATCGCCGACACGGCGCTCGTCGCGCCCGACCGCCGCGCGGCGCTGCTGACCGACCTGCGCGACGACGTCGAGCGGCTCGGCGACGGCGCGGCGCTGTCGCGTTCGCTCGACGACGTGACGCGGATGCAGACCGATTCGCACGAACACCTGCTGCTCGGTTCGATGGAGCCGATGCTCGCGCTGCTGCGCGCGCAGCCGGAGGCCGATCGCGCGTCGATCCGCAAGGTCGTCGCGACGCTCACGGCGGGGATGGAATTCGACTTGCGCACGTTTCCGGACGAGCAGTCGGGGCAGGTCGCGTCGCTGCCGACGCGCGACATGCTCGACCGCTACACGTACCTCGTCGCCGGCTGCGTCGGCGAGTTCTGGACCGACATGACGGGGATGCACACGCGCGCCGCGCGCGGCTGGGATCTACCGGCCATGCGCGAGAAGGGCATCCGTTTCGGCAAGGCGCTGCAGATGACCAATATCCTGCGCGACTGCGCGAAGGACCTGCGCATCGGCCGCTGCTACCTGCCCGACGACGTGCTGGCCGCGCACGGGCTCGTCGTGGCCGATCTGCTGCAGCCCGAGGCTTCGGCACGCGCGCGGGGCGTGCTGGTCGACCTGCTGCGCGTCGCGCTCGACCAGTATCGCGACGCATGCCTGTATACGCTCGCGATCCCGCGCCGTTTCGTGCGGCTGCGGCTCGCGTGCCTGTGGCCGATCATGATCGGCCTCGAAACGCTCGAGTTGCTGGCCGGCCACGCGGGGTGGCTCGATCCGGCGACGCCGGCCAAGGTGCCGAGAAAGCGCATCTACCGGATCATGGCGGCGTCGCTCGCGCTGGTCGGTTCGAACACGGCGATCCGCGCGCGCCTGACCGCGCTCGCCGATGCGGTGTCCGCGCGGCTGGCTTCTGCGCCACAGCATTGAAGATTGCCGGCGCGATACGCGCCGGCATCGCCTCCCGGTCCGCGTTCGCCGGACCGTATCCGTCCGGTTTCCGGCACGCCGACTAAAAACGTTTTCATGATTTCGTGTCTCGAAATGCGGGTGTCATGAACGTCGGCGATCCTGCGCGGCGGCGTGAATCGCAGCGTCAGCTTCGATCCCGCATTTGTAAGACATTTTGTCGCCGAAGGCGTCTGACGACATCGGGCGGTCGCGTTGCACCTGTAAAAATGTAAAGCTAGGGTTTTCACCGGCAAATGCCGGAGGCGCCCGCCGCACAAGCGTTTCGAGGTGTCATGTAACCGTTTGGTGAACCCGCGCGTTGCGTCGATCATACGATGACCGACCGCACATGTTGGGAAACAATCGGTAATCCGTCAGAATCGCGTCGGCATGTACTCGCACATGTGTCGGTCATAAAACCACACCAGAAAAGAAACATTCTTTGAGGACGGAGAATCAATGAAAAAGCGCGTCGCTTTTGCCATGACGGCAGTCGGTCTCGCAGCCGCTACCGCCGCCCACGCCCAGAGCAGCGTGACCCTGTACGGTATCGTCGACAACGGTATCGCCTGGCAGAACAACTCGTCGGCAGTCGGTGCGACCTCGGGTGGTCACTCGAAGGTGCAGATGTCCACCGGCGTGTGGGCAGGCAGCCGCTTCGGCCTGAAGGGCAGCGAAGATCTCGGCGGCGGCACGAAGGCGATTTTCCAGTTGGAAGCCGGCGTCAACACGGCTAACGGCTCGTCGCAGTGGGCGCAGGGTGGCGGTATCTTCACGCGTCAAGCGTGGGTGGGCCTGACCAACGCCACGTACGGTACGCTGACGGCCGGCCGCCAGTACACCGCGTACTACACGCTGTTGTCGCCGTACAGCCCGACGACCTGGCTGACTGGTTACTACGGCGCGCACCCGGGCGATATCGATTCGCTGGATACCAGCTACCGCGCGAACAACTCGCTCGTCTACATGTCGCCGAAGTTCTACGGCTTTACGGTCGGCGGTTCGTACTCGTTCGGCGGTGTCGCAGGCGCGACGAACCGCGGCTCGACGTGGAGTGCGGCGATCCAGTACCTGAACGGCCCGGCAGGCATCGCGGTCGGTTATCAGCGTGTCAATAACGCGACGCTGGGTGGTGGCCTGTGGGGTACGGCTTCGACAGTCGAGAACGGTACGAACGTTGATTCCAAGGGTAATGCGATTGGCGTCCAGCCGGCCGTGTCGTCGATCAACAACGGTTACGCGGGTGCCCAGTCGCAGCAGCGTCTGGCTGTGACGGCTGGTTATCAGTTCACGCCGGCGTGGGACATCTCGGTGTCGTACTCGAACGTCCAGTACATCCCGGGCACGCTGTCGGGCTTCACGAACACGGCGATCTTCAACACGGCGGGCGCCGTGCTGCACTGGAAGGCATCGCCGCAGTGGGACTTTGCAGCGGGCTACTCGTACACGGCTGCAACGCAGTCGAACGGCATCTCCAGCGCGGCCAAGTACCACCAGGTTACGGTGTCGCAGTACTACAGCCTGTCGAAGCGCACGGGCCTGTACGCAGTTGAGGCTTATCAGCACTCGAGCGGCAACACGCTGAACGGCGG
Organism: Burkholderia sp. AU45388; assembly: GCF_030481585.1. Taxonomy (NCBI): domain Bacteria; kingdom Pseudomonadati; phylum Pseudomonadota; class Betaproteobacteria; order Burkholderiales; family Burkholderiaceae; genus Burkholderia; species Burkholderia sp. AU45388. The sequence continues at coordinate 354,286 of NZ_JAUJPV010000003.1, read as the reverse complement.
CAAGGTCATCGCTGCAACGACGTCCATCGGCGACGGCGTGGGCGCAGGTTCGAAGCAGAACCAGATCGGCGTCGGCGTCGGCCTGATCCACCGCTTCTGATGTCGCGCGGCGCGCGAGCGCCGCTCACGGCATGCGGTATGAAAAACCGGCCTTCGGGCCGGTTTTTTCGTTTACGTCGCGAGCCGATGCGCGATCCGTCGCGTCGAATCACGGATCGATCGGCGACTTCAGCGGCTGATGCTCGCCCGTCAACCCGAACACGACGAGTTGCGCGGGTTCGGTCGCGCTCGCGTTGCGCGACACCTGATGGCGCGAGCCGGGCGGCTCGTACCAGCCTTCGCCGGCGCGATAGCGGCGCAGCGGGCCGCCGTTCACCTGCGACAGCACTTCGCCTTTCGACACGACGGCGAACACCGAACCGAGATGCCGATGCGCTTCGGACGCCTGACCGGGCGCATAGTCGACCGTCGCGACGACGGCGAGCTTGCCCGGCGCTTCGGGCACGGCCTGCTGCATGATCGCGTGCACGCTGTCGCCGGCGTCGTGCGCGTGGGCGGCGGCCGGCAGCGCCGCGGCGAGCGCGAGCCCGGCGCACAGCGCGACGCGATGGAGTGTGGAGCGGATCATCGTCGCCGCCTTACTCGGGCATCTTGCGGAACGCGATCGCGAGGCGGTTCCACGCGTTGATCGTCGCGATCAGCATCGACAGGTCGACCAGCTCCTCGTCGGTGAAGTGCGGCTTCACGGCTTCCCAGACGGCGTCGGGCACATGGTTGCTGGCCACCAGCGTCAACGCTTCGGTCCATTCCAGCGCCGCGCGTTCGCGCTCGGTGAAGAACGGCGTTTCGCGCCACGTGACGACGGTCGCGAGACGGCGGTCGGTTTCGCCGCCCTTGCGCGCGTCGGTCGTGTGCATGTCGACGCAGAACGCGCAGCCGTTGATTTGCGACGCGCGCAGGCGGACGAGTTCGGCGAGCGGCTTCTCGATCGAACTCTTCGCGAGGAATTCCTCGGCGTTGCGCATCACCTTGATCGCATTCGGGCTGGCGGCATAGAAGTTCAGGCGCGGTTGCATGGCAGGTCCTTTTCGGTTGGGTAGCGCCGGGGTGGCGCGACAGGACCCACTTTAAGCGTCGTAATGGCCTGCTTGAATAGCCAATTTCATGGAAATTCAGGTAGCCAGTGGCGACCCGCCCGCGATGCCGGCATCCAGCAAGCCGGCCAGCTTCGCAAGCGCGGCGTCGATGCGCAGCGCGTCGATCCCGCCATAGCCGAACAGCAGGCCCGGGCGCACCGGCACGCCCACGTGGAACGCGGAAATCCCGTACAGGCCGATGTCCTGCGCGCGCGCCGCGCGGACCAGCGCCGCTTCGTCGAGCCCCGGTTTCAGGTGCGCGGCCAGATGGATGCCGGCGCTCGGCACGATCGCGTCGAACCACGGCGCGAGTTCGCCGCGCAGGTGCGCGATCAGCATCTTGCGACGCGCGTCGTAGTGCTTCTGCACGCGCTTGAGATGCCGCGCGAAATCGCCTTCGAGCATGAAGCGCGCGAGCGCCGCCTGCGTCAGCGTGCACGCGTGCCAGTCGACGATCTGCTTCGCCTTGGCCAGCGCGCCGCGCAGCGCGCGTGGCGCAATCGCGTAGCCGATCCGCAGCTCGGGGAAGATCGTCTTCGAGAACGTGCCGACGTACGCGACGAGGCCCGTGCGGTCGAGGCTCTTCAGCGATTCGACCGGCCGGCCCTCGAAGCGGAATTCGCCGTCGTAGTCGTCCTCGATGATCACCGCGCGGCGGCGCTGCGCCCATTCGAGCAGCGCGACGCGGCGATCGAGCGTCATCGGCATGCCGAGCGGGAACTGGTGCGACGGCGTCACGTAGACGAGCCGCGCGTCGTCGGGCAGCCGTTCCGTGACGAGGCCCTGCGCGTCGACCGGCACGCCGATCGCCGTCGCGCCGAGCGACGCGAATGCGGCGCGCGCGGGCGGATAGCCGGGATCCTCGACCGCGACGACGTCGCCCGGTCGGACGACGACGCGCGCGAGCAGGTCGAGCGCCTGTTGCGCGCCTTGCGTGACGAGCACGTCGTCCCAGCTGCATGCGACCGCACGGCTGAATCCGACGTAGCGCGCGATCGCGCCGCGCAATTGTGGATCGCCGGCTGGGTCATGGTATTGGCCGGGGCCGCGCGCCTGTTGGCGCAGCGCGTGATGCAGGCAGCGCCGCCACGCGTCGAACGGGAACAGCGTCTTGTCGGTCACGCCGCCGCGAAAGTCGAAGCCGGGCGAGTCCTGCGGCGCGGGCATCGCGAGCGCGTCGGGCAGGTCGTTCCACACCGCACGCGCATCGACCGCGTCGATGCGCGGCATCTCGTCGACGATCGACGGCGCCGACGCGGCCGCGGCATGCGGCACGCGCGCCAGGCCGTCGGCGACGAACGTGCCGTCGCCCGCGCGCGTCGTCAGGTAGCCCTCGGCGACGAGACGCTCGAACGCGTCGAGCGTCGTCTTGCGCGACACGCCGAGCTGTTTCGCGAGGTCGCGCGTCGACGGCAGCCGCGCGCCGCCTTCGAGACGCCCGTCGACGATCGCCGTGCGCAGTTGCCGGAAGATTTGCCCAGTCAGGTCGTGACGGCCTTCGATGCGGATCGCGATGTCCATCGCAGTGGTTACCTCGATTCCTGGGACTTTGCGTCGATCAGCATACCGGAAGTCGAGCGCGCCAGCGGCGGTTCGGGGCTCGCAGCCGCAGCCGCCATCACGTGATTGGACCGCCGTGCGCGGCTGCCTTACGATCCACGACAAACCTCACCGTGGAGCGACCTCATGCTGTCCGAAGACGAACTGGCGCTGCTCGACGCGATCCGCGCCACCGGCAGCCTGTCGCGTGCCGCCGCGCGGCTCGGCAAGGCGCCGTCGACGGTGTCGCACGCGGCGCGCCAGCTCGAAACGCGCTTCGACGCGCTGCTGTTCGACCGCCGCGGCTACCGGCTGCAGCTCACGCCGGCCGGGCAATTGCTGGCCGACGAGGCGGCGCGGCTGGCGCTCGACGTCGCCCGGCTGACGCAGCGCGTGCGGCAGGTCGCGAGCGGCTGGGAGGACCGGCTGTGGATCGTCAGCGACGAGGTGCTGGAGTTCGACACGCTCCTGCCGGTCGTCCGCGCGTTCGATGCGCTCGATTCGGGCGTATCGCTGCGCTTCACGCACGAGGTGCTCGGCGGGACCTGGGAAGCGTTGCGCGACGGCCGCGCGGATCTCGTCGTCGGCGCGACCAACGAGCCGCCGGCGATTCCGGGCCTCAAGTGGTTCGAACTCGGCGCGATGGAATGGGTGTTCGCGGTATCGCCGCGCCATCCGCTGGCGGCCGCGAGCGGGGTGCTGACGCGCGACGCGATCGGTGCGCACCGATCGGTCGTCGTCGCCGATTCGTCGCGGCGCGCGGCCGGTCGCGCGTATGGGCTGCTCGGCGGCCAGGCCGTGCTCGCGGTGCCGTCGATGCGCGCGAAGATCCTCGCGCAGCGCGATGCGCTCGGCGTCGGCTGGGTGCCGCGCCGGCGGGTCGCGTCGCTGCTGGCGCGCGGCGAACTGGTCGAGAAACCGACGGCCGACCCGCGCGAGCCGAATCTGCTGTACGTCGCGTGGCACGACGACCGAGACGGTCGCGCGCTGCAATGGTGGCTTGAGCAATTGCGCGAGCCGCGGCTCGCACGGCGGCTGCTCGACGGGATCGACGTGCTCGGCTGAACGCGCCCGCGCCAACATGTTCGACGTTTTCGAACATGTTCGTCGTGCCGGTCGTACGGCAACGCCGTGCGCCGCGCGCATCCTGTGTTCACGGTCAACTCACCGGTTCACAGGAGAACATCATGCAACGCTTCGAAGGAAAGACGGTCCTCGTCACGGGCGGCAGCAGCGGCATCGGCCTGGCGGCCGCCCACGCATTCGCGGCCGAAGGCGCGCGGGTCATCATCACCGGCCGCGACGCCGAAACACTGGAAGCCGCCCGTCAAACGCTCGGCGAAAGCGCGCTCGCGATTCGCAACGAAGCCGGCAGCGTCGCGTCGGCCCGCGCGCTGGCCGACGCGATCGCCGCCGCCGGCGTGCGGCTCGATGCCGTGTTCGTCAACGCGGGCGTCGCGAAACTCGCGCCGTTCGCCGACAGCGACGAAGCGATGTGGGATCTCGTGTTCAACACCAACGTGAAGGGCGCGTATTTCCAGATCCAGTCGCTGGTGCCGCTGCTGAATCGCGGCGCGTCGATCGTGATCAACGGCTCGATCAACGCGCATGTCGGGATGCCAGGCTCGTCGGTGTACGCGGCCAGCAAGGCGGCCGTCAATTCGTTCGCGAAGACGCTGTCGACCGAACTGCTGCCGCACGGCGTGCGCGTGAACGTGGTGAGCCCCGGGCCCGTGCAGACGCCGCTGTACGGCAAGCTCGGGCTCGATGCGGCGACGCTCGACGCGACGGCCGACAAGATCAAGGGCCTCGTCCCGATCGGCCGGTTCGGCACGCCGGATGAAATCGCGTCGACGGTGCTGCACCTGAGCGCGCCGGAATCCGCGTTCATCGTCGGCGCGGAAATCATCGCGTCGGGCGGGATGGGGTTGCTCTAAGGGGCGAGGCGGGCGGGCTGCGTAACCGGCCAGTGCGCTGCCGGGCGAGCGGCCCCGTCACCCGCACCTACCGGGGCGTACACGCGCCGCGCGTATCGTCGCCGGTTCCCAGCTGCGTCACGGTCAGTCCCGAAAACGTCGCACGGCCCTGCTCGGCAAACACGGCCACGCGATCGGCCTCGAGCGGCGGAAAGATCAGGTCCGTGAGCGCGACGCGGCCGCCGTTCGCGAACACTTCGACCGAGCCGCGATCGACGACGATTTCGAGCCGCAGTTTTCCCTGTTCGAGCGGCAGATCGACGATGTGTTCGCGGCTGAACGTGCCGGCGAAATTCGCGTCGCCGGATCGCGAGCGGTCGAGCGTCAGCGTGCGCTTCGCGGTGTCGTACACGATCCGGGTGCCGATCGACCCGTCGGCCGAACGCCGCACGATCAGCCCGGCGCGCGCGGCACGCCGCGGCGAGAGCGTCACCGTGATGCGCTGGACCACGCCGCGTGTGGCGGCCGATAGCGGGCGGGTAGCGGAATCCACCGTGACGTCGCCTTCATGCACGGCCGGCCGGCCGTCGGCCCAGGCGTCGAACGCGGCGGCGGGTGCGACGATGAGTGTCGGCTTGCCGTCGATCGCCTTCAGCGACAGTTCGCGCGGCAGCGTGGTCGCGCCGCGCCACGGGGCGGTCGGCACCTTTGCCGCGTAATCCCAGTTGCTCATCCATGCGATCGCGACCGGCCGGGCGCCGGGGGCATCGGAGAACGTGCCGGTCGCATAGAAGTCGGCACCGTGATCGACCCACCGGAATTGCGCGGGATCGGAGCCGGCGGGGGCGACGCGGTCGGGCGTAAACGTGCGGCCGTCGAAATCGCCGACGAAATACATCGCGCCGGAGCCGCCGGCGATCGACCACGGATTCACGTTGACGATCATGACCCACTTGATTCGCTTCGGATCGCCGTCGAGCGGCAGCGGTATGAGGTCCGGCATTTCCCACAGCGCGCCCGCATGCGGCACGTCGGGCAGCGTGAAGTCGCTCAGGAACGACCAGTGGATCAGGTCGTCGGAACGATAGAGCTTCACGACGTGCGCATCGGCGACGACCGTCGTCATCAACCAGTAGCCACCCGCCGCATACCACGACACTTTCGGGTCGCGAAATTGCTTCGATTCCGGATCGAGCGTCAGCACCGGGTTGTGCGCATACGGCTGCCAGGTCGTGCCCTGATCGAGGCTGTACGCGAGCGACTGCGCCTGTATGCCGGGCGCGTGCCCCGAGCCGGGCTTGTAGACGCTCGTATAGAGCGCGACGAGCGGCGTGTGGCCCGGTGTGCCGAGGCCGGACGTATTCAGCGTATCGGCGACGATCGAGCCGGAGAAGATTTCCTCGGTGACGTTCGCGCGCATCGCGACCGGCTGCTCGCGCCAGTGGACGAGATCGGTGCTGGTCGCGTGGCCCCACGACATGTTGCCCCAGTCGTTGCCGAGCGGGTTGTATTGATAGAACAGGTGATAGCGGCCGTTCGCGTAGACGAGCCCGTTCGGATCGTTCATCCAGTTGCGCTGCGGCGTGTAATGGAGGGCCGGCCGCCATTGCGGCGTGCCGTGTTCGGCGGGCGTCGGGCAGGGCGCGGCGGCGGCCTGCGTGCAGGCCATGCAAACGAGCAGCAGCCGGACGATGCGGGCGGAAAAACGGAAAGACGTCGATTTCATGCGGTGCCGGAGGCGCTTCGTCGGACGAAGCGGGAAAGGAGGGCGCAGGCCGCCTGCAGCGACGGCATGCGCGCCGGTCGAAAGAAACGTCGAAAGAAAAAAGCGGAGGCGTGCACGCGGCACGCGCGATACGCGCCTCCTGAACCTCGTGCCTTTACCGACGATCGTTATTGTTGGTTATTGCCCTGACCGTTGCCGTCGTTGTGGCCGGCCCCCGTCGCAGGCAGGTTCGCCGGGATGTCGCCGTAGCCGCCGAGGCCGCCGCGTCCATACGCGCGGTCGACCGTCGTCGACGTGCCGTTGATGTTCACCTTCACCGTCGGCGCGAGCGTGCCGCCGCGGCGCGGGCCGATCGCATCGATGAACGACTCGACGAGCCCGCCCGGCATCACGTAGTGCGAATACGACTGGAATTCGCGCGGGTTCTGGTTCGGGTCCTGCGCATACGGCGCGCCGGCCGGCGCGGAGAAGTCGGTCGGGTTGCCGAGCACGAGGCCGCTGCCGCCGTTCAGCGGCAGGTAATCGCTGCGGATGCCGTTGCCGACGAAGCCGTACACGCCGTCCGGGCCGTCGACGCCGGCCGCCATCGTCGTGCGGTGGCTGATCGTGAACAGGTAGTACTTGCCGTCCTTCAGGTAGATCTGCGGGCGCTCGGTCTGGTCGTCGACGCAGTTCGCCGACAGGATCGGCGGCAGGAACTTCCACGCGGTCAGTTGCGGGTTCGTTGCGACCGCCAGGCCGACGTTGGCCTTTTGATACACTGCGCCCGAATTCATCACCGCGTTGAGATCTTCGCGGTTCGGATCGTTCGGCGCATAGCCGAGATCGGCCTCGGTGCAGGTGCGTGCGCCGCGCGGGCCGCCGGTGTTGCCTTCGAACACCATGTAGGTCTTGCCCGGATGCGCGGGGTCGGTGAACACGAACGGATCGCGGAACGAGAAGTAGGTGTTCTGCTGGCCGGTCTGGTAGTAGTTGCCGTCCGGCTGCAGCAGCGCCTTGTGATCGTCGAAGCCGGTGAACCACACGTGCTTGTCGTCGGCGTGGATGTGGCCGTCGGCGCGCGTGATGATCGCCTGCGGCGGCGTGATGTCGGCGCCGCCCGGGGCCGAGCGGTTGAACGACGTCGCGGTGTAGTAGAGGCTGACGTTGCTGCCGTTCGTGAGGCGCGCGGAGCCCGACCATTCGGCGTTGTTGGTCATCGGCGCGGTGCCGAACACCCGGGCGCTCGCGCCGTCCGGGAACAGGTGGCCGCCCCAGGTCCAGCCGCCGTTCGCGGGGCGCTGCGACGCGGGAACGCCGGCGCGGCGATAGAAGAAGCCGATGCGGGCGTGAACGTGACGGTCGTCGAACGTGTAGCCCGCGTGCGGATCGGCGGTGAGCGAGAAGATCACCTCCCAGCCCTTGTAGCTGAGCTGGTTCGCGCGCAGGTCGGCCAGCGGCCAGGTGTCCCACACCCACACGTTCGAGTTGATCAGCGGGAAATCCTGCGGGATGTCCGGCATCGTCAGCGCTTGCGGCAGCGAGTTCTTGTCGGCGCCGGCGGTGTGCGATTGCGCGACGATCTGGCGGATGTCCGCGCGCGTCCAGCGCATCGTGAAGTTGCCTTCGGGGTCGTAGGCTTGCTGCGTATGGGGCGTGGGCACGGGCGCGCCCGTGCCGCCGGACTGCGCATGCGCGACGGACGCGAAGGCGGCGAGTGCGCCGCCAGCGAGCAGCAGACGTTTGGTCGCGACCGGACGGAAAAGGGGAAAGTATGTCATCTCGTCGTTGTTTCCTGGCAAGGTGAAAGTGAACGGCTGAGTGGGCATCGATGTCCAAACCGGTTTGGATGCTATTTCAAACCGGTTTGGAACGCAAAAGATATTTATTTGACGGTAATCGTTACCAATTGGAAACAATTACCCGGTCGGCGCGTCCCGGACGTCGGGCGGCCGGGCGGATCGGCGAATGCGAGGAATGACGGTGAAGGTGAATCTGAAGGCGCTGTCGGATGCGCTGGGTCTGTCGCGGACGACGGTCAGCCGCGCGTTGAACGGTTACGACGACGTCAGCGAGGCGACGCGCGAGCGCGTGGCGAAGGCCGCGCGGGAAATGGGCTACGTGGCCGATCCGACCGCGCGCCGGCTGGCGACCGGCCGGGCCGACATGATCGGCATCGTCTATCCGTTCGGCGCCGGCGATCTCGGCGATCCGCGGTTCGGCGAGGTCGTCGCGGGCATCACCGAGCGGCTCGCCGAGCGCAATCTCGACTTCATCATCGCGTCCGCGCGACCGAACGCGGAACTGGACACCTATCGGCGGATCGTCGACGGCAAGCTCGTCGACGGGCTGATCGTCGCGCGCACGCAGGTCGACGATCCGCGTATCGCGTATCTGCATGCGAGCGCGTTTCCGTATGTCGCGTACGGCCGCACGCAGGCGGCCGGCTCGTATGCGTGGTTCGATTTCGACAACGAGGCGGGCGCGCGCGATGCTGTGCGCCGGCTGATCGGCTTCGGGCATCGGCGCATCGCGATGATCAGCGCGCCGCTGACGCTGACTTTCGCCGCGCAGCGGCGCGCCGGTTATCTGGAGGCATTGCGCGAAGCCGGTATCGAGGCCGATCCGGCGCTGCTCGTCGAATGTCCGTTTACGCACGACGGCGGCCAGCAGGCGGCGCGGGCGTTGCTCGCGCGGGCCGAGCCGCCGACCGCGCTGCTGGTCGACAACAACCTCGCGGGCGGCGGCGCGTTTCGCGCGCTGGTCGACAGCGGCCTGCGCCTGGGGGCCGATATGTCGTTGATCGTCTATGACGGTGTGCCGCCCGATATCGCGCATCCGTATCGTGTCACGGCGGTCGTGCAGCCGACCGGGCACGCATCGGGCCGCGTGCTGGCGGAACTGATGCTGCGTCTGCTCGACGACGGCGTGCGCGACCACCGGCTCGAAGCGCCTGCAATCGACGCGGGTGACACGGACGGGCCGTTGCGCGGGTAGCGGGCGGTAGCCGGCGCGGCGGCGGAGGCACGCCGGCCGGCAAAGTGACGACGCCCGTTACCGAACTGTGCCTCCGTCGCAAAGGCCATGACACCGGCAAGGGCGAATACGCGTTCCTCTAGACGACCGGTCTAATTCGAGGATATGATCCATCCTTCTGAATGCGGCGACGTCTCCACAGGTTCATGCAGCGGGACGTCGTCGTTTTATTTCGGTTGCTTCTAGACGACTGGTCTAATAGGCGTATATCGCATGGGGATGAATGAATCGCACGTTGTCGCGCGTGGGCGGACTAACCGACAGGCGCGCCGCGTCGACGTGCGGCCCCGTTCCCCCGTTCATTTTCGAAGGAGTGTCCGATCATGAAGATTCTGGTTGTCCTGACCTCGCACGACACGCTCGGCGACACCGGCAAGAAAACCGGCTTCTGGCTCGAGGAACTGGCCGCGCCGTACTACACGTTCAAGGACGCGGGCATCGAGCTGACGCTCGCGTCGCCGAAGGGCGGCCAGCCGCCGCTCGACCCGAAGAGCAGTGACCCGACGGCCCAGACCGACGCGACGCGCCGCTTCGACGCGGATGCGGCGGCCAAGGCCGAACTCGCGTCGACGCGCAAGCTGGCCGACGTGTCGGCGGACGACTACGACGCGGTGTTCTACCCGGGCGGCCACGGCCCGCTGTGGGATCTCGCCGAGGATCTGCATTCGATCGCCCTGATCGAGCGCACGCTGGCGGCCGGCAAGCCGGTCGCGGCGGTCTGTCACGCGCCGGGCGTGCTGCGCCACGTGAAGAACCCGCAGACCGGCGAGTCGGTCGTGCGCGGCAAGCGCGCGACGGGCTTCACCAACAGCGAGGAAGCGGCGGTCGAGTTGACCGAGGTCGTGCCGTTCCTCGTCGAGGACATGCTGAAGACCAACGGCGCCGAATTCGAGCGCAGCGCCGACTGGGCGCCGCATGTCGTCACCGACGGGCTGCTGATCACCGGGCAGAACCCCGCGTCGTCGGCGCCCGCGGCCGAGGCGCTGCTCGCGAAGCTCGGCCACCGCTGAACATGGCGCCGGCTCGGCCGGCGCCTCGTCCTTGCCGTCGCCGGACGCAGCCGGCCCGCCGACGGCCCGCACCGTTGCGCCGTGCGCACCGCACGGCGCATTCCCCCGTTTTGCAGAACCCAGCAAAGGAGTCGTGGATGTCTGCCCTGTTCGAACCGTTCAAACTCAAGGATGTCACGCTGCGCAACCGTATCGCGGTGCCGCCGATGTGCCAGTACGTCGCCGAAGACGGCGTCGTCAACGACTGGCATCACGTGCATCTGGCCGGCATCGCGCGCGGCGGCGCGGGCCTCGTGATCGCGGAGGCGACGGCCGTGTCGCCGGAAGGCCGCATCACGCCGGGCTGCGCGGGGTTGTGGAACGACGCGCAGGCCGAGGCGTTCGCGCCGTCGGTCGCGGCGATCAAGGCGGCCGGCGCGGTGCCCGGCATCCAGATCGCGCACGCGGGCCGCAAGGCGAGCGCGAACCGCCCGTGGGAAGGCGACGACCATATCGCCGAAGGCGATCCGCGCGGCTGGCAGACCATCGCGCCGTCGGCCGTGCCGTTCGGTGCGCACCTGCCGAAGGTGCCGCGCGAAATGACGCACGACGACATCGCGCGCGTGCAGGCCGACTTCGTCGCTTCCGCGCAGCGCGCGCGCGACCTCGGCTTCGAATGGCTGGAACTGCACTTCGCGCATGGCTATCTCGGCCAGAGCTTCTTCTCCGTGCATTCGAACCAGCGCACCGACGAATACGGCGGTTCGGCCGACAACCGCGGCCGCTTCCTCGTCGACACGCTCGCGGCCGTTCGCAAGGTCTGGCCCGAGCATCTGCCGCTGACCGCGCGCCTGGGCGTGATCGAATACGACGGCCGCGACGAAGAGACGCTCGGCGAGTCGATCGCGCTCACGCAGCGGATGAAGCGGGAAGGGCTCGACATGCTGAGCGTGTCGGTCGGCTTCTCGACGCCCGATGCGCAGATTCCGTGGGGCCCGGCGTTCCTCGCGCCGATCGCCGAGCGCGTGCGCCGCGAGGCCGGCTTGCCGGTGTCGTCCGCGTGGGGAATCGATACGCCGCAACTGGCGAACCGCGTGGTGGAGAAAGAGCAGCTCGATCTGGTGATGGTCGGCCGCGCGCACCTGGCCGACCCGCACTGGCCGTACTACGCGGCCAAGCAGCTCGGCGTCGAGCGTCCGTCGTGGACGCTGCCCGCGCCGTATGCGCACTGGCTCGAGCGCTATCGGATCGCCGACAAGGTGGCCTGAGCGGCGCGCGTCGACACGGCGCCGGGTGGCCCGCGCTTCGATCGCGCGAGCCGCCGATCCGGCGCCGATGGATAGAATGGCGGTTCGTCCAGGCAACGGGCCTGGACGAACCGCCATTTTTTCATTTCGACAGAGGTGCCATGGGCGCACATGTCCCGTCGTCTTCCGATTCCGCCGCGCGGCCGCGCGCGCAGCAGGTCGCCCGCATCGCGCTGTATGCGGCGCTGCTGGTGCTCGCGCTGTGGGTGATCCGCGACTTCATTCCCGCCATCGCATGGGCGTGCGTGATCGCCATCGCGATGTGGCCGCTGCTGAAATGCTTCGAATCGCACCGGCTGTTCCGCAATCGGCCGACGCTGATCGCGACCGTCATCACGGCGGCGATCTCGCTGCTCGTCGTGCTGCCGGTGGCGGTCGCGACGACCCAGGCGTTCGCGCAGGCGCACGACCTGCGCGAGTGGCTGCACACGATCCAGGACAACGGCATCCCGTTGCCGGACGTGATCAACCGGTTGCCGTACGGCGCGGCGCAGATCACCGAATGGTGGCAGGCCAATCTCGGCCATCCGCTGCATGCGGCCACCGCGATGCACGGCGTCAACGGCGAGAAATTCATCGCGTTCGGCCGGCAATTCGGCACGAAGCTCGCGCATGTGCTGCTCGAATTCGGTTTCATGCTCGTCACGCTGTTCGTGATCCTGCGCGCGGGCCACAAGCTGTCGGGTGCGTTGCTGCAGGGCGCGCGGCGCGCGTTCGGGCGTAACGGCGCGGAACTGATCGAGCGCATGGTCGCGGCCGTGTACGGCACGGTGACGGGGCTCGTCGTCGTCGGGCTCGGCGAGGGCGCGCTGCTCGGTATCGCCTACGCGCTCGCGGGCGTGCCGCACGCGGCGCTGCTCGGGCTCGTCACGGCGGTCGCCGCGATGCTGCCGTTCTGCGCGCCGGTCGTGTTCTGCGGCGCGGCGCTCTGGTTGTTCGTGCAGGGGGCGACCATGTGGGCCGTCGTGGTCGCGGCGCTCGGGTTCATCGTCGTGTTCATCGCCGAGCATTTCGTGCGGCCGGTGCTGATCGGCGGTTCGACACGGTTGCCGTTCCTGCTCGTGTTGTTCGGCATCCTCGGCGGCGCCGAGACGTTCGGCCTGATCGGGCTGTTCGTCGGCCCCGCGCTGATGACGGTGCTGACGATGCTGTGGGCCGAATGGATCGCGTGACGGCGGAGGCCGTTGCATCGGTTCGACGCAACGGCACGGCAATGCGGTTGCGCGCGCAAGCATGGGCCGGCTGCAACGATCGCTGACGATTCGACCGGCGCGCACGCCCGCGAATGCGGGGATTCGGATAAAGATCTCTACATTTCTTTTCGATCCGGACCCAAAGGTCGAGTAGCATGGGGTTTTCGATCACGCCGGTATGGCGCAGCAGATTTCCCGAGCATGCGATTGATTCCGATGGCCCGTCCCGCAGCGACGCTGTCCCTGGCCGCCAGTTGCCTGATGTTGCACGGCTGTGCGTGGTTCGACTCGTGGTTGCCGTTCTCGTATTCGCGCACGCCGCTGGCACGGGCCGCGTCGCGGCACGGCGCGACGCGCGCCGACGTCGTCCGCGCCGCCGGCAACCCGCGCAGCGTCTGGATGGTCCGCAACGGCAGCGGCGTCTGCTACAACTACTTCATCGAGCACGGCAACGATCACCGGGCGTACTTCGTCGTGTTCGACAAGGCCGGCGTCGTCACGCAGTCCGGCTTCGATACCTGCATGGACGCCGATCGCAAGGGCACGCTTCAGCCTGGCAAGCGCGCGTCGCGATAGCGCGGCGGCCACGCGCCGCGCGGGCGGGTCATATGGCCGTCACGGCCGTCACGCTATCGTGTCGACCACGCCGCCGTCGACGCGCAACGCCGCGCCGGTCGTGGCCGATGCCTGCGGCGAGCACACGTACACGACCATGTTCGCGACTTCCTCCGTCGTCGCCGGCCGCTGGATGATCGAACTCGCACGTTCGCTGCGCACGAACTCCACGGCGATGTCGTCGATGCTGCGGCCCGTTTCGTCGGCCTGCGCCTTCAGCATCTCGCGCACGCCTTCGGACATCGTCGGGCCCGGCAGCACCGAATTGACGGTCACGTGGGTGCCGGCCGCGAGCTTCGCGAGGCCGCGCGCGATCGACAACTGCGCGGTTTTCGTGAACCCGTAATGAATCATGTCGACGGGGATGTTCAGGCCCGATTCCGACGAAATGAACACGATGCGCCCGGCATTGCGTTCGATCATCCCTTTCAGGTAATGCCGCGCGAGCCGCACGCCTGACATCACGTTGATCTGGAAAAAATGTTCCCATTCGGCGTCGTCGATGTCGAAGAACGCCTTCAGGCCGTAAATGCCCGCGTTGTTGACGAGAATGTCGGCGTTCGGCGTGTGCTGCGTGACGCGCGCGACGCCGGCCGCGTCGGACAGGTCGGCGGCGACGCCGTCGAAGCTTGCACCGGGCACGGCGTCGCGCAGTTTCCCGAGCGCGGACTGCACCGACGCATCGCTGCGGCCGTTGACGACGACGTGCGCGCCGGCGCGCGCGAGCCCTTCGGCGATCGCGAACCCGATGCCGGCGGTGGAAGCGGTAACGACCGCGGTCTTGCCTTTCAGATCGATCTGCATGAGTGTACCGGTTGGAAGAGAAAGGGAACCCGCCGCGTCTGCCGCGGCGGCCGAATTCAAAGCTTAGGCGATCCAGCCGCCGGGCGTCGGCTCGCTGTTGCGCGGCGCCGCCCGGTCTTGTACGGTGAGCGTTCGCCGTTCGAACCTGGAGCCCGCCGCGTGACCCGTACCGCCAACCGATCCGCCGTACCGTCGCCGTTCTGGCGCGATGGCGCGCTGCCGTTCATCGAGGCGCGCACCGTCGACGACGGGCGCGCGATCTGCTACGCGAAGCACACGCACGACACGTTTTCGGTGGGCGCGATCGTCGGCGGGACGAGCACGTACGTGAACGGCGCGACGCACGCTCACGTCGGGCGCGGCGTGCTCGTGATCATCGATCCGGAGCAGGTGCACGCATGCAATCCGTACGGCCCCGATGCGTGGGCGTACCGGATGGTCTATGTCGACGTGCCGTGGCTCGCGCGGCTGCAGCATTCGCTGGGCCGCGATCCGAACCGCGATTTTCACGGGTTTTCGCCGAAGTTGACCGAGCGCGGCGATCTGTTCGCGCAATTTGGTAGCTTCTACCGCACGCTCGTGTCGCCCGGCCTCGATGCGCTCGGCAAGGAGAGCGCGGCGGTCGAATTCTTCACAGCGCTGCACGGCGCGCTCGATCGCGAACCGCTCGCCCCGCGGCCGGGGGACGACAACGCGAAGCTCGCGCGCGCGGCCGACTACATCGCCGCCCATTGCCGCGAGGCCGTCACGCTCGATGCGATCTGCGCGGCGGCCGACTTGTCGCCGTCGTACCTGATCCGCGCGTTCAATGCGCGTTACGGGATGACGCCGCATGCGTTTCTGATCGATCGGCGCGTGCAATACGGCCGCACCGAGTTGCGCCGCGGCCGGCCGATCGCCGAAGTCGCGCTCGACGCCGGCTTTGCGGACCAGGCGCATTTCCAGCGCGCGTTCCGGCGAATCGCGGCCGCGACGCCTGGGCAGTATCGCAGCGCGATGCGCTGAACGCGACGGCGGCTACACGTCGAGCAGAAACAGCGCGCTGCCCGCGAGCAGCAGCGCCATCAGCCGGTTGAACACGCGCATGCGCCGCGCGTTCGCGAGCCGGTGCCGCAGCGATGCGCCCGCATAGCCCCAGCAGGCGATCGACGCGAAGCAGATCACCAGATACAGCGCGGCGAACTGCCAGACCTGCGCGCGGTCGCCGTCGGATGCATACGCGCCCATCGCGGCCACGCACGCGAGCCACGCCTTCGGATTGAGCCACTGCATCGCCGCGCCGGCCGCCGCCGACGGGCCGGCCACGTCCGGATCGGCCGACAGCCGGCCGTCGTCGAGCGCGAGCCGCAGCGCCATGTAGAGCAGGAACGCGATCCCCGACCACTGCGTGGCCGTCGTCAGCACGGGCCAGCGTGCGAGCGCCGCGTGCAGGCCGAGGCCGATCAGCAGGAACAGCGCGACGAAGCCGAGCGTCGCGCCGGCCGCGTAGCGCAGGCTCGCGCCGAGGCCGTGGCGCGCGCCCGCGCTGAGCGCGACGATGTTGACGGGGCCGGGGGTGATCGACGAGGCCAGCGCGAACGCGGCCATCGAAACCAGCATGCTCATCAGGTGTCTCCATGCGACATGTTGAAAGTCGCATCGAGACTACGGGCGTTGCGTCGGCCCGTATTGAAGAAAACTGCCCTCGGCGGCGCGGCCGCGATTCACGTCACGCTGAACCGGGCGCAACGCTCGCGGGTCGACCGAAAGCGACAGGGCGCAGGCGTGGCGGCCGAAGCCATCGAGTGTCGCTTCACGGACGGGCGGGCGTCGCAAGTGCGTCGAACGCGTCGGCTTCCGGAAGCTGGCGCCACGACTCCGGCCCTGCGTCGATTTCTTCGACCGTCAGCAGGCATGCATCGAGTTCGCGACGCAACCGGCCGTGATCGATCGACTGCCCGATGAACACGATTTCCTGTCGGCAATCGCCTGCCGGCTCCTCCCATTGCTTCAGCACACCCTCGCGACGGTAGTCGTCTTGCGGCCAGTCCGACGGCGGCGTAAACCGCCACCATCGGCCAACGTAGCCCCACTGGAACGTGTCGCCGGCCTGCACGAGCAGGGCGGTTTCGGCGTATCGGTGCGCGGCCCACACATATCCCTTGCAGCGCAGCAGTCGGCCGTTGGTCCAGGGGCGACGCAGCCACGCGAGCAGGCGCGCCGGATGAAACGGCGCGCGTTCGCGATAGACCCACGACGCGATCCCGTACGCGTCCGATTCCGACGGGCGTTCGTCGGCCTGCATGCGTTGCATCCATCCCGGCGATTCGACGAGCGCCGGAAGATCGAAGCGCCGCGTATCGAGGACGTCCGACGGATCGACCTTGCCGTGCTGCATCGGCAGGATTCGCGCCGATGGATTCAGTGACGCCAGAATTGCGCGCAGCCGCTCGAAACCCGCGTGGCCGATGCGGTCGAGTCGGCTCACGAGGATCACGTTCGCATATTCGACTTGTTCGATCAGCAGATCCGACAACTTGCGCGGCGGATCGGCATCGCCGTCGTTCGCGGGCGGGGCGTCGCGCGTGACCGGTTCGGCCGACGCGATCATGTCCTCGAACGTCTCGCCGTTGACCACCGTGACGAGCGTGTCCAGCCGCGCGAGCTCGCTGAGGCTGAAACCGTCCCGGTCGAGAAACGCGAACGTCTCCGCGACCGGCATCGGCTCCGAGATACCCGTCGACTCGATCAGCAGATAATCGAAGCGATGCTGCCGCGCAAGCGTGCTGATCTGCTCGAGCAGATCGGCGCGCAGCGTGCAGCAGATGCAACCGTTGGTCATTTCGACCAGTTCGTCCTCGCCTCGATGCAACTCGACGTTGCGTCGCACATCGTCGGCGTCGACGTTGACTTCGCTCATGTCGTTGACGATCACGGCGACCTTCAGGCCGGCGCGATTGCGCAGGATATGGTTCAGCAACGTCGTCTTCCCGGCGCCGAGGAAGCCGGACAGCACGGTGACCGGAATCCTCGGCGGCGGGGCGGCCGCCACGTGTCGAATGGCCGGCGTCGTCATGCGCTCTGCCCGGACGCGCGATCCAGGTAGCCTTCGAACAGGTCGACCACGACATAGCCGTCGTCGGCGGCGTCGCCCCACAGATCCTTCACGCGGAACTCGACGTGATAGGTCGGCTGATGCGCGGCGCCGGTGTCGCCGTGGCCGATCGCGTCCGGGAATGGCCACGATTCGGTCGTCCGGTGCAGCACGATGCCTGTCTTGCCGCGAACGTAGCCCGGCGCGCGGATGTGTCCGCTGACGTATTCGTCGCGAACGACGACGCGATCGCCGACCTCGAACCGCGTCGAGTCGAGCGGGGCCGCCCGGCCGCCGGATCGCGGCGGGTTCGCGAGCCGGAAAGGCGCACCGAGCGCGCGGTCGAGTTCGTCCTGCGTGAGCACGCCGGTTTCGACGAGCAGTGTCGCGGTCGCGATCACGTAGCGCTCGTAGTAGCGTGTGCCGACGTGCTGGCGCACGTCGATGCGTTCGACCGCGTGACGCACCTCGTCGACGCTGAATTTTTTCAGTTGATCCACCCCGACGAACATCAGGCTGTACGCGAGATGCTCCCAGTCTTCCTTGAAGACCGGTTTGTAGCCGAGGCTGTTGATCGTATGCGGCACCGGGCCGAAACCCTGGAATCCGCCGAGGTCGTGAAAGCCGTCCATATGTGATCTCCGAGAGGAAGGTCGAGAGCGAAACGGGGTGCGCGTCAGTGCGCGCGCGGTAGCGCGACGCCGATCAGCACGTCCTTCGTGACGAGCGTGCGCAGTTGTTCCTCGGTCATGTGCTCGGTGCCGGCCGGCCGCACGGGCAGCACGAGATAGCGGCTTTCGGCGGTGGTGTCCCAGACCTTCACGACGACGTCGTCGGGCAGGTCGGTGCCGAGCTCGCGCAGCACCGTGCGCCCTTCGCGGACGAGCCGCGCACGATATTCGAAGCCCTTGTACCACTCGGGCGGCAGCCCGAGCACCGGCCAGTTCGTGCATGAGCACAGGCTGCAGACGATCACGTTCTTCAGCGTCGGCGTGTCTTCGAGCGCGACGATGTATTCGCCCTGCGGGCCGGTGTAGCCGAACTGCGCGCATGCGGCCGTGCCGTCCTTCAGCAGAAGTTCGCGAAACGCGGGGTCGACCCACGCACGCGCGACGATGCGCGCGCCGTTGGCCGGATCCCAGGTCGTGGACATCAGCTCGGTCAGATTGTCGATATAGCCGTCGGGAATCAGGTTCTTCTCTTTCATCACGCGAAACAGCGCCCAGGCGCGTTCGCCGGGCGTCGAGGCGGTTTTCTCGGAAGGCGTCGTATTCATCGTGGGGCTCCTTGTCGTGGTTCGGGGCGACCGCCGCCACGGCGTGGCGGCTGCCGTGGCGGGGGATGGCGCGTCGTGTCGGTCACGCTCGACGAGCAGGGTAAGAAGAGAAAAAATGCGGTTCTTTGCCGGCACGGATCGGAAACTATGCCGAGACGGCCCCATTGCACGGCAGGCGCCGACGCGCACCGGATGCGCGGCGATTCGCGGCATCGGCAGGGCGTCCGGCATGAAACGGCGGCAGCCCGCGCCCGTTTTGCGACCGCTTCCGGGCACTGGCCGCGGAGGTCCGCCACAGCCAATTTCTTGTTCCGCCGGAAAACAGAAATGCGGATTTTGCCTTTCTATTCTCATCCTCAAGCGACGGCCGTTCGATGTCGCGAATCGTCGGCGCTCCCTCGAGTACCGGCGGAATAACAGTCAGCCAGCACCCCGCGATTCCACCGTCCGGCAACGGTTCCCGTTCGTCGTACGTCGAGCGTGGCGGTGTCTGCGCATCCAGGTGAGGAGCATGATGGACAACGTCAACAGAATGAAACTGAAGCGCGTCGCGCGCTGGATCGGCCTGTCGCTGATGGTCGTCGCATCGCATTACGCGGGCGCGGTCGAGGTCGATCCCGGCGACTACGAGCAGTATCCGGTGGGCGCGACGATCGGCGTGCTGTACTACAACTATTCGGCGACGAACGCGTACTACGCGAATGGCCACCGGACGTCGGATTTCGACCTGCAGTCCAATGTCGGCATCGCCCGCCTGCTGCACGTGTTCCAGCTTACCGACAGGCTCACGATCGATCCGCAGGTGCTGCTGCCGTTCGGTCACATCAGCAGTTTCGGCAACGCAGGCGCGCTTGGCAGTACGAACGGCGTCGGCGACGTGATCCTGACCGCGCCGTTGAAATTCCGCCTGAACGAAGCGAAGGACGTCGTCGCCGCGACGGTCTACGTTTATGCGCCGACCGGAAGTTACGACCGGAACCGCGGCCTCAATCTCGGCGCCAACCGCTGGTCGCTCGATTTCCAGGCAGCCTACGTCAAGCACTTTTCGCCGCAATGGGCCCTCGATCTCGTCGGCGACGCGATCTGGTACGGCAACAACACGTCGTACGGCGCGAGCGGTGCGACGCTGCATCAGCGGATGAGCTACAGCGCCCAGGCGATGGTGCGTTACATGCCCGATCCGGGCACGTCGCTCGGGGTCGGCATCACCCAACTCTGGGGCGGAGAAACGCGCGTCGACGGCGCGGACAACAACGACGCGCTGCGCACGACGCGCCTGCGGCTCACCGCGGCGAAGTTCGTGACGAAGGCCGACCAGGTGCAAATCCAGCTCGGCACCGACCTGAGCGTGCGCAACGGCCCGAAGAATAGCGTGCTCGCCGGCCTGCGTTACGCGCACATCTTCTGACGACCCGTGTGCGCCGGGCTATGGCCGGTGCATGTCGCTCCGTGTCCCCCACGTCGAACCCTCGACACCCGATTCCCTTTCCAGAGAGATCACGCATGGAATCCGCCATCGACAAACACCTGATGTGCCCGCGGACGCTGTCGCGCCGCGTCGCCGACGATTACCAGCCGCCGTTCCCGATGTACGTCGCCCGGGCCGCCGAAGACCTGAGCCAGGTCGTGATGGGCTATTTCGGCGTCCAGTATCGCGGCGCCGACAAGCGCGCGGCGGCGCTGGCCGCGTTGCGCCGGATCGTCGCCGATTTCGGTGCGCAGGACGGCCCGAACAATTTCGACCTGACGCAACACACCGACGACCAGGGCTACGAGAACCTGATTGCCGTCGGCTACTGGCGCGATCCGGCCGCGTATGCGCGCTGGATCGCGTCGCCGGCACTCGTCGAATGGTGGGCCTCCGACGCACGCCTCGCGGACGGGATCGGCTACTTCCGGGAAATCGTCGCGCCGCGCGCCGAGCAGTTCGAGACGCTTTACGCATTTACGAGCGATTTCCCCGGCGTCGGCGCGATCATGGACGGCGTCAGCGGCGAGATCGAGGAGCACGGCTACTGGGGATCGATGCGCGACCGGTTCCCGATCTCGCAGACGGACTGGATGGCCGCGGACGGCGAGTTGCGCATCGTCGACGGCGATCCGGCTCGCGGCGGCCGTGTCGTCGTACTGGCGCACGACAACATCGCGCTGATTCGCTCCGGTCAGGACTGGCGCGCGGCGGAGACTGACGAGCGCCGGCTGTATCTGGAGGAGATCGAGCCGACGCTGCGCAGCGGAATGGAGTTCCTGCGCGACAACGGCAAGGACGTCGGCTGCTACAGCAATCGCTACGTGCGCTCGATCGATCTGGACGGCAACGAGCTCGACGAGAGCTACAACATCGGCCACTGGCGCTCGCTCGACCGCCTCGAGCGGTGGGCCGAATCCCATCCGACGCACCTGCGGATCTTCGTCACGTTCTTCCGCGTCGTCACCGGACTGTCGAAACTGCGGCTGTATCACGAGGTTTCCGTCTTCGACGCAAAGCATCAGGTCTACGAATACGTGAACTGCCATCCGCGCACCGGGCTGATGCGCGACGCCGTCGCCGTCGCGCGATGAATCCCGCCGGCGCCGCCCAGGCTGGCGCCGCCGCTTACCGAACTGGAGAACGTCGATGGCCATCAAACGCCCGACCCGCGAACAACTGTCCGACATTGCAGCCGGTTTCGGCTTTCATGTCGATGCCCGCCAGCTCGCCGACTACGACGATGCGCTGCAGGCCAACTTCGACGCGTACGACGCGATCGACGCGCTGCCCGACCCTCTGCCCGTCGTCGCGTACCCGCGCACGCCCGGCTACCGCCCGGAAGGCGACGAGAACCGTTACGGCGCATGGGCGCGCAAGAGCATGATCCACGGCGCCGCCGACGGCAAGCTGCGCGGCAAGACGGTGGCCGTGAAAGACAACATCTGCGTCGCCGGTGTGCCGATGCGCAATGGCGCGAGCACGTTCGAGGGCTACGTGCCCGATATCGATGCGACCGTCGTCACGCGGGTGCTCGACGCCGGCGCGACGATCGCCGGCAAGGCGACCTGCGAGTACTACTGCTTTTCCGGCGGCTCGCACACGAGCGCGTCGGGGCCGGTGCACAATCCGCGCAAGGCCGGATATTCGTCGGGCGGCTCGTCGTCCGGCAGCGGCGCGCTGGTCGCGAGCGGCGAGGTCGACATGGCGCTCGGCGGCGACCAGGGCGGCTCGGTGAGAATCCCGTCCGCCTATTGCGGCATCTACGGAATGAAGCCGACGCACGGGCTCGTGCCGTACACCGGCGCGATGCCGATCGAGGCGACCGTCGATCATCTCGGGCCGATGACGGGCAGCGTGCTCGACAACGCGCTGCTGCTCGACGTCATCGCGGGCGACGACGGGCTCGATCCGCGCCAACGGATGTTGCCGCCGCGCGCCGATTATCTCGGCGCGATTCGCGACGGCATCGCGGGCCTGCGGATCGGCGTGCTGCGCGAGGCGTTCGGGCTCGCGAATTCGGAGAAAGTGGTCGACGAGGCCGTGCGGGTCGCCGCGCTCCGGTTGCGCAAGCTGGGCGCGAGCGTCGACGAAGTGTCGGTGCCGCTGCATGCGGCCGGCACCGCGATCTGGCTGCCGATCGCGGCCGAGGGGGCGACGCAGCAGATGATGAAGGGCAACAGCCACGGCTTCAACTGGGGCGGCCTGTACGTGACCGGCATGATCGATCATCACGCGGGCTGGCGCGAGCGCGCCGACGAGTTGCCGGATACCGTGAAGGTGACGATGCTGCTCGGCGAATATTTCACGAGCCGGTATCGCGGGCGCTACTACGCGAAGTGCCAGAACCTCGCGCGACGCTTGCGATCTGCGTATGACACGGCGCTGCAATCGTATGACGTATTGCTGATGCCGACCGTCCCGATACGCGCGTCGGAGTTGCCGAAGCCCGGCTGTGCGATGTCCGAATCGCTGACGCGGGCGTTCGAGATGATCGCGAATACCGCGCCGTTCGACGTGTCCGGGCATCCGGCCATGTCGCTGCCGTGCGGGGTCGCCGACGATCTGCCGATCGGGCTGCAACTGGTCGGGCGCCGCTTCGACGAGGCGACGATCTACCGCTGCGCCTATGCGTATGAACAGTCTTCCGACTGGCGTCAGGCGACGTTCGCATGACATGCCCGGCGCGGCCGCGTATCGCCGCCGCGCCGCCTGCGGGTCCGACCGGCGACGCGGCTCGCACGGTTGCCGATTGGACAAGGCGCTTTTGAACGGGCACGCTACCGGCTGCGTGTTGGCTAACCGATGTGGGGCACGACCATGACGATGCGTCCTTTCCCGCGCGCCGCAAGCGGCGACGCGTCCGGCCCGGCGGCCGACGACAGCCCGCCGGACGAATGGACGAATTCGGCGATCGAGGTGGCGACCGACGGCTCGGTCAGCCAGCGTATCGAGTTTTGGCGCGAGACGATTCTGCGTTTGTTCGCGGACGTGCAGATCGCGGCCGTGCAGAAGGCCGATTTCTTCGGCCAGGTGCGGCAGCGCAAATGCGAAAAGATGCGGATCTCGGAAATCTACGCCAGCGAGCAGGCCGTGATTCGGCGCTATCGCCAGGCGCGAAGCGAGTATGAGGACAAGTATTTCGGCGTATTGATGCTCGAGGGCAGCCAATCGGTCGAGCAGGACGGCAAGATCGTCACGCTGCACCCCGGGGATTTCGCGGTCTACGACGCGACCCGGCCTCACCACCTGCAGTTCGGCCAGTCGTGGCGCGAGATCGTCGTCAGCATTCCCCGCGCGACCCTGAACCAGCTCGTCGTCGGCATGGAGCACCGCACGGCCTGCCCGACGCACACCGGGCAGGGCGTGGGCAGCGTCATGCGTGCGTTTCTCGAGCAGATGTCGGCGCAGATCCGCAGCGTGACCGAGGACGAGATGCGGCAGTTGTCGGATACCGCGATCTCACTGATCGCGATGACGCTCGGGGGCATGCAGCGCAACGATCTCGCGCAATCGAGGATGAAGGCGTTGACGCTGACGCGGGTGAAGCGGCATCTGCTCGAACACCTGCACGATCCGGAGCTGAGCCCGATGATGATCGAGCGGTCGATCGGGATTTCGTCGCGGTACATCAACAAGCTGTTCGAGGCCGAGAACACGTCGCTGATGCGCTACGTATTGAACCTGCGGCTCGAACGGTGCGCGCAGGATCTCGCGAATCCGCAATGCGCGGTGCTGCGCGTGTCCGACATCGCGTTGCGCTGGGGATTCAACGACATGTCGCATTTCAGTCGCGTGTTTCGCGAGCGGTTTGCGATGTCGCCGCGGGCGTGGCGCGAGCAGGGCGGCAAGCCGCGCGCGTAACGCGTCGTTCCGGGCCGCGTTCGCGGCCGGCCAGCGCCGATCGGAAGCGGCTGGACGTCGACAGGCGCGACGCCGTCAGTGCAATGCGCGCGGCACGGGCGCCGCGCGAGCACCGCGCGGATCGGCCGGATTGGCCGCATCGCTGGAATCGGCGGCGTCGGCCGGACGCAGCGGCCCGCCCGACCAGGGTTGCGTCGACACCGAGAAGCCGAACGTGTTGACACCCCCGGAGCAGGCGACGAACACGCCGCCGCCGTGCATCTCGGCCACGGCCTTGACGATCGACAGCCCGAGCCCGTGGTTTTCCTTGCTGTTCGCGCGCGCCTCCTCGAGCCGGTAGAAGCGCTCGAACACGTGCGAGCGCTGCACCGGATCGATCGGCTCGCCGGGATTCGACACGGCCATCTCGACGAGCGTGTCGCGGCGAGTGATCGTCACGTTCAGCGTCGCGCCCGGCGCCGAATGCTGGATCGCGTTGATCAGCAGGTTCGTCATCGCGCGGCGGAACAGCGACGGATCGACGGCCGCGCGCGCGTCGCCGTGCAGCTCGGCGCGCAACCGCGCCTCGTCGAGCGGGATTTCGAGGAAGTCGAGCATGCGCCGCACCTCGTCGGCGAGCGACACGTCCTTCAGGTCGGTCGCGCGTTCGCCGCGGTCGCTGCGCGACAGGAACAGCATATCGTTGATGATCACGCGCAGCCGCTCGAATTCCTCGAGGTTCGACTGCAGCGTCTGGCGCATCCGGTCGACCGAGCGGTCGCGGCTCGTCAACGCGACCTGGGTTTGCCCGATCAGGATGCTGATCGGCGTGCGCAGCTCGTGCGCGACGTCCGCGTTGAACGCTTCGAGCCGTGCGTAGGTTTGCTGGATGCGTTCGAGCGCGCCGTTGAACGACGTCGCGAGATCGCGCAGCTCGGTCGGCAGCGCGTCGGTGTGCAGCCGCTGGCGGCGGTTCGTCGCGCTCACGCTCGCCGCGTCCTGCGACAGCCGGTCGAGCGGCGCGAGCCCGAAGCGCGCGACCGCGCGGCTCAGCAGCAGCGTGATGACGGTGGCCGTCGCGATCAGCGCGGCCAGCGTCCAGACGAAACGACGCAGCATCCGCTGCGTGCGCTCGCACGACGACGCGACGATCAGCTTCACGTCCGGGCGCTCGCCGCTGCCGGCGATCGCGACGGCCTTCGTCATCACGTTGTAGCTGCTGTTGTTGAGCGCGTACTGCTGGAACGCGCCGAACGGCTTGCCGTCGGGCACCCCGTCGACGGGACGGCCGAAGCGGAAATCGGCGTCGGGGCTGTCGACCTGATAGCGCGTCGACCCGTCGGGCGGTTCGAGGTCGGCGAGCTTTTCCTGCATCAGGCGGCCGCGCGCGGCCGTGGTCGCATGCGACACGATCATCTGCGCGACCTTCGCGCGCGTGTCGATCGTCGCGCGCAGCTCGGCGAGCAACTGGCGCTCCATCATCACGAACAGCCCGCAGCCGACCAGCGTGAACACGAGCAGCGACACGATGCCGAACATCGCCGACAGGCGCAGGGTGATCGAGCGTTTCATGCGTGCTTCTCCGCGTCGCCGTCCTCGCGCGCCTCGAGCACGTAGCCCATCCCGCGGATCGTGTGCAGCAGCTTGTCCGCGAACGGGCCGTCGAGTTTCGCGCGCAGGCGCTTGATCGCCGTCTCGACGACGTTCGCGTTGCTGTCGAAGTTCACGTCCCACACGAGTTCGGCGATGGTCGTCTTCGACAGCACCTCGCCGCTGCGCCGCGCGAGCACGCCGAGCAGCTGGAATTCCTGCGCGGTCAGGTCGAGCCGCGCGCCGTCGCGGGTCGCGCGGCGGCCGATCAGGTCGACGCGCAGGTCGCCGATCGAGATCAGCGTCGATTCCTGCACGCGGGCGCGGCGCGTCAGCGCGCGCAGCCGTTCGATCAGCTCGAGGAACGAGAAGGGCTTGGTCAGGTAGTCGTCGGCGCCGCCGCGCAGGCCCCGCACGCGGTCGTCGACCCGATCGCGCGCGGTCAGCATGATCACGGGCGTCTGCTTCTGCGCGCGCAACGCACGCAGCACGCCGAAGCCGTCGAGCTTCGGCAGCATCACGTCGAGCACGACCACGTCGTAGTCGAATTCGACAGCTTTCCACGCACCGTCCTCGCCGTCGAGCGCGGTGTCGACGACCCAGCCTTCCTCGGTCAGGCCGCTCTTCAGGTATTCGACGACCTTCGGTTCGTCTTCGACGATCAGCACTTTCATGTTCGTATTCCGCGTAACCGGGTTAAGGGCCGACGCCCGCGCCGTGCTGCGGGGCCGCCGACGCGACGTCGGACGGCGCGGGGCCGTTCGACGCATCGCCGTCCCAGCCGCCGCCGAGCGCCTTCGCGAGAAACACGACGAGCGCCGCGCGCTGGCCCTGGATCTGCACGGCCTGGCGCTCGCTCGTCAGCAACTGCTGCTGGGCCGTCAGCACGTCGATGAACGGCGTCAGGCCGCCCGCGTAGCGGTCCTGCGCGAGCGACACGAGCTTGCGCGCGTCGTCGACGGCCGCCGACGCCTGCTCGGCCGCCTGCGCGAGCACCGACAGGCCGGTCACCGCATTTTGCACCTCCTGGAACGCGGTGAGCACGGTCTGCCGGTAGCTGGCCTGCGCGGCGACGTAGCCGGCCTGCGCGAAATCGACGCCGGCCTTCAGCTTGCCGCCCTCGAACAGCGGCTGGCCGAGCGAGCCGCCGACCGACCACAGCAGCGCCGGCACGGTGAACAGGCCCGCGAAGCGGGTCGCGTCCCAGCCGATGTCCGGCGACAGCGCGATGCGCGGGAAATACGCGGCGCGCGCGACGCCGATCTGCGCGTTCGCGGCGGCCATCGCGCGCTCGGCCGACGCGACGTCGGGGCGCCGCTGCAGCAGATCGCTCGGCATGCCGGTCGGCAGCGCGGGCGCGTTGATCGGCACCACGCGCGGCGGCAGCGAGAACGCGGGGGCCGGCGTGCCGACCAGCGTCGCGATCGCGGTTTCGACCTGCGCGCGCTGCTGGATCAGCAACTGCGCCTGCGTGCGCGTCGCGTCGAGCTGCGCGCGCTGCTGCAACAGGTCGAGACCGGACACCGCGCCGAGGTCGTGGCGCGCGCTCACGTAATCGAGCGCCTTCTGCTGCAGTTCGATCGAGCGCTTGACGACGTCGATCTCGGTGTCGAGCTCGCGCAGCGCGAAGTAGCTCGATGCCAGATCGGCGCTCAGCACGAGGCGCGCATTCGCGAAATCGTCGCGCGCCTGCTCGGAGCTGGCCTGCGCGGCTTCGACGTTGCGCCGCACGCGGCCGAACAGGTCGAGTTCGTAGCTGACCGCCGCGCCGACCTGGATCTCGTTCTGCACGGTGGACATGCTTTTCGTCGCGTAGTTGGTCTGCGGCCGGTCGGCGGAGATCTTGAAGCGCTGGCCGCTCGCGTTCAGCCCGACGGCCGGATACTGCGCGGATGCGACCGACGCGAGCGTCGCCTTCGCCTGGTCGTAGCGCGCGGCCACCGCTTTCAGGTTCTGGTTGTTGCGCAGCGCATCGGCTTCCAGCGCGTCGAGCTGGGCGTCGCCGAATGCGGTCCACCAGGCCGGATCGAGCGGCGCGCGGGCCGGCGCGGCCGGGTGCCAGTATGCGTCGGCCGGGTCGAGCCGCCACGCGGCCGGCGTGTCGACGGCCGGGCGCCGGTAATCCGGGCCGACCGTGCAGCCGGCGAGCACCGCGGCCGCGACGATCGCGACGGCGCCGATCGCGGCCGGGTGCATGCGGGTGCGTATCGCACTCACGACTTCGCTCCCGCGACGGCCGAGGCCGGTTGCGCCGCCGGCGCCTGCACGACGACCGCGTCGCCGGTCGCGAGCGCGTCGCTCGGGTTCGCGACGAGGCGGTCGTTCGGCGTGATCGGCCCGTCGACTTCGAGCGTCTGCCCGATCGTGCGCACGACCGTGACCTGCTTCAGCCGGACCTTGCCGTTCGCATCGACGGTCGCGACCGTCGGGCCTTCGGCGCGGAACAGCAGCGTATTGGCCGGCACCTGCAGGCGGCCGACCGGCGTCATCGGCAGCGTCGCCTGCACGTACGCGCCGGGCAGCAGCCGCCCGTCCGGGTTCGGCAGCGTGATCTCGATCTGCAGCGAGCGCGTCGCGACGTCGATCGCCTGCGACGTGCGCGTGATCGTGCCGTCGAAGGTCCGCCCCGGCAGCTCGGCCTGCGCGACGCTCACGTGCTGGCCAACCTTCACCTGCTGCGCATACGCCTGCGGCACCTGCACGTACAGGCGCAGGCGGTCGGCCTGCACGACCGTGAACAGCGAGCGGCCCGCGTTGCCGGAATTGACGAGATCGCCGACGTCGACGTTGCGCTGCGTGACGATCCCGTCGATCGGCGCGACGATCCGCTGGAAGCCCTTCAATTCGGTGAGACGGCGCACGTTCGCGTCGGCCGCCGCGAGATTCGCGGTGCCCTGGTTGAACGCGCCTTGCCGGTCGTCGAGTTCCTGTTGCGACACGGCATCGCGCTGGCGCAACTGCTGCGCGCGGTCGAACGACGTCTTCGCGAGCGCGAGCGACGCTTGCGCCTGCTGGCGCTGCGCGGTGGCCTGCGCGAGTTCCTGGTTCAACTCCGGCGTGTCGAGTTCGGCGAGCGTTTGCCCCTGCTTCACGTGCGCGCCGATGTCGGCCTGCCAGCGCAGCACGTAGCCGCTGGCGCGCGCATAGATCGGCGCCTCGACGAAGCCGCGCAGCGTGCCGGGCAGCGTCAGCTTGCCGCCGGTGGCCGCGTCGACCGGATGCACGACGCTCACGTACTGGCGCGTGTTCTGCTCGGCGACCGCGTCGAGGTGACGCTGGTTCAGTACGTTGACGACGATGGTGCGCGCGGCGCCGGCGGCCAGCAGCACGCCGATCACGATCACGACGATCCGTCCGCGCCGCGACACCGACGCGCGCGCCGGCAGGTGCATGCCGTGTTCGTCCACCTGGATGCCGACGGCGCTGTGATGTTTCTCTTCCATGAATTCAACCAATTCAACCGGGTAGTAGGTGAAAAGCAGGGCGAAAGTCAGTGACCGGCCTGGCGCGCGCGCCGCCGGGCCAGCCGTGAATGCACGCCGCCGAACACGAGCGGCACGAACAGCAACGTCGAAACGGTCGCGAACAGCAGCCCGCCGATCACCGCGCGGCCCAGCGGCGCGTTCTGCTCGGCGCCTTCGCCGAGACCGAGCGCCATCGGCACCATCCCGATGATCATCGCGAGCGCCGTCATCAGCACCGGGCGGATGCGTGTCGCGCCGGCTTCGAGCGCGGCCGTGAGCGGCGGCGCGCCGGCCGCGAGGCGTTGCCGCGCGAACGAGACGACGAGAATGCTGTTCGCGGTCGCGACGCCGACCGTCATGATCGCGCCCGTCAGCGCGGGCACGCTCAGGTGCGTGCCGGTGACGAACAGCATCCATGCGATGCCGGCGAGCGCGGCCGGCATCGCGCTGATGATGATCAGCGGGTCGAGCCACGACTGGAAATTGACGACGATCAGCAGGTAGACGAGCACGATCGCCATCGCGACGCCCGCGCCGAGGCCGACGTACGACGTGCGCATCGTCTCGATCTGGCCGCGCATCGCGAGGCCGGTGCCGCGCGGCAGCGACGCGCGCGCGTCGGACACGATGCGGTCGATCTCGCCCGCGACCGCGCCGAGATCGCGGCCTTCGACGCTCACGTACACGTCGATCGCCGGGCGGATGTTGTAGTGCGTGATCACGGCGGGGTTCGCGGTACTGCGCACCTGCACCAGGTTGCCGAGCAACTGCGGCGGCGTGCCGGTGCGCCCGCTGGCGGAGATCGGCGTGCCGAGCAGGTCGTCGACCGACGCGATGTCGTATTGCGGGGTCTGGATCTGCAGCGGGTACTGCACGCCGGTGCGCGGGTTGATCCAGAACGAGGGCGTGGTCTGCGAACTCCCCGACAGCGAGATCAGCATGTTCTGCGCGACGTTCTGCGCGGAGAGATTGAGCTGCTGCATGCGCGTACGGTCCATGTCGGCCAGCAGGGTCGGCTCGTCGTTGCGTTGCAGCACGTGTACGTCGACGGCGCCGGGGATTTGCCTGATCTTCTTCATCAGGCTGCTCGCAATGGTCATGTTACTCGCGAGATCGTTGCCGAGCACCTGCACGTCGATCGCGGCCGGCTGCCCGAAGTTGAGGATCTGCGTGATGATGTCCGACGGCTGGAAGAAGAACTCGACGCCCGGGAAGCGCTGCGGCAGCAGCGTGCGCAGCGTCTGCACGTAGTGCGCGGTCGCGCGGTGGCCGGGCTTCAGCGCGATCAGCAGCTCGCCGTCGAGCGTGCCGATCGTGCCGGCGTTACTGTACGACAGGTTGATGCCGCTCACCGGCAGCCCGAGGTTGTCGACGATCGCGCCGAGTTCGTCGGGCGGCACGGTTTCGCGGATCACGCGCTCGACCTGATCGGCGAGCCGCGCGGTTTCCTCGATCCGGTAGCCGGTCGGCGCACGCATGTGCAGCCGGAGGTTGCCGGAATCGGCGTTCGGGAAGAAGTCGCGGCCGAGCACGAACACGAGGCCGGTCGACAGCACGCAGAAACCGAGGAAGCACAGCGCGTAGAAGCGGCGGCGCACGAGCAGGATGCTGAGCAGCACGATGTACCACGCGCGCAGCCGTTCGAACGCGTGGTTGAACGCGTGATGGATACGCGCGAAGCGCGACGTCGAATGATCGGGGCCGGTGCTCGCCTGCTGCGGGCGGAACAGCAGCATCGCGAGCGTCGGCACCAGCGTGCGCGACAGCACGTACGACGCGAGCATCGCGAACACCACGGCTTCTGCGAGCGGCACGAACAGGAAGCGCGCGACGCCGGTCAGGAAGAACATCGGCACGAACACGATGCAGATGCACAGCGTCGACACGAGCGCGGGCACCGCGATCTCGCCCGCGCCTTCGAGAATCGCGTCGTGCAGGTTCGTCCCGAGATGGAGGTGCCGCTCGATGTTCTCGATCGTGACCGTTGCATCGTCAACGAGAATGCCGACCGCGAGCGCGAGCCCGCCCAGCGTCATGATATTGATGGTCTCGCCGAGCGCGGACAGCGCGATCAGCGACGTGAAGATCGACAGCGGGATCGAGATCGCGATGATCAGCGTGCTGCGCCAGTTGCCGAGGAACAGCAGGATCATCATCGCGGTCAGCACGGCGGCGATCAGCGCCTCGTGGATCACGCCCTGGACGGCCGCGTTGACGAACACCGACTGGTCGAACAGCGGCGTGATCGTGAGCCCCTCGGGCAGCGTCGGGATCACCTTCGGCAGCAGCGCCTTCAGGTCCGACACGACCTTGAGCGTCGACGCGTCGCCGCTTTTGAGGATCGAGATCAGCACGCCGCGCTGGCCGTTCTGGCGCACGACGTTCGTCTGCGGCGCGAAGCCGTCGCGCACCGACGCCACCTCGCGCAGGTAGGTCGTCGCGCCGTTGACGGTCTGGATCGGCAGGTTGCTGATGTCGGTGATCGTATCGGCCGACGCGTTCGTGTCGACCCGGTATTCGGTCTGGCCCATCTTCGCGGTGCCGGTCGGCAGCACGAGGTTCTGCGCGTTGACCGCGTTGACGATGTCGGCCGGCGTGAGGCCCTTCGCTTGCAGCGCCTGCGGATCGAGATCGATCGCGACCACGCGCGTGCGGCCGCCGTACGGAAACGGAATCTGCACGCCGGGCACCGTGATCAGTTGCGGGCGCAGGAAGTTGAGCGCGATGTCGGCGAGCGACTGCTCGCTGAGCGTCTTGCTCGACAGCCCGAGCTGGATCACCGGAATGCTCGACGCGGAATAGGTGATCACGAGCGGCGGCGTCGCGCCCTGCGGCATCTGCCGCACGATCGCCTGCGCGGACGACACCGTCTGCGCGATCGCCGTCTGCACGTTCGCGCCCGGTTGCAGGAACACCTTCACGACCGCGATGCCGGGCAGCGACGTCGATTCGACGTGCTGGATGTTGTTGACGGTCGTCGTCAGGATCCGTTCATGGACGGACGTGATGCGGTTCGTCATCTCCGTCGCGGAGAAGCCGCTGTAATTCCAGATCACGCTGATCACGGGGATGTTGATCGCGGGCAGCACGTCGACCGGTGTGCGCATCAGCGCAAGCGGGGTGGCCAGCACGATCATGATGGCCATGACGATGAACGTGTAGGGGCGCCTGAGCGCGAGATTGACGATCCACATGAAGGCGGCGGGGCAGGCGGTGATCAGGCGTCGGTGAAGGGAACCCGAATGATAGGCGTCGGCCCGCGACGGGTTACTGTCGCGAAACTGGCGGAATTGTCAGGTTGGGGCGCGCCGGTCGCCGGCCGATTCCGCAGATGGAATGCGTGGTCGCGACGGCGACGGTCTCGCGCCTCGGGCGGCGCTCACAGTTGCTCCATGCCGAAGCGCGCGAGCGCGTCGAGATCGACGACCTCGATCTGGTTGTACGCGAGCCGCAGCACGCCGAGCTTCTCGAGTTGCTGCAGCGCCTGGTTGATCCGCTGGCGCGACACGCCGACGAGCATCCCCAGTTCTTCCTGCGAGATCGACAGCGACGGGCCGGTATCCGGATACAGCGCCGGGTTGAAGAGCTGCGCGAGCGCCTGCGCGACGCGCGCGTCGACGTCGAGCAGCCGGCTGTTCTGGATCGACGCGATGAATTCGCCCATCCGGTTGTTCAGCTGATGAATCACGAAGCGCGTGAACGGCAGGCTCGTGTCGAGCAGCGCGTGGAACGTGTCGACCGGCACGAACAGCACGGTCGAGCGCTGGATCGCGACGACCTCGTACTTGCGTAGCTCGCGCTTGATCACGCTGCCTTCGCCGAACCAGCCGCCCGACGGCACGCCGGAAAACGTGCAGCCGCGTCCCGATACGTTGAAGATCGCGAGCTTCAGCAGCCCCCGATGGACGCCGATCCAGTATGCGGACGGCGCGAGCCGGTGCGCGATCACGTCGCCGGCTTCGCACTGCTCGACGTGCGACTGGGCGAGCACGAGCGCCTGGTGTTCGGGCGCCAGCGTGCGGAACCACGCGCACTGGCCGAACAGCGTCGCGAGCGGCGGCAGCGGGGCCGGTTCGGGGAGCGTGTCGGCCGGCCGGGCGGCCGCGTCGGGGTGGTCGTGCATGGGTGCGGGTTTGCGAGGATAGGGATAACGCGCAGCGTTCGAGCGGCACTCTGTCGTTTCGATGACAGACGGCTCACAATAACGCCCGTTAGGCTGTCGGCAATTGAACCACATCAAAACGATCCGGGGTGCACGCATCCCGGTCGACAGAACACGGGAGACAGGATCATGACGCAGATGTTCGAGGCCGGGCTCGGCCGCCGCGATGCCAATTACGTGCCGCTCACGCCGATCGATTTCCTGATCCGCGCGGCCGAAGTCTACGGCGAGCGCCTCGCGATCGTGCACGGCGACGTGCGGCGCACGTGGGGCGAGACCTGCACGCGCGCGAAGCAGCTGGCGAGCGCGCTCGCGCAGGCCGGCGTGGAGCGCGGCGACACGGT
This sequence comes from Burkholderia sp. AU45388, assembly GCF_030481585.1. NCBI lineage: Bacteria > Pseudomonadati > Pseudomonadota > Betaproteobacteria > Burkholderiales > Burkholderiaceae > Burkholderia > Burkholderia sp. AU45388. Next base: position 320,826 of record NZ_JAUJPV010000003.1, on the reverse strand, counting down.
CGCGGCGCTGCTGCCGAACATCCCGGCGATGGTCGAGGCGCACTTCGGCGTGCCGATGGCCGGCGCCGTGCTGAACACGATCAACACGCGGCTCGACGTGTCGTCGGTGCTGTTCATGCTGCGTCACGGCGAGGCGAAGGTGCTGATCGTCGACACCGAATACGCGGAGCTCGCGCATCGCGCGGCGCTCGAGGTGCCGGGCCTGAAGATCGTCAGCGTGGCCGACGCGATGCCGGCCGACCCCGACCGCTTCGCGGGCGCGACCGACTACGAGGCGTTCGTGGCCGGCGGCGACCCCGACTACGCCTGGACGCCGCCCGCCGACGAATGGGACGCGATCGCGCTGAACTACACGTCGGGCACGACCGGCGACCCGAAGGGCGTCGTCTACCACCATCGCGGCGCGTATCTCGCGGCGATCAGCAACATCCTCGAATGGGACATGCCGAAGCACGCGGTGTATCTGTGGACGCTGCCGATGTTCCATTGCAACGGCTGGTGTTTTCCGTGGGCCGTCGCGGCGCGCGGCGGCGTGAACGTGTGCCTGCGCAAGTTCGACGCGAAGACCGTGTTCGACCTGATCCGCCGCGAGCGCGTCACGCATTACTGCGGCGCGCCGATCGTGCAGAGCGCGATCGCGAACGCACCGGCCGAATTGCGCACGGGGATCGACCATACGGTGCACGCGATGGTCGCGGGCGCGGCGCCCGCGCCGGCCGTGATCGCGAAGATGAAGGAGATCGGCTTCGACCTGCTGCACGTGTACGGGCTGACCGAGGTCTACGGCCCGGCGACCGTCTGCGCGAAGCAGTCGCACTGGGACGAAGTGTCCGACGAGGAACGCGCGCGGCTGAATGCGCGCCAGGGCGTGCGCTACCACCTCGAAGCAGGCGCGACGGTGCTCGATCCCGACACGATGACGCCGGTGCCGGCCGACGGCGAGACGCTCGGCGAGATCATGTTCCGCGGCAACATCTGCATGAAGGGCTACCTGAAGAACCCGAAGGCGACCGACGAGGCGTTCCACGGCGGCTGGTTCCATACGGGCGATCTCGCGGTGCTGATGCCGGACGGCTATATCCGGATCAAGGATCGCAAGAAGGACATCATCATCTCCGGCGGCGAGAACATCTCGAGCATCGAGGTCGAGGACGCGCTGTACCGGCATCCGGCCGTCGAGGTGGCCGCGGTCGTCGCGATGCCCGACCCGAAATGGGGCGAGGTGCCGTGCGCGTTCGTCGAACTGCGTAACGGCATGAGGGCGACCGAGGCGGAGATCGTCGCGCACTGCCGGCAATTGCTCGCGGGCTTCAAGGTGCCGAAGGTCGTGCGCTTCGGCGAGCTGCCGAAGACGTCGACCGGCAAGATCCAGAAGTTCCAGTTGCGCAATGCGGTCGGCTCGAACACGGCGATCGACCTGGCGGGCGACAAGAAGTAGGCGAGCCGCCCGGCCCGGCTCGATCGCCGGCTGTCCGTCACGCGGTGCGTTCGAGCCGGAACACGCTGACGGCGTCCGACAGGTGTGCGGCCTGGTCGCGCAACGCGACGGCCGCGCGCTCGGCGTCCGAGATCAGCGTCGCATTCTGCTGCGTCGCTTCGCCGATCTGCGTGACGGCCAGGTTCACCTGCTCGATCCCGGTCGATTGTTCGCGCGACGCGGCGCTGATCTCGCCGATCAGCGTGCGGACCTGGTCGACCCGCGCGACGATGTCGCGCATCGTGCCGCGCGCGGCGTCCGCGATCCGGTAACCCTGTTCGACGGTCGTCGACGATTCGGCGCTCAACGCGTCGATTTCCTTGACGGCGGCCGCGCTGCGTTGCGCCAGCGCGCGCACCTCGGCCGCGACCACCGCGAAGCCCTTGCCGTGTTCGCCCGCGCGGGCGGCCTCGACGGCCGCGTTCAGCGCGAGGATGTTGGTCTGGAACGCGATGCCTTCGATCGCGCCGGTGATCTCCGCGATCCGGCGCGTCGCGCGGCCGATGTCGTCCATCGTCGTGACCACGCGCTGCACCGCGGCGTCGCCGTTCGTCGCGGCGGCCGATGCGTCCGCAACCAGCGCGTTGGCTTGCGCCGCATGCTCGGCGCTCTGCTGCACGGCGGCGGTGATCTGCTCCATGCTCGCGGCCGTCTGTTCGACGCTGCTCGCCTGCGTCGCGATGCGCGCGGCGATGTCGCCGCTGCCGGCCGCGATGCCGACCGTGCCGTGCGCGATGTCGGCGGCGCTGTTGCGCACCTGCGCGACGATGCGCGCGAGGCCGTCGCCGATCCCGTCGACCGCCTGCACGAGCCGGCCGATCTCGTCGTTGCCCGCGCTGTCGGGCACATTCGCGCCGTCGCGGATCCGCACGCTGAGATCGCCCGCCGCATAGCGCTCGGACGCGCGGGCGGCGGCGTCCAGCGGCCGGCTCACGACGCGACGCACGACGATGACGAACAGCGTCGCGAACGCCGCGACGAGCACGGCGCCGATCATCAGGAAGCGGTTGCGGGTGGCGCGCATCGTGGCGAGCAGTTCGTCGTCGAGCGCGATGCCGCCGACGAGCCATTGCCATTGAGGAATCGTCGTGAAGGACACGACTTTCGCGGTCGGCCCGCGGTCGTGCGCGGCCGGGTCGGTCGACGTGTACGCGAGCCGGCCCTGGCCGGCCGCGAGCATCTGCGCGTAGGGCGCGCGCGTGTTGTCGGCCGGTTGGCCCGCCGCGTCGGGATGCACGACGAAGGCGCCGCGCGACGGGCCTTGCGATGCATCGAGCACGAAGTAGTAGCCGTTGTCGCCGATCTTCAGCGAGCGGATGCCGTCCTCGACCAGCTTGAGCTCGGCGCCGATGTCGAGGCCGACGAACAGCGCGCCGATCACGCGGCCGGTCGCGTCGGTCACGGGCTTGTACTGCGTGATGTACGACCGGCCGAACAGCTTCGCGAGGCCCGTGTAGCTGCGCCCCGCGACCAGCGGCCCATACGCGGGGCCGGCGCGGTCGAGCTTGGTGCCGACGGCGCGCGCGCCGTCCTGCTTCTTCAGCGACGTCGTGATGCGCACGAAATCGTCGCCGTCGCGCGCGAAGATGGTCGCGATCGCGCCGCTTTTCTTCAGGAACTGATCGGGAATCGAGTAATCGAGATCGAGCGGCTGGCCGCCCGCGAGGAGGGTCGGCGCGGCGACGCCGCCGATATCGACCGTGCGTGCCGGGTCGAGCGAGAAATCGGCCGGCAGGAAGCTCGCGAACAGCGACATCGAGCGGTTGGCTTCGGCGGTCAGCGCCTTGTCGAACAGGTCGACCATCGCGCGGATCGACTGCTCCCTGTCGTCGATCCGCTTATGTGCTTCATCGGCGAGTTGCTGGCCGGCGAAATGGGCGAGTGTCCACGCGAACACGGTAAACAGCAGGGCGACGAGCGCGCACGCGAGCGCGGCCAGACGCGCGCCGACGCTCACCCGGCCCAGTTGGGTCAGTCTCATGGAACATCCTGAGTGGGAGTGAGAGGGGGCGGAACGCACGCGTCACCGCTCGTGGACCCGTTAATACGGCAACTTTCTCGAAATCTTTAGCGGCGGTCGCGAATCGCGGACCGGCGGGCGCGGGAAGGGACAGCGCAGATCAGTGCGTGACGAGCCACGCGACGGCCAGATAGCGGCCGACTTTCGCGATCGTCACGATGACGAGAAAGGTCGGCAGCGGCTCGCGCAGCACGCCGGCGATCATCGTCAGCGGATCGCCGATCACCGGCGCCCAGCTCAGCAGCAGCGACCAGCGGCCGTAGCGCGCATACCAGCGCTCGGCGCGCGCGAGCGCGGACGGCTTGACCGGAAACCAGCGGCGCTCGCGAAAGTGCTCGATGCCGCGCCCGAGCACCCAGTTGATCGCGGAGCCGGCGACGTTGCCGACGCTCGCGACGAGCACCAGCGCCCACACGGGTTCGCGCCCGGCAAGCAGCAGGCCGGCGAGCACGGCTTCGGACTGGAGCGGGAACAGGGTCGCGGCGACCATCGACACGGCGAACAGGCCGCCGTAAGTGAGCAATTCGGACATCGCGCGATTGTACTGGCGGTGTCGCCGCCGGGTACGGCGCGCATGGTCGCGCGGAAAGGCACGCGTCGGCGTTCTCAGTTCCAGCCGACCATGATCGCGCCCATCCCGACGAGCAGCCCGCCCGTCACGCGGTTCACCGCACGCATGCGCGCCGGCCGCTGCAACGCGCGGCTCAGCCGGTGCGAGAACAGCGCCATCGATGCGACGCCGCCCGCGAACAGCAGCGCGAACGTCGCGGCGAGCAGCAGATATTGGCCGTTCAGGCTCCAGTCGGCGGTCGGGCTGATGAATTGCGGAAAGAACGATGGAAAGAACAGCAGCGTCTTCGGATTCAGTCCGGAAGTCGCGACGCCGCGCCAGAACAGCGCGCGCCCGGTGTCGGTGTCCGGCGCGGCGCTTGCCGTTCCGGTGTCGGCGCCGGTGTCGGCCGGTGCCGCGGCTGCGCCGGCCGGCGCGCGATTCAGCCATTGCCTGGCGCCGAGCCAGACGAGATACGCGGCGCCGGCCCAGCGCAGCACGGTCAGCGCGTGTTCGTCGAGGTGAACCAGCGAATTCAGGCACAGCGCGGTCAGCGCGAGTTGCAGCAGCACGGCGAGCGTGCCGCCCCAGACGCACGGCAGCGCGCGGCGCCAGCCGGTGCGCAGCGCCTGGTTCATCGTGAGCAGGTTGACGGGACCGGGCGCGTAGATGAGGACGACGGAAGCAGCGAGGAACGACAGATAAAGCTTGAACGACATGACGGGCGGGCAGAAGCGGGGAAGCAGGCACCGGCCCCGCACGCGGTCGGATAGGCGTGCGGGCGGCGGGGAATCGCATGCCTGCCGGCCGGCACCGCAACTCGTGATTGCGGTCGTGCGTCCCGCTGCGAGGGGTGGTCGCGGGGAGCGTGCCGGGCAGCAGGCATGGAGAAAATGTATCAAGCGGCCCGGTTAAAAGGCTTCCTGTTTTCCAGCAAAACAGACCTGAAACCGGAATGTCGTTCAGATAGAATGCCGATTTTCAGTAGAAGATTCTTCTCGCCATGGCTACCCGCGAACGCACGCCGAAAACGCTCGACAATCAGGACCGCAAGATCCTCGGGGCATTGCAGAAAAATGCGCGTCTGTCGAACGCCGAACTGGCCGAACAGATCGGCATGTCGACCACCGCCTGCTGGAACCGCACGCGGCAACTCGAACTCGACGGCTACATCGACGGCTATGTCGCGCTGGTCAACCAGCGCAAGCTCGGTTATGCGGACATCGTGATTCTCGAAGTCACGCTCGATCGCCATGAAGACGACGCGCTGGCGCGTTTCGGCGCCGAACTGGCGGCGCTGCCGGAGGTGCTCGAGGCGTATCTGGTGTCGGGCGAATACGACTACTGGATCAAGGTCGCGGTGGACGGCACGGCCGGCTACGAACGCTTCCTGCGCGAAAAGCTGTACCGGATATCGAGCATCCGCCACAGCCGTTCGATGTTCGCGCTGCGGTGCATGAAGGATGTGCCTTCGATTCAGGTGTGACGGAAGGGAGCTGAAAGCGCGACCGGCGTGGCAACGGCGCGCGGATGCGGCTAGGCGTCGGCGCGGATGTCACCGGTGAACGGCTGAAAGGGAAGGCTGGCCGTGAAGACGGGCGTTGACCCACAAAAACGGATGAATCTTCCGATTACGATTGCCGGGCGCTAATCGCCGTGGCTTTTCATGCGGGCAACCGCTTGCAGCAAGCGGTTCGCGCCGATACATACGAATCGGCGCCTATATCGGCCTGAAACACCGCCTCGACACGATCTCGAAACGCTCGCCGCCCGGCGAGCGTATTCGGCCGGGACGGGCGCGGCCTCTTGCTATCCGACCGACGCAACCGTCCGGTGCCCGGTGCAACAGCCGCTCGCGGTGCGCGTCAGCGCAAACGCATCAGGCGGCTGGCGGTTCGCTCAGCGCGGCAGGCGCGCGTGTGCTTCAGCGATGACTTCGCAGTTCTCGAGGTGCAGTGCCCAGGCTTCCGCAAGCAGCTCGCCAACACGTGCGAGCCAGCCAGTGGATTGGGTGGAACGATCGGAGACATTAGACGTTTGCATGACGAAGCCCCATATAGGTGGCGAGTTAGGGATAACCCTAATCATAGCGAAACGACCTCGCCTTGTGAAATGCGATTTCGTTATATGAGAATTACTGACAATTTATGTTGCTGCCGCGCAACATGAATATTGGCTGTCCGCGCGTGTCGGATAGGCGTGACGAGGCCGTGCCGGCACGGCCCCGCGAGCAGAAAGAAAGGGATTCGAACGTACGGTGTGGGGAAAGGGCGCGGCTACCGGCCGATCCACCCGAAGCGCCAGGACAGCCGTCGCGTCGCGGCGTGCAGTGCTTGCGCCAGCTCGCTGTCCGGGCCGCGCGGGAAGCCGCGCGACGAGCCGATGATCGCGATCACGAGCCGGATGCTGCCGGTGTGATCGAACACCGGCGCGGCGATCGTCCCGATGCCGGGCACCGGCGCGTCGAACGCGAAATCAAGTTCGTCCGCGCGGATCGCCGCGAGCCGTGAGCGGAAGGCCGCGTCGTCCGGCGCGGTGCGCGCGCCGGCGAGGCGCACCGGCTCGTTGGCGAGCAGGTCGGCCAGCACGTCGTCGGACATGCCCGACGCGAAAATCCGCCCGATCGCCGTATTGACGAGCGACATCACGGTGCCGACCTGCAGGCTCACGTGCTGCGGCCGCGCCGATTCTTCCAGCCGGATCACGGTCGGCCCGAGCGGCCCGAGCGTCGCGGCGGCCACGCTCATGTCGGTCGCGCCGGCGAGCGCGACGATCTCCGCTTCCGCGTCGCGCGTCGGCGACACGCGTTGCATCGCGATCAGCCCGAGCGCCTGCGCGAGCGGGCCGCCGTTGAAGCAGCCGGCGTCGTCGCGACCCAGCAGGCCGATTTTCTGCAGGCTGACCAGATGCGGAAACGCCTTCGCGGCCGGCATGCCGGCCGCCGTCGCGAGATCGCGCAGCGGCAATGCGCGGCCGGCCGACACCAGCGCGAGCAGCAGGTCGCCGGTGCTGTCGAGCGCATTGATCCCGCGCTGCGCCTTCGCGTCGTCGCCCAGCGCGGGCGGTACGCGCGCGGTGCCCGGCGCCGGCGCGGGCACCGGCTCCGCCGGTTCCGCGCCGAGCGACGCGGTGGCCTGCCGCGCCGCATCGCGCAACGCCGCCGCGATCGGGCCATCCCAGTCGACATCGATCGATCCCGTCGAACCGATCACGGTCAACGCGAGCTGCAGGCGCCCGTGCGCATCGAGAACGGGCACGCACATCCCGCTGACGCCCGGGCTCGGCCGGTCGATGCTGCGTTCGATGCCGCGCGCGCGGATGGCGTCGAGGTCCGCGTGTCGCGCGTCGGCGTCCGTCACGCGCGATGCGTGTTCGGCGCCGGCGAGCGTATCGCCCGCGCCGGCCTGACTGGCCGCCATCGCACCGATTTGCGCGGCGTCGCCGAACGCGCGGAACACCCGGCCGGTCGCCGTGGTGTCCAGCGACATCACCGAACCGACGTGCAGGTTCATGTGTAGCGGATAGCCACCGTGCTCGATGCGCACGATCGTCGGGCCGAGCACGCCCGGCACCGACAGCGCGACGCTCAGGCCGACCGTTTCCGCGAGCCGCGCCGCATGCGGCAGCGTCGCGCGGTAGGCCGGCTGGCGCTCGATCGACATCAGCCCGAGCCGCAGCGACAGCGGGCCCGGCTCGTAGTTGCCGGTGATCGCATCGCGCTTCACGAGCGCGAGCCGCGTCAGGCTCACGAGATAGGTGTGCGCCTGCGCGGTGGAGAGATCGGCCGCGGCGGCCAGCTCCGACAGCCCGAGCGGCTTGCGCCGGCGCGCGAGCGCGTCGAGCAGCCGGCCGCCGACCTCGACGCTCTGGATGCCGCGCTGCGCCTTGGGCGGCGCATCGTCCGCGCTGACTTCGTGGTTCTGCACGCGATGATTCTTCCGTTGACGAAACCCCGCATGGTATCCGACGCCGTTTTTGGCGCCAGCCCCGCAGGTTTACCCGTATTAAACAATAGCAAGCCGATTTGCCATTGACAAATATTCGGGGCGGGCAGATGATCCGCTCATTCCCCTCAACACATGGCTCGCAGCCACGGAACGCACAATGGCCAAAGCATTCGCCTCCCAAGCCGATCTGGAAGAGAAGAAAGTCACCTGGACGAAGCTGTCCGAGAACGCGTACGCGTACACAGCCGAAGGCGACCCGAACTCGGGCGTGATCATCGGCGACGACAGCGTGCTGATCGTCGACACGACCGCGACGCCCGCGATGGCGCAGGACCTGATCGCGAAGATCCGCAGCGTGACCGACAAGCCGATCAAGCACGTGGTGCTGTCGCACTACCATGCGGTGCGCGTGCTCGGCGCGTCCGCGTACTTCGACGAAGGCGCGCAGCACGTGATCGCGAGCCGCGGCACGTACGAGATGATCGTCGAGCGCGGCGAGGCCGACATGAAGTCGGAAATCGAGCGCTTCCCGCGCCTGTTCGCCGGCGTCGAGACGGTGCCGGGCCTGACCTGGCCGACGCTCGTGTTCGAGCGCGAGATCACGCTGTTCCTCGGCAAGCTCGAAGTGAAGATCATGCACGTCGGCTCGGGCCACACGAAGGGCGACACGATCGTGTGGCTGCCGTCGCAGAAGGTGCTGTTCTCGGGCGACCTCGTCGAATACGACGCCGCGTGCTATTGCGGCGACGCCCAGCTCGAACAGTGGCCGGCCACGCTCGAGGCGCTGCGCGCGCTCGGCGCCGAGAAGCTCGTGCCGGGCCGCGGCCCGGCGCTGCTGAATCCGGCCGAAGTGAACAAGGGCCTCGACTACACGAAGGATTTCGTCACGACGCTGCTCGCGCAGGGCCGCAAGGCCGTCGAGCGCAATCTCGACCTGAAGGCGGCGATGGCGCTCACGCGCGAAGCGATGGACCCGAAGTTCGGCCACGTGTTCATCTACGAGCACTGTCTGCCGTTCGACGTGTCGCGCGCGTTCGACGAGGCGAGCGGCATCGCGCATCCGCGCATCTGGACCGCGCAGCGCGACAAGGACATGTGGGCCGCGCTGCAGGAGTGAACGGCACGCGGCGGCGAGGCGGCGTTGACATGATCGCCTCGCCGTTTCACTGAGGGTTGCGGCATCCGCGGCGGCATCGCGCCGCGGCGCCGGCATCCGTATCCGGTCTCACAAGAAAGCAGGGCGCATGCACGCCCTCGGAGACTGCCGCGCGCTCGATATCGCGCGGCCCGTTTGGAGAGAGACATGCCTCAATCGCTTCCCGCCGAAGCGACGCTCGCGCACGCGAGCGCGTCGGCGCCGGCTTCCGCATCCGCACTCGACGACGCGCTGCTGTTCCGCAAGATCGCGTGGCGGATCGTCCCGTTCCTGTTCCTCTGCTACGTCGTGTCGTTCCTCGACCGCATCAACATCGGCTTCGCGCAGTTGCAGATGAAGCACGATCTCGGCTTCAGCGATGCGATGTACGGCCTCGGCGCCGCGGTGTTCTACGTCGGCTACGTGTTTTGCGAAGTGCCGAGCAACATGCTGCTCGCGCGGTTCGGCGCGCGTCGCACGTTCACGCGGATCATGCTGCTGTGGGGCCTCGCGTCGACCGGGATGATGTTCGTGTCGCAGCCGTCGCATTTCTACGTGCTGCGCTTCCTGCTCGGCGTGTTCGAGGCCGGCTTCTTCCCCGGCATCGTGCTGTACCTGACCTACTGGTTCCCCACGAACCGGCGTGCGGCGGCGATCTCCGTGTTCTTCGCGGGCGTCGCGGTGGCCGGCGTGCTCGGCGGCCTGATGTCCGGCTGGATCATGCGCGACATGAGCGGCGTGCTCGGGCTGCACGGCTGGCAGTGGATGTTCGCGATCGAAGGCGCGCCGGCGATCCTGCTCGCGTTCGCCGCGTTCACGTTCCTCGTCGACCGGCCACAGGACGCGACGTGGCTCACGTCCGACGAAAAGGCCCGCGTCGCCGCGCTGTGCGCCGAAGGCCGCGCACACGGCAACGCGCACGACGGACGCAGCGTGATGGCCGCGCTCGCGAACCCGCGCGTGTACCTGTTCGCGTTCATCTATTTCTCGCTGACCTGCGCATCGCTGACGCTCAATTTCTGGATGCCGCTGATGATCCGCGACTTCGGCGTGACCGACGTCGTCGCCGTGAGCCTCTACACGGTCGTGCCGAATGCGGTGGGCGCGGTGGGGCTGGTGCTGATCGCGCGCCGCTCGGATCGCACCGGCGAGCGCCGCAAGCACTTCGCGTGCTGCACGATCGGCGGCGGCCTCGCGCTCGCGGCGCTGACGCTGCACCTGCACAGCTTCGCGGCGATGCTTGCATGCCTGTCGATCGCGGCGACGCTGATCTTCGCCGCGCTGCCGATCTTCTGGGCCGTGCCGACCCGCTACCTGTCCGGCCACGCGGCCGCGGCCGGGATCGCGTTGATCAGCAGCATCGGGATCACGAGCGGCATCGTCAGCCCGTGGGTGATCGGGATGATCCGCACGCGCACGGGCAGCATGGATCTCGCCGTGTATCTGCTGGCCGCGCTGCTGGTCGCGAGCGGCGTGGCGCTGATGGCGGGCGTGAAGGGCGAATCCGCGCGGCGCGGTTGACCGTCGATTTCGGCCGGTCGCCGTCGGCGGGCGGCGGCGACCGGCGTCGCGTTTCACGTCCGGCCCGTATTCGCATCCATCGAGGAGACGATCGATGTCCATCCCCCTGCAAGCGGACGCCGCGCACGCGGCTGCGTCCGGCCCCGCCGCGTCCGGCAACGACGCGCTTTACCGCCGCATCGGCATGCGCATCGTGCCGTTCCTGTTCGTCTGTTACATCGTGTCGATCCTCGATCGCAGCAACATCGGCTTCGCGCAGTTGCAGATGCGGCAGGATCTCGGCCTGACCGACGCGATGTACAGCCTCGGCGCGGTGCTGTTCTTCGTCGGCTACGTGCTGTTCGAGGTGCCGAGCAACGCGCTGCTGCGCCGCTTCGGCGCGCGCCGCACGTTCGCGCGGATCATGGTCCTGTGGGGGGCGGTGTCGGTCGCGATGATCACCGTCGACAGCGCCAAGCAGTTCTACGTGCTGCGCTTCCTGCTCGGGCTGTTCGAAGCCGGTTTCTTCCCCGGGGTGGTGTTCTACCTGACGTACTGGTATCCGGCGCGCCGTCGCGCGTCGGTGCTGTCGATCTTCTACGCGGGCGTCGCGGTGGCCGGGATGATCGGCGGGCTGCTATCGGGCTGGCTGATGCGCGGGATGTCCGGCGTGCTCGGGCTGCACGGCTGGCAATGGATGTTCGCGATCGAGGGCGCGCCCGCGATCCTGCTCGGCGTGATCGCATGGTTCTGGCTGTGCGACCGCCCCGAACACGCGCGCTGGCTGTCCGGCGACGACCGGCAGCGGCTCGCGGCCGATCTGGCCGCCGATCGCGCGGATGCGCCCGCGCACGCGGCTGTTTCGCTGCGGCAGGTGCTGACCGAACCGCGCACTTACCTGTTCGCGTTCATCTATTTCTCGCTGACGACCGCGCTGCTGATGCTGCTGTTCTGGATGCCGCTGATGATTCGCGAATTCGGCATTCACGATGTCGTGCACATCAGCCTGCTGTCGATCGTGCCGAACGCGATCGGCGCGGCCGGGCTGATCGCGATCGCGCGGCGCTCGGACCGCAAGCGCGAACGCCGCCGGCATTTCGCCGTGTGCGCATTCGGCGGCGCGGTGGCGCTCGCGTTGCTGACGCTGCACCTGCCGAGCATCGTCGCGATGATGGCGCTGCTGTCGATCGCGGCGATGCTGATCTTCGCCGCGCACCCGGTGTTCTGGGCCGTGCCGTCCGCGTATTTCGCGGGGGCCGGCGCGGCGGGCGGGATCGCGCTGATCAGCAGCATCGGCGTATCGAGCGGGATGATCACGCCGTGGATCGTCGGCGTGATCCGCACGCGCACCGGCAGCATGGATGCGGCGATGCTGATGATCGCCGGATTGCTGGCCGCGTGCGCGGTGGCGATGCTGCTGGGCGTGCGCGCGACGCCGCGGGAGCCGGCGCACGCGCCGCGTTGATCGACCTGCGCCGGATGCATCGACGCGGCGGGCCGGACGATGCCGGCCGGCCCCCGCTCGGTGAGCAACGGCCACGCGAGATGCTGGCCTGGCCCGGGCGCGATGCCGATACCGTCCGGCTAGCGCACGGCCGCGTAGCGCGGCGCGGGCGTATCGGCCGACAGGTGCGGCGCCATCGTGCGGCGCGCGGCCTCGTATGCGTCCCATTCGTCGCCCGCGTGCAGCGACGGGATCGTCACGAGTTCGCCGCGATCGAACCCGACCAGCGCCGCATCGACCATGTCCGGCGCCGTCATCACGATTTCCTTCGGCAGATGCTCGAGCGGCAGGCCGCCCGTCTGCCAGAAATCGGTGGCCGTCGCGCCGGGCAGCACGGCCTGCACCTGCACGCCCTTGTCGGCGAGTTCGTGATGCAGCGACTGGCTGAACGCGAGCACGAACGCCTTGCTGCCGCCGTACACGCCGTTCAGCGTTTCCGGCGAGATCGCGACGATCGACGAAATGTTGATCACCGCGCCGCGGCCGCGTGCGACGAAGCCGGGCACGGCCGCATAGGTCAGCCGCGTGAGCGCGGTCACGTTCAGGTCGATCATCCGCGTCATCGCGTCGACGTCGCTGTCGAGCAGCGGCGCATGCGTGCCGATGCCCGCGTTGTTCACGAGCAGCGTGATGCTCGCGTCCTGTTTCAGCTTCGCTTCGACGGCGGCGAGCGCCGCGCGGTCGTTGAGGTCCGCGTCGACGATCTCGACGCCGCGCTGCGTGTCGTTCGTGATGCGCTCGGCGAGGGCGCTCAGCCGGTCGCGATTGCGCGCGACCAGGATCAGGTCGTAGCCGCGGCGCGCGAGGCGATCGGCGTAGACGGCGCCGATGCCCGACGACGCGCCGGTGATGAGGGCGGTACCGCGATGTGCTTGCGTCATGATGTGCTCCGTTTCGATGAGGATGGCCGGATGGCGTGAAGGCATTCTGGGCTCGAAGCGCGGCGACACAAATGACGTAGATGGGTATGATTCCGGACATCGGGCCATTCGGCACGAAACCGGAGAACGCAGATGCACCGAATCGGCTTTCTGATCAGCGACGGCTTCCAGATCATGGCGCTCGCCGCGCAGTCGGTGTTCGAGTACGCGAACGTGGGCATGGACGCGCCGTTCTACACGATGGACAACTATTCGGTCGACGGCGGCGACGTGCGCTCGTCGCTCGGGCTGCCGGTCGCCACGCGCGCGCTGCGCGGGCGGCTCGGCGTCGACACGTGGATCGTCGCGGGCGTCAACGATCCGCTCGCCGCGCCGGCGCCGGCCGGCGTCGTCGCCTATCTGCGCCGCGCGAATGCGCATGCGCGGCGGATCGCCGGCATCTGCACGGGCGCGTTCGTGCTGGCCGAGGCCGGGCTGCTCGCGCAGCGTCGCGCGACCACGCACTGGGCGTTCGGCCGCGACATGCAGCGGCACTACCCGGAGATTCGCGTCGAGGACGACCGGATCTTCATCGTCGACGGCCCGATCTGGACGTCGGCCGGAATGACGGCCGGCCTCGATCTCGCGCTCGCGATGGTGGAAAAGGACCTCGGCGCCGACGCCGCGCGGTCGGTCGCGCACAAGCTGGTGATGCATCAGCGCCGCGCCGGCGGCCAGTCGCAGCATTCGGAAATGCTCGAGCTTGCGCCGAAATCCGACCGGATCCAGAACGCGCTGAACTACGCGCGGCAAAATCTCGGCCGCGCGCTGACCGTCGAGGAGCTGGCCGAGGCCGTGCACCTGAGCCCGCGCCAGTTCAGCCGCGTGTTTACGCTTGAAACCGGGCAGTCGCCGGCGAAGGCGATCGAGCGGCTGCGGCTCGAATCGGCGCGGCTGATGATCGAACAGAGCCGCCATCCGCTCGACGTGATCGCGAAGGAGAACGGCTTTCGTGACCGCCGGCACATGCGCGACGCGTTCGTGCGCGGGTTCGGCGTGCCGCCGCAGGCGTTGCGGCGCGACGCACGGGCGGATGAGCGGGAAACGGGCTGACGCGCGCGGCCGCACGCCAGCGCGGGTCGGAAAAATCGCGCAGAATTTCGTCGACATGTTTCGCGAGGAGACACGATGCACGCCGAGCCGTTCGACATTGCGATACCCGATCAAGCACTTGACGAACTGCGTCGACGCCTGCGCGACACCCGCCCGCCGAACCTGACGCCTGCCGAGCCGTGGCAGCAGGGCGTCGAGGGTGCGTGGCTGCGCGAGCTGGCCGCGTACTGGGCCGACGGGTTCGATTGGCGTGCGGCGGAACGCGCGCTGAACCGGCTGCCGCAATTCGTCGCGGACGTCGACGGCCGGCGCGTGCATTTCGTGCATCGGCGCGGCACCGGCCCGAAACCCTATCCGCTCGTCGTCACGCACGGCTGGCCCGGTTCCGCATTCGAATTCCACGCGCTGATCGATCGCCTGTGCGATCCGGCCGCGTTCGGCGGCGATCCGGACGACGCATTCGACATCGTCGCGCCGTCGCTGCCCGGCTTCCTGTTTTCTCCGGCGCCGACGGCGCCCGGCACGTCGGCGCTTCAGGTCGCCGACTGCTGGGCGGAATTGATGGCCGGCCTTGGCTACCGACGCTTTGGCGCGCAGGGCGGCGATCTGGGCGCGGGCGTGCCGGTCGCGTTCGCGCGCTTTCCGAAGGAAATCAGCCGTCCGCCGCGCGGTTGGCTCGAACGCGTGTTCGACGTGGCGCAGTGGACCGACATGCCGAGCGGCGGTCATTTCGCGGCGATGGAAGAACCGGATTTGCTTGCCGACGATATTCGGCGGTTTTTCAGGCGTTTCCGATAACGCGCGGAGCGGCCGGCGAAGCGGGCGAAGGACGTCGGTGGCCATCCTGGCGATCGGGTGCGGCCGTATCGCGCGGATCGCGCCGCGCCGACGCCTGTCCCGAGTCTTACCGCGTAACGAACGCCGTGGCCGCATCCGGCGCCGTACGCGCATGCTTGCGCTGGCGCAGCAGCGCGACGCGGCAGTTCTCACGCGCCGTTTCGCGGCCGTCGTCGTCGAGCAGCACGAGGTCGCCGCGCATCACGTTCAGCGTGATCACGTCTTCCCCCGGCGCGCCGAGCGTTTCCGGCGTATGCACCGAGCCGGCCGGTTCGAGCACCGTCGAGCCGGCGTGCGCGACCCAGTCGTATTCGCGGTAGCGCCATGCACCCTGCAGCGTATGGACGAACACCTCGCCGTCATGCCGATGGCGCGGCAGCGTGCCGCCGGCCGGCATCTTCAGCAGCGCGGTGAGCGTGTCCTCGGCCGCGTTGATGTGCAGGTACTTGATCGCGAGCCCCGGCAGGTCGGCGCTCATCGGCAGCCACGGCAGCGCGTCGCCGGGCAGGCACGAGATCGGCGGCAGGTCGGTGGAGAACGGGGCGGACGGCTGCGTCATGGCGGAAGGCGGCGCGGAAACGGGAGAAGCCCGCATTATCGCAGAGCCGGCTCGAGCGGCCGGACGGCGGCGGCATCGCGGCGAAAGCGGGTGCGGGTGCTCCGATCCTTACGCGATGAAATATACAGTAAAACTGTACAGTTTTACTGTCGATGTGCTATCTTGAATTCATGAATTCCCCCTTGTCTCCCCCTGACACGCTCCCGCTGGCCGGCCTCGCCGGCGAACTCCGCATCTCGGTCGGCAAGCTGATGCGGCGAATGCGGGAGCAGGCCCATCCGAACGACCTCACGTCCTCGCAGAAATCGGTGTTGCTGCGGCTCGATCGCGACGGCCCGGCAACCGTGTCGGCGCTCGCGCGTGCCGAAAGCGTGCGTCCGCAGTCGATGCGCGTGACGGTCGCGACGCTGGAGGCGCTGGGCGCGGTCGCCGGCGCGCCCGATCCGACCGACGGCCGGCAGACGCTGATCGCGCTCACGCCTGGTTTCCGCAAGGTGCTGCAAGCGAACCGCGCGGCCAAGGACGACTGGCTGTTCCGTGCGCTGCACGCGCAACTGTCGGCGGCGGAACAGGCCGAGCTCGCGGCGGCCGTGAAGCTGTTGCAGCGGCTCGCCGAATTCCAGGACCCGGCACGTCCGTAAACCGTATCGACCCGCTCGCCGAAAGGATGGCCCGCCCATGAACTTCCTGCATCTCGTGTCGTACTTCTTCTGCGGCGCGTTTCTCGCGAACGCCGTGCCGCATCTCGTCAGCGGCCTGCGCGGCGAGCCGTTCCAGACGCCGTTCGCGAATCCGCCCGGGCGCGGGCTGTCGTCGTCCACCGTGAACGTGGTGTGGGGCGTCGTGAACCTCGTCGTCGCTTATGCACTCGTGCGCCGGATCGGCGATTTCGACCTGAAGATCACGGCCGACGCGGCGGCGTTCGGCCTCGGCATCCTCGTTCTGGGGCTGTTCCTCGCGCGGCATTTCGGCGAACTGCACGGCGGCAACGCGCCCGACCGGGAGCGGCGATGAGCGTGCCGGCCGCGGGCGTGTTCCGCTCGCTTCGCAGCTTCAACTATCGCGTGTGGGCGATCGGGTCGCTCGTGTCGAACATCGGCACGTGGATCCAGCGCACCGCGCAGGACTGGCTCGTCCTTACGCAGCTCACGCATCACGACGCATCGGCGGTCGGCACGGTGATGGCACTGCAGTTCGGCCCGCAATTACTGCTGTTGCCGTGGACCGGCTACGCGGCCGACCGCTTCGACCAGCGCAAGCTGCTGATGGCCACGCAGGCGCTGATGGGTGCGCTGGCGCTCGTGCTCGGCGTGCTGACGGTCACCGGCGCCGTGCGGCTCGAGCACGTGTATGTGTTCGCATTCCTGTTCGGCTGCGCGTCGGCGTTCGACGCGCCGGTGCGGCAGACCTTCGTCGCGGAACTCGTCGGCGACCGCGAGCTTGCGAACGCGGTCGCGCTCAATTCGACGTCGTTCAACGCCGCGCGAATGGTCGGCCCGGCGGCGGCCGGCTTCCTGATCGCATCGGTCGGCACCGGCTGGGCGTTTCTCGCGAACGGGCTCAGCTTCTTCGCGGTGCTGGCGTCGCTGTCGCGGCTTCGGGAAGACGAGTTGCGCGCGAACGTACGGGCCGGCCGCTCGCGCGGCAGCCTGCTCGACGGGTTCCGCTACGTGTGGCGCCGCCCGGACCTGACCGCGATCCTCGTGATGCTGTTCCTGATCGGCACGTTCGGGCTCAATTTCCAGTTGTTCATTTCGACGCTGGCCGCCAGCGTGTTTCACGTCGATGCGCGCGGGTTCGGCTTCCTGTCGTCGATGATGGCGGTCGGCACGATCTCGGGCGCGCTGCTCGCCGCGCGCCGCGAGCAGCCGCGGTTCCGTCATCTGTGGATCGGCGCGGCGCTGTTCGGGCTCGGCTGCACGTTCGCGGCGCTGGCGCCCGGCTACTGGTCGTTCGCCGCCGCGCTGGTGCTGACCGGCATCGCCGCGATCACCTTCATGAATTCCACGAACAGCCTGATGCAGCTCTCCACCGAGCCGGCGATGCGCGGCCGCGTGATGGCGCTGCGCCTCGCGGTCGCGCTGGGCGGCACGCCGATCGGCGCGCCGGTGGCCGGCTGGGTCGCGAACCATCTCGGCCCGCGCTGGGCGCTCGGCGTCGGCGCGGCGTCCGGGTTTGCCGCGGCGCTCGTCGCGACCCATTTCGTCACGCGCGGGCGGGCGCGGCCGCGCGCGGCCGACGACGGGGCCTGAACGAAACCGAAACCGAAACCGAAGCCGCCGGCTAAGCCGCCGGCAACACCGCCGCATGCGCGGCTTCGAGGCACGACTGGAACAGCAGCGCCGCCCGCGACGGCCGCGGCGAGCGCCGCAGCAGGCTCACGAACCGGCACTGGTAATTGAACCGGTGCGGCGCGATCGGCTGCATCAGCCCCTTGTTCTCGAAACTCTCCGCGTAGTGATCGGGCAGGAAGCCGAGATAACGGCCCGACAGGATCAGCGTCGCGATCGACTCCTGGTCCGACGCGGTCGCGCTGCGCGTGAGCTTCGCGCGGTGGCTCAGCTCCATGTTCGGGGAATGGAAGCCGAGCCCCGCGAATGCGTGGTGGCGGATCGTCGTCCACGTGAGCTTGCCGTGCGGCGCGTCGAAGAGCGGATGCTGGCGGCCGCAGTAGAGCAGCATCCGTTCGTCGAACAGCGCCGAATACACGAGGCTGCCCGAGTTGCGGTGCGCGGGAATGATCCCGACGTGGTAGCTGCCGTCGATGACGCCGCGCTCGACCTCGTTGATCGACGCGACGTGCAGGTTCAGCGCGACGTCGGGCGCTTCGTCCGCGAACTGGCGGATCGCGTCGCCCAGGCGCGCACGCGGGTTGGTCGCCGTCTTGTCGAACACCGCGATGTGCAGTTCTCCGCCCATCTTGTCGTGAATGCCGTCGATCCGGCTGCGAAACGCTTCCATCGACGCGAGCAGCCGCAGCGTTTCCTCGTAGACCGTCTGCCCCTCGGGCGTCAGCGTGAAGCCCGCACGGCCGCGCCGGCACAGCACGAGGCCGAGCCGCGTTTCCAGATCCTTCACGTGCCGGCTGATCGTCGAGATGCCGATATTCAGTTCCAGTTCGGCCGCCGCCATCCCGCCGCACTGCACGACGCCCTTGAAGACCCGCAGCAGGCGGAGATCCATGTCGCTGAGCTGCCCGAGCAGCGCGCGGCTCTTCGGTTTCTTTGCTTGCATAGTTGCGCAAGTGAACATTGATATTGCGATATTCAAAAGACTAATTGGCGTCCCGACAATGCGCAATATCAATACGAGAAGGAGGGGCGCGCCGCGCCGACCGACATGACCGACATCACCACCGCCCAGCACGACGACACGAACCTCCGCACCGATGCCGCATGGCTCGACGCGCACTGGATGCCGTTCACGGCCAATCGCCAGTTCAAGGCCGATCCGCGCCTGATCGTGTCCGGCAAGGGCGCGTATTACACCGATGGCGAAGGCCGCAAGATCTTCGACGGCCTGTCGGGCCTCTGGTGCACGGGACTCGGTCACGGCCGCACGGAAATCGTCGAGGCGGTGAGCCGCCAGGTCGCGCAGCTCGACTACGCGCCGGCCTTCCAGTTCGGCCACCCGAAATCGTTCGAGCTGGCCAACAAGATCAAGGAACTGACGCCGGCCGGCCTCGACTACGTGTTCTTCACGGGCTCGGGCTCGGAAGCGGCCGACACGTCGCTGAAGCTGGCCCGCGCGTACTGGCGCGCGAAGGGCAAGGGCACGAAGACGCGCCTGATCGGCCGCGAGAAGGGTTACCACGGCGTGAACTTCGGCGGTATCTCGGTCGGCGGGATCGGGCCGAACCGCAAGCTGTTCGGCCAGGGCCTCGACGCCGATTTCCTGCCGCATACGCAACTGGCCGAGAACAAGTTCTCGCGCGGGATGCCCGAACACGGCGCGGAACTGGCCGACCGCCTGCTCGAGCTGATCGCGCTGCACGACGCGTCGAACATCGCGGCCGTGATCGTCGAGCCGTTCTCCGGTTCGGCGGGCGTGGTCGTGCCGCCGAAGGGCTATCTGAAGCGCCTGCGCGACATCTGTACCGCGCACGACATCCTGCTGATCTTCGACGAGGTCATCACGGGCTTCGGCCGGGCCGGCGCGATGACGGGCGCCGACGCCTTCGGCGTGGTGCCGGACATCATGAACTTCGCGAAACAGGTGACGAACGGCGTGCAGCCGCTCGGCGGCGTGATCGCGACGAAGGAAATCTACGATACGTTCATGGCCGCGGGCGGCCCCGAGTACATGCTCGAGTTTCCGCACGGCTACACGTATTCGGCGCACCCGGTTGCATGCGCGGCCGGCGTCGCGGCGCTCGACTTGCTGGTGAAGGAAGATGCGGTGGCCCGCGTGCGCGATCTCGCGCCGCATTTCGAGGCGGCCGTGCACGGGCTGAAGGGCCAGCGCCACATCGCGGACATCCGCAACTACGGGCTGGCCGCCGGCCTGACAATCGCCGCGCTGCCGGGCGAGCCGGCGCGGCGCCCGTACGAGATCGCGATGCGCTGCTGGGCGAAGGGTTTCTACGTGCGCTACGGCGGCGACACGATCCAGCTCGCGCCGCCGTTCATCGCCGAGAAGCGCGAGATCGACAACCTCGTCAACGCGCTGTCCGACGCACTGAACGAAGTGGACTGAGCCCGTGCGCGCTCGAAGCGACAACCGAATTCACGAACGAGCCTGAACGATGAAACACGACAGCAATGTGACTTCCACCGTCGGCCACCTGATCGACGGCAAGCGCGTCGACGGCGGCAGCCGGGTCCAACCGGTGTTCGACCCGGCCACCGGCGAATCGCACAAGAGCGTCGCGCTCGCCGACAAGCTGACCGTCGAAGCGGCGATCGCATCCGCGCAGGCCGCGTTCCCGGCCTGGCGCAACACGCCGCCGCTGAAGCGCGCCCGCGTGATGAGCCGCTTCAAGACGCTGCTCGAGGAGCACGCGGAAGAACTGTGCGCGCTGATCACCGCCGAGCACGGCAAGGTGCTCGCCGACGCGATGGGTGAACTGCAGCGCGGGATCGAGAACGTCGAATACGCGTCCTACGTGCCCGAACTGCTGAAGGGCGAGCACAGCAAGAACGTCGGCCCCGCGATCGATTCGTGGAGCGAGTTCCAGGCGCTCGGCGTGGCCGCCGGCATCACGCCGTTCAACTTCCCGGTGATGGTGCCGCTGTGGATGTGGCCGATGGCCGTCGCGTGCGGCAACACGTTCGTGCTGAAGCCGTCGGAGCGCACGCCGTCGTCGACGCTGCGCATGGCCGAGCTCGCGCTCGAAGCCGGCCTGCCGCCGGGTGTGCTGAACGTCGTGAACGGCGACAAGGAAGCGGTCGACACGATCCTGACCGATCCGCGCGTGAAGGCTGTGAGCTTCGTCGGCTCGACGCCGATCGCCGAAACCATCTATTCGACCGGCTGCGCGCACGGCAAGCGCGTGCAGGCGCTCGGCGGCGCGAAGAACTTCGCGGTCGTGATGCCGGACGCCGACATCCCCAACGCGGTGAACGCGCTGATGGGCGCCGCGTACGGCTCGTGCGGCGAGCGCTGCATGGCGATTCCGCTCGTCGTCGCGATCGGCGACGACACGGGCGACCAGGTCGTCGCGGGGCTGAAAGCCGAGATCGAGAAGATGAAGGTCGGCCCGGGCAACGGCGCGGGCATCGACATGGGCCCGCTCGTCACGCAGCAGCATTTCGAGAAGGTGACGGGTTTCGTCGAAGCGGGCGTGGCCGCGGGCGCGACGCTCGTCGTCGACGGTCGCGGCGTGAAGGTCGACGGCCACGACGGCGGCTATTACCTCGGCCCGTGCCTGTTCGACAACGTGAAACCCGGCATGCCGATCTATCAGCACGAGATCTTCGGGCCGGTGCTCGGCGTGATCCGCATGAAGTCGCTCGACGATGCGATGGCGCTGATCGACGCGCACGAATACGGCAACGGCACGTGCCTGTTCACGCGCGACGGCGAGGCGGCGCGCTACTTCAGCGACAACATCCAGATCGGCATGGTCGGCATCAACGTGCCGCTGCCGGTGCCGGTCGCGTATCACTCGTTCGGCGGCTGGAAGCGTTCGCTGTTCGGCGATCTGCACGCGTACGGCCCGGATGCGGTGCGGTTCTACACGAAGCGCAAGACGATCACGCAGCGCTGGCCGTCGGCCGGCGTGCGCGAAGGGACGGTGTTCAGCTTCCCGTCGAACCGCTGAGTCGACGCGCGCCGGCAGCATGCAGCCGGCGCGACGTAAGAAGGCGCCGCCGAGGCCCGCTCCGATCGACGATCGGAGGCGGGCTTTTTTACGTCCCGGCGAAACGCGCGGAACGCGTCGAAAGCAGGTTCAAGGCGCGACCACGTGCCACACGTTCTTGAAGTTGTCGCCGTTGCGTTCGCCCTGTTTCATGTCCTTCGAGTAGAAGTACAGCGGCTTGCCCTTGTACGCCCATTGCGGGCTGCCGTCGTCGCGCTTGACGATCGTGTAGGGGCCGACCGGTACGTCGGTCGCGCTGGCCTTGTACGGCGGCCAGAGGGTCTCGCATGGGCCTGAACAGGCGCTGGTGCCGGCGTTGGGCTTGTCCTTGTCGAACGAGTAGACGGTCATCCCGTTTGCGGCGACGAGTGCGCCGTTTTCTTCCTTCGTGATGGAACCCTGGGCCGTGGCCGAAGCTGACGCAATGGCGAGCAGGGCGGAGCTGACGAGCAGCGCGGCTTTCATGAGTGCCTCCTGATAATCCGGTGGGCGGCCGCGATTGCGTGCACGGGCGAGCGTGCGCCGGAATCGCGATGAATGGTGCCGGAGCACGGCGCCGTCGCCGCCCCCCGCGAGCGACGTCGGGGCGAAAGGCGGCAAACGGAGCGCCTTATTCACGATAGGCGGTTTTTGGCGGTGCTGCGAGAAGATCGGGGGGCATATCGGCGGCGCGCACGCAGTGCGCCACGGCGCGACGATCGTCGTCGTGCCCGGGTATTCGGCATCCGTCCCCGAGCCCCAGCCGCGCGTGCATTGCGGCGGCAACGACCCGGATACGGGTTTGCGTGGATGACATCGCGCGCATTCCGCCGGAATATCGTCGTCAGCGCGAGCCCGGCTCGCGCCGATCCTTCCGGGAGGGGACGACGATGCTTCAGGATCCAGGCGATGTCGCGCGCGCCAGCTATCGCGCGTATGTCGACAAGGACCGCGACGCGATCGAAGCGCTGATCGCGCCGGATTTCCATTTCACGAGCCCGCTCGACAACCGGCTCGATCGCGATGCGTATCTCGCACGCTGCTGGCCGAACAGCGCGATGCTCGCCGGTTTCGAATTCGTCGACGTCGCCGTGCACGGCGAATACGTGTTCGTCGTGTACGAAGCCGTGACGACCGCCGGCAGGCGGTTCCGCAACGCCGAACGGTTGCGCGTGCGCGATGGCCGGCTCGTCGAGGCCGAAGTGTATTTCGGCTGGTACGTGCCGCATCCGGCGCCGGATGGCGGGTTCGTCGAATCGGGCAGGTGAATGCAAG
Organism: Burkholderia sp. AU45388; assembly: GCF_030481585.1. Lineage (NCBI taxonomy): Bacteria > Pseudomonadati > Pseudomonadota > Betaproteobacteria > Burkholderiales > Burkholderiaceae > Burkholderia > Burkholderia sp. AU45388. Next base: position 297,769 of record NZ_JAUJPV010000003.1, on the reverse strand, counting down.
CGCGCGGTGCGAAGCCGACGTTTCGCCGTCGCCCCGCCCGCGCAGGGCCGCCTGCCGGCGCGTCGCCGGCCGACGGCGCACGCGCCGCTCAACCGGCTGCGTCGTTTTCGCCCAGCGCCTGAATGAACCGCGAAAACAGCTCGGGCTGTGAAGAAATCCCGAGCTTCGCGTACAGGTGCCGCCGATGCACCTTCACCGTTTCGGGCGAGATCGCCAGCCGTTCGGCAATTGCCTTGGACGAATTGCCGCGCAGCACCATTCTTGCGATCGCCATCTCGCGATCGGTCAGCACACCCGCGCCGAAGCGCGCGAGCGCCTGCTCGACGCGCGCGCCGAGGTCCGCGTCGGGCGCGGCGCGCGCGGCATCGCCCACCAGCCGCCAATGCTGCCGGATGACCGCGAGCACCCACGGCATCGCGGCCGTCAGCTTGCCGAGCGGCTCGACGTCGAAGCGCGTCGCCGCACCGAGCGACAGCGACAGCAGCGTGTCGGCATTCGGCCGCACGAGGATCTGGATCTCGTCGTCGCCGACCGCATCGCGGAAGTAGCTCTGGAAATACTCGCTCTGCCGGAACAGGTCGGGCGCGACTTCCTCGAGCCGGTAGCAGCCGTCGGCGAGCCCGTCGTGCGCGGCCTGCAGGAACGGATCGAGCAGATATAACCCGTTCAGGTAAAGCGGCACCGGCGACGCGGAGTCGGTGCCGCCCGTGTCGTATTCGTCGAGCACGAGCGGCACGCCGTCGCGGCCGATCGCGGTCGCGAGCGCGTTGTCGAACGGCGTCATTTCATTGAGCAGCAGCACGAGGAACCGCCAGAAGCGCGGCTGGCCGAGATGGTCGATCGCGCGGCCGAGCGCCTGATGCATCGCGATTTCGGAAAAGAGACGATCCATACCACCACCGGAAGGGCGTAACACGAAGGGGGAATAGCGGTCCTGAAATTGGCTTCCTAGACTGCCACGCAATCAATCGGGCCCGAGTATGGGTGTTCAAAAAAAGGCGGCAAAGGAACGAAGGAGCACGAAATGGCGATGATGTCGGAATCGACGGGCACGCTGCAAGCGGCGCCTGCAACGGAAGACGCGCCGCGCGCGCTGTCGCAGACGCTCAGCGTGCGCGACGCAGTGATGATCACCGTATCGGGCGTGACCCCGGCCAGCTCGATCTTCGTGATCGCGCCGTTCGCGATCCAGCAGGCCGGCAGCGGCGCCGTGCTGTCGTTCGTGCTCGGCGGCGTGCTCGCGCTGGCGTTCGCGCTCTGCTATGCGGAACTCAGCGCCGCGCACCGCAGCGCGGGCGGCGAATACGTGATGGCCAAGCGCGTGTTCGGCACGCTGCCCGGCTACCTGACCTTCATCACGGTGCTGTCCGTCAGCGTCTTCATCCCGGCGGTGCTCGCCAGCGGCGCCGCGCCGTACCTGAACAGCGCACTCGGCACGCACTTCGGCAACCAGTCGGTCGCGCTGACGATCGTGCTGCTCAGCTATCTGCTCGGCATGCTGAACATCAAGACGAATGCGTGGATCACCGGCGCGTTCCTGGTCGTCGAAATCGGCGTGCTGATGCTGATCGCCGGGCTCGGCTTCGGGTCGCCGCATCGCGGCGCCGAAGTGCTGATCGCACCGGTCGTCGCGAGCGGCAATGCGCTCGTGCCGGCCACGCTCGCGGCCATCGTGCCCGCGATCGGCACCGCGATCTTCTGCTACAACGGCTTCGGCTCGGCGGCCTATCTCGCGGAAGACCTGCGCGGCGGCAACCGCAACGTCGCGAAGGCGGTGATCTATTCGCTGCTCGTGATTCTCGTCGTCGAGCTGGTGCCGCTCACCGCGATCGTGCTCGGCGCGCCGTCGCTGACGGAACTGACGAAGAGCGCCGATCCGATCGGCTATGTCGTGCGTTCGCTGAGCAATCCGGCCGTGTCGCGCGTGATCAGCGGCGGGATCTTCCTGTCGGTGTTCAACGCGATCATCGCGATCGTGATCGCGATGGGCCGCCTGCTGTACAGCAGCGGCCGGCATGCGCTCTGGTCGCGCACCTGCAACCGCGCGTTCTCGACGATTCATCCGCGCCTCGAATCGCCGTGGCTCGCGACGATCGCGCTCGCGATCCCGTCGGCCGGGCTCGTGTTCGTGTCGAGCCTCGACGAGCTGACCGCGTTCACGGTCGACCTGTTGCTGCTGATCTACCTCGTCGTCGGGCTGGCCGCGCTTGCGAGCCGGTTCGTGCGCCGCGACGTCGAGCATCATTACCGGATGCCGCTGTGGCCCCTGACGCCGCTGGTCGCTGTGGCGGGCGCCGCATACACGCTCTACACGACGCTCGCGACGGCGACGAAGCCGACCGACCTGATCATCATCGCCGGGCTGCTGGTCGCGGCGCTCGTGATGTACGCAGCGTGGGCGCGCCACAGCGCGGCATTCCGCGCGCTCTGAGCATCGGGTCGACACCCTGTATCACCGCTACACCGAATCATTGAAAGACGGGAGGAATGACATCATGCGCACGAGGGATCTCGGCATCCGCATCGGACTCGGCACGCCGGGCCGCTTCAACGCGATCACGGACGTAGCGGGCGTGCGGGTCGGTCATTGCACGCTGAACGTGGAGAACGGCGACGCATCGATCCGCACCGGCGTCACCGTCATCGAGCCGCGCGCGGGCGCCGCGCACGATTCGCCGTGCTTCGCGGGCGTGCACGTGCTGAACGGCAACGGCGACGCGACCGGGCTCGAATGGATCCGCGAAGCCGGCCTGCTGACCACGCCGATCGCCTATACGAACACGCACAGCGTCGGCGCGGTGCGCGACGCGTTGGTCGCGAACGAACGCGAAGCGGCGGCCGGCCGCGTGTACTGGTGCATGCCGGTCGTGATGGAAACCTACGACGGGCTGCTGAACGACATCTGGGGGCAGCACGTGAACGCCGCGCACGTGCAGCGCGCGCTGGCCGCCGCGCAGCCGGGGCCGGTCGCCGAAGGCGGCGTGGGCGGCGGCACGGGCATGATCTGCCACGAGTTCAAGGGCGGCATCGGCACCGCGTCGCGCGTGCTGGCGAGCGACGCGGGCGGCTGGACGGTCGGCGCGCTCGTGCAGGCGAACTACGGCGTGCGCGAGATGCTGCGCGTGGCCGGCTACCCGGTCGGCGAAGTGCTGCGGCACGTGCATTCGCCGTTTCGCGAAGCCGAAGCGAAAGGCGAGGCCGGCATGGGTTCGATCGTCGTCACGATCGCGACCGACGCACCGTTGCTGCCGCATCAATGCAGGCGTCTCGCGCAGCGCGCGAGTGTGGGGCTCGCCCGCGTCGGCGGCGGCACCGAGGATTCGAGCGGCGACATCTTCCTCGCGTTCGCGACCGGCAACGCCGGCTTGCCTGCCGTGAATTACGGCAGCAAGGGCACGCCGACCACCGACGTGCGGATGGTCAACAACGACCATATTTCCGCGCTGTTCGTCGCGGCGGCGGAAACGGTGGAGGAAGCGATCGTGAATGCGTTGGTTGCAGGCGGCGACGTCGAGTCGCGCGGGGCGCGGGTCGAAGGGCTCGGGCAGGCGCGCTTGCTGGATGCGTTGCGCGAAGTGGGCTGGCGGCCGGGGCGCGGCGCCTGAAACGGCAAGCGCCGCTTCAATCGAAGCGGCGTGGTGCAGGGCGGCGATGCGGCGATCGGCCGGACCGCCGTTCGCCCGCGCACGTCATGCATGCGGTGCGGGCGATGCGGGCGATGCGGGCGTGGCCGTGGCGACGCGGCGTCATGCTCAACTGCCGAAATAGATGTTGCAGAAGCTGACGGGGCCGACGCATGCGTTCGGGTCTTCCTGCTTCGATTGCGCACGATTGACGCGGCCGGCGGCCTTGACGGCCTCGGCGCGGTTCGCCTGTTGCGGTGCGGCGTCTGCCGGCGCCGGCTGCGCGTGGGCGACGGCAGCGGTGAGCGACAGGGCAACGAGGGCGAGGTGCAGCGGCTTCATTTTTTTCTCCTGGGTGAGTGCCAGTCTCGCTGGCAGTGAGGAAACTATAGGCTCGCACTGCTTAAAGATTAATCACCACGCCTGGAGAGCTTATTTCCATCCGGAACAACGATCCCGTTGCGCGCGCATCGATCTTCAATGGCGGTGCCGGTTGAACGGTGCGTCCTTGTCGAGCAGCGCGCTGCGCATGAAGTGCAGGCAGCCGACGATCCGCTGCATGTTGCGCCGCGCGTCGGGCACCGCGTACCACGCCTGCAGCGCGTGCTGCGCCGCGCGGATCGCGAGATTCACGGATTTCAGCGTGCGCGCATGGTGGGCGGGCGTCGGATCGTCGAAGAAGCGTGGCAGTTCGAGCAGCACCGCATCGATCGACCCGGTCCAGCGCAGCATCTGCGGCGGCTTCGCCGCGCCGAACGCGTGCAGCTCGTCGCGCAGGTCGATGACCGCGTGGCCGATCTCGAGCGTCGACAGCATCCAGCGCAGCGCATCGCGATGCTGCCGCGTGCGGCGCACCAGCAGCGTCCGCAGTTGCGCCATCAGGTCATGCGTGCTCGACTGGAAGCGCTGCGCGAGGCCGTCCGGCGCACCTTCGCACGCAAGCGTCACCTGGCGGCGCAAGTCGTGCGCGATCCGGCTGGTGAGCCAGGGCATGTGGGTGGGGAACACGACGGCGAACACGAGCGAGCACGCAAGCATCGCGACGACGACCGCCAGCCCGTTGTTGATCAGCACTTCGGGCGTATACGCGATCGTGTTGTCGGGGCCCGCGAGCAGGCAGAAGAACACCGCGAAGCCGATCCCGTAGCCGGACAGGCCGGGTCGCATCGCGAGAAACGCGCCGAGGCCGAGTACGGGGGCGAGCGCCGCGCACAGCAGCGGAAAGCCGTCGATGTTCGGATAGACGTAGCACAGGAACAGATAGCCGACCGCGGTCGCGAACGCCGCGCCCGCGCCCATTTGCGCGACGAACTTCGGCGCGCGCGGCGACGTCGAGCTGAGCGCGCACGCGATCGCGGTGGCGATCACCGCGAGCGAGCCGCTCGGCCATTCGGACGCGATCCAGAACGCGCTCATCGCGCCGACGGCGACCACCGTGCGCAGGAACGCGAAGCCGACGAAGAACGCATTGGTTTTCACCGCGTAATGCGTGACCGAGCGCTCGAACGCGTGATCGTCCTGATCGAGCGACGCGTAGGTGTCGACGTAGCCGAGATATTCGTCGATGAACCGGTACAGCAGTTCGATCGCGGTATCGAAGTCGAGCAGGCCGCCGGCCGCATGGTCCTCGATGGCCCGCCGCGACGCGCGCGCGGCCTTCGGCAATGCACCGTGGAAGCGGCGCAGTTCGAGCAGCGCGCCCGTGGCCGGCGCGATGCCGCGCGGGCGTTCGTCGCGTAACGCGGCAAAGCGCAGCGCCAGCGCGTCGACGTGCGGCGCCAGCGCATCGAGCACCGCGTCCGACTGACTCGCACGCAGCCGTTTGACGAGCTGATGCAGCGCATGCAGCCGCGTGCATGCGTTCATGAACTCGCTGTTCAGCCGCGCGAGCCGGCGGCTGCGCGCGCGAATGTGCGGATCCTCGAACGACGCGAACGCGCGGTTGGCTTCGAAGCCGACGATATCGTCGACGAAATCGGCGAAGCGCCGCTCGAAATCGCCGCGCGCGACGTCGCCCGAGAGCGCGCCGGCCGCGAACGCCGCGAACGTCGCGTGGCGTGCGCTCAACGAGCGCATCAGCGCCTTCGCGGAACTCAACGGCAGGATCAGCGCGCTGACCGCGCCCGAGCACGCGATGCCGAGGGCGACTTCCGCGGCGCGCGTGAGCGCGGACTGGAACAGCGTCTGCGGCGTCATCACGGCCGGCAGGCCGATCAGCGCGGCCGTATAGCCGGCGAGCACGAAGCCGTACCAGCGGAAGTGGCGGTTGCGTACCGCGAGCGCGATGCAGCCGCCGATCCACAGCGTGATGCCGGCCATGTACAGCTCCGGCTGCTGCGCGAACAGCCCGCCGAGCGCGAGCGCGCCGACGAGGCCGGCCGCCGTGCCGAGCACGCGGTAGAAGCTCTTCGCGAACACCATCCCCGACAGCGGCTGCATCAGCACGAACACCGTCGTCATCGCGGTACGCGGCTGCGACATCTCGAGACGCATCGCGATGCCCATCGCCAGCAGCGCCGCGAGCACGGTTTTCGCGAGGTGCAGCCAGATCATCCCGTCGGTCGTGGCCCAGTCGCGCGCCGCGTTGCCGAGCGGATCGAGCCATCGCCTCCATCGTGCCGGTTCGATGGAAGGTCGCGCGATCGCAGGTGGTGGCTTCATGAAAAGAGGGCCCAAGGCCGACCGCGCGAGCTGCCGCGGCGGGTCCGAACGGGTCCGTTCGACTGGTGAGGCGCCGATTGTAGGAGTGCGGCGCCCGCGCATTAACGCAGCTGCGGGGAAACGATAGTTGCAGCCGGAGTAACAATCTGTCGCATCCGGTGGAGGAAAATGGCGGCTCCGCTACAGGTCGCTCACAGGAATGGATACCCTACAAAACATGCGGGTGTTTTCGCGCGTCGTCGAGACGGGCAGCTTCACCGCCGCCGCGCAATCGCTGAATTCGACGACGGGCGCGATGTCGCGCGCGGTGTCGGAGCTCGAGGCGCGCTTGCGCACCCGTCTGATGAATCGCTCGACGCGGCGTCTCGCGCTCACGTCGGCCGGCGAAAGCTATCTGCGGCGCTGCCGCCAGATCCTCGCCGACGTCGACCGCGCGGAAGAAGAGGCGAGTTGCGCGCACGAGCGCCCGGCCGGCGTGCTGCGCATGCACAGCTTCGCGAGCGTCGGTCATCACTATGTCTTGCCCACGCTGACGCGCTATCACGCGCAATTCCCGGACGTGTCGATCGAGCTGTCGCTGTCGCAGCGCATGCCCGACCTGTTCGACGGCACGAGCGACACGGCCGTCGTCACCGCGTCGTCGCTGCCCGATTCGGAACTCGTGTCGCATCTGCTCGGCTCGACGTTCAGCATTCTGTGTGCATCGCCCGACTACGTGAAACGGCACGGCGTGCCGGCCCGCCCGCAGGATCTCGCCGCGCATGCGTGCCTGACGCTGTGTACGCCGGCGTTTCCGACGCACGAATGGGTGCTCGAAGGGCCCGAAGGCGTCGAGCAGATCCACGTCGCCGGGCCGGTGCAGACCAACACCGCCGAATCGCTCGCGCTCGCGATCCGCGACGGCATCGGGATCGGCATGCTGCCGCTGTATTCGGCGATCGACGCGCTGCGCGACGGCACGCTCGTCCGCGTGCTGCCCGCGCATATCCTGCAGAAGATGAACGTGTATGCGCTGTACCCGTCGCGCCGCTTCGTCGATGCGAAGGTGCGGACCTGGGTCGAGATGCTGCGTGCGCAGGTGCCGACGATGATCGCGCGCGACGTCGAGATGCTGAACGCGATCGGCCGCGAACCGCAGGCCGCCTGAGCGCGGCCGCCTGGACCCCGCGCGCGTCGGCGCGCGGCGGGTTGCTTCATTTCATGACCATGCCAAAACCACGTCGCTCGCCATGCACGCTTGATGCGAGCGACGCGCGTCGTCACAGCGCGGGCTTGGCCGCCGCGCCCGATTCGGTTGCCGGCTCGCCGGCCGGGCCGTACGCGGCCCGCGCCGCTTTCCGCTCGGCAAGACGCTTCGCCTGCAGTCGTTCCTGCGCCGCGAGGACGTCGTCCGGATAGTTGCCGACTTCCCCGCGCGCCGGGTTGTAGCCGACCGATTCGAGATCGATCAGCTCCTGCAGCACCTGCGCGCGCGTGACGGGCGACTTCGCCTGCTGGGCGAACGACAGGGCCGGTGCGGCAAGCAGGACGGCAGCGGCGGCGGTAACGACGAGCGATTTCACGAGGTTCTCCTGAACAAGGGGTGGGTGGCCGGATCGACACGCGGTGCGCGGCGCCGACCTTCGACGTCAGTCTACGTAGCGAGTCCGCGTGCAAACACCCCGATTCCAGCAGGGCTGCGTTCCAGAAGGAACAACATTGGCGTCGTCGTCCGCGGCCGCCGGACCCGTGTGTGACACGGGCGCCGTGCACACGGGCGCCGTGCACACGGACGACGTCGCGCGATGCCCGTCAGAACCGCGTGCGCATGCCGATCGTGCCGACCACCTGGTTCGCGGTGCTCGATGCGCCGCCCGACGTATTGATGAACGCCTGGTAGCCGCGGCCCGACGCATGCTGGAACATCGCTTCCGCGTACAGGTCGGTGCGGCGCGACAGCTTGTACACGGCCTGCAGGTTCGCCTGATGCCATTTCGGGTCGGTGCCGTGCTTGCTGTCGGGATTCGACACGCTGGCGTCCGTGTACACATAGGCCGCGCCGACGCTGATGGCCGGCGTCACCGCATAGCGCACGTTCAGGTCGTAGTTGTTGAACGCGATCTGGCCGCTGGAGCCGAACGCGCCCGTGTTGTCGTACTGCGAACGCGTGTAGACGAAGCCGACGGTCGCCGGGCCGAACACGTAGCTGACGCCGCCGCCGTAGGAGCGCATGCGGTCCGAGCCGATCGACCAGCCGCCCTGGTTCAGGCTCTTCGCTTCGGCCGAATCGGTCGCGCCGGGGCTAGCGCTCGTCGAGCCCTTCGTGCCGTTCATCTGCAGGTAGGCGCCGGCCAGCTTTAGCGGGCCGTTCGTGTAGCTCGCGGCCATGCTGTACGCGCGGTTCGCGCTGAAGTTCGCCGAGTTGGAGAACGCGTACAGCGCGCCGACCTTGAAGCCCGCGATCGTGTCGCTCGTGTACTTGACCGCGTTGTTGATGCGCAGCGAGTGGTTCAGGTTGTCGTTGTCGAACGGATGCGCGAAGCCTGCATCGCCGAAATCGCCGGACGTCGCGGACAGCGGCGCGACGAAGTCGACCATCGTGTCGTACTGCCGGCCGAGCGTCAGCGTGCCGTAGCCGGCCTGGCTCAGGCCGACATACGCGTGACGGCCGAACAGCTTGCCGTCCTGGCCGAGCCCGCCGTTGTTCGCGTTGAAGCCGTTCTCGAGCACGAACAGCGCCTTCAGGCCGCCGCCGAGATCCTCGGTGCCGCGCAGGCCGAAGCGGCTGCCGTTGATCGTGCCGGTCGCCATGCGCCACTGCGACGCGCCGTTCACGTTGTTGGTATAGGCGATGCCGGCGTCGATCAGGCCGTACAGCGTGACCGAGCTCTGCGCGTGGGCGAGCGGCGCGAACAGGGCGGCGGCGCACGCGCCGGCGATCAGGGTTTTTTGCATCATCAAGCTCCTGCGTGTGGGACGGGAAACCAAAGTTCGGCGCAAGTATAGGAATGCGCGTCGCGCGCACGGGCCGAGCGGCCGCGAGCGCACTGTTCCGGATCGTGCAAGAGTCGTTCACAAAACCGACACGACGCGATGCGCCCGCGCCGGCCGGCGGTTCCTGCGCGACGGCCTGCCCGCGGCTTCCGTCCGGCGCGGCCCGGCTGTCGTGTCGATGCAACATGCGCGGTACGTGCGCGCATCGCCGCTTTTCCTCCATACTGGTCGCCCGGACCGCACGGCCGCCGACGCAGATCGCGCGGCCGTGTCAACGCATACGACAAGAGGCCACCCCATGAACCTGTTCAACGTACGCCTGCGCGGCCGCGACGGCCTGTTCACGATCGGCGTCGATGCCGGCAAGATCGCGCGGATCGATGCGCAAATCGCACCGGTCGCGTCGACGAACCCCGACCATATCGACGGCGGCGGCCGGCTCGCGATCGCGCCGCTCGTCGAACCGCATATCCACCTCGATGCGGTGCTGACGGCCGGCGAACCCGCGTGGAACATGAGCGGCACGCTGTTCGAGGGCATCGAGCGCTGGGCCGAGCGCAAGGCGACGATCACGCACGAGGACACGAAGGCGCGTGCGCATGCGGCGATCGGCATGTTGCGCGACCACGGGATCCAGCACGTGCGCACGCACGTCGACGTGACCGATCCGACGCTCGCCGCGCTGAAGGCGATGCTGGAAGTGAAGGACGAGGCGCGCGGGCTGATCGACCTGCAGATCGTCGCGTTCCCGCAGGAGGGCATCGAATCGTTCGACGGCGGCCGCGCGCTGATGGAGCAGGCGATCGAACTCGGCGCGGACGTCGTCGGCGGGATCCCGCATTTCGAGAACACGCGGGAGCAGGGCGTCAGCTCGATCCGCTTCCTGATGGATCTCGCGGAACGCACGGGCTGCCTCGTCGACGTGCACTGCGACGAGACCGACGATCCGCATTCGCGCTTTCTCGAAGTGCTCGCGGAAGAAGCGCGCGTGCGCGGCATGGGGGCGCGCGTCACCGCGAGCCACACGACCGCGATGGGTTCGTACGACAACGCGTACTGCTCGAAGCTGTTCCGGCTGCTGAAGCGGGCGGGGCTGAACTTCATCTCGTGCCCGACCGAGAGCATCCATCTGCAAGGACGCTTCGACACGTTTCCGAAGCGGCGCGGCGTCACGCGCGTCGCGGAACTCGACCGTGCCGGGATCAACGTGTGCTTCGGGCAGGATTCGATCAAGGACCCGTGGTATCCGCTCGGCAACGGCAACATCCTGCGCGTGCTCGACGCGGGCCTTCACATCTGCCACATGATGGGTTACCAGGACTTGCAGCGCTGCCTCGACTTCGTGACCGACCACAGCGCGACGACGATGCATCTCGGCGATGGCTACGGCATCGCGGTCGGGCGGCCGGCCAATCTGGTCGTGCTCGACGCGGACAGCGACTACGAAGCCGTGCGCCGGCAGGCGAAGGCCACGCTGTCGGTGCGCCACGGGGAAGTCATCATGCGGCGTGAACCGGAGCGCATCACGTATCCGGATTGATCAGAAAGGCGGGCCGTCGTGGCCCGCTGGCCGTCAAGTATTCGTAAAATACATCAGTCGATTCGAAAAATACGTTTGTCTCATGAGAGGCCGGGGCCTACGATTCGGTCCTGACGATGGCGTGCCCCTTTGCGCACCGTCCTTTTCCCTCTTCGTTCGCCGACCCCATGCGCCTCGATCTTCCGTCCGCCCCCGTTGCTGCTTCGCCGACCGCCAGTCCGTTCGCGCGCATGGCCGTCGTCACTGTCCTGACCGGCCTCGGCGCGGGCCTCGGCGGCATGCTGCTCGCGCTGCTGCTGCATGCGATCCAGCACCTCGCGTACGGCTACAGCCTCGCGCACGTGATCGGGCCCGAGAGCTTCCTCACTGGCGTGACCGCGGCCGAGCCGTTGCGCCGGTTGGCGGTGCTGGCCGGCTGCGGGATCGTCGCCGGCGGCGGCTGGTGGGCGCTTTACCGGTATGGCCGGCCGCTCGTCAGCATCCGTCGAGCGGTGCGTGCTGCCGATCCTCGGATGCCGTTCGTCAGCACGACGGTTCATGCGCTGTTGCAGATCGTCACCGTCGCGCTCGGCTCGCCGCTCGGTCGCGAAGTCGCGCCGCGCGAGATCGGTTCGCTGCTCGCCGGGCGGTTTGCCCACGCGGCGCGACTCACGCCCGACGACTGCCGGCTGATGGTCGCGTGCGGCGCCGGCGCGGGGCTCGCGGCCGTCTACAACGTGCCGCTCGGCGGTGCGATCTTCGTGCTCGAGGTGCTGCTCGGCACGTTCGAATTGCGGGCGCTGATCGTGGCGGTCGTCACGTCCGCGATCGCGGCGGTCGTCGCATGGATCGGCCTCGGCAACGAGCATCAGTACACGGTGCCGGCGTTCGTGCTGAGCACGCCGCTCGTCGCATGGTCGATCGTCTGCGGGCCGCTGTTCGGCTTCGCCGCGTACGGTTTCGTCCGGCTCACGAGCCGCGCGCGGGCGAACGCGCCGAAGGACTGGCGGCTGCCGGTGTTCGCGCTGCTCAATTTCGCGGTGATCGGCGTGCTTGCGATGGGGTTTCCGCAACTGCTCGGCAACGGCAAGGGCCCGGCGTCGCTCGGTTTCGACGGCACGCTGACGATCGGTTTCGCCGCGACGTTGCTCGTGCTGAAGGTGCTGATCGAGGCCGGCAGCCTGCGGGCCGGCGCGGAAGGCGGGCTGCTGACGCCGGGTCTCGCGAACGGCGCGTTGCTCGGGGTCGTGCTCGGCGGACTGTGGAGCGCGGTGTGGCCGGGCGCATCGCTCGGCGGATGCGCACTGATCGGCGCGACCGCGTTTCTTGCCGCGTCGATGCAGATGCCGATCACGGCCGTCGTATTGATGCTCGAATTCACGCGTGCGAATCACGACAGCCTCGTGCCCATGCTGCTGGCCGTGGCGGGCTCGCTTGTCGCGTACCGGCTTGCGCAGAAGCTGGCGGAGCGGCGAGCGACAGCGATCGCCGCCGTCAGCACGCCGGAGGCGGTTGCCCGCTAGCGGGCTTACCCCAGGACTCGAATACGCATCGACGATCGCCGCGATTCATCCACGACGTGGCGTATCTGGGGGCGTTGCGCGGGTACGGGAAGAGCATGCAACGCTGACGCCTCAATTCCGTCTCGGAGTGGATTGGCTGGCAAAACCATCGTACCGATCGCGCAAATTTCTGGAGCCTGTCATGAGGGGAGTCCGGATCGCTGCCGCGTTGGCGTGCATCGCGTTTCAACCGACGATGGCCGTGGCGAAGGCGTCGTACAAACCTCGCCCGAGGCCGGCTCACGAACTTGCCTCCAGAACTTCAATGCAACGGCGCGCCGCATGCCATTTCATCGACGCTACTCAAGCGTCCGGATCGAATTGCTGATCCCGCGCGCGCAGTCGATTACCGCCGGCGCGAGCTTGCGGCGCGCGTCGTCGAACGTCCAGCGGCTCGTCGGCGCGACCACGTGCACGGCCGCGACCGGCTGCCCCTGGCTGCCGAGCACGGGCGCCGCGATCGACATGTCGCCGATGAACAGTTCTTCCTGGTTGGTCGCGTAGCCTTCGCGCCGCGCGCCGTCGAGCAACGCGACGAGATCGTCGAGCGCCGTGACCGTGCGCGGCGTATGCGGCGTGCGCGCCATGCCGTCGAGCCGCATACGCGCTTCTTCCGGCGGCAACGCGCTCAGGAACGCACGACCGGAGCCGGTGCAGTACATCGGGATGCGGCTGCCGATCGGCATGTGGATCGGCACGAACTTCGTCGACACGAAACGCGCGACGTACACCATTTCATCCTCGTCCGGCTCGGTGAGATTGGTGGTTTCGCCGGTCAGGTTCGTGAGCTCGGACAGGAACGGATTCGCGACGTCGATCAACGTATCGGCCGCGAGATAGTTGAAGCCGATCCGCATCACGTGCGGCGTGAGCTGGTAGCGCCGCGTGACCGGATGCTTGCGGATGTAGCCGAGCTTCTCGAGCGTATAGACCATCCGCTGCGCGGAGCTTTTCGTCATCCCCGCCGCGTCGGCCACTTCCGCCAGCGTCATCGTGCGCCGCTTCGCGCTGAACGCGCGCAGCACGTTCAGCCCTTTTTCCAGCGACTGGTTGAACAGCAGATCGTTTGCTTGGTCGGGCGACGTGTCCATGGCGAGGGGCGGGATCGATTCGATATCGCATCATATCGTATCGAATATCGATACGCAAAAATCTATTTGCGATATTTTTGATTCGTTTTAAGATCAAGTCATCGTCGCAGCGTCGATTAGCGACCGGCCGGCGCCCGGATTATTCGAGGAGGAGTCACCATGGTTCCGTTCATCAAGCGGTTCGGCGCACTGGCCGCCGGTTTCGCCACCTGTATCGCACTCTCCACGGCATCGGCGGGTGCCGTTGCGGCCGAGCCCACGCTGAAGGTCGGCGCGACGGCCACCGGCGTGCCGTTCACGTTTCTCGACGTCAAGAGCAATTCGATCCAGGGGATGATGGTCGATGCGATCACCGCGGCCGGGAAGTCGGCCGGGTTTCGCGTCGACGTGCAGCAGACCGTGTTCTCGGCGCTGATCCCGTCGCTCACCACGCAGAAGATCGACATCATCTCGGCCGCGATGCTGAAGACGCCGGCGCGCCAGCAGGTCGTCGATTTCTCCGACACCGTCTATTCGTTCGGTGAAGGCCTGATCGTGAAGGCCGACGACCCGGGCCGCTATACGTCGATGGACGATTTCAAGGGCCAGGTGGTCGGCGCGCAGGTCGGCACGGCGTTCGTCGACGCGCTCAACAAGAAGGGCATCTTCAAGGAAGTCCGGACCTACGATTCGATCGCGGACATCATGCGCGACGTCGCGCTCGGACGCATCAAGGCCGGCTTCGCCGACCAGCCGATCGTCGCGTACCAGATCGAGCACGGCGTCAATCGCCAGGTGCGGCTCGTGCCCGAATACCAGAGCGTCGTGAAGGGGCAGGTGTGTTTCATCGTGCGCAAGGGCGACACAGCGACGCTCGAACAGCTCAACGGCGCGATCCGCAAGATGAAGACCGACGGCACGCTGCAGCAGATCCTGCAGAAGTGGCACATGAGCTGAGCGTCGTCGTTCGATTCCCGACCCGCATCGCCCGCGCGTCGCGGGCATCCATCGCGGCGCGCCGTCCGGTCGTCGCATAGGAGACCTCATGTTTTTTCAGAACGCGATCGATTTCCTGCCGATCCTGCTGAAGGGCGCGGTGGTCACGATCGAGATCACCGCATGCGCATTCGTGCTCAGCTCGGTGCTCGGGCTGATCCTCGCGCTGCTGAAGGTGTCGCGCCATCGTGCCGTCTCGACGGCCGGCAGCACGATCATCAACGTGATCCGCGGGCTGCCGATCATCGTGCAGCTGTTCTACATGTACTTCGTGCTGCCCGATCTCGGCGTGCAACTGTCGGCGTTCCAGGCCGGCGTGCTGGGCCTCGGCATCGCGTACTCGGCGTATCAGGCCGAGAACTTCCGCGCGGGCATCGAGGCGATCGACCACGGCCAGATCGAAGCCGCGCACGCGATCGGCATGCGCGGCCCGATGATCATGCGGCGCGTGGTGTTGCCGCAGGCGTTTCGCATCGCGCTGCCGCCGTACGGCAACACGCTGGTGATGCTGCTGAAGGATTCGTCGGTCGCGTCGACGATCACGGTCGCCGAGATCACGCGCGCCGGCCAACTGATCGCGTCGTCGACGTTCCAGAACATGAGCGTCTACACGCTCGTCGCGCTGCTGTATCTCGCGCTCGGCCTGCCGCTGATGTTCGGCGTGAACCGGCTCGGCAAGCGGCTCGCACTGAGGAGAGGCGCATGATCCGGATCGATTCGATACACAAGCGGTTTCAGCAGCACGCGGTGCTGAAGGGCGTGAGCCTCGACGTGCGGCAGGGGGAGGTCGTGTGCCTGATCGGGCCGTCCGGGTCCGGCAAGTCGACCGTGCTGCGCTGTATCAACGGCTTCGAGACCTACGACGAAGGGTCGATCACGATCGACGGCGTGAAAGTCGACGCGCATTCGAAGCGGATCCACGAACTGCGGATGCGGGTCGGCATGGTATTCCAGCGCTTCAACCTGTTTGCGCACCGCACGGCGCTCGAGAACGTGATGGAAGGGCCGGTGCACGTGCGGCGCGTGCCGGTTGCCCAAGCGCGCGAGCAGGCCCGCGCGCTGCTCGACAAGGTCGGGCTTTCGCACCGGATGAATGCGTATCCGTCGGAGTTGTCGGGCGGGCAGCAGCAGCGCGTCGCGATCGCACGCGCACTCGCGATGGCGCCGCAGGCGATCCTGTTCGACGAGCCGACGTCGGCGCTCGATCCCGAGCTCGTCGGCGAAGTGCTCGGCGTGATGCGCGGGCTCGCCCGCGACGGGATGACCATGGTGGTCGTCACGCACGAAATGGCATTCGCGCGCGAGGTGGCCGACCGCGTGTGCTTCCTGCACGACGGCACGATCTGCGAAAGCGGGCCGGCGCGCGACGTGCTGACCCAGCCGGCCCATCCCCGCACGCAGGAATTCCTGCGTCGTCTGCTGGCGTCGGACGGCGCCGATCACCGGGATCGAACATGAGCGCAACGAACGCGGCACCCGGATGGCCGGATTCGCTGTGGGCGGCGACCGCCGCGCCGGCGCCGGATACGCCCGCGCTCGATGCGTCCGTGTCGTGCGACGTGGCGATCGTTGGCGCCGGCTTCACGGGCTTGTCGACGGCACTTCATCTGGCCGAACGCGGCGCGAACGTCCGCGTGATCGACGGCGCGCAGCCGGGCTGGGGCGCATCGGGCCGTAACGGCGGGCAAGTGATTCCAGGGCTGAAATACGATCCGGACGAACTGGTCCGCCGGTTCGGCGACGAGACTGGCGAGCGGCTTGCCGGCATCGTCGGCGGCGCGGCCGATACCGTGTTCGACCTGATCGCGCGGCACGGAATCGACTGCGATGCGCGTCGCGCCGGCTGGATCCAGCCGGCACCGACCGCCGCGATGCTCGACACGGTCGCGCGCCGTGCGCAGCAGTGGGCCGCGCGCGGCGCGCCGGTCGACGTGCTGAGCCGCGACGACGTCGCGCGGCGGCTCGGCACGCCGGCGTATGCGGGCGGCTGGATCGATCGCCGCGCGGGCAGCGTGCAGCCGCTCAGCTATACGCGCGGCCTGGTGCGCGCCGCGCAGGCGAGTGGGGCGGTCGTGCACGGCTCGACCCGCGCCGTCGGGTTGACACGTGCCGACGGCCGCTGGCGGATCACGACGTCCGGCGGCGCGACGTTGTCGGCCGAGCGCGTCGTGATCGCGACCAACGGCTACACCGACGGGCTATGGCCCGGCTTGCGCCAGTCGGTGATCGCCGCGAACAGCTTCATCGTCGCGACGGAACCGCTCGCGCCGGCGCTCGGTCGCGACATCCTCGCCGGCGGCGAGGTCGCATCGGATGCGCGGCGCCTGCTGCTGTACTTCCGCCGTGACGCGGCCGGGCGCTTGCTGATGGGCGGCCGCGGCCCGTTTGCCGACCCGCGCGCGCCGAGCGACTGGCGCCACCTCGAACGCGCGACGACGCTGTTGTATCCGCAACTGAAGGGTGTTCGGTTCGAATACCGCTGGGCGGGGCGCGTGGCGATCACCGCGGATTTCCTGCCGCACGTGCATGAGCCCGCGCCGGGCGTGACGATCGCGCTCGGCTACAACGGCCGCGGCATCGCGATGGCGACGACGCTCGGCAAGCATCTGGCCGCCCATTTGTCGGGCGATGCGCAACTGCCGCTGCCGTTTCGGGTCACGCCGATCCGGCCGATCCCGTTGCACGGGCTGCAGCGCTTCTATATCGCGGCCGGCGTCGCGTGGTATCGCTTGCTCGACAGCCTGTCCTGACGCAGGCGTGACGGCAGTCGCCATCCGTTATCCGATCGGGCAGAATCGGCCTGCCCCGTTTCGACCGACGGATACCGCATGAACGAACCGACCGAACCGAACGAATCACCCGGCCGCCGCGCGTACGCGAGCTTCGCGCAACGCTATGCGGACATCGCGCCGACGAAGGCGCACAACGCGCTCTACGAGCGACCGGCCACGATGGCGCTGCTCGGCGACGTCGACGGCCTGACGGTGCTCGACGCCGGCTGCGGGCCCGGCATCTGCAGCGCGCATCTCGCCGGTCACGGCGCGACCGTGCGTGCGTTCGACGTGACGCCGGAGATGGTTGCGCTCGCGCGAACCCGTTGCGCGGGGCTGGCGGTCGACGTCACGGAAGGCGACCTCGAAGCGCCGCTCGCGTGGCTGCCCGACGCATCGGTCGACAAGGTGCTGTGCTCGCTCGCGCTCGACTACGTGCGCGACCTCGCGCCGACGCTGCGTGAATTCCGGCGCGTCGCACGCCCCGGAGGGACGCTCGTGTTCTCGATGGCGCATCCGATGCGCGACTGGATGGACGAACGCACGCGCGGCGACGGCACGTACTTCGACACGTCACGCTTCGGTTTCCACTGGTCGGGGTTCGGCGAACCGCGGCCCTACGTCGAAGCGTGGCGGCGGCCGCTCGCCGACATCCTGAACGCGGTGGCCGACGGCGGCTGGCGGCTCGACCGCTTCGTCGAACCGACGCCGCTGCCGGAGATGAAGGCCGTATCCGAACGGCTCCATGCGGAGCTGTCGCTGGCGCCGGCCTTCCTGTGCATCCGCGCGCGCTGCTGACCCGTCGCGGCGCCCGGCCGGCGGCTCAGTGCTGCGCCGGGGCGTCCGTCAGCGTGCCGAGAAACGCCTCGATATCCTTGATGTCCTGCGCCGTCATCGCGGGTTTGTCGCCCGGCTTGCGATCGAACGGAGCGTCGGTCACGTCGACGTTCGCGCGATATTTCGGCGGAATGTCGTCGTATTCGTCGACCTTGCCGTCCGCGCCGCGCGAATAGAACTTCTGCGGCGAAATGCTGCGCTCGTTGTAGAACGCCATCACCTGATCGAGCGTGTGGAACACGCCGTTGTGGAAGAACACGTGGCGCGTCGCCGAATTGCGCAGCGTCGGCGTCAGGAACATCCCGCAATACTGCGTCTGGTCCTTCAGGTCGTCGCGGAACGGCCCGCACACGCCGAGATCGTAGAACGCCGGGTTGCGGTTCTGCGCCAGCGCCCGGTTGCGCGGCGCGCCGAGCGCCTCGTACTGGTAATCGGTAAACATCGGCGGCAGCCCGTCCTTGCCGGGTTTCGACAGGTGGCAACCCGCGCAATTCGCCTTGTCCGGATCGTTGAACAGGCGCAGCCCGCGCAACTCGGCCTGCGTGAGGCGCGCGCGGCCTTCGAGCCAGCGGTCGTACTTGCTGTCGTACGGATGGAACGACGGATCCTCGACCTGATACCGCGCGATCGCGAACATCGCTTCCGACACCGCGAGCTGCGGCGTGGAAAACACGCGCGGCCCGAACAACTGCTCGATCTGCGCGCGATGCGACGACTGCGCAAGCTTGCGGGCGACGTCGTCGACGCTCGCATTCGCCATCTCGACCGGATTCAGCAGCGGGCCGAACGCCTGCTGCTGCAGCGTATCGGCGCGGCCGTCCCAGAACATCCCGCCCTGCGGCACGAGCTGCGGCGCGGCCGCCGTGCCGGCCACCTTCTGCGCCTTGACGACGCCGGCCGCCGCCGTGGCCTGCTGCGCGACGCTCGGCGCGGCATCGTTTTCGCCGGCATCGGGGCCGATGCTGAAGTTCGGCTGGCGGTACAGGTACATCAGCGACGGCGGCGGACGATAGCCCTGCTGCGTCATCGCGAGGCCGCCCGGCTGCACGTCGAGCCCATTCGGCGGGCCGTACGCATGATCGGGGCTGTGGCACGACGCGCACGACTGCTTGCCCGACGCCGACAGCGACGGATCGTTGAACAGCGCGCGCCCGAGCTGCGCGACCGCCGACAGCGGCTGCGCGGCGGGCCGCTGCAGCACGACCGGATGCGGGTTCGCGCCGGTCCAGTCGGCGACCACGGTGCCGATCGCCGCCGGCACCCGCGCGGGAAACGCGATCGCGAACGCGGCATAGCCGAGCACGGCCGCGCCGAGCACGAACGCCGCGCGGCGCGGCAGGCGGGAAAGGGCGCGCGGCGCGGGCGTGCCGGCGGCATCGGGAGACGGAAACGCGGAGCGAGCTGTCATGCTGTCGTTCGAAAATCGGGCGCCGCACGAAGCGACGCGTTGAAATGGAAACGGCCGGCGCGTGACGCGCCGGCCATGCGGTCAGGCAGTACCGGTCAGATCGCCGGGGCCGCGCTCAGTGCGGTGCCGAGCGTCGGGTCGAGATACAGCGGCGACGTGTTCGGCTTCGACGTGAAGTCGAACAGGTTGCGCAGGTCGCCGGCCGTCGCATCGAACGATCCGCCGCCGATACGCTGGCCGCCGAGCCAGTTGTCCTCGATGAAGCGCACGACGGACGCCTGGTCGAGCATCGTGTGATCGACGTAGTTCTGCTTGGCGTACGGCGAAATGACGACGAACGGGATACGGACACCCGGGCCGCAGCGGCCGTTGACCGGCTGCCCGGCCAAGCCTGCGTCAGCCGTGCCGGTGCCGCACTTTCCGGCGCCGTTGAGCTGGTCGACGGCATCGAACGACGCGTGCGTCGGCGGCGTGTACACGTGGTCGTACCAGCCGTCCGAGTCGTCATAGGTGACGATCACGGCGGTGTTCTGCCAGTCCGGCTGCTGCTGCAGGAAGTTGACCACCTTCGTCACGAACACCTGCTCGTCGAGCGGATCCGAGTAGCCAGCGTGGGCGTCCTGCGCGGCCGGTGCCTTCAGAAAGCTGACCGACGGGAAGTTGCCGGCTTTCACTGCCGCGAAAAAGTCGTCGCTGTCGTACTGGTGATTCGCCGGTTCAGCCGTCTTGCCGTCGGTCTGGACGCTGGAGCCGATCGCCGCGATCGAGCTCGGGCGCGTGTGCTGCGGGTTCGCGGTCGACGCGTAGTACTGGAACCAGTTGTGGTGCGGGATGTAGTCGGCCGTCGCGGCGTTCACGGCGGTGGCGACCGTGCTGCGCGCGCAGCCCGTCGTGCCGTTGCCGTTCGTCGTCGACAGGTTGAAGCCGCCCATGAAGCCGCCCCACGTGATCTTGGCCGCGTTCAGCAGGTCGCCGATGTTCTTGCCGGTCATCATCGCCTGGTCGGTCTTGCTCGAGCACACGTCGTAACCCGGATCGACGTCGTTGATCATCGTGTAACCCGTCTGGCCGTCGTTGATGTAGTACGACGTGGCGGCGAGCGTGGACGGCTGCTTCGAGGTCTTGACGATCTGCATCCCGTTGGTTTGGCCGGCGATCAGGTTCAGCGCGCCCGGCGTCGACGGGCCGTAACCCGTCGTGAACGTGTTGTCGCTCATCGCGAAGCGCTGCGCGTAGTTCCACAGCGCGGTCACCGTGTTGCCGTCGAAGTAGCCCATCACCTGGCCCTTCGTGCCGAATGCGCCGGCGCCGCCGGACGAGCCCTTGCCTGTGTATTTCGGGAACAGGTCCGCCAGGCCGTTGTCCTCGGCCTGCTGTTCGGCCGTGTACGCGTGGTTCTGGTCGGCGGTCGCGGCCTGCGTGCGGTCGAGACGGAACGGGTTCGCCGCGTCGGTGCCGTTGGCCGTGTTAGTGAAGTTCGGGTTCGCGGTGAGCAGCGTGCCCGTCAGCCCGTTGATCGTCGGCGTGCCGGCCTTTGCGGTGAACGCCGGTTCGCCGGCCGGGTTCGACGCGTTCGGGTAGGTGCCGAAATAGTGATCGAACGACACGTTTTCGCCGTAGATCACGACGACGTGCTTGATCGGCGTGGCGGTCTGCAGCGCATCCTGCGACGACACGGCGGGCGTCGGCGTGGAATCGTCGCTGCCGCCGCAGGCGAACAGCGCCAGCGCTGCGGCTGCGCAGGCAGTGACGAGCAAGGCTTGACGGAACATCGGGAAACTCCAAAAGGTCTTCGGTGGTGGAGAGCGGCCCCGTCGCCGTGTCGGTTCGGCGCGAAGCTCGCGAGAGAGCACGCGCATTGGAACAGCCGCGTGTGAAGATATGGGGACGGAGTGTTTTCGCGACGGTTGCGCTCCGGTATCGGTTTCATTACGGTGCGGCGCGAGACGAAAGAGAATGGAAAGGGATGGGGCGCCCGCAACCTCCGCGTCACATGTCGTGGCGTGGCGGCTGCTTGCGGCGCAAGCATTGCCGGGCGGGCGATGGGAGCACGCGGCCGGAACGTTGACGGCGCGTCGAGCGTCGCGTTTTTGACAATCCGGTGACGCGTTCATACGATGGACGCCTGCCGCGCACCGCGCGGCCCTCCCACCCGTCAGCGAGGTTTCAGCGTGCCGATCCCCGTTCTGTTTGCCGTTCTGTGCGCGGCGTTCCTGCATGCGTCATGGAATGCGCTGGTGCGCAGCAGCGGCGACCGGCTGCGCTCGGCGACGGTGCTGCAGATCGCGATCGGGCTGTTCGCGCTGCTGTTCCTGCCGGCCGCCGCGCCGATCGCGCCCGCGAGCTGGCCTTGCGTCGTCGCGTCGGCCGTGATCCACGTCGTCTATACGCTGCTGCTCGTCCGCGCTTACGAGCATGGCGACCTGAGCGTCGCGTACCCGGTCGCGCGCGGCACGGCGCCGCTGCTCGTCACGCTCGGCGCGGCGGCGTTCGCGGGCGAGCGCCTGAACGTCGGCGCGCAATGCGGGCTCGTGCTGATTTGCGCGGGCATCATGGCGATCGGGCTGGAGCGCGGACGCGGCGCGCAACACCGGATGATGCAGGTGCTGCCGACCGCGGTCGCGACCGGCGTGTCGATCGCGGCATATAGCGTGGTGGACGGGATCGGTGTGCGCGAGAGCGGCAGCACGGTCGGCTATACCGCGTGGATGTTCGTGCTGACCGGCGCGATGATGGCCGCTTACTACCGGCTGCGGGCCGGGCCGTTGCGGCTGACGCAGGCGGTTGGCGAGACGGCGAAGGCCGCCTGCGGCGGGGTATTCGCGGCGCTCGCGTACGGCATCGTGATCTGGGCGATGGATCGCGCGCCGATGGGGCCGGTGTCGGCGCTGCGGGAAACGAGCGTGGTGTTCGCGGCGCTGATCGCGCGCGTGTATCTCGGCGAGCGGCTGACGCCGCGCCGGGCGGCCGGTTGCGCGGTGATCGCGGCGGGCGCGTTGTTGATCAGTGCGTTCGAGGTGGTGCGGTGAACGCATCCGCCTGGTACGCACCGGCCGGGTGGGTCAGCTTTCCACCGGCATCGCGCTCGTACACTTGATCTCGTCGAGGCATACGCTCGAATGCACGCCGCTCACGCCGGGAATGCGCATCAGCGTTTCGAGCAGGAATCGCGACAGCCCCTTCAGATCGTGCGCGACGACTTTCAGCACGTAGTCGATGTCGCCCGTCACCGAGAAACATTCCTGGATCTGCGCGAGATCCGACACGAGCTTCTGGAATTTCGATAAATCGCGGATATGCCCGCGCTCCATCGTCACGTGCACGAACGCGGTGACGCCGAAGCCGAGGGTGTCGGGGCAGAGCCGGGTTTCGTAGCGGCGGATCGCGCCGATTTCCTCCAGCCGCCGGTGACGTCGCAACGTCTGCGCGGGTGACAGCCCCACGGCCTTCGCCAGATCGAGGTTCGACGCGCGGCCGTTCTCCTGCAGCACCGACAGCAACTGGCGATCGATACGATCGAGAACCGGGTCAGGCATTTTTGTTTCCTCATTCGTCTCCCGGATGCAATCTTATCTCATAATGTAGGGTTTGCATGAGCGGGTTACGCAACCCGATTTCGCGGTCGCGACGCTAAACTGACGCCGGATTTTCGTGTGCGGCCGCAGCAGTGCGGCGTGAGCGGGCGACTCGGCGGGCGGTCTGGCCGGCCTGCTGACGCGGATCGGTTGCGGCCGCACGCGAAGATTGCAGTCCCGAACCCGGCGCCCCCACGAACGATCGCCGGCACAGCAAAACAGCGCCCGGCACACCGAGGCGCGCCGCACCGCTTCCGGCGGAGGCGGGCAGAATGGAGAAGACATGGTTTCTGGAAACGAGAGCGACGGCCTGAAGCGCGGGCTGAAGAACCGGCACATCCAGCTGATCGCGCTCGGCGGCGCGCTCGGCACGGGGCTGTTCCTCGGCATCGCGCAGACAATCAGGATGGCCGGCCCGTCCGTGCTGCTCGGCTATGCGGTGGCCGGCATCGTCGCGTTCTTCATCATGCGCCAGCTCGGCGAGATGGTCGTCGACGAGCCCGTCGCCGGCTCGTTCAGCTACTTCGCGAACAAATACGTCGGCCACTTCACCGGCTTCCTGTCCGGCTGGAATTACTGGGTGCTGTACATCCTCGTCAGCATGGCCGAGCTGTCGGCCGTCGGGATCTACGTGCAGTACTGGTGGCCCGGCGTGCCGACCTGGGTGTCGGCGCTGGTGTTCTTCGTCGCGATCAACCTGCTGAACCTGGCCAGCGTGAAATCGTACGGCGAGACGGAGTTCTGGTTCTCGATCATCAAGGTCGCCGCGATCGTCGGGATGATCGGCTTCGGCGGCTGGCTGCTCGCGAGCGGCCATGCGGGGCCTGAAGCGAGCATCGCGAACCTGTGGCAGCACGGCGGTTTCTTCCCGAACGGCGTGTCCGGGCTCGTGATGTCGATGGCCGCGATCATGTTCTCGTTCGGCGGGCTGGAGCTGATCGGCATCACCGCGGCCGAAGCGGACGATCCGAAGCGCAGCATTCCGCGCGCGACCAACCAGGTCATCTACCGCATCCTGATTTTCTACATCGGCGCGCTGGCCGTGCTGCTGTCGCTGTATCCGTGGGAGAAGGTCGTCACCGGCGGCAGCCCGTTCGTGCTGATCTTCCACGCGCTGAGCAGCAACCTGGTCGCGAACGTGCTGAACGTCGTCGTGCTGACGGCCGCGCTGTCGGTCTACAACAGCGGCGTGTACAGCAACAGCCGGATGCTGTTCGGCCTCGCGCGACAGGGCAATGCGCCGAAGGTGCTGTGCTCGGTCAACAAGCGCGGCATCCCGCTCGCCGCGCTCGGCGCGTCGGCGCTCGCGACCGGCGTGTGCGTGCTGGTCAACTACTTCATGCCGGGCAAGGCGTTCGAGGTGCTGATGGGCCTCGTCGTGTCGGCGCTGATCATCAACTGGGCGATGATCACGGTGATTCACCTGAAGTTCCGCCAGGCCAAGCGTGCTGCGGGGGAGCAGACTTCCTTCCGCAGTCTGGGCTATCCTTTCACGAATTACCTGTGCCTGGCATTCATGGCCGGCATTCTCGTCGTGATGTACCTGACGCCGGATCTCCGCCTGTCGGTGTACCTGATCCCGGTATGGCTCGCGGTGCTCGCGATCGGGTATCGCTTCCGTCAGAAGAATGCCGGCTTTGCGGTGCACGACGGCGCCTCCGCACGCTGACGCAGGCCACGACCGACCATTCTTCCAAACGAGACCGACTCAAGCCATGTTCGAACACATCGATGCGTACCCGGGCGACCCGATTCTGACGCTCAACGAGAACTTCCAGAAAGATCCGCGCGACCAGAAGGTCAACCTGAGCATCGGGATCTATTTCGACGCCGAAGGCCGGATTCCGGTGCTGGGCGCGGTGCGCGAAGCCGAAACCGCGCTGCAGCGCGACAGCGGCCCGAAGCCGTACCTGCCGATGGTCGGCCTGGCCGCATATCGCGACGCCGTGCAATCGCTCGTGTTCGGCGCCGATCATCCGGCCCGCGCGGCCGGCCGCATCGCGACGCTGCAGACGCTCGGCGGCTCGGGCGCGCTGAAGGTGGGCGCCGATTTCCTGAAGCGCTATTTCCCGGATTCGCAGGTATGGCTCAGCGATCCGAGCTGGGAAAACCATCGCTTCATCTTCGAGCGCGCCGGCTTCACGGTGAACACGTATCCGTACTACGACGAAGCCACGGGCGGCCTGAAGTTCGACGCGATGCTCGCGGCGATCGACGCGCTGCCGGCGCGCAGCATCGTGCTGCTGCACGCGTGCTGCCACAACCCGACCGGCGTCGATCTCGACGAAGGCCAGTGGGAGAAGCTGATCGACGTGATCGAGGCGCGCGGGCTGCTGCCGTTCGTCGACATGGCGTACCAGGGCTTCGGCGCGGGCCTCGACGCGGACGCGTTCGCGGTGCGCGAGCTGGCCCGCCGCGGCGTGCCGACGCTCGTCGCGAACTCGTTCTCGAAGAACTTCTCGCTGTATGGCGAGCGCGTGGGCGGCCTGAGCGTCGTCTGCGAGGACGCGGCCGCGGCCGAGCGCGTGCTCGGCCAATTGGCCGGCGCCGTGCGTTCGAACTACAGCAATCCGCAGACCTATGGCGCGAAAGTCGTCGCGGCCGTGCTCGGCACGCCGGCGCTGCGCAAGCAGTGGGAAGAGGAACTGTCGGCGATGTGCCGCCGCATCGCGCGGATGCGCCAGTCGATCCATGACGGCCTGCGCGACCACGTGAGCGGCGAAGCGCTCACGCGCTACGTGAAGCAGCGCGGGATGTTCACGTACACGGGCCTGACCGAATCGCAGGTCGACGCGCTGCGCGAGGTGCACGGCGTGTACATTCTGCGTTCGGGCCGGATGTGCGTGGCGGGCCTGAACGACTCGAACGTCGGCATCGTCGCGGATGCGATCGGCAAGGTGCTGAAGAGCGGCGTCTGAGCGCGGCGCGGCGGCGCGCCAAGATGAAGAACCGGCTGTGTCCCGTCGCGGGCGCAGCCGGTTTTTTGTTGGGCGGCCGCGGTCATGTGCGATGCCCGGCTGACGCATGGGCAGGCGCGGCGGTACGATCACGGGATCGCATGCGGGACAGGGAGGCAGAGGAGCGACATGGGCATCCGGATCATCCAGCTCGGCACGCCGCGCGCGGCCGGCGAGGGCCTGCGGATCGGCACGGTGCGGCGGCCGCCGCGCGGCGTACCGAAGGCGGAATTCGCGTCTCGCGACTACTATGACGTATGGTTGCCGACGCTGTCGCCGAGCCCCGAACTCGTCGCACAGGCGCAGGCCGCCGAAACCGACGCCGAATGGAACGCGTTCAAGCGCCACTTTCGCGCGGAGATGGCGCACGGCGACGCGGCGAAGGTGCTGGATCTGCTGGCCGCGCTGTCGGCGACGACCGCGTTCGCGATCGGCTGCTACTGCGACGACGAAAACCATTGCCACCGCGGCGTGCTGCGCGAACTGCTCGCGGCGCGCGGCGCGGCGATCGAGCCCGACGCCGGCTGAAGCGGCGGCGCGGCGCCGCACCGTGATCGTGCGGCGCAGCGAACCGATTGACGTGAATCAAGCGCGCGGCCGCGCGCGCCACTATGCTCTCGTCATGGAGCCATCACGACGATGACAGGCCGACAAATGCACATCGTTTTCCCGCCCGAACCGCCGGAATACTGCGCGCGCGATCTGGTCGTCGCGTTTTCGGCGCTGGTCGACGGGCGTTGCGTCCAGTGCGCGGTCACGGCCGAGGCGCTGGAAGACCATTTCGGCGCGCGGTCGCTGCTCGAACGCGATCTGCTGGGCGCATTCGACGCGCATCGGTCGGCCATCGAGGCGATGGCCCGGCGAATGCTGGAGGAAATCGGCGGCCGGCCGGTGCTGCTGCATAGCGGGCACTTCCGGCTCGAAGGCTGATACCGCAGGAGGGCGCATGACACTGCAGGGCAACATTCACGAACGCGACTGGTCGGTCGAAGTGGAGACGCGCCCGTGCGAATCGGGCGAATTCCGCTGCCGCGTGTCGGTCGAGCACGGCGCCGGCGCCGCGCGGTTTCATCATACGTTCGAGCACAGCCACGCGTATCCGACGGAGCGCGAGGCGATGATCGAAGGGCTGCGAGCCGGCATGACGTGGATCGAGATGAAGGCGTCGCAGACCTTCAACGTATGAACGGCCCCGCGCCAGCGCGGCGCGGGCAGACTATCGGCCGGCAGCGATCGAAGAATGCGCGCCGCGCCACGGGAAACACGTGCCGCCCATCGTGAGGCGGACGGTACATGCAAGGCGGTCGACGAGCGGGCGGCCCCGTCAGGAGAGACGACATGGGCGTGGGCATGCAGATCGCCTGCCTCGGATTCACGGGTTCGGCTGCGGTCGAGGCCGAAGCCGGCGCGCAACTGGTGCGACTCGAACGGTTTCGCGCGCTGATCGACGGTTGCCATCTCGCGATCGAATCGCGCGCGGCGGCCGATGGCGCGCACCGGTACGACGTGCGGCTGGACCTGGTGATGCGCGACGCGACGCTCCGGTCGCTGCCGCCGTGCGTCGGGGCCGACGTGGACGACGCATTGCGTCGCGCGTTCGCGCAGGCCGAACGGGCGCTGCTCGCGTGGCAGGCAGGCGCCGCCACGGTCGCGCTGCGCGACGCGGCGACAGGCGACGCGACGCGGTGACGCCGCGCCGGCCGTCCGGCGCCGTGCGTCAGACCCGCGCGAGCGCTTGCGCGTCGATGATGCGCACGCGCTTGCCGCGCGTTTCGACGAGCGCGTCGCGATGGAACCGCGAGAACATCCGGCTGACGGTTTCGAGCTTCATCCCGAGATAGCAGCCGATTTCCTCGCGCGTCATCCGCAGGTTGAATTCGGTCGCCGAATAGCCGCGCGCCTCGAACCGCGACGACAGGTTCAGCAGGAAATGCGCGACGCGCTGCTCGGCCGACATCGTGCCGAGCAACAGCATCTGGCTCGATTCGCGAACGATCTCGCTGCTCAGCATCTGGTAGAGGAAGTGCTGCATCGGCTTGATCTCGCGGCACGCCGCTTCGAGCGCGGCGAACGGGATGATGCACACCACGCTGTCTTCCAGCGCGATCGCGTCGCAGCAGTGCTGGCCGCCGCCGATGCCGTCCATCCCGAGCGTTTCGCCGGCGATCTGGAAGCCCGTCACGTGCTCGCGGCCGTCGCGATGCATCATCACCGTCTTGAACGAACCCGCGCGCACCGCATAGATGCTCTGGAACGGATCGTCGGTGCGGAACAGCGCGTCGCCCTGGCGAACCTGCCGCGTCGTGCAGATGATCGCGTCGAGGCGGCCGTATTCGGCGGGCGTCAGCTGCGGCGGCAGGCACATCGAGCGCATCGCGCAGGCCGAGCAGCGTGCGGCCGGGTGCTTGGCGGTATCGGCGCGCGCGACCGGGCGCAGCGGAATCGTTGGCCGGGGTACGACGGACACGTCGGCGAAGGCGGTGGCGGTGGACATGAGGCGCTCCGGCTCGTCAGGGGCGGCGCACGCGAGCGTGCACCAGGGATTCGATGACACGGCATGCGGCGTCGAATTCGACGGTCTTGTCGAAGAAGTAGTCGGCTCCCGCCGTCGCGCATGCCTCTCTGAATGCCGGCGCCGAGTGGTTCGTCAGCACGATCGTGACGATGCGCGGCGCGGCCTTCGACAGCATCCCGATCAGGTCGAGACCGCTGCCGTCCGCGAGCCGCACGTCGACGATCACCACGTCCGCGCGGCTGATGCGGATAAGCGTCCACGCGTCCTGTCCGTCTTCCGCTTCGCCCACGACGGCGACGCCGCGGATCGCGCCGACGAGCAGCGCGATCCGCTGGCGGACGGCAACCGCGTGATCGACGAGAAACACCCTGAGTGCGGCGGGGGACAGGCTGGCATTCATGCGGGCAGTATCGTGTTGCGCCGCCGAAATTGAAATCGGCCGAATTGGAACTTCATGTAGGCCGCTTCGACGCGGTGTAGGGCGTTTCCTACACCGCGTACGGGAAATCGCCGGTATGAATCCGACGATGCGATGCCGCGCGAGCGGCGCGAACGACTGGGCGGCCGGGTCAGCCGGCCTCGCGCGCGGCCAGTGCGTCGCGCGCGGCGCGGCACGCGGCCAGATCCCACGCGGCGCAGCCGACGCTCTTGAACAGCAGCGGGCCGCCGCGGGCGAAGGTGCCGTTCAGCACGTCGGCGAGCGACGCGACGTGCTGCCAGTCGACCTGCGCGACGATCAGGTCGCCGGCTTCGTGGCGCGCGCCGGCCGGATCGTCGACGACGAGCCGGCTGCTCCGCACCGTGCTCGCGTCGATCTCGGCGGCATCCGCGGTGAACGCGCCGACGCCGACCACGAGCCGGCCTTCGCGCGCCGCTTCGCGGTAGACGGGCGTGCGGCTCGTCGTCAGCGTGACGATCGCGTCGATCGCGTCGGGAATCGCGTCGCCGTCGAGCGGCGCGAGCCGCGGCGCATGCGCGCGATGGGCGGCGCAGAAGGCGGCCGCGCTGTCCGCGCTCGTGCCACGCACGTGAAGGCGCGCGTCAGGGAAGATCGCCGCGAGCGCTTCCGCGTGATTGGCCGCCTGCTTGCCGGTGCCGATCAGCAGGATGTCGCGCGGCGCGGTGCCATGCAGCGCCTGGATGCCGAGCGCGGTGATCGCCGCCGTGCGGCGGCCGGTGACGGTCGGGCCGTCAAGCGCGAAGCGCATTTCGCCAGTCGTCGCATCGTACGCGGTCACTTGCCCGAGGATCGTCGGCAGCCCGCGCGCGCCGTTGCCGGGACATACGTTCACGAGCTTGTGGCTCGCCAGGTCGTGGGCGCTCGACGGCATCGACAGCATCACGCCGCCGCGTTGCAGCGGCACGACCAGGCGTTCGGGGCTGACGATATCGCCCGCCGCATAGTCGACGACCGCTTGCCTGAGCGTGGCGAGCAGCGACGGGTAGTCGAGCAGCGCGGCCGTGTCGGCCGCATCGAAAACGGGAATCGGGGAAAAGGCGGTCATCGTGTCCGTCGTGGGCGTCGGTGAGCGTGGGCGGCGGACGCATGCCGCGGCCGCCGCAGGTCTGCCGGATACCGTGACACAGGGCAGTGTGGATCGAATCTATACCACTTGCTGGCGCGTCGGCAACCCAGAAAATAAAGCACGTCGGGGATTTTGGTTCTAATATCTGGCCAAAACGTTCGCCGCTGCCGCGCTGCCCGCGCCGCTCCGGTATAGTGCGAACCCATTCCAGATCCACGCCCGCGAACGGGCAGGAGCCAACCGATGATGTCCGCGCGTCCCGACTCACTCGAAGGCGGTTTCAGGCCGCTGCAGATCTACGAGCAGGTAGCCGAAAAGATCCGCGACGAGATCCGCGCGGGGCGCTACGCGGCCGAGTCGCGGTTGCCGTCCGAGCGCGAGCTCGCGGCGCTGTTCCAGGTCGGCCGGCCGGCCGTGCGCGAAGCGCTCGGCGCGCTGCAGAACGAAGGGCTCGTGTTCACGAAGCGCAATTCGGGCACTTACGTCGTCGCGGCGCCGCTCGACGTGCTCGCGCAGCGCGGCGACGCGCACGCGGCATCCGAGGCCGACTTCAGCCCGACGTCGACGCTCGACGTGCGGCTGATCCTCGAGCCCGCGATCGCGCGCCTCGCGGCCGCCCACGGCCGCGCCGACCCCGGCGCCGAGCGCTATCTCGCGCAGATGGAAACCATCACCGACGTCGACGATCCGCACCAGCGCGCACTGTGGAACGAGAGCGACCGGCTGTTCCACCGGCAGCTCGCGCTGATGACCGGCGACGCGCTGATCGTGAAGATCGCGGACGAGGTCGCGAAGACGATGGATCAGCCGCTGTGGAAGCGGCTGAAGGACGACGGCATCTACGACGCGGGCCGGATCCGGCTCTACGTGTCCGAGCATCGGTTGATCTACGAGGCGATCGTGTCCGGGGATGCCGATGCGGCCGCATTCTATGTCGAACAGCACATTCGCCGCGTGCGGCGCGACATTGCGCCGAAGTGAAGGGCGTGATTTGGTCTTTAACGTGACCAAAATCCTGATAATTATTTTGAAATTGCTTGCGATGTAACCACACGTGTCCTACATTGGTTTCACACAAAACCAATCAGGAGGCATCATGCGACACCTCGTGACCGCGCTCTCGGTGGCCGTTGCCGCCGGCGCGCTGACTTCCGCTCATGCGCAGGAAGTCGTGACGATCGGCCATTCGGCGCCGCTCACGGGTCCGCAGGCCGCCAACGGCAAGGACAACGAAAACGGCGCGCGACTGGCGATCGACGAGCTCAACAAGGCCGGCGTGAAGGTCGGCGGGAAGACCGTGACCTTCAAACTGGTCTCCGAAGACGACCAGGCCGATCCGAAGGCCGGCGTGCAGGTCGCGCAGAACCTCGTCGACAAAGGCGTCGTCGCCGTGCTCGGGCCATACAACTCGGGCGTCGCGATCCCCGCGTCGCGCGTGTATTCGACCGCCGGCGTGCCGATCCTGCCGGTCGCGTCGAACCCGGCGCTGACCAGGCAGGGCTTCAGGAACATCTTCCGGATCGGCGCGAGCGACGAGCAGCTCGGCGGCACGATGGCCACGTTCGCCGCGAAGACGCTGAACGCGAAAACCGCCGCCGTGATCGACGATCGCACCGCGTATGGGCAGGGCGTCGCCGAGCAGTTCATGAACGTCGCGAAGGCGAACGGGATCAAGATCGTCGACCAGGAATACACGAATTCGTCGGCCAGCGATTTCCTCGGCATTCTCACCAAGATCAAGGCGGCCAACCCCGACGTGATCTTCCTCGGCGGCTATGCGGCGCAGGGCGCGCCGATGGCCAAGCAGATGAAGCAGCGCGGCTTGCGGGCGAAGCTGCTCGGCGGCGACGGCATCTGTTCGGCCGACATGGGCAAGGTCGCGGGCGAGGCCGCGTCGATCGTCTATTGCGCGCAGGGCGGCGTCGCGCTCGAGAAGACGCCGGCCGGGCGCGAATTCCTGAAGAAGTACCACGACACCTATCACACGGATACGCAGGTCTACGGCGTCAACTACTACGACGGCGTGAAGCTGCTCGCCGACGCGATGGTCAAGGCCGGCACGACCACCGACAAGGCGAAGCTGATCGCGCAGTTGGCGAAGTCGAACTACGCGGGCGTGGCCGGCACCTACTCGTTCGACGCGAACGGCGACCTGAAAGGCGCGCCGACCACCGTCTACGTGATTCGCAACGGGCTGCCGGTACCGTACGCGAAGTAATTGCCGTACGCCCGTTACCGGACGGCGGCCCGGCCGCCGTCCTTCGTTTCAACGCATTCGATTTCCCATGAAAATTTCCCGATCCCTGTCCACCGTCGAAGTGCACACCGGCGGCGAGGCGTTTCGCATCGTCACGAGCGGATTGCCGCGGCTGCCCGGCGACACGATCGTCCAGCGCCGCGCGTGGCTCAAGGAGAACGCCGACGAGATCCGCCGCGCGCTGATGTTCGAACCGCGCGGCCATGCCGACATGTACGGCGGCTATCTGACCGAGCCCGTGTCGCCAAATGCCGATTTCGGCGTGATCTTCGTGCACAACGAAGGCTACAGCGACCATTGCGGACACGGCGTGATCGCGCTGTCGACGGCGGCCGTCGAGCTCGGCTGGGTGCAGCGCACGGTGCCCGAGACGCGGGTCGGCATCGACGCGCCGTGCGGCTTCATCGAGGCGTTCGTCCAGTGGGACGGCGAGCATGCGGGGCCCGTGCGCTTCGTCAACGTGCCGTCGTTCATCTGGCGGCGCGACGTGTCGGTCGACACGCCGTCGTTCGGCACCGTGACCGGCGACATCGCGTATGGCGGCGCGTTCTATTTCTACGTCGACGGCGCACCGTTCGACCTGCCGGTGCGCGAATCGGCGGTCGAGAAGCTGATCCGCTTCGGCGCGGAAGTGAAGGCCGCCGCGAACGCGACGTATCCGGTCGTGCATCCGGAGATCCCGGAAATCAACCATATCTACGGCACGATCATCGCGAACGCGCCGCGCCATGCGGGTTCGACGCAGGCGAACTGCTGCGTGTTCGCGGATCGCGAGGTCGACCGCTCGCCGACCGGTTCCGGCACCGGCGGGCGCGTCGCGCAGCTCTACCAGCGCGGGCTGCTCGCGGCGGGCGACACGCTCGTCAACGAATCGATCGTCGGCACGGTTTTCAAGGGCCGCGTGCTGCGCGAAACGACGGTCGGCGACATTGCGGCCGTGATCCCGGAAGTGGAAGGCAGCGCGCATATCTGCGGGTTCGCGAACTGGATCGTCGACGAGCGCGATCCGCTCACGTACGGATTTCTCGTGCGCTGAGCCGCAGCGCCGCTCGCGCAGCCGTCGCGCGGCGTTCAGGGTGTCGTACCAGGTTTGGCGCGTCGCTCCGGTTGCCGGGCACGCGCCTTTTTTGCTTCGTGAGCGCCGTCGTCATTCCGCACCGCGTGTGCCGGCCCGGGGCCGCCGCGGGTCGGCCGGCCGCGCGAGTTTGGTACGATGCAGCCTTTTCAGCCGAGCTCCACCCGCGTGAATCGCCGAAACGTGTCGTCAGTGCGTACCTTGTGTGCCAGATGGGTCGCGCGCGCCCAACCCGTCGCGGCGGCCGCCGTCGCGCGGGTCAAGCCTCTCGCCGCCACCGCGTGGCGCCATGTCCGCCATCCGACGCGCCGCGGCGCGCTGCTCGCGGCCGCCGCGGTGCCGGCGTTGTTCGCGGTGTACGTGGTCGTGCTCATCCCGTTCACGCCGGGCATCGGCGACATCCGAAAGGCGCGCGTCGACCAGCCCGCGCAGGTGCTGTCCGCCGACGGCAAGCTGCTGGCCGAATTCAAGCCGTCGAACCGCGAATGGGTGTCGCTCAAGCAGATCTCGCCGCACATGGTCGACGCGCTGATCGCGACCGAGGATCACCGCTTCTACGAACACCACGGTCTCGACTGGAAGCGCACCGCGTCGGCCGCGCTCCATACGTTCTCGGGCAGCCGCCAGGGCGGCTCCACCATCACGCAGCAGCTCGCGCGCAACCTGTATCCGGACGAGATCGGCCGCGCGCCGACGCTCACGCGCAAGGTGAAGGAGGCGATCACCGCGCTGAAGATCGAGGCCGTCTACAGCAAGGACCAGATCCTCGAGACTTACCTGAACACGGTGCCGTTCCTGTACAACGCGTATGGCGTCGAGATGGCCGCGCGCACCTATTTCGACAAGTCGGCCGACGAACTCGACGTGCTCGACAGCGCCACGCTCGTCGGGATGCTGAAGGGCAACAGCTACTACAACCCGGTGCTGAACCCCGAGCGCGCGCTGCAGCGGCGCAACACGGTGCTCGGCCAGATGGTGAAGTACGGCAAGCTGTCGCCGGCGCAGTTCGCACAGTTGCAGCGCCGGCCGCTGCGCATCGATTTCGAGCGCCAGAAGGAGCCGCCCGGGCCCGCGCCGCATTTCGCGCAGCAGTTGCGCAAGTGGCTGATCGCGTGGGCCGACCGCAACGACTACAACATCTACTCGGACGGGCTGATCGTGCGCACGACGATCGACGCGCGGCTTCAGCAGATGGCGACGCAGGCGCTGACGCAGCACGGCAATCAGTTGCAGGGCATCGCGAACAACGCATGGAGCGGCCGCGACGGCTGCGGCACCGACAACGAGGTGTTCCGCACCTTCATGCGCGAATCGCCCGAGTACAAGGCCGCGCAGGACGCCGGCAAGGACGACGCGGCGGCGATGAAGATGCTCGCGGCCGACCGCGGTTTCCTGCGCGCGCTGTGCAAGACGAAGACCGACGTGCAGGCCGGCTTCCTCGCGATCGATCCGCGCGACGGGCAGATCCGCGCGTGGGTCGGCAGCCGCGACTTCACCCGCGAGCCGTTCGACCACGTCGCGCAGGCGCGGCGCCAGCCGGGCTCGACGTTCAAGCCGTTCGTCTATGGTGCCGCGTTCGCGAGCGGGATGAAGCCGGAGGATACGTTCATCGACCAGCCGGTCGAGATCCCGCTGAAGGGCGGCGAGATCTGGCGGCCGAACGACGACGTGCCGCCCACGGGCAAGCCGATGACCCTGCGCGACGCCATCGCGCTGTCGCGCAACCGGATCACCGCGCAGGTGATGGAGAAGGTCGGGCCGGCCGCCGTCGCGCGGCTGGCGCGCGACATGGGCGTGCGCGAAAGCCCGCTCGAACGCGTGCCGTCGCTCGCGCTCGGCACGAGCCCGGTCACGCTGAAGGAAATGGTCGCGTCGTACGCGACGATCGCCAACGGCGGGCTGTACGTCGAGCCGCAGATGGTCACGCGCATCGAGAATCGCCAGGGCGAGGTGCTCGCCGAATACGCACCGGCGCCGCCCGAGCGCGCGCTCGATGGCGAGACCGACAAGACGCTGCTCGACGTGATGCGCGACGTCGTGACGCGCGGCACGGGCGGCAGCATCCGCACGCGCTTCGGGATCCGCGGCGACGTGGCCGGCAAGACCGGCACCACGCAGGACAACGCGGACGGCTGGTTCATCCTGATGCAGCCGGGCCTCGTCGCCGGCGCGTGGGTCGGGTTCGACGACGGCCGCGTGACGCTGCGCAGCGATTACTGGGGGCAGGGCGCGCACAGCGCGCTGCCGATCGTCGGCGACTTCTTCCAGCGCGCGCAGCGCGCCCGGATCGTCGATACGAAGGCGAAATTCGATACCGAGCCGTCGCCGGGCTGGTTCGGGTCGCTGCGCGAGCGCGTGACCGATCTGTTCGACACGTGGTTCCCGCCCGAGCCGAAGAAGGCGCCCGCGCCGGTCAGGACGCAGCGCATCGAGCGCCCGGCCGAGACCGACGAAGGCGCGGCGTCGGAGGCTTCGGGCGCATCGGGCCCGGAAGCCGCATCCGGCGGCATCGTCGAGGAATGGGTGCCGGCGTCCGAAGTGGCCGCGTCGGCCGCGGCGCTGTCGGCGGGCGCATCGCAGCCCGCAGAGCCGCCGGCTAGCGCCAGCATGACGAGCGCAAGCAGCGCCGGTGTCGGCGCCGCCCCGTCGGCCGTGCCGGCTCCGCCACCGCCGCCGCCAGTGCCGGTGCCTGCCGCGCCCGATGCCACGGGCGCGTCGCAGTAGCGAAGCCGTTCAGATCCGCGCGATGCTGCCGTAGTCAAGTCGTCACGATAGCTCGCGCGGTTGCTCCGCGCCTCTCCGATGCGGCTTTCCACCGACTACGTCGCACTCGCGCGCGTGCTGCTTCCCTACGAAACCGGCTGCCGCGTCGAGCAACTGGTGCTCGAGTGCACGGTGCGATCCGTGCATGCCGACCCGGCGGCCCCGGCGCTGACGCTGCATCATGCGGCGTTCGGCGACATCGATCCCGACGATCGGGTGCGCGTCAAGGCGTTGCTGTTCGACAGGCAGATGGCGTCGGCGGATCCCGATCGGTTGCGCTGATGCGTTGCCGGGCGTGCCGGATGCCGAGTCGCGGCATTCGGTGCGCGAGCGTCGACAATCGTCTGATGAAACGGGTTATTCCCGCGAGATTGTACGGTTTCCGTCAACAGTGAATTTGCGATTTAAGTATTTACCCTGATAGTCGGGCCTCCTAGACTTCTACTCATGCGCAACGACCCCGAGTCCGAAGCGCCTGACAAAACAATCCTGGAGGTAACGCATCATGAAATCGCTGATCAAGGCAGTTGCACTGGCCGCCCTCGTGGCCGCACCGGTCGTCTCGTTCGCCCAATCGAATCCGCAGCCGCTGACGCGCGCGCAAGTGCGCGCCGAGCTGGTTCAGCTCGAAAAGGCCGGCTACAACCCGAACGACTGGATCAACTATCCGGAAAACATCCAGGCCGCCCAGGCCAAGATTGCCGCCGCGCAGAACACCGGTGTACAAGCCGACGCAACCGGCTACGGTTCGAACCCGGTCGCGACGTCGCAGTCGGGCCAGCGCGCGGTCGTGCCGACCGTCAGCGACCGCTCGTCGGTGTATTTCGGCCACTAAACCGGCCGTTGTGGCGCGGTCCTCGGGCCGCGGCTTTAAGGCTTGTCGAGAAAGCCCGCACTCGTTTCAGTTTCGAGTGCGGGCTTTTTTGCGTCTTCCTCATCGAATTCCCGCCACGCGAATTCCGGTGGCCGAATCGGTCGTGGATATTCGGCGGCGCGCATGAGCTAAGCGAAACGCCGGATGCCGGCCGGCGCCGGTTCGGTAACACCTTGCCGTGAACGGTCGCACCTCTCGCAGCGCCGCACCCGCTGACAATCCGCCGCGGGTGCGCTAGCATCGCGGTCGATGTCGCCGCGGTAGCGCGGCCCATGCACACGGGGCGCAACAAGGCACCGGATTCCACACTTCAACGAACAACAAAGGAGCATCCATGCGTGTCTTGACCGGTCTGTTGGGCTTGCTGGCGCTGGTGACGAGCGTCGCCCATGCGCAGGCGAACTGCGCGGACGCGACGGATCAGGCGACGATGACGGCATGTGCCGATCGCGCGTACAAGAAATCCGACGGGGAACTGAACCGAACCTATCAGGCCGTCACCGCGCGCCTGCGCAACGTGCGGCCGCTTGCCGACAAGCTCGTGGACGCGCAGCGTGCGTGGATTGCGTACCGCGACGCCGAATGCCGCTTTTCGAGCGCGAATGCCGAGGGCGGCAGTGCGTACCCGATGGTCGTATCGACCTGCCTCGACGATCTGACCAAAGTGCGAACCGAAACGCTGAAGGGCTATCTGTCCTGCGAGGAGGGCGACCTCGCTTGCCCGGTGCCCGCGAAGTAACGCGTCATGAGCGGGCGCGCCGAGGCCCGCACCACGCCGGCTATACGTCGTCCGTTACACGTCGTCCGTTTCGTCGAGCAGCTTGTGCCGCATCGCGTAACGCACGAGCGCCGCTTCGTGCGGCATCTGCATCTTTTCCAGGATCCGGGTCTTGTAGGTGCTGACCGTCTTCGCGCTCACGCACAGCGCATTGGCGATCTCGGTCAGCGTCTGGCCGGCCGCGATCCGCCGGAACACGTCGAATTCGCGGTCGGACAGCCGCTGATGCGGCAGCGTTTCGGCCGGCTCGTTCAGGCTCTGCGCGAACTGCTCGGCCATCGCGAGGCTCACGTACACGCCGCCCGACGCCACTTTCGTGACCGCGCCGACCAGTTCCGCGCTCGCGCTTTCCTTCGTCAGATAGCCGGACGCGCCCGCGCGGAACGCACGCACCGCGTATTGCTGCTCCGCGTGCATCGTCAGCACGAGCACGCGCAGCGCGGGCTTCTCGTCCTTGATCTGCTTGATCAGTTCGACGCCGTTGCGGCCCGGCATCGACAGGTCGAGCACGAGCACCTGCGCGGGCGTCGCCCGCACCAGCGCGATCGTCGACGGGCCGTCGAAGGCTTCGCCGGCCACCTCGAATCCGGTGGCGTTCTGGAGAATGTGCCGCAGACCGTCGCGTACGAGCGTATGGTCGTCGGCGATGAGCACCTTGATCATGTGATGAGCGTGTCCTGTTGAACGGCGCCGAGCGGAAACGCGACGGTAATCGAGAAACCGCGTGCGAGCGCGGTGTCGATGGTCACGGTGCCGCCCAGCATGTGTGCGCGTTCGCGAATGCCGATCAGGCCGAATGATTTGTCTTCGTGGGCCGGACCGCCGGGCGACGCGCCGCGGCCGTTGTCCGCGACGCGCAGCACGCAAAAGCCTTCCTCGATGTCGAGCCGCAACGTCACGCGCGTCGCATCCGCATGGCGCGCGACGTTCGTCAGCGCCTCCTGGACGATCCGGAACAGCGTGGTCGCGCCCGTGCTGGTGAACGTGAGGCCGCCCGTTTCGATGTGACGCTCGACATCGATCCCGTAGCGGTTCGTGAAATCGTTCGCAAGCCATTCGATCGCGGGCACGAGGCCGAGGTCGTCGAGCATCACCGGCCGCAGGTCGGCCGCGATGCGCCGCACCGACGCGACTGTCGCGTCGATCAGCCGCCGCATGCCTTGCAGATGTGTCTGCAGGCCGTCGGGCTGCGCGCGGCCGGGCATGCGCAGTTGCTGTTCGACGACCGACAGGTCCATCTTCAGCGCGGTGAGCTGCTGCCCGAGATCGTCGTGCAGCTCGCGCGCGATGCGGGTCTTTTCCTCTTCGCGCACGTTCTGCAGGTTCGCCGACAGTTCGCGCAATTCCTCGCGCGATTGCTTCAGTGCGTTCTCGGCCCGCTGCCGCTCGGTGATGTCGCGCAGCATCACCGTATAAAGCTTGCCCGACGCGTCGCGGATCTGCGAGATCGATGCTTCGATCGGGAATTCCTCGCCGTTGGCCCGTAGCCCGAACAGCACGCGCTGGCGGCCCATCTGCCGCTCGGACACGCCCGTCACGCCGAACTGGTCGACGTGTTTCGCGTGCGCCGCGCGGAACCGCTCGGGAATGAAGCGCGACAGCGGCGCGCCGATCGCCTCCATCGCGGACACGCCGAACACCTGCTCGGCCATCGGATTGAAGATCACGACCGTCTGCTTTTCGTCGATCGTGATGATCGCTTCCATCGACGAACGGATGATGCCCATCATCCGCGCCTCGTTGAGGATGCCGCGGCTGCTCGCACCGGCATCGGCGCGGCTGCGCAACAGCGCATGGACGAGCGCCGCGAACCCGAACGATGCGATCAGCCCGGCGGCGAGCACGGTGCCGGCCGCACGTTGCGCGCCGGTCGCGCTCGGCCGGCCGTCCGCGGAATAGGCGAGCGTCAGCGCGGTGCCGCCGAAATTCAGCAGGTCGGTGCGCCGCATCAGGTCGGGCGACGCCGACGCTTCGTCGGTCGTCGTCTCGACGCTGACGATCGCGCGCGAATCGCCGCTGGCGGTCATCCACAGATCGATCCCGCGTTCCGCGTCGAGCGCGCGCTCGACCAGGCGCCGCGGGCTCAGCGCCGCGAACAGCATCCCGTCGACGCCGGCTTCGCGCGTGCCGGACGGCGTGGCGGCGGCCAACGGCGAGGTCGTCACGGGCAGGAACAGCGTCAGGGTGCGGGCGTCGCGGGAGGCATCGTCGTCGGCAGGGTGGACGCCGAGCGCGATATCGCCGGTCCGCAGCGCGCGCGTGAGCGGCGCCGCGTCGGACGCGCCGAAGCGCACGACCGGCGAGCTCGAGGCGGGGGCGCTGAGCGTCGCTGCCGCGAGCGGATCGGCCGGCAGCGGCTTCGCGCCGGCCAGCGCGCCGCGCGCCGCGCGCGTCAGCGGCGCATAGCCGATCTGCCGGACCGGCGAGCGGCCGCTGTCGAGATCGAGCGTCTCCGCATACCGGCGCCATTGGCCGGGCGTCATGTCCGGGACGAGGCCGAAGGCGCCGCGCGCACCTTCGAGCACGGCGACACCGGCCTGCAGTTCATGCCGCAGCATCGCGGTCACGTGCGTCGTCCGGCGTTCGAAACGCGTATGAACGGCGGTTTGCCACTGTTCGCGCACGAGCAGCGCGACGCCGAGCGACAGCACGGCGCCCGCGCACAGCGCAACGACGCCGGCCGCGAGCGGCTGGCGTAACATGATCTCGAGGCGCGTGGGCTCTCGCGCGTCCCGCGTCGGGGTTCCACTGGCGGTCATTCGATGGCCATTCTGTTATTCGGGCTGCCCGGGGGCACTTGGGCAAGCGCGGCAAAACCGGGGGAAACTCGCACCGGCTGCATGCAACGACTATTTTCAAGATGAAATTGTGCGCGTTTTACACATTTTTTGTAATGGGGTCGGTTGAAATTGCGGCAAACGGCGTGAAGCAGCGGGCGCGCCGGCACGCTTGACGCGCGTCAACGCACGCGTCGGCACGTGGGGCAGACTGTTCGGCAGGCAAGCCGGCACCGGGCCGGCTCGCGGTAACGGGCCGTCGTTGCGCAAGTGCGCGACGCGCGCTCGGTCGGAGGACGGACCATGTACAAGCGGATTTTCGTCGGGCTCGACGGCAGCCCGAGCGCGCGTCTCGCGCTGAACGAGGCGATCCGGATCGCGGCCGCGTCCGGCGGCGAAGTGACGTGTGCGTACGTCGTCGAACATCGGCCGCAACTCGTCGACGTCGACGCCGGCTTCGCGGCCGAACGCGACGGCGATGTCGCCGCGACCGATGCCGCGACGCCGGTGCTCGACGACGCGAAAGCCGCGCTCGCGCAGCAGCATGTGCGGGGCACGGTGCGCGCGCTCGACGCGTACGGCGAGGATATCGCGACGGTGCTGATGCGCACGGCGGCCGAAGCCGACGCCGATCTGGTCGTGATGGGCACGAGCGGGCGGCACGGCCTGCGCAGGCTGTTGCTCGGCAGCGTGGCCGAATCGCTGCTGCGCGCGGCCGACCGGCCCGTGCTGCTGGTGCGGCACGCCGAGGCCGGGACGTCGGCGGCCGCGTAAGCGACGCGATACGGCGGCCGGCTGGCGGGCCGCGCGGCGTCGCGCGCTTGGTCGCACATGGGCGCGATCGGGCGGTCTGCGCCGTGCCACCGGTACGCGCGCCGGTGCGCGATTGCACGTCGGCGGTTGCATCCCGCCACGCAGTTCTGGCAGCATCGGCCGGTGTCCGCTTGTTCGCCGCGCGCATGGCCGCGGCGATCGACGCAGGGACATCCGGCGGCACCCGATCGCAAGAATGAGGATCGGACAGCCCGCCGGATGCCGGTTTTCATCCTTACCGACGTCATCCGCCATGCCGATTTCCGCGACCGACCTGATTCGCCAGTTCGACCTGCAGCCGCATCCCGAAGGCGGCTATTTCCGTGAAACCTACCGCGCGACCGATTCGGTCGTGCGTCCCGCCGACGGCGCGCCACGTGCCGCGTCGACCGCGATCTACTATCTGCTGTGCGACGGCGCGTATTCGTCGTGGCATCGCATCCGCTCCGACGAGGTCTGGCATTTCTACGCAGGCGATCCGATCGAAGTGTGGGTGCTCGACGCGCGCGACGGGCTGACGATCCACCGGCTCGGCAACCCGCTCACGCATCCGGGCACCGTGTTCCAGGCGGTCGTGCCGGCCGGAAGCTGGTTCGGCGCGCGCTGTGCGTCGCCGGAGCACGTCGCGCTCGTCGGCTGCACGGTTGCGCCGGGGTTCGAATTCGCGGAATTCGAGCTGGCGGATGCCGCCGCGCTGGCGGCCGAGTTTCCCGACTACGCGGAACACGTCGCGCAACTCGCGCAGCGCCCGGACGTGTGACTGTCACGGTCGCGTCACGCCGGGCAAAGCCCGTGCGGACGGCCCGTGTTCCGCGCGGCCGCGGCCAAACCCGTTTAGAATGCGCAGGATGCACCGGTCGGTCGCGGACATGCCGCGGCGGCCGTTGCGCCGCCGTACCGACGGCCCTGTCGCGCGGCCCGCATGTCTTCCAGGAGCGCCGCCGTGTGGCACTTTCCCATTGCTATTCCATCGTCGCTCGGCCCGTGGGCCGTGTTCGCGAGCGTGTTGATCACGCAGCTCGGCGTGCCGGTGCCGGCCGTGCCGATGCTGATTCTCGGCGGCACGATGGCGGCGATGGGGCAGGCGTCCTGGGTCAGCATGTTCGCGGCGGCGATCGGCGCGACGATGCTGGCCGATTCGCTGTGGTTCTTCATGGGCCGCACGCGCGGCCGGCGCCTGCTGAACGGCCTCGTGCGCTTCTCGCTGTCGCTCGACACGACGCTGCGTTTCGCGCGTAACGTATTCGAAAGGTATGGCGCGCCGCTGCTCGTGCTGTCGAAATTCCTGCCGGGCCTCGGCCTCGTGTCGGCGCCGCTGCTCGGCACGACCGCGATCGGCATCGGCGTGTTCCTGTTCTGGGATCTGGCCGGCGCGTCGCTGTGGGCGGCGTTCTGGCTGATCGGCGGCGCGGCCATTCACGACCAGATCGTCCAGTTCGTGCTGTGGGTGCGCGCGAGCGGCGGCACGATTCTCGACGCGTTCCTCGCGATCTTCATCACGTTCCTGCTGTACCGCTGGGTGCGCCGCGTGCAGTTCCGCCGCTATCTCGCGCAGGTGCGCATCTCGCCGCCGCAGCTCGTCGAAATGATGACGTCCGACGAACCGCCGCTGATTTTCGACGCGCGCCCCAAGGCGATTCGCGAACGCGAGCCGTACCGGATTGCCGGCGCGGTGCCGGTCGATCTCGATTCGCCGGACCTGCTCGACCCGGAAGTGCTGAAGCGGCCGATCGTCGTCTATTGCGTGTGCCCGAACGAGGCGACCGCGAAGCGGCTCATCGCGAAGATGCAGCGCAAAAAGATGATCCACAACATCCGGGCTTTGAAGGGCGGGCTCGATGCGTGGGAAAAGCACGGGTATCCGGTCGAGCCGCTGCCGGCCGATCTGGATTCGTCGCGGTATTTCGTGCGGCCCGATCACGGTGGGCTGGAAGGCGAATATACGGTGCGGGCGACGTTGTCGAAATAAATACGCGTGCCGCCAATACGCACGCCGCATCGCACGCATTCAAATCCAACCACCAATCACCCACCGCGATTTTCCCCAAAATCGCCTGGCGTGAAGCCGCCGATCCTCCCTATAATCCCGCCTGCATATTGCGTGCGCTTGACTGCGCACATTCGACGCGCGTTCGTTCGCGCCGAAGGCGATGGATCCCGTTACCGCTCGTCACGCGCACAGCCGCGTCGCGCGGGCCGCTCGGGTGTATTCCATGAAAGGCCTTATCCGTATTTCCAGATTGTTCCGGGAATTACGGATAATCCGCGGAAATCCCAACCGAATTGCCACGGCATCCATGTCGTTTCTCATTCGGAAATCGACAGCAGGGATTATTTCGTTTTCGGCTGCCAAAATGGGCATGAACGATCGCGCATTATCATCGCCGCAATGACGGCGGCCCGCTCGCGGTCGCCAGGAGACGAATTTGAAACAACCAGAGGACCAGTTGCACCGTGGGCTGGAAGAACGGCACATCAACCTGATGGCGCTCGGCGCGACGATCGGCGTCGGCCTGTTCCTCGGCTCGGCCACCGCGATCCGCACGGCCGGCCCGGCCATCCTGCTGACCTACCTGCTCGGCGGCCTCGCGATCTTCCTGATCATGCGCGCGCTTGGCGAGATGGCGATCACCAACCCGGTCGCCGGCGCCTTCAGCCGCTATGCGCGCGACTACCTCGGCCCGCTTGCCGGTTACCTGACCGGCTGGACCTACTGGTTCGTGTGGATCGTCACCTGCATGGCGGAAATCACGGCGGTGGGCGTCTACATGCACATGTGGTTCCCCGCCGTGCCGAACTGG
Organism: Burkholderia sp. AU45388; assembly: GCF_030481585.1. Taxonomy (NCBI): domain Bacteria; kingdom Pseudomonadati; phylum Pseudomonadota; class Betaproteobacteria; order Burkholderiales; family Burkholderiaceae; genus Burkholderia; species Burkholderia sp. AU45388. The sequence goes on along the minus strand of NZ_JAUJPV010000003.1, from coordinate 253,638 downwards.
ATCTGGGCGCTCGTGGCGCTGCTGGCGATGGGCTCGGTGAACTTCATCGCGGTCAAACTGTATGGCGAATTCGAATTCTGGTTCGCGCTGATCAAGATCGTCACGATCGTGCTGATGATCATCGGCGGCGGCTTGATGATCGCATTCGGCGTCGGCAACGGCGGTATCGCGACCGGCATCTCGAACCTGTGGTCGCACGGCGGCTTCATGCCGAACGGGATCAACGGCGTGATCGCCGCGCTGCCGATCGTGATGTTCGCGTATCTCGGCGTCGAGATGCTCGGCCTCACGGCCGGCGAGGCGCGCAACCCGGAGAAGTCGCTCACCAAGGCCGTGAATTCGGTGTTCTGGCGCGTGCTGATTTTCTACATCGGCGCGCTGTTCGTGATCATGTCGCTCTATCCGTGGGAGCAGATCGGCACGCAGGGCAGCCCGTTCGTGATGACGTTCTCGCGGCTCGGCATTCCGGCCGCCGCCGGCATCATCAACTTCGTCGTGCTGACCGCCGCGCTGTCGTCGTGCAACAGCGGCCTGTTCAGCACCGCGCGGATGCTCTACAACCTCGCGCAGCAGGGCCAGGCGCCCGCCGTGCTCGGTCGCGTGAATCGCAGCGGCGTGCCCGTGCATGGCGTGGCCGTGTCGGCTGCGCTGCTGCTGATCGGCGTGTTGCTCAACTATCTCGCGCCGCAGCACGTGTTCACGTGGCTCACGTCGGTGTCGACGTTCGGCGCGATCTGGACGTGGTGCGTGATCCTGGTCGCGCAGATGCGTTTTCGCCGCACGCTGTCGGCCGACAGGATCGCGCGTCTGCCGATCCGCGTGCCGTTCTATCCGCTCGGGTCGTTCGTCGCGCTCGGGTTTCTCGTGCTGGTCGTCGTGCTGATGGCGTTCACGCCGGATACGCGCGTCGCGCTCGTGATCGGGCCGGTGTGGATCGTGCTGCTCGGCATCGCGTACGCGCTGTTCTACGCGAACCGTCCGGCCGCGTCGATGCCGACGAAGTCGTAAGCCGCGCGGGCAGGGGGCGGCGCGAGCGTTCGCGATCGTTGATCGCGATCATGCACGCGCGGGCCGGACGGCCTATGCTGAACGAACGCATCGCTTGTCCGCGCTTCGCGCGGCATCCCGCCGATCCCTGCGACCGCGGCGGCTAGCCGGCCACCGCGCGAAGCGCCCCGTCGTCGCCCGGCGATGACGGGCACGCACGGAGACCTTCGCCATGCAGCCTGTCCAGCCCATCCCGACGCTCGCGCGGATCGCGCTGGCCGTCGATCCGACGCCCGAATCGCTGACCGCCGCCCGTTACGTGCGCACGCTGCTGCGTCCCGGCATGCGATTGCGCATCATTTGCGCGATCGACAATCCGCGCCTCGTGTTGCCCGACATTCCGCGCATCGATGCGCTGCTGACGTCGGCACGCGAGGACATGATGCGCGAAGCGCAAGCCACCTGCGCGCGGATCGCGGCGCTGTTCGCCGACAGCGGCATCGAGGTCGAACAGGTGGTCGTCGATACGTCGGTCACGGGCGGCTCGGTCGCCGACGCACTGGTCGACGAGACGTCGACGTGGCACGCGGACGTGCTGGCGATCGGCGCGAATCCGCATCACGGGCTGTTGCGGCTCGTCGAAGGTGCGATGTCGGACGCGCTGACGAGACGCGCGCGCTGCGCGCTGCTGATCGTGCCGACCGCCTATGTACGGCCGTCGGACGGCACGCTGCAGCGGCTGATGTTCGCGGTCGACGGTAGCGAGCCGTCGCTGCATGCGGTGCGTGTCGGGCTCGGCTTCGCGGGGCCGACGACGTTGCTGTATGCGGCGTACGTGGTCGATCGCGCGGTTCGTCTGACCGATGTCGTGCCGGTGCGCGCGCTCGAGGATGCGTACCGCGCGGAGGGCGAGGATGCGCTCGCGAAGATCGGCCCGCTGTTTCATGCGACGGGCAATCCGACCAAGCGGGGCATTGTCGAAACGCATCCGACCAGCGACGACGTGGCCCATGCGCTGATGCGCGATGCGGTGCACTGGCGGGCAGAGCTGCTGGTGGTCGGCACGCACGGCCGTCGCGGCATCGCCGCCTGGCTGATCGGCAGCGTCGCGCGGCGGGTCGCGCATCTCGCGCAGGTGCCGGTGCTGCTGGTGCGCGGCGCGCAATGAGTCGCGGGTCGTCGTGATCGAAGCGCGCGCGGATTGACCTGCATCAGAAACGCGACGTATATCGCGTGAGACAGTGACGGAGCGTCCCGTGGCGCGGCTGGGCTGTCGTGCAAACGCGACCATCGCCGCGCCTGCATGCGAAAGGCGATCGCCGTCGCACTCGCCGCCACACTATGTTCGGACGCCGCGCCGCGTGTTTGTCCGGCGCGTCATCCAACCGGAAACTCTCTGGCACGAGGGTAGGCAACCAACGGTTGCCTTGGAGGACGGGCGGGGTGGAAGTCACCCCGTCCGCTTTCCGCCTGGCCCCGTCGAATTCATTTCCCCGCAGGCATGGTTTGGAAGGCGGCGCGTCATCGCGCGCGGTCACCTCGATACGGATCGCGGCGGACATGGCGTATGCACGGCGAGGCGCCGGCATGGCGCGCGTGTCGTGACGCGCAACCGATGCCTGGCCCCGTGCAGTGCGCCGGTGACGTACGCAGATCAGAGGGATCGAAGAATCGATCGCAGGTCGTGCCGGCGGCCCGTGCCGCGACGTACTCGCGCATGCGGATGCACGACATGGAGCGGCGCACATGGGCTGCACGTGCGGCTGCGCAAACGATTCGCATGCGGCCAGCCGGGGCGCGCCTTGCGACGCGGCTCCCGCTCGGCCGGCGCGTCGGCTGCGTTGCGCGCGCGCAGTGCCGCGGCGAATCGCTGCAACGCGAGGACCGACCCCGCGACGCTCTGATACTTTTCGCGGCCGATCTGCCCGTCGAGCGTGACGAGCAATCCGGCCTCGCGTGCGAGCGCGAGCAAGGTGTCGAGGTCGTCGGGCGGACGGTTGCCGGCCGACGCGGCCCGGGCGGGCAGGGCGCGCGCGTTGCCCGACGCGTGCCGCTGGCCGTCCCGGCCCGGTAAATTGCGATGTGCCATGGTTGGTCTCCTGCGCCGGCCCCCGCGTGCCGGCTCGATGGCCGACTGAGCGATGTTCCGGTATGAACGCCTGGTTCATGTGATCAGTATCGTGTGGCGACCGCCCGCTGCCAAGCGGCGCGCGCTGAAGTCGCTGTCAGGAAATTGCGCGACGCTATCGGAATCCGCTGACACGCGCGGCGGCCAACTGGCCGCACCGCCGCGCTCGTCCGGCGAATGGATGGCCGCAGGCGCTTGACGCAGGATTTCGGACGGTCTAAGTTTCCCCACTGCATCGGCGTCGCGCGGCGTTTCACCCGCCGCTCGTCGCCCATGCCGCGCCCCGGGGTGGCGTGGCAAGGCTTCCATCCAGTCTCGTTCGCGGGCCATGTGCAACGCGAACCCTTGCGAACGGTTCGGAAACGGACCGAGCGGCGGCACGCAATGTGCCGTTGATCGCGCGCAAACCCGCGCCGGCGCATCGTACGCCGTGCGTCTGCCCAGTCTTTAAGCTTCCAGTACCGTCATCTTTTCGTTCCTCGACCGTCAGGAGCCTGTCGATGTCCAAGGACAATTTGCTCGATTCACTCAAGGAAGCCGCCGAACGGCGCGCGATCGGCGCGGATCAGCTGCGTGCGATGCTCGACGACGAAGTGCGCGCGCTGTCGTCCGGTGCGCGGGTGCACGACTACATCCATGTATTCGCGATCCGGCACCTGCGCGAGCGGATGCGTCAGAAGGACGTTTTCGACCGCGACACCCGGGCCGATGCGGCGCCCGCGGACGCCGATCCGCGTCCGAGTCACCGGCTATAGCGGGCGGGGGCCGGCGCGCAGCTCACGCGTCGAAGCCGGCCATCTTGACGATCCGCTGACAGTCACGGACGCCAGTCGTCATACGTTTCATTGAATCGTCACAACGACCTCAAGGAAGCGGCGCGTTTTGCCGTTTACCCGGTGAATTCGTCCACGGGGTATTCCCGCTTTCTTACCGAGTCGTTGCCATGTTCTCGTCCATTCGCGCCCGCATCCTTGCCGCGTGCGTCGCCATCGTCGTATTCGCGCTCGTCGCCACGACACTGATCAACTATTTCATTGCACGCTCGTACAACGACGACGCGATCGACCGCAACCTGATCTCCGTCGCCAGCGGCCACGTGGTCGGGATCGCCGATTGGGTCGCGACCCGCAGCCGGATGATCGCGTCGCTGCAGGATGCCGCGCTCACGCCCGATCCGCTGCCGGTGTTCAAGCAGATGGCCGCGGCCGGCGGCTTCACCAACGTCTACGCCGGCTATGCCGACAAGACGTTCCACTTCTCCGACCCGACCGGCATCCCGCCCGACTACGACCCCACCGGCCGCCCGTGGTACAAGCAGGCCGCGCAGGCCGGCAAGCCGGTCGTCACGCCGCCGTACGTCGATGCCGGCACGGGCAATCTCGTCGTCACGTTCGCGGTGCCGATCCTGCGCGACGGCGCGCTGAAGGGCGTGGTCGCCGCGGATCTGTCGATGGACAGCGTGATCGCCAACGTGAAGTCGATCCACCCGACGCCGGCGAGCTTTGGGATGCTGATCGACAGCAGCGGCCACGTCGTCGCCCACCCGGACGCGAAGCTCACGCTGAAGCCGGTCGCCGACGTGTCGCCCGAACTCGGCGCACTGGGCGTGGCGTCGATCGCGGCGGCGAACGCGCCGGTCCAGGTCAGCGTCGGCGGCGACGCGAAGCTGGTGCGCGCGAAACCCGTACCGGGCACCGACTGGTACGCGCTGGTGCTGCTCGACAAGAACGAGGCGACGGCCGGGATGCGTTCGCTGCTGACCGCGTCGCTGATCACGCTGATCGTGATCGTCGGCGTGGCGTCGCTGATCATCGGCGCGATCACCGCGACCGCGTTCCGCCGTCTGTCGCAGGTGCGCCAGGCGATGGCCGCGATCGGCTCGGGCGCCGGCGACCTGACGCAGCGGCTGCCGGCGGACGGCCGCGACGAAGTCGCCGACATCGCGCGCTCGTTCAACAGTTTCGTCGACAAGCTGAACGACGTGATGCGCCAGATCCGCGAGGCGAGCGAATCGGTGCGCACGGCCGCGAACGAGATCGCGGCGGGCAACCAGGACCTGTCGTCGCGTACCGAATCGGCGGCGGCGAGCCTGGAGGAAACCGCCGCGTCGATGGAAGAGATCACCGCGACCGTCGGTCAGTCGGCGGCGGCCGCCGGCCAGGCCGACGAGCGCGCGGCGGCCGCGTCACGGATCGCGTCGCACGGCGGCGTGGTCGTGTCGGACGTCGTCGCGACGATGGGGAAGATCGAGGAAGCGTCGGGCCGGATCGGCGACATCATCGGCGTGATCGACGGGATCGCATTCCAGACCAACATCCTCGCGCTGAACGCGGCCGTCGAAGCGGCGCGGGCGGGCGAACAGGGCCGCGGCTTCGCGGTCGTCGCGCAGGAAGTGCGCAGCCTCGCGCAACGCAGCGCGCAGGCCGCGCGCGAAGTGAAGGTACTGGTCGAATCGACGGTCGCGAGCGTGTCGGCCGGGTCCGGGCAGGTGCGCCAGGCCGGCGACACGATGCGCGAGATCGTGGCCAACGTGGCCAACGTGACGACCATCATCTCCGAGATCACGCATGCGGCGAACGAGCAGACGCGCGGGATCCAGGAAGTGAACCGCGCGGTCAGCCAGCTCGACGAAATGGTGCAGCAGAACGCGGCGCTCGTCGAACAGTCGACCGCGGCAGCCACCGCGTTGCAGTCGCAGGCGAATGCGCTCGCGACGACGGTCGGACAGTTCAAGGTCGCCTGACGCGGTAGCGGCCCGCGGCAGGCGGGCCGCGCGGCTTACGAACCGTCCTGGTCGCGCATCAGCGCGAGCCGGTTGTAGAGCGTCTTCAGGCTGATGCCGAGCGCCTTGGCCGCGCGCGGCTTGTCGCCGTCGAAGTGATGCAGCGTCGCCGCGATGAAGCGCTGCTGCACGTGGTGCAATGTCGCCCCGACCGGCAGGGCCATCGCGCCTGCCGACGTGCTGTCGGCCACCGGCATCGGCTGCTTCGGCAGGGCGACGTCGATGCCTTCGTCCGCCAGGATGTACGCGCGCTCGATCGTGTTGTGCAGTTCGCGCACGTTGCCGGGCCACGAATACGCGCGCAACGCGGCGATCGCCGCGTCGGTCAGCCGCTTGTGCGCGCGATGCCGCGCGTTCAACGTGTCGACGAATTCCTGCGCGATCATCTCGACGTCGCCGTCGCGCTGGCGCAGCGGCGGCACGTAGATCGCGAACGCGGCGAGCCGGTAGAACAGGTCCTCGCGCAGCCGGCCGTCGCGCACGGCGTCGGCCGGATTGTGGCGGGTGGCCGATACGAACCGCACGTCGAGCGGAATCGATTCGGTGCCGCCCACGCGCACGATCGTGTTCGACTCGATCGCCCGCAGCAGTTTCACCTGCAGCGCGGCGGGCATTTCCGCGATCTCGTCGAGCAGCAGCGTGCCGCCCCGCGCGGCTTCGAAGAAACCTTCGCGCTGCGTGATCGCGCCGGTAAAGCTGCCTTTCTCGTGCCCGAACAAGTGCGCCTCGGCAAGATCGGGCGGAATCGCGCCGCAGTTCATCGGCACGAACGGGCCGTCGCGCCGCGTGCTCAGATCGTGCAGCCGGCGCGCGACGATATCCTTGCCGACCCCGCTTTCGCCGGCAATCATCACGCTCGCGCCGGTCGGCGCGATTTTCTCGATACGGCCAAGGAGCGTGCGCATCGCGGCGGACTGGCCGGACAGCCGGCGACCGTCTGCGCGCTGCTTCGTCCGGTTGGCGGATTCACCCATAGGCGTTCGCGGGCCGTTTTGAAAAACGGCATCACATGTCCCGTTGATTGCAATATTTATCATCGACAGCGAAACGACGGTGAAGGTGCCGCGGAATAGAAAATTCCAATGTGCGGGATGCGAGCGAAAGAAACAGGCCATCGTTGTTTCGCGCACCTTGCACGACGCCTCTTTTGAGTGACAACCGGCGCTTTTTTACAGAAACCCGATGAAAAAGCCGCCAGCGACACATTGCGCCGGCGCGCCCGGCACTACCGACAGCCGCCCATGCGGGCTCCGGCCGCACGGGCGCAGGGCCCGGCCATCCATGGCCGGAACGCCGCATGCGCCCGCCACCGGGCACGACGTTTGCTGGCGTCTTCACGCTCGCCCGGCGCGCTCGACGGTATGCCGGATGGCCGAAAGGCGGCATCCCCCGCACGACGGGAGCCGGCGCGATGCAAGGACGCAATGAGGACTTTGACCCGTGAGTTGTTTCGGCAGGGTGCATGGGTCGTGCTGGCCGTCGGGCTGGCGTCCGCGCTGCAGGCGTGGGCGATTCAGGTTGTCGGCCAGCACGCGCCGTTTGCGCCGCTGCCTTTCTATGCAGGCGTGGCCGCCGCCGCGTGGCTGACTTCGTTCGGCGGCGGCCTCGTCGCGACCGTCGCGAGCGTCGGCGTGATCGCCGCGTTGTGGTGGCGCGACGCGCCACTGGCCACGCTGCTGGCGCAAGCCGGCGCGTTCGTCGCGATTGGTTTCGTCGAATGCGTGCTGGTGGCGGCCGTGAAGCCGCTGCTCGCGAACGATCGCCCGCGCGAGATCGGCGACGTCGACGGCGGTCCTTCCACGCCGCGCGAACCGTCGTCCGTCACCGGCGCGTCCGACGACGGACTGTTGCGCTGCGTGGTCGATGCGTCGCCGGACGCGATCGTCGGGACCGACGCCGAGCGCCGGATCGTCAGCTGGAACCCTGCCGCCGCAAGAATCTTCGGCATCGATGCGGTCCAGGCGAACGGACGCGACGTCGTCACGATGATCGCGCCGCGCTGGTTGCGCCGGCATTCGATGCCCGCGTCGTTCGCGGAACTGCGCAAGCTCGTCGGGCCGGTCGACGTACTGTGCATGCGTCCCGACGGCAGCCGTTTTCGTGCCACCTTCGCCGCGTCGCCGATCGTCGACGCGCAGGGCAATTGCGCGGGCCTGTCGCTGACGCTGCGCGAGGCGGGCGAACGCCGCCACAACGAACGCCATTACCTTCGCTCGTTGCGCGGCGCGCGCGACGCGCGCGTGCAGGCCGACGCGTCGAACCGGCTGAAGGACGAACTGCTGGCGACGGTGTCGCACGAACTGCGCACGCCGCTGAACGTGATCTACGGCTGGGTCGAGGTGCTGCGCAACGCCGACGGGCAGGGTTTCACGCAGCAGGCGGTCGATGCGATCGATCGCAGCGCGCGGTCGCTGTCGCACATGGTCGCCGACTTGCTCGACGCATCGTCCCTCGCGACCGGCCGGCTGCGCCTCGAACGCGTGCCGGTCGATCTCGTGCGGATCGTGCGCGACGCCGCGCGTGAATTCGACGCGACGGCCGAGGCGAACGGGCTCGTGCTGTCGACGGAGTACGCGATGCCGGCCTGCGTGATTCCGGCGGACGGCGAACGCCTGCGCCAGGTCCTGTCGAACCTGCTGTCGAACGCGATCAAGTTCACGCCGCCGGGCGGACGCATCGACGTGTCGCTGACGCGCGCCGGCGAGCGGGTGCGGCTGTCGGTCTCCGATACCGGGCAAGGCATCGCGCCGGAATACCTGCCGCACCTCTTCGAGACGTTCAGCCGGCCGGAAGGCGCGTTCACGTCGCCCAAGCGCGGCCTCGGGCTCGGTCTGTCGATCGTGCGCAACATCGCGCAACTGCACGGCGGCGAGGTCGTCGCGACGAGCGCGGGCGCCGGGCGCGGCATGACCGTCACCGTGACGCTGCCGGCCGGCTGGGACGCCGACGATCCGGCGGAGCAGCCGCGCGCGAAGGGGGCGTCCGATACGGTCGCGCTCGACGGTCAGCGCGTGCTGGTGGTCGACGACGACCCGACGTCGCGGACGAGCCTCGCGACCGCGCTCGAAACGATGGGTGCGCAGGTCTCGACCGCGCGGTCGGGGCACGATGCGCTCGATGTGGTCGAGCGGCAGCAGCCGAGCGTCGTGCTGTCCGATCTCGCGATGCCGGACGGCGACGGTTACTGGCTGTTGGACCGGATCCGGCACCTGCCGAACGGCGGTGGGCATCTGCCGGTCGTCGCGGTGACCGCGCACGCCGGCAAGGCCGACCGGCGCCGCGTGATGGCCGCCGGGTTCGATGCGTATCTGTGCAAGCCGGTCGACATGCCGACGCTCGCAAGCGTGATCGTCGACGTCGTGCCCGACGACAGGCGGGACCGGAACGACACGGGCGACGGGAAGCCACGCAAGCGGTAGCGGCGCACACGGACCATGCGGCGCACTGTTCGCCTGATCGCTGACCGCATACGAAAAGGAGACACGATGGACGCAACGGAAAATACGCGGCGCGACGGCACGGGCAGCAAGCCGGCACGCACCCGACGCAGGACTCCGGTCGTGCCGATCGCGAGCATACTGATACTGTCGTGTGCCTGGATCGCGACGCCCCGCTACGCATCGGCCGAGGAGAGCACGCGTGCGAAGCTCGCGAGCCAGGCGTCGGCCGTCGGCGGCCAGATTCGCGATGCGACGCTCGCGTCCCGCGTCAGGGCCGCGCTCGTCGCCGAACGCGGCCTGGCCTCCAGCGACATCGACGTGCAGGTTCGCGACCGCGTGGCCGAACTGACGGGCAACGTCCCCGACGAGCGGCAACGCGCGACCGCGATCCGTGTCGCGCACGACGTCAGCGGCGTGAGCGGCGTGCGCGACAAGCTGCAGATCCGCCGGAAGTAACGTGATGCGCGGGCCAGCGCCGGGCCGATCGGGCGTCGCGCGCCCGCGACCCTGCGCGTCACCGGGCAGGAGGGTTCGACATGGACACCATCATCGCGGGCCGTTTCTCGCGGCTCGAGCAGGCGGAACGCTGCGCGGAGCAATTGCGCGGCCACGTTATCCATCGGGACGACGTGAAGGTCTTTTTTCTCAATCCGCCCGGACAGCACGCGCTGTTCTGGCTCGGCGGCGACGTCTATGCGGACTCCGCCGCGCGGCCGGGCGGGATCGGTGCGCTGGAAGGCGTGGCCGTCGGCGCGATCGTCGGGCTCGCCGCGGCCGCGCTGCTGTATCTGGGCGGCCTTCATGCGCCGCTCGCGTGGATCGGCGTGCCGCTCGTGGGCGGTTACGTCGGCGCGTTGTGCGGCGCGCTCGGCCGGATGCGCGGCGATGCGCCGGAGGGGCATGGCGCGCTCAAGCAATGCGAAAACGGCGTCGTGCTGGCCGCGCATGTGACGCGGCGCACGATCACGTTCGCGGAGCGGACGATGCTGGCCGCCGGCGCGCTGTCGGTGGAGCGCACCGAGGGCGCATGGCACCGCGGCGCGTGGACCGATTTCTTCGCGTCGTCCCACCGTCCCGCGTGACGGCCCGCCGCGCGGCTGGCCCGCTCCGTCGTCTCACACGGAGGCCCGCATGACAGAATCGAACCGGATCAAGCACCGCACGCCCCGGCCGCTGGTCAGCGTGCTGACTGCCATCGCCGCGGCGTTGTGGCGCTCGCGTCGTCGCACGCGCAGACGCCGGCTTCGTCCGCGCAGGTCGCTCCGGGCGTCATCCGCCCCGGCCCGACCGCCGACGAGCCCGGCATGACGCAGCGGCCGACCGGCATCGACGCCGAGTTTGTCGACAAGGCGGGCATGATCGGCAAGGTGGAACGGCAAGCCGGCCAACTGGCGCTCGACCGCTCGTCGAACGCGGACGTAAAGGCCTTCGCGCGCCGGATGGTCGACGATCACGCCCGTATCGCGGACGAATTGCGGCACCTCGGCGCGCAAAAGGGCGTGCCGGTCCAGAAGCGCATGCTGGTGGACCCGGCAGTGACGGCATTGCGGGCGAAGGACGGACGCGCGTTCGATACGGCGTATGTGGCCCTCACCGGGCCACGCGCGCACGAAGCGGCGATCCGGCTTTACGAAACCGAGGCGAAAGAAGGCCGCGACCCGCAGCTTCGCGCGTTCGCGGCCCGCACGCTGCCGATGCTGAACGCGCATCTGGGCGCCGCGCGGCAACTCGCGAAGACGGTGGCCGCCGCGCAGTGACCCGCTTTCCGGCGGCCAGGCCCGGATCGCTTCAGTGCCGCCTCGTGCCGTCTTCGGGGCCGCCCGGCGACGCCTCGTACGGCGGCGAATCGAGCGCCGTTTCGCCTTCCTCGATCAGCCAGTACGGCGACCGGCCGTAATACGCATGCAGCGCTTCGGCCCATTCCGGGTCGGCCATCGTCGGCCAGTGGCTCTTGTCGAAGCCGGGTGACTCGCGCACACGTGCGGTATCCACGGGCAGCACGAAGCATCGGCGTTCGGCATCGAGGACGAGCGCGTTCCACGGCACCGCGAGCAGCTTGTCGCCGATGCCGAGCAAGCCGCCCGACGACACGACCGCATACGCGATCCGCCCGGCGCGCACGTCGAGCATGATGTGGGCGATCTTGCCGATGTCGTCGCCGTCCATCGTCAGCACGCGGTCGCCTTCAAGCGTGCCGGCGGTCATGACGTCGGGCCCCGGCCCGCCGACGGCCTTGCGGGGATTCGCGTCGGCGATGCGCGCGGCGTCGCGCGACGGTTTGTCCGTTGTCATCGAAAACCTCCTGGTCGAAGCGGCACCCCGGCGCGCGCAACTTGATTGCGCGGATAGTGCGCCAGGGCAGCAGGCCGCGGGATGATGGGTACGCCGATCGGTCAGCGGCGGCGCGGTAACGAGACGTCCTCGAGCGTATTGGCCAACTCGTCGCGCGCCGGGCCGCCGGCGCGCGTCGCGATGTCGCCGAGCGACACCATGCCGACGAGCTTCCGGCTGCGGTCGAGCACCGGCAAGCGGTGCAACTGCACGTCGGCCATCCGCTGCTGGACGTCGCCGACACCGTCATCCTCGACGCACCACTGCACGGGCCTGGAAGCGACCGCCTGCACGGGCGTATCGGGCGAATGACCGTGCGACAGCGCGCGCACGGCCAGGTCGCGATCCGTCACGATCGCGACGAGTTCGGTGCCGTCGCAAACGGGCAGCACGCCGATATCGAAGCGCTGCATCAATTCGGCCGCATGGCGAATCGTGTCGGTCGGCGCGACGCACACTACGTCGCGCGACATGATTTCGTTGACGCGATACATGAACGCCTCCTTCGTGGTCGGGACGAGTGGGGAGCACCGCGCGTGCCGCGCACGGGGCACGCACGCTGGCGCCAGGGCCTGTTCGCGCTGATAACGGGCTTGCACCGGCTACCGGGCGACGGAGCAATTTGCCAGCGTGCTTGTACATCTTCCACGGCGGCGGCCGTGGCCGGTTGACGCGGGATGTCAGTGGCCGATGCCCGTCATCGTGACAATTGCCAGCACCACCGCGCTTTCGAGCGCGGCCAGCGCCGCAACGCCGGCCGCGCCACTGATTTCATGCCATCTGCGTTCAAGGACTTTCATCGAATCGCTCCTGATTGGGCCGACGCGCGGGTGCGCTGCCACGCCACGCGCGCCGGGTGCCGCCGTCAGCCGTGATCGCGGGGCGGGGAAGGGACGTGCGGGGCGCGCCGTTCGCGCTCGCCGGACGGGTTGGCGGGGTCGATACGCGTCGCACCGCCGACGGCGGGCGGATCGCTGGCCGGAAACGTCTCCTCGAGCCCTTCGTCGATGCGCTCCTCCGTCTTGTCTTCAGACGGTGGACGCGACGGGGCGAAGCGGAGCAGTCCGGCGGCCGGTGACACGGCGTCGCGGCGGCCGGTGGCGTGTACGGTCATGGTCGAACCTCCTTGTCGATGAGAAGACGCAAGCCTTGTACCCGCGACGGCCGCGGCACGGCGCTTGCAAGCCGGCGGGAACCGGCCGGCACGCGTCCGGGATGGGCGAGAGGGCATCGTGATGAAGGCAGCCAGGGAAAGAATACGTTACGACGCGAACGTACGCGGTGGCGATTCGGCCACGTTCGCGAGCGTTTCGATACGTGGAAGCGCGAATCGCGGGTCTATCGGCCGGAGCGGCGCCGATTCGACGGCAAGGACGAGGTACGCGAACTGACCGACACCGTCTACGACGGCCCGGAACGCGCGCAGCAGGCGCTCGTCGCGCAATGCGAACCGTCCGTTCCGTTCGCGCTCGCCGTGCAGCTGAGCGCCGAGGGGCGCACGATGTGGCTCGTCATGGCGGCGTACGACGAGCCGACCGGCCAATGGTCATGGCGCGACAGCAGGCACGCCGCTTGCGAGGACTCGCCTCATCGAAAGGCGCGCGCCGTCGCGCAGGAGTGACATGAACACGCCATCCATGCTGCACCGTCCCGAACCGACGACACCCGACGTCGATCCGGATCCGCCGCCGCCCGGGCACGACGACCCGGTCGATCCGCCCGTGCCCGACGGGCTGCCGCAAGGCGACCCGCCGTCGAATCCGCCGCCGATGCGGATGCCGGGCGGGAGCCATGCGCCACGACCGGCCGCGCGAACATTGAAAGGAGGACCGTCATGGACATTCACGTGCAATCGCCCGACAAGCGCGCGATCGCTCAGGTACTGGGCCGCTATTTCGAATCGCGTTCGCTCCGCTATCACATCGAGGAACTGCCGGGCGGCGTGCTGCAGATCGGCTTTCGCGCGAGTGGCCGTCCGGTCGCCGTCACCGTTTCGTTCGACGATGCCGCCTACGACACCTACACGCACTGGGACGCGAGCCAGAAGCAGCTCGCGCTCGGCCGGCTCGCCGACGGTTTCTCGCGGATGATGTCGACCCGCAGTCCGGCCGCGTTCGCCGGCGACTATCACGTCGAGCGTTTCTGATTCCGCAATTGTCCGCCGGCGCATGCCGGATCCCGGCAAAGTGCCCGCATACAACGGGCGCTTTGCGTCTGCGCGCGCCTCGCGTAGGATGTCCGTTAATTCAGCGCATGCTACGTTCGCGCCACAGGCTGCCTGCCGTTGCAGCCGGTGAAGCGCGACGCGCTTTCCTTCAGGTTCGTTTCGTGCAGCCGACGGAGACCGCCTTGACCACTGTTGCTCGCCTGTTGCTGTCCCCCGGCGCACGCCGGTTCGTATCCAGCCTCTCGGCATTCGCGGCGCTCGCCGCCGCCGGCGCCCGCGACGCGTCGGCCCAGACGCCTTCGCCGCTCGGCGAATGGCAATACACGGCGGGCGTACCGCTGCGGAAACTCTTCGATCCGAACATCCCCACGTGGCAGGTAAGCGTCGGCGCCGCGATGACGCTGCAGCCGCGCTACGCGGGCGCCGACCGCTATCGCGTGATGGGCGGCCCGAATTTCGACGTTCGCTATCGCGACCTGTTCTTCCTGTCGACGGGCGAGGGCCTCGGCGCGAACGTGCTGCGCGGGCCGAACTGGCGCGTGAGTTTGTCGGTCGGCTATGACCTCGGGCGCCGTTCGGCCGACGATCTCGGTCATCTGAACGGTCTCGACAACATCAACGCGGCGCCCGTGATGAAGCTCGCGGCCGACTACGTGGTCTCGAAGGATTTCCCGCTCGTGCTGCGCGCGGACGTCCGGCGCAGCATCGGCGGCTCGAACGGCTGGACCGGCGATTTCTCCGCGTACATGCCGATGCCCGGCAGCAACGAGCACTTCTTCTGGTTCGCGGGGCCGACCGTGTCGTTCGCCGACTCCCGCTACATGAACAGCTGGTTCGGCGTGAACCAGGGCGCGGCCGCGCGCTCCGGGCTGCCGGCCTATTCGTCGGGAGCCGGGATCAAGTCGGCCGGCGTGGGCATGACGATGGTGTGGTTCGTGAACAAGCACTGGTTCGTCACGGTGGACGGCGCGCTCGAGCAGCTCGTCGGCCGCGCGGCGCGCAGCCCGATCACGCAGCAGTCGACCAACGGCGTGTTCGACATGTCGGTGAATTACCAGTTCTGACCGGGGCCGGGCGGCGGAAGGGCGATGCCGCGTGCGGCATTGCCCGTCACATTTGATATGATTCCGACCTGTACAAATGTACAGTGATCGATCCCCGTGACGCCTGCCTCGCCGACGCCTCCGGCGTTTTACTACCTGACCAATTTCGAACGCGCGCTCGCCTGGCTCGGCGAGCGTTACGACGACCTGTTCGACACGCACGAGCACGCGTTCGTCCGGCAATTCGCGACGCTGCCGCAAGCGTCGCGCGCGCTGCTCGTGCGGATGCTGATGCGCAACGGGGCCGATTTCCGCGCGAGCAAGCTCGTGTACGACGAGATCGGCTGCACGCTCGACGCCGCCGCGCCGCTCGTCGCGCTCGGCTGGGTCGATCCGGCGCCCGCGCTCACGCTCGACGCGTTGTTCGCGCTGTCCACCAAGGCCGATCTGCTGCGCATCTTCCCGGCGCTCGCCGCGCATGCGGGCGAGCGCAAGGCCGACTGGCTCGAGCGGCTGCGGCCCGCGCACGACGTCGCGCAACCGCTCGACGCGTGGTGCGCGCAGGCCGACGACCGGGTGCTGCGCGTGACGGTCGGCGCGCTGTGCGACCGGCTGCGGCTGATGTTCTTCGGCAATCTGCATCAGGACTGGAGCGAATTCGTGCTCGCCGATCTCGGCGTGTTCCAGTACGAAAGCGTGCCGATCGCGCCGTCGTCGCGCGCGTTCCAGCAGCGCGGCGACGTCGACGCGTATCTCGCGCTGCAGATGTGCCGCGACGCGCTCGAAGCGTGGCCCGACGATCTGCCGTTCGACGACCTGATCCGCGCGCTGGACGCGGTCGACTGCGCGCAACCGTGGCTCGCGACGCGCCGCGCGAAGCTGCTGTTCGCGCTCGGCCAGGCGTGTGAACGCCGTGCCGACTGGTGCGCCGCACTCGACGCGTACGCGCGCAGCGCGTGGCCCGGCAGCCGCCATCGGCGCATCCGCGTGCTCGAACGCTGCGGGCGCGACGACGACGCGCTCGCGCTGGCGCTCGACGCACGCGGCGGCTTCGAGAGCGACGAGGAGCGTCAGCGCGTCGAACGCATGCTGCCGCGCCTGCAGCGCCGCGCCGGCCAGCGCGTCGAACGCGCGGCCGCTGCCGCGGCCGTGCCGCGCGAGACGCTCGTGCTCGCGCGCCCCGACGCATCCGTCAGCGTCGAATTCGCGGTGCGCGACCATCTCGCGCAGCCGGCGTCGCCGGTCCACTACGTCGAAAACACGCTGATCAATTCGCTGTTCGGGCTGCTGTGCTGGGAGCCCGTGTTCGCGGCCGTGCCCGGCGCGTTCTTCCACCCGTTCCAGCGCGGCCCGGCCGATCTGCACGCCCCCGATTTCGCCGTGCGCCGCGCGGCGGCCTTCGACGCCTGCTTCGCGCAGCTCGAGTCGGGCGCGTACCGCGACACGATCCGCCGGCATTTCGCGACGAAGGCCGGGCTGCAGTCGCCGTTCGTGTTCTGGGGCGTGCTGACCGACCAGCTGCTCGACGAAGCGCTCGCGTGCCTGCCGCCCGAGCACTTGCGGCTGTGGTTCACGCGCCTGCTCGCGGATATCCGCGGCAACCGCTCCGGCTTGCCCGATCTCGTCCGCTTCTGGCCCGACGAGCGTCGTTACGAGTTGATCGAGGTGAAGGGCCCCGGCGACCGGCTGCAGGACAACCAGACGCGCTGGCTCGCCTACTGCCTCGCCCACCGGATGCCGGTGCGCGTCGTCGATGTCGAGTGGGCCGGCGACGGCGTCGCGCACGCCGAGGCGGCGGGGTTGTCCGCATGAGCTACGTCGTCGCGGTGCGGGCGATGTGCGAGTTCACCGCGCGGCGCGGCGATCTCGACCTGCGCTTCACGCCCGCGCCGACCGCGCTCGAAGGCATCGCCGGCCACGGCGCGGTCACGTCGAAACGCGGCGCGCGCTACGAAACCGAGATCGCGCTGACGGGCACGTGGGGCACGCTCACCGTGCGCGGCCGTGCCGACGGCTACGATCCCGTGGCGAACCGGCTCGAGGAAATCAAGACCTATCGCGGCAGCCTCGACGCGATGCCGGCCAACCATCGCGCGCTGCACTGGGCGCAGGCGAAGGTCTATGCGCACCTGATGTGCGACGCGCGCGATCTCGAGGCAATCGACGTCGCGCTCGTGTATTTCGACATCGTGTCCGAGCGCGAGACCGTGCTGACTCAAACGCTGGATGCCGCCACGCTCGCCGCATTCTTCGCCGAGCAGTGCGCGTGCTTCGTCGGCTGGGCCGAACGCGAGACGGCCCATCGCGCCGCGCGCGACGCGGCGCTGCGCGCGCTCGCGTTCCCGCACGGGCAGTTCCGCAGCGGCCAGCGCGAGCTGGCGGTGGCCGTCTATCGCGCGGCGCGCGACGAACGCTGCCTGATGGCGCAGGCGCCGACCGGCATCGGCAAGACGCTCGGCACCGTGTTCCCGCTGCTGAAGGCATGCGGCGAGGGCGAGCTCGATCATGTGTTCTTCCTCACCGCGAAAACACCGGGCCGCGCGCTCGCGCTCGACGCGGCGACGACGCTCGGCGCCGGCACACCCGCGCTGCCGCTGCGCGTGCTGGAACTCGTCGCGCGCGACAAGGCGTGCGAGCATCCGGATCTCGCATGCCACGGCGAATCGTGCCCGCTCGCGAAAGGCTTCTACGACCGGCTGCCGGCCGCGCGTGATGCGGCGATCGAGGCCGGGTTGCTCGATCGCGATACCGTGCGCACCGCCGCGCTCGCCCACGACGTCTGCCCGTATTACCTGGCGCAGGAGCTCGCGCGCTGGTCGGACATGATGATCGGCGACTACAACTACTATTACGACGGCAGCGCGATGCTGCACACGCTCGCGCAGCAGAACCAGTGGCGCGTCGGCGTGCTCGTCGACGAAGCGCACAACCTGCTCGACCGCGCCCGCAAGATGTACAGCGCGTCGCTCGATCCGTTCGCGTTCGCGGCCGCGCGCGACGCCGCGCCGGCCGCGCTGCGCAAGGCATTCGACCGGCTCGCCCGCGCGTGGGGCACGCTCAATCGCGCGCAGGCCGAGCGCTATGCGGCCTATCCCGAGGTGCCGGGCCCGATCGTGTCGGCCGTGCAGAACCTCGTCGCGGCGATCGGCGAGCACCTGACCGACGCGCCGCGCGCGAACGGCGACGCGCTGCTGCGTTTTCATTTCGAGGCGATCCAGTTCGGCGTGCTGGCCGAAGCGTTCGACAGCGCGTCGATCTTCGACGCGACGCTGCATGGCGAGCCGATGCCGCGGCAGCCTGCGCTCGATGGCGTCGCCACGGCCGGCCGCCGGCGCCGCGTCCAGTCGACGCTGTGCGTGCGCAACATGATCCCGGCCGGTTTCCTGGCGCCGCGCTACGAAGCCGCGCGTGCGACCGTGCTGTTCTCCGGCACGCTGAGCCCGTTCCATTTCTATCGCGACACGCTGGGGCTGCCCGGCGATACGGGCTGGCTCGACGTCGACGGGCCGTTTCGCGCCGAGCAACTGACGGTGCGCGTCGCGAGCCACGTGTCGACGCGCTGGCGCGACCGCGATCGTTCGCTCGAACCGATCGCCGACCTGATCGCCGCCCAATACGCGGCACGCCCCGGCAACTATCTCGGCTTCCTGAGCAGCTTCGACTATCTCGGGCGCGTGGTCGCGCTGATGCAGATGCGCCATCCGGACGTCCCCGTGTGGGCGCAGGCGCCCGGCATGGCCGAAAGCGAGCGCGACGCGTTTCTCGCGCGCTTCGACGCGGGCGGCCGCGGCGTCGGCTTCGCGGTGCTGGGCGGGGCGTTCTCGGAAGGCGTCGACCTGGTCGGCGAGCGGCTGATCGGCGCGTTCATCGCGACGCTCGGGCTGCCGCAGGTCAACGACATCAACGAGCAGATGCGGCGCGCGATGGACGCGCGCTTCGGCAACGGTTACGACTACATGTACCTGTATCCGGGGCTGCAGAAGGTCGTGCAGGCGGCCGGGCGCGTGATCCGCACCGAGCACGACGAGGGCGTCGTGCACCTGATCGACGACCGTTACCGACGGCGCGAGGTGCGCAACCTGCTGCCGCGGTGGTGGCGGATCGGGTGACGGCGGCCGCTACAGCACGTTGAGCATTGCGAGTGCGGCTTCCTGCAGATGCGGCAGCACGCGCCGCACGGCCGCGTCGGTCGTCTCCGCGCCGATCGGCATGTTCGTGCTCAGCGCGGCGACGACTTCGCCGTGACGGTTCTTCAGCGGCACCGCGATCCCGCGTACGCCGACCTGCAATTGCTGTTCGATCGCCGCGTAGCCGGCGTCGCGCGCGTGGTCGACCTGTTCGAGCAGCCGCGCCTTGTTGGTGATCGTATGCGGCGTGAACGGCGGCAGTTCGGTCTCGTCAAGCCATGCGCGCACGGCTTCGCGATCGGGATGATGGGCGAGGAGGACGACACCGGGCGACGTCAGCGGCGCCGGCACGCGCGCGCCGAGCACGAAGCCCGTCGTCATCACGCGCGACACGCCGTTGCGGGCGATGAACACGAGCTCCCAGCCGTCGAGCACGCTGACGTACGCCGATTCGTTCAGCGACGCGCTCAGTTGCTGCAGATAAGGCTGGACCGTGCGCGGCAGCCGCGCCGAATCGAAGTACGACCAGCCGACGCGCAGCACGCGCGGCGTGAGGCCGTACAGCTTGCCGTCGGTGTACACGTAGCCGAGCGATTCGAGCGTCAGCAGGTAGCGCCGCGCGGCCGTGCGCGTGAGGCCGGTGCGTGCGGCGGCCTGCGTGGGCGTCATGCGTGCGTGCTGGCTGTCGAACGCCTCCAGGATCATCAGGCCTTTTTCGAGACCGGCAATCCAGTCGCGTCGGTCGAGGTCGGGCTTTTTCGTCATCACGGGGGAGCGGTGGCGCGCGGTGTTCGCGCAGGAGTGGGCGATTATCGCGCGAGCGGTGGGGGAACGGGAGATCGGTTGAGGCGTTTCAGAGGCAAGCTGCCGGGCGATTTCAGGTTCAGGCGGAACGACGCAAACGAGTCGGATTGAGTCGACCCATTCAAGCGTCGGAGCGCAGTTGCGGCGCGGTCGGCGCTTACCTGTGTTCGTGGCAGAGCGCGGCAATGCGCCATCGCGCGTCGATCACGCACCACTGCTCGACGAAATCGAAGCGCGAATCGGTTGTGTGATTGATCCGTACCGCCCCGATGTTCGTTATCGTCGCCCGTTGCCCGCGCGTGACAATCTGCATGGTTTCGTCCCGATATGCGATACCCGATCTGTCCGACGGGCGCTCGGCCGCGACTACGCGCATTCGCGCAAGAAATTGCGCCTTCGTGCGAATGCGAGCTTCGTGCTGGACAAAGAAGCCCGGGCTAGCGACGAAATCGAGTTGTTCGACGTCGGCGTGACGATACGCGTCGATCCACACGTCGCGCATCTGCGCCAGGGTGAATCGGGGTTCCATGGGCTACGCATTTTCCTGCTGGAGCGCGGGTGCGCGGTTTTTGGCGCTATCCGCCGGGTCAGGAAGGCAGCCTATGGCCGGGCTCACGCTTCGGCAATTGGACAGGTTTGAATCTGGTTTTCCGCGAGTGGGAAAAAGCCGATGGGTCGTGGAAGCCGATGTCCCGATGACGCATCGTCGGGCTGGCGCCGACTACGGGAAGAGGCGTGAAGCAGCACGTAGCGTGCTGACGTGAACGGAAAGCTGGCGATGGCAGAGCGCTGCACGGCCGCGCATGGAAGCGGCCGATACGGCATGAAAAGCGGAGAAACCGGATGCGACGCGACCCTTCCGCGCGCCGCATCCGTCACGACCTTACTCGCTGCTCGTCCACTCGACGTTCGCACCGACCGAACGCAGGTTCTCGACGAAATGCGGATGCGCGCGGCGGATCGGCAGCGCGTTCATGATTTCCGAGCGGCCTTCGATGCTCGCGGCCACCATCAGCAGCGCGATCGCGACGCGAATGATGTACGGGCTCTCGACGCGCGCCGGCGTCAGTTGCAGCCCGCCGAACGTGATCAGCCGGTGCGGGTCGGACAACAGCACGTGCGCGCCGAACTTCGACAGTTCGCCGGACCAGCCGAGCGCGCCGTCGTAGACCTTGTTCCAGAACATCGCGCTGCCTTCCGCGCGTACGCCGAGCGCGATGAAGATCGGCAGCAGGTCGACCGGCAGGTACGGCCACGGCGCGGCCTCGACCTTGGTCAGGATGTTCTGCGTGAACGGCCGGCGTACGCGCAGCGGGCCGTCGCGTTCCGCCCGCGACCAGCCGTCGCGGTGCGTGACGGTGACGCCGAATTTCGCGAACGTGCGGTCGATCAGAGGGAAATGCTCGGGCGACGAATTGCGTACCGTGATGTCGCCGCCGGTGATCGCGCCGAGCGCGAGGAACGTCGCGATTTCGTGGAAATCCTCGGCGAAGCGGAACTCGCCGCCGCCGAGCTTGCCGCCGCCCGTCACGCACAGCCGCGACGTGCCGATGCCCTCGATCGCGACGCCGATCATCGCGAGGAACTGGCAGAACTCCTGCACGTGCGGCTCGGAGGCCGCGTTCATCAGCGTCGACGTGCCGTTCGCGGCCGTCGCGCACAACGCGAAATTCTCGGTGGTCGTCACCGACGCGTAGTCGAGCCAGTGATCGTTGGCCGTCAGCGGGCCGTCGGTACGGACGATCAGCGAATCGGGCGTGCGCTCGATGTGCGCGCCGAAACGTTCGAACACCTCGACGTGCGGATCGATCTCGCGCACGCCGAGCGTGCAGCCTTTCACGTCGTTCTCGAGGCGCGCGACGCCGAAGCGCGCGAGCAGCGGCGGAATCAGCATGATCGACGAACGCATCGCCTCGGGCAGCCGATGGACGGCCGGATCGAACGTCGTGTTGCGATGGTGAAGCTCGAGCAGGCCCGTCGCGAAATCGACCGACACGTCGCTGCCGAGCGTGCGGAAGATATCGAGAATCTTGCGCACGTCGGTGATGTCCGGTACGCCGACGAGACGCAGCGGCTGATCGGTCAACAGGGTGGCGCACAGAATCGGCAGGACGGCGTTCTTGTTCGCGGACGGCTTGATGTCCCCGCGCAGCGGAGTGCCGCCGTGGACGATGAGATTCGACATGATATGGGGGCGTATCGGTGACTGACGTAGGCCCATATGATGCCATTGGTCGGCACGCGGCGTGGAATGTTCGGAGGGGAAAAGCGGGAATCGGCGCGCAACTGACAGTGTTTGACGTCGCGTCCGCGATGCAGCAGGTGGAGCACCGGCCGGCGCCGGCATGGCGAAATGGCCGGCCGCGTATCGGGCCGGCCACGCGCTCATTACGTCATTGCGCGGCCCGCATCCGCGCGGCGACCACCAGCGAGATCAGGCAGCCGATCGCCAGGTAGCCGGCGACGAGGTGCCACGAACCGCCGGCCACGCTGACGAGCCCGACCGCGATGAACGGCGTGAACCCACCGCCGACGACGCTCGCGAACTGGTAGCCGACGCCCGCGCCGCTGTAGCGGTATTCGGCGCCGAACAGCTCGGTGAACAGCGGCTGCTGGACGCTCACGACCATGTCGTGCGCGGCGTTCGCCAGCAGGATCGAGAAGATCACGATCCACGCGATCGAGCGCGACTCCAGCGCGACGAAGAACGGCACCGCGGATGCGAGGCCGATCAGCGCGCCGATCAGATAGATGCGGCGCAGGCCGTAGCGGTCGGCCAGCCACGCGAAGCAGGGGATCGTCACGCAGCTCACCGCGCCGACCAGCAGGCCGATGTTCAGGAACAGGTCGCGCGACATGCCGAGGTTCGTCGTCGAATAGCTGAGCGCGAACGCGGTGACGATGTACATCGTGAACAGTTCGGCGAGCCGCAGCGCGACGATCAGCATGAACGCCTTCGGGTGGCGCGTCAGCGCTTCCAGCACCGGCAGGCGCAGCTTGCGGTTGCCGTGCTCGACCTTCTCGACGAACTCCTGCGATTCGTCCATGTTCTTGCGCACCCAGAGCCCGATCAGCACGAGCACGATGCTGAACACGAACGGCAGGCGCCAGCCCCACGACTTGAACGCGGCCTCGCCGAGCGTATGGCTCAGGATCGAGACGATGCCGGTGGCCAGCACGAGCCCGACGCCGTAGCCGACCTGCACACCGCTGCTGTAGAACGCCTTCTTCTGCTTCGGCGCGCTTTCGACGGCCATCAGCGCCGCACCGCCCCATTCGCCGCCGACCGCGAACCCCTGGATCGCGCGCATCAGCACCAGCAGCACGGGCGCCCACCACCCGATCGTCGAGAACGCCGGCAGCAGGCCGATCGCGACCGTCGACAGCCCCATCAGCATCACGGTGAGCACGAGCATCCGCTTGCGGCCGAGCCGGTCGCCGTAGTGGCCGAACACGATGCCGCCGAGCGGCCGGAACAGGAAGCCGACACCGAAGGTGGCGAACGCCGCGAGCGTGCCCATCGTCGGGCTGACTTTCGGAAAGAACTCGGAATTGAACACCAGCGCGGCGACGATCCCGTACAGCAGGAAGTCGTACCAGTCGACGACGGCGCCCACGAAGCTGCCGATCGCGGCCTTGCGGGCCTGGCTGCGCGCACGGGCGCCGGCGGCGGCGTCGAGGGTGTCGAAGGTGGGGGTCATGGCGATGTCTCCTGGCACGGCGCATCGTGGAATCGTGGCGGCGCCGCGTCCGATGCTGCATTGAAGTCGATGGGTGAACGGAGAATAGGGCCCGCGCCGCGGGTCGGCAATTAGCCAATCGGATAATGTGCGCGATTATCGTTCAATTCCGTGCGATTATCGAACGATTTCCGGGTTTGCACTAGGCGGCGCGACGATATCCCGTTCGGCCGGGGTGTGCCGCCGTGAACGATCTGGTTAAAATCTGCTGCATCGACAACTCGCCCGTCCGGGGCGGAGGCGCGGCCGCCACATCGGCCGCGCACGCCGCACGCGACAGGCACCATTCCCCCCATCGACCGCATGCCCCCGGAGACTGGAATGCCCGGCAATTCCCCCCCCTTGTCCAGCGATACGCCGCCCGTTGCCGATCCGGCCGCCAATCCGCTCGGGATGGCCGGCCTCGAATTCGTCGAGTTCGCGGCGCCCGTGCCGGATGCGCTTGCACAGCGCTTCGAGCAGCTCGGGTTCAAGGCGATCGCGCGGCACGTCAGCAAGAACGTCACGCTGTACCGGCAGGGGCAGATGCATTTCCTGATCAACGCCGAGCCCGATTCGTTCGCCGCGCGCTATGCGGAGGAATACGGGATGGGGGTCTGCGCGATCGGGTTGCGCGTGGCGAACGCCCGGCGTGCGTTCGAGCGCGCGATCCAGCTCGGTGCGTGGGCGTTCGAAGGCGAGAAGGTCGGCGTCGGCGAACTGAAGATTCCGGCGATCCAGGGCATCGGCGATTCGCACCTGTATTTCGTCGACCGCTGGCGCGGGCGGGACGGCCAGCGCGGCGGCGTCGGCGACATCTCGATCTTCGATATCGATTTCCGGCCGATCGACATCGCGACCGCGCATACCGATCTCGATTGCGCGGGCGTCGGCCTGCAGCAGGTCGATCACTTCACGCAAACCGTCGGCGCGGGTCGCATGCAGGAGTGGCTGGATTTCTACCATGACCTGCTGCATTTCCGCGAGATCCACCAGATCGACGCGCACTGGCATGTGTCGGAGGAATCGCGCGTGATGGTGTCGCCGTGCGGCGCGGTACGGATTCCGGTCTACGAGGAAGGTACGCGGCGCACCGAGCTGATGCATGCGTACCTGCCCGACCATCCGGGCGAGGGCGTGCAGCACGTGGCGCTGGCGACCGACGACATCCTGGCGTGCGTCGATGCGCTGCGTGCGAACGGCGTCGAGTTCATCGAGCCGCCCGCTCGCTATTACGACGACGTCGATGCGCGGCTGCCGGCGCATGGCGTCGATCTCGATGCGCTGCGCCGCCGCGCGGTGCTGGTCGACGGCGAGATCGGCAGCGACGGCGTGCCGAAGCTGTTCTTCCAGACCTTCGTGAAGCGCAAGCCCGGCGAGATCTTCTTCGAGATCGTGCAGCGCAAGGGGCACCACGGGTTCGGCGAGGGCAACCTCGCGGCACTCGCCCGCGCACGCGACGCCGGCTGAACGTTCAGGCGCCGGCTGCCGTTACGCTGCCGCGCGCCCTCGGCCACGCCGATCTTGCAGGCCACGGCGAGATCGTGGCCCGCCGCATCGGCCAGGCGCAGCACGTGTGCCGGAAACGCCGGCCGGTGCGCGGCCTCGCAGTACGCACCGCGGCGGCGATTGCACAGCGGCGACAGGAACCGACCCGACAGCCATTGAACTCGCGCAGCCAAGACCGGCGCCCCGTTGCTGCCGGTCGATTCGTCACGCGGGATCGGCCGCCGCGAGCTTGCGGCTGTGCCGACGCATGCCGTCGAAGATCGCGTCGGCCACGTCCGCCGGAAAATCCGCCGGGATCTGCGCGGCGGCTTCGGCAATCGCGGGCTCCGTCCGTGCGGCGACGGCCGCCATCGCGGCGCGCACGTCGTCTTCGGTCAGGCCGACGCGGCGGCCCTGCGCAATCCAGTGGCGCGGCTGGATTTCGCCGATCACGTAGTGCCGGTTCTTCCCGCAGACGGCCATCGCGAGGCGTGCGCGGCGCGGCGGAATCTGGTTGCGGCGTGTACCGATGATCGGATGCGCGGACAGCACGTCGTACAGCGGCGTGCTGCGATACGCATTGCCGGGCAGGTGCGCGATGCTGAAGTTCTTCGCGTGGCCGTCGATCGCCGCCAGCACCCAGAACACGAGCTGGGCGACGAAAAAATTCATTCGGTCGCGGGACGCATCGGCCGAATTCGCGAGGATGCCCATGATCGTCTCGATGCCGGGGCCGCCGTCCGATTCGTATTTCGCCCCCGATGGCGTGCCGGTCGCCTGGCACATGTCCTCCTGCGGCAGTCGCAGGATCCACGAGCCGTCGCGCGACGGACGCCGGTCGAAGCGCTCGACGATCAGTGCCTTCTGGTCGTCGAACCGGCCGATCTCGCACGGCGCGACCGACAGGCCGTACGCGGCGACGAGCTTCGAACACAGCCATTCGTTTTCGACGGACGTGCGCATGTCGGCCTGCATGTTGCCGACACGACCGAGCGGCAGCTTGAAGATGTGCGTCGTCGGCGTGCTGCCCGACGGCCGCAGCCAGCGATTGCGCCGACGCAGCAGCGCGGTCTTTTCCTGCGCGCCGGCAATCGACAGGCGCAGGTCGGCGTCCGGCTCCGCGCGGCCGGGCAGCGGCGCGGCAGTCGCGTGGCGCAGCACGTCGGCGACGGCTGCGTCGTCCAGCGTCGTGCCTTCGATGGCCTCGAGATCGACCGGCGTCTCGCCTGGCGGCAGCATCTGGAGCGCGCCGACGCAGTCGCGGCCGATCGACGCGAGCAAGTCGAACGGCGCCGTCGATCCGAGCCGGTAACGCTGCGCGATGCGGCGGCGGATCGGCTCGCTGTCCGGCAGCAGGTTGTCGAAGTAGTCGGCCACGATCGCGCCCTGGTGCGGCTGGTTGCCGGGCGTGAAGGGCAGCGACAACGACAGGGGCCGCCCTTGGGGATCGTCGAGCCAGTCCGGCAGATAGACGAGACGCTCGACGCCGCGGCGGATTTCCCAGTACCCGACGGGAATGCCGTTCATCCACAGGTCGAGCCGGTCGTGGCGGGCGCGTGCGGCCATCGTCACCAGTCCTCCCGCTTCGACACGCGTGGTCTGCCCCGAGTCGTCGCGGCCGGGCGCTTTCGCGCGGCGTCGGCCGCGGCTCCGGTCGGGGCGTTGGCGGCCGTGGTGCCGCGCTTGTTCGCGACCGGCTTGCGGCGCGCCGCCGGCTCGGCGCTGGAGGTCGAATCGGCCGCTTCCGCCGGTGCATCCCGTTCGTCCAGGCCGAGCATCATGCGAACGCCGAGCGCGTTCAGCACCTTGAAAAGCCGCTCGATGCTGACCGCCGACGGGTTGGCTTCGAGCTGGGCATAGGATTGCTGGGTGATGCCTAGGCGGGCGGCCAGTTGCGCCTGCGTGAGCCCCGCGGATTTCCGAAAGCCGACGAGTATCGGGCGCAACTGGGTCAGGGTCTGGACAGGAAAGGCCATCGGGCGCTCCGCGAGATGACAGGCGATCGTTTGTAATTGGAAAATACAGTCTATGGCATGTATTGTGAAAATACAAATCATAGCCTGTATTAACGAAAAACAAGCGATAGCCTGTTACGCGGAGGCCGATCGTCCAGGCAGCGGCGCGAACCGGACGTCAGGCGAGACCTGCGGCGTTCACGACCCGCGCGTCGAGCGATTCGCCCAGTCCGCCCATGCCGGCCACTGCGCCCAGCCGCGCCGGACGAACCCGGTGCCCGTGCGGATTACGAGCGCGCCGATCGCGAGCGCCGCGAGGTCGTCGAGACGGCCGAAGCCGACCAGTCCCGCGCTCATCGCGAGCGCCGCGACCAACGACGACAGCGCATCGGTCCGCACGTGCCAGCCGCTCGCCTCGAGCAGCGCGGAGCCGGTCTCGCGCGCCTTGCGCAGCATCCAGTACGACAGCGCGGCCTTGCCGGCGAGCGTGGCGACGACCAGCACGAAGGCGGTCGCGCCCGGCTGCACGGCGGGCGGCGTATCGAACCGCGTCAGCGCATGCCAGATCATCTGCGCGCCGGTTACGGCCAGCAACGCGCCGAGGCCCGCGAGCGCGAGCGGCTCGTAGGTCGGGCGGCGCTCCGGAGGCAGGCGTGCGTCCAACCGGCAGGCGACGAGGAGCAGCGCATCGGCCGCAAGATCGATCGCGGCGTGCGCGACGTCCGCGAGCAGCCCCGACGAATGCGCGAACCATGCCGCCGTCGCCTCGGCGGCGAGCAGCAGCAGGTTGATCGCAAGACTGACGGCGAGGGCGCGAGACGTGGCTGCGTAAACGTGGGACTTGGCACGCGACGGGCGCTGCATGGCGGATCGCTTGTCGGAATCGGGGAAGACTTCGAACGCTACCGGCCGACGGTGGCACGCGAATGACAGCCGGGTGATCGATTTCTTCAGGGAGGCCGCCCGGGGGGGGGGGCTGAACGCCACTCCCGTAACACGGCGCGCGCCCGGAGTGGCCATCGCATGCATGCCTATGTTGCCGGGCGGGGCGTGTAACACGTAACGCCATCGCACTCGGTGGCCCGCCGCGCAAAGGGCGCCGTCCCGATCTGGCGGATTCCCCGGGACCCTCGGCGAATCTACGCCCCATGACCCGATAGAGGATTCCAACGCTTGGTTGCCGCACCGTGCCACGCCGCCGTAACAAGCGGAACGGATTTGCACGTCTCTGCCTACAAACTCTCAACATTATAGAAATAATGTCAAATTAAAGCGAGAATGAAATTAGATATTTAACGGTTTACGTTATATTATTTACGAAATTCCACTCGAAGCCTGCCATGTCCGATCTCGCCGCCGACGAACCTCGCCTGACCGCCGAAATCGAGCGCCTCAAGGCCAACTTCCCCAAAACCCGCGAGCTGTACCGCGAAGCCTGCGCACTGCTGTTCTTCCGTTTCGGCATCACGCCGACGGCCAATCGCCTGTACCAGCTCGTTCGCAAGGGCAGCATGAGCACGCCGACCGCCGTGCTCGGCGAGTTCTGGGCCGAGCTGCGGGAAAAGAGCCGTATGCGCATCGAGCATCCGGACCTGCCGGCCGATCTGCAGGCGGCAGCGGGCGAACTGATCGCGGCGCTGTGGAACCGGTCGAGTACCGACGCGGCCGCCGCACTCGACGCGCTGCGCGCGGAAGTCGAGGCCGAGCGGGCAGCGGCGCGAACGGAAGTGGCGACCTTGCAAGCCGAACTCGCCCGCACCGAAACCGCGCTGGAGCAACGCACGGCCGCGCTGCTGTCCGCGCAGGTCCGCATTCAGGAACTGGAGCAGGCGAGGGCGGCGGACGATGCCTCGCGGCAAGCCATGCAAGCGGATATCGCGCGCCTGAAGGCCGACAACGCGGAGGGCGACCGTGCACTTGCGCAGGCCCGTGCGGATTTCACCATCCAGCTCGACCGGTTGCGCGACGACGCTGGCCGCGCGGAAGAGCGGCTGCGCGCATCGGAGAAGCGGGCGCTTCAGGAAATCGATCGTGAGCGGCTCGCGGCCGCGCGCTTGCAAAAGGAACTCGACGCGGCGACCTCGCGGGCGGAACAGCGCGATGCGCAGCAGCGGAAGGAAATGACCGCGCTGCAGGCACAACTCGGCGGCGCGCTGCATCGCTGTGGCGTGCTTCAAGGGCAGCTCGACGGCGCACTGGCGACCGGCTCGGCGCGCAGCACCGAGCTCGATGCGCTGAGACGCGAGATGGCGGCGCTGGTGCGCCGGCCGCCGTTGCGCGGCGTCAAGACCATCTCGGCCGCCGAGCGGAGCGAGCGGCGGGCGCGCACGAGAAAGCGCGCCGACGAGGCGCCGCGCTGACGGTGAAACCGTGTGCGTGGGCCGACCGTCGGCGACGCACGCCCGCACGAAGCAACGCAGGCGGGATGTCTGCCGCCCCCGAACGCCCGTCTGTCCGTTCGACTCAACTCAGCACATACCGCGCCGGCAGCGGCGGCGCGTCCGCCGGAATCGTCACGAGCGACGTATTCAACCAGCCTTGTGGCGTGCCATTCGACTGCGCATACGCGCCGACGTACGGCATCATCCGCGTCGTCTGATAGACCTGCGGCGTCCAGCCCGCCGGCGCGAGGAAGATCGACGTCGCGCGCTTCTCGCTATACGCGGATGCGCCGTACGTCGAGATGTTCCACAGCGTCTGCCGATAGGTCGCGTAGTCGGCGTTGTGGCGCGAGCCGCCGGCCTGCCAGCCTTCGAGCTGGATGAACGTGTTGTACGTGCCGGCGCCGGCGAGCAGGTCGTTCACCGTGCGCCCGTACAGGAACGACAGGATCAGCCCGCAGTTCGCCGGCGCGAAATCGTTGCCGACGCTCAGGTAATAACGCCCCGTCGTGTTCACGACCGATGCGTAGTGTGAATTGCCGATATCCGTCGACGTCGACAGCCCGCTCGCGCCCATGAAGCTGTCGAACGCCTGCATCGTCACGCCCGCCGGCAGGTCGCTGCTCGCGCTGATCGCGACGAGGTGCGACCCGGCCGCCAGCAGCGTCAGGAACGCAGACAGCGTGGCGGCGTTCCAGTTGCCCTGCGCATCGACGAACGGAAACGCGCGATAGCCGGTCAGCGAGAAAACCGCCGGATCGGAGCCGGCCTGCCATGCGATTTGCGGCACCCACATCGTCAGCGGGCCGGCGTTCGACGCGCTGGACACGTACTGTTTCAGCGCATCGATCAATTGCGCATCGGCGCCGGGCAGCACCGTGTACGACGCGCCGCTCTGCCAGCGCCGCACCCATTGCGCGACGAAGCCCGCCAGTTGGCCGCCGGTGAAATCGGCGGGCGGCACGTAGCCGAGCGCGCCGGTGCCCTGATACGCGGACCGGATCGCCGCGGCCGTGCGCACGTTGCTGCCGAACATGCTGTTTGCGAAATCCTGGCAGTTGTTGGCCGGCGGCGTCGCGAGCTGCGCGAGCGGGACGACCCATGCGCCGTTCGCGGTCGCGACACCGCGGTACAGGTTGAGATTCGCGACGGAGTCGTGGCCCGGAAACGTCGCGGCGTCGGCGCCCGATACGTAGCCGGCCGACGGCGTGACGCTGACGGTGGTCGGCTGCGAGCCGAACGGATGCGTATACGCGATCGCAAACGATGCATCGCCGCCGGCCAAGCTGAACGATCCGGTGCAGTCGCCCCAGCTGTTCGATGCGCTGACGGCGGTCGATTGTCCGGTCGCGACCGACGCTCGCGATGCCTGCGGCGTCGAGCCGCTCTGGCTCGACGCATTGCCGAACGTGAGCGTCGTCGATGCAATCGCATTGACGACGTTGATCGTGATCGAGCGATCGGCAATGCCGTAGCTGCGTGCCGACGTATTCGCGGCGCCGGTGGCGGCGAACGACGACGCGGCGGCCGGACTGCCATCGCCGCCGCAAGCGGCCAGCGTGCCGACGAGCGGCGACAGGGTCAGCGCGGCGCCGCGCTGCATGAAGCGGCGGCGATTCGGCGCGGTCGGTCGGGCGGGTTTCGAAGCGGTCATGGAGCGTTCCTGGTCACGGGTCGAGAGGAGGCAACGACGGTTCGGCGCGTTGCACACGTGTGCAATGCCGGCCGCATCCTTGCGGGTCGTCGGCACACGCGCCGCGCGTATTTATGCGGGAAATCGATGAAATGCCCGCGACGAATTCGAGTCGCCGATGTGACGCGGCCCGCGAAGCACCGGGCAGGCATTGGGCAGGAGACAGGGATCGGGTAAAGTGCCGCTCAACATGCCGGCTCGACGTTACTAGACGACCGGTCTAATCGTTGTTACCATACGCCATCATGAATGCATCTTCAGGCGCCGAAGTCCGCCAGCACATCCTGAACATCGCGAAGCCGATCATGCTCCACAAGGGGTTTTCGGCGGTCGGTCTGAACGAGATTCTCGCCGCGGCGGGCATCCCGAAGGGCTCGTTCTACCATTACTTCGGCTCGAAAGAAGCATTCGGCGAAGCGCTGCTCGAATCGTATTTCGAAGGCTATCTCGCGCATCTCGACAAGCTGCTCACGCAGCAGGCCGGCACGGGCGCCGAGCGTCTGATGACGTACTGGGGCAACTGGCTGCACACGCAATGCGCGGACGACCTGGAAGGCAAGTGCCTCGCGGTGAAGCTCGGCGCGGAAGTGTCGGATCTGTCGGAAGCGATGCGCGCGGTGCTGCGGCGCGGCACCAGCCGGATCATCGAGCGGCTCGCGGGCGGCATCGAGGCCGGGCTCGCCGACGGTTCGCTGAGCGGCGTCGACGATCCGTCGCACACGGCCGCGATCCTGTACGAGCTGTGGCTGGGCGCGACGCTGCTGGAAAAGATTCACCGCAACCGCCAGCCGCTCGAAAGGGCGATGGCCGAAACGCGGCGCATGCTGAATCTGTCGCCGGCCGCGCCCGGCGGCGCGCAGTCGTAGCCCGGGCGCGCATCGGCGCGCCTTGTTTTTGCGTTGACTCTAGACGACTGGTCTACTCAATCACCCATGACGAACGCTTCCCGCCGCGTTACGCTGTCCCGATCGTTTCCACCGCCTGCGTGCGACCGCACCGGCCCGACGGCCGATGCCGCGTCAGGCGCGCATTTCCCGCTGGTTCATCCCTGATCCGATCGTGCCCACGAAGCACGCTCATTCCTGTTGACGGAGGCTCACATGCCGCAAAGCAAGACCGCAAACCGCCAGATCGTCCTGAATTCGCGCCCGGTCGGCGCACCGACGCCCGACAACTTCCGCGCCGAAACCGGTGACGTGCCGGTTCCCGGCCCCGGCCAGGTGTTGCTGCGCACCGTCTGGTTGTCGCTCGATCCGTACATGCGCGGCCGCATGAGCGACGCACCGTCCTATGCGCCGCCCGCCGAACTGGGCCAGCCGATGGTCGGCGGCACGGTCAGCCGCGTGGTGTCGTCGAACCTGCCGGCGTTTCGCGAAGGCGATCTCGTCGTTGCCGGCGCCGGCTGGCAGGACTACGCGCTGTCCGACGGGCGCGACCTGATTCCGCTCGGCCGCGACTTCGCGCACCCGTCGTATGCGCTCGGCGTGCTCGGCATGCCGGGCTTCACCGCGTACACGGGGCTGCTGAAGATCGGCGAGCCGAAGGCCGGCGAAACCGTGGTCGTCGCGGCCGCGAGCGGCGCGGTCGGCGCGGTGGTCGGCCAGATCGCGAAGCTGAAGGGGTGCCGCGTGATCGGTGTCGCGGGCGGCGCCGACAAGTGCGCATACGTGACCGGTACGCTCGGCTTCGACGCGTGCATCGACCATCGCGATCCGGCGTTTGCCGCGAAGCTGAAGGACGCGTGCCCGAACGGCATCGACGTGTATTTCGAGAACGTCGGCGGCGCGGTGTTCGACGCGGTGTGGCCGCTGCTGAACGACCATGCGCGGGTGCCCGTCTGCGGGATCATTGCGCACTACAACGACGCGGCCTACGACGACAAGGCTGTGTCGACCGGCCATGACCGCGTGCCGGCGCTGATGGGCGCGATCCTGCGCAAGCGCATCCGCGTGCAGGGTTTCATCATCCTCGATCACTATGCAACGGACTACGCGCCGTTCCTGAAAGACATGAGCGAATGGGTCGCGCAGGGCAAGGTCAAGACGCTCGAGGACGTCGTGCCCGATCTCGACGACGCACCGCAAGCGCTGATCGGCTTGCTCGCCGGCAAGAATTTCGGCAAGGTCGTCGTGCGCGTCGGTCCGGACGAATTGGCCTGACCCGCCGCTCGGCGACAGACAACCGCTGCACGCTGGCGTCGCGAGACGCCCGCTTGTGGCATGCTCGTTTCCGTTTTCAAAGGAGTAGAAAATGGCGCTTCACGTGATTGCTTCGCTGTTCCCGAAACCCGAACATGCGCAGGCCGCCGAGGCCGAACTGCGCAGCATGGTCGCGAAGACGCGCACCGAGCCGGGTAACCGGCGCTACGACCTGTTCCGCGAGCAGGACGGTTCGCCGAACCTGCATCTGTACGAGATCTTCGACGACCAGGCGGCGTTCGACGCCCACCTCGCGAGTCCGTACTTCGGCGAATTCCGCACGAAGTCGGCTGACTGGTTCACCGCACCGTCGGTGATCAAGGTGCTGTCGGCCATCGACGTGGCCGAGTAACGACGCAAGCCCGCAACACCACCGCCGCGGCTCGCCCGCACCCGGGCCGCGCGGCGCCCGTTGCGCACGACGCAACGGCGACGACCTCATGACGCAGCGCGCATCGTTCGCGCCGCTCCCCCAATACAACGGCCCCGGAGGCTGAATGATCACCCTCAACATCAATGGCGAAACCCGCTCGGTCGACGCCCCCGACGACATGCCCTTGCTCTGGGTGCTGCGCGACGTCGTCGGGCTGACCGGCACCAAGTTCGGCTGCGGGATCGCGCAATGCGGCGCGTGCACCGTGCATCTCGACGGCGTGGCCGCGCGTTCGTGCGTGCTGCCGGTCGCCGCCGTCGCGGGCCGCAAGATCACGACGATCGAAGCCGTCGGCGCGACGCCGGCCGGCCACAAGGTCCAGCAGGCCTGGCGCGAGCTCGACGTCGTCCAGTGCGGCTACTGCCAGTCGGGGCAGGTGATGGCCGCCACCGCGCTGATCGCGTCGAACCCGAACCCGAGCGACGACGACATCGACGCGGCCATGGCCGGCAACATCTGCCGCTGCGGCACTTACCACCGGATTCGCGCGGCCGTCAAACAAGCCGCGAAGGAGGCATGACATGTCGCGAGGACTGATCGAAGCAGGTCGGGCCGGCGCGGGCGTGTCGCGCCGATCGTTTCTGAAACTCGGCATGTCGCTCGGCGCGGCGGCCGGCGGCGGCTTGCTGCTCGGCTTCAGCCTGCCGGCCGCGGGTGACGACGCGCGCCGCTCGGTGATCGGCGGCGACGCGGCCGAGCCCGCACCGTCGGGCGTATTCGCCCCGAACGCTTTCGTGCAGATCGACCGCGCCGGCAAGGTCACGCTGGTGATGCCGAAGGTCGAGATGGGGCAGGGCGTCTATACCGCGCTGCCGATGCTGATCGCGGAAGAACTCGAAGTGCCGCTGTCGAGCGTGACGCTCGATCATGCGCCGCCGAACGAGAAGCTGTTCCTCGATCCGCTGCTCGGCGGGCAGCTCACCGGCGGCTCGACGTCGGTGCGCTACGCGTGGGACCCGCTGCGCCGCGCGGGCGCCACCGCGCGCACGCTGCTGGTTTCGGCGGCCGCGAAGCAATGGAACGTCGATCCGGCCAGTTGCCGCGCGGCGAACGGCGAAGTGCAGCATCCGCCGAGCGGCCGGCGCGCATCGTACGGCCAGTTGGCCGACGCCGCCGCAAAGCTGCCGGTGCCGAAGGACGTCGTGCTGAAGCAGCCGGCGGATTTCAAGCTGATCGGCACGCCCGCGAAGCGCCTCGATTCGCCGGAGAAGGTCGACGGCACCGCGCAATTCGGGCTCGACGTGCGCCTGCCCGGCATGCTGTACGCGGTGATCGTGAACAGCCCGGTGTTCGGCGGCACGGTCGCAAGCGTCGACGACACGGCCGCGAGGAAGCTCCCCGGCGTGCGCCAGATCGTGCGCGTCGACAACGCGGTCGCGGTGATCGGCGACCACACGTGGGCCGCGAAGCGCGGCGCATCGGCGCTCGTCGTGAAGTGGAACGAAGGCGCGGGCGCGAAGGTGTCGACGAAGGATCTGTTCGCGGATCTCGCGCAGGCCGCGGCGAACGGCAAGGGCGCGGTCGCACGCAAGGAAGGCGACGTCAGCAAGGCGTTCGAGAACGCGAAGACGCGCGTGGATGCCGTCTACGAGCAGCCGTTGCTCGCGCACGCGACGATGGAGCCCGTGAACTGCACGGTGCACGTGCGCGGCGACGGCTGCGAGATCTGGGTCGGCACGCAGGTGCCGACGCGGGCGCGCGATACCGCGCAGCAGCTCACCGGCCTGTCGCCGGACAAGATCGTCGTGCACAACCACCTGCTCGGCGGCGGGTTCGGCCGGCGGCTCGAAACCGACATGATCGGGCAGGCCGTGAAGGTCGCCAAACAGGTCAATGCACCGGTGAAGGTGATCTGGACGCGCGAGGAAGACGTCCAGCACGACATGTACCGGCCGTGCTACTACGACACGATCTCGGCCGGCCTCGACGCGAACGGCAAGCCGGTCGCGTGGCGGCACCGGATCGTCGGCTCGTCGATTCTCGCGCGCTTCGCGCCGCCCGCGGTCAAGGACGGCGTCGATCCCGACGCGGTCGAAGTCGCGGCCGAGCTGCCGTACGACCTGCCGAACCAGCTCGTCGACTACGTGCGCCAGGAGCCGCGCCACGTGCCGACCGCGTTCTGGCGCGGCGTCGGGCCCACGCGCAGCACGTTCGTCGTCGAAAGCTTCATCGACGAACTGGCCGCGCAGACCAAGACCGACCCCGTGCAATACCGCCGCGCGCTGCTCGACAAGACGCCGCGCGCGCGCAACGTGCTCGACGTCGCGACGAAGGCGGCCGGCTGGGGCGCGTCGCTGCCGAAGGGGCAAGGGCGCGGCGTATCGGTGATGCACGCGTTCGGCAGCTTCTTCTCGATCGTCATCCACGTCGCGGTGGACGGCGGCGAAGTGCGGGTCAAGCGCGCGGTGTGCGCGGTCGATTGCGGGATGTATGTGAATCCGAACACGATCGAGGCGCAGGTGCAGGGCGGCATCATCTTCGGGATCACGGGCGCGCTGTACGGCGAGATCACGATCGAGGACGGCCGCGTCGTGCAGAGCAACTTCACCGACTACCGGATGATGCGAATCAACGAGGTGCCGCCGATCGAAGTCCATCTGGTGAAGAGCGGCGAGGCGCCGGGCGGCATCGGCGAGCCGGGCACGGCCGCGACCGCGGCGGCGCTGGCGAACGCGATCTTCGCGGCGACCGGCACGCGGCTGCGCAAGCTGCCGGTCGGCAACCAGCTGAAAACGGCCTGAGGGGAGGGAACGACCATGCGACATCTCATCCTGAACCCGAATGCGCTCCGCGCGTCGCTGCTCGCGCTGTCCGCGCTGATGGCCGGCACGGCCGCGCAGGCCGCGCAAACGACGCCCGCCGACAGCGCGCTCGTCGCGCGCGGCGCCTATCTCGCGAAAGCCGGCGACTGCGTCGCGTGCCACACCGCGCCGCGCGGCACGCCGTTCGCGGGCGGCCTGAAGATGGTCACGCCGATGGGCGCGATCTACACGACCAACATCACGCCCGACCCGGAGACCGGCATCGGCGGCTATACCGAAGCCGAGTTCGCCGGCGCGTTGCGCAAGGGCGTCGCAAAGGACGGTCACAACCTGTATCCGGCCATGCCGTATCCGTCATACGCGAAGCTGAAGGACGACGACGTGAAGGCGCTGTATGCGTACTTCATGCACGGCGTCGAACCGGTGAGGCAGGCGAACCGGCCGTCCGACATCCCGTGGCCGCTCAACATGCGCTGGCCGCTCGCGTTGTGGAACATGGTGTTCCTCGACACGACGCCTTATGCCGACAAACCGGCGAAGGATGCGATGTGGAACCGCGGCGCGTATCTCGTGCAGGGGCTCGGGCACTGCGGGTCGTGCCACACGCCGCGCGGTGTCGGCTTCCAGGAGAAGGCGCTCGACGAAAGCGGCGCGGCGTTCCTGTCGGGCGCCGCGATCGACAACTGGTTCGCGTCGAACCTGACCGGCGAGCACAACACCGGGCTCGGCCGCTGGAACGAGGCCGACGTCGCGCAGTTCCTGAAGACCGGCGCGAACCAGCACGCGACCGCGTTCGGCTCGATGGTGAGCGTGATCAACCACAGCACGCAGGAGCTGACCGACGACGATCTGGCATCGATCTCGCGCTACCTGAAATCGCTGCCGGCGGCAGGCGGCACGGGCGCGCCGCCGTACCGCTATGATCCGAAGGCGACGCAGGCCGCGCTGGGCCGGCCGGCAACGGATCCGGGCGCGAAGGTGTATAACGCTTACTGCCTGCATTGCCACGGTGTGGACGGGCGCGGCTACGCGCCGCTGCTCGCGCCGCTCGCCGGCAATCCGAACGTGCTCGAGGCCGATGCGTCGTCGCTGATCAACGTGACGCTGAACGGCAGCGACACGCTCGTGATCGGCGGCGTGCCGTCCGCGTATCCGATGCCGGCGTTCGCGAACCAGTTGAACGACCGGCAGATCGCCGACGTGCTGACGTTCATGCGCGCCGGCTGGAACAACGGTGCGCCGGCCGTGCAGGCGGCGGACGTCGCGAAACTCCGCAAGGCGACGGCGGCCGCGCACTGAGCGCGGCGCGCCGTGCAACGATGGCGGGCCGGCGTGCCTGCCGTCGACGCCGTCGGGCGCGTGCCTGCCCCGGCGGCGTGGCTTTTTCTGTTTCTGTCAACCCGCGTGCGGCCGTTCGCGGCAGCGCGCGTTTTATCGACGCAATGTAGGGGTGTCTGGATGGCTAACGTGACTTATACGGATACGCAACTGCTGATCGACGGCGAGTGGGTCGACGCCGCGAGCGGCAAGACGATCGACGTCGTGAACCCGGCGACCGGCAAGGCGATCGGCAAGGTGGCCCACGCGGGCATCGCCGATCTCGACCGTGCGCTCGCCGCCGCGCAACGCGGCTTCGAAGCATGGCGCAAGGTGCCCGCGAACGAACGCGCGGCGACGATGCGCAAGGCGGCCGCGCTGGTGCGCGAACGCGCCGACGCGATCGCGCAGCTGATGACGCAGGAGCAGGGCAAGCCGCTCACCGAAGCGCGCGTCGAAGTGCTGTCGGCGGCCGACATCATCGAATGGTTCGCGGACGAAGGCCGCCGCGTGTACGGCCGGATCGTGCCGCCGCGCAACCTCGGCGCGCAGCAGACGGTCGTGAAGGAGCCGGTCGGCCCGGTCGCGGCATTCACGCCGTGGAATTTCCCGGTCAACCAGGTCGTGCGCAAGCTGAGCGCGGCGCTTGCGACCGGCTGTTCGTTCCTCGTGAAGGCGCCGGAAGAAACGCCGGCATCGCCGGCCGCGCTGCTGCGCGCGTTCGTCGACGCGGGCGTGCCGGCGGGCGTGATCGGCCTCGTGTACGGCGATCCCGCCGAAATCTCGTCGTACCTGATTCCGCACCCGGTGATCCGGAAGGTCACGTTCACGGGTTCGACGCCGGTCGGCAAGCAGCTGGCCGCGCTCGCGGGCCAGCACATGAAGCGCGCGACGATGGAACTGGGCGGCCACGCGCCGGTGATCGTCGCCGAGGACGCGGACGTCGCGCTCGCGGTGAAGGCCGCCGGCGGCGCGAAGTTCCGCAATGCGGGGCAGGTCTGCATTTCGCCGACGCGCTTCCTCGTGCACAACAGCATCCGCGACGAATTCACGCGCGCGCTGGTCAAGCATGCACAAGGGCTGAAGGTCGGCAATGGTCTCGACGAAGGCACGACGCTCGGCGCGCTCGCGAACCCGCGACGCCTGACCGCGATGGCGTCGGTCGTCGACAACGCGCGCAAGGTCGGCGCGAGCATCGAGACCGGCGGCGAGCGGATCGGCGCGGAAGGCAACTTCTTCGCACCGACCGTGATCGCGAACGTGCCGCTCGAAGCGGACGTGTTCAACAACGAGCCGTTCGGCCCCGTTGCCGCGATTCGCGGGTTCGACAAGCTCGAGGATGCGATCGCCGAGGCGAACCGTCTGCCGTTCGGTCTGGCCGGCTACGCGTTCACGCGGTCGTTCGCGAACGTGCACCTGCTGACGCAGCGCCTCGAAGTCGGGATGCTGTGGATCAACCAGCCGGCGACGCCGTGGCCGGAAATGCCGTTCGGCGGCGTGAAGGATTCGGGCTATGGGTCGGAAGGCGGGCCGGAAGCGCTGGAGCCGTATCTCGTCACGAAGTCGGTGACGGTGATGGCTGTTTGATGGTCGGTTGAGGGTGGGCGCGCTGCTGTTGGGGCGCGCCCGATTGGCGGATTTATGCGAACGACGGTGAGCTACTGTCGCGTTTGGGACGGCGAGCTCACGGGACTGGCGGTTTGCGGAAAGTTGAGACAGCACTGGCTCGCCGCGCGGCGAGCGCCGCATCTTGCGGCCGCGGCAGCAAGACCGACGAGGTGTGT
This sequence comes from Burkholderia sp. AU45388, assembly GCF_030481585.1. Lineage (NCBI taxonomy): Bacteria > Pseudomonadati > Pseudomonadota > Betaproteobacteria > Burkholderiales > Burkholderiaceae > Burkholderia > Burkholderia sp. AU45388. Next base: position 214,099 of record NZ_JAUJPV010000003.1, on the reverse strand, counting down.
GCCGCGTGTCGCGGTCGTTAGCGACACGCGGTTGCGCTATGCCTCGGCGTGATCGCGTGAAATCTGAAACGAGTCGATGCTCATTTCTCGAGCAGCTGGCAGCACAGTAGCCGGGCGTCACTTCCGGATTACCGGAATCAAAAAATTCTTCTGTCTGATCATTTTGATTCGCAGCCGCGGAGTTTAATAGGCCCGCTCCGACCTATTGCGTAATCCTGTAGCATCGCGAGCGTGCCCGCCGGCATGTCGCGCTGATGCCGCATGCCCGCTTTTTTCGTCTGTCGCGGTATCGCCGGCAATCACCGCCGATGCCGATTCGCGTGAGGTCAGTATGCGTCGCATTGGACTTGTTCTCGTCCCGCAGTTTCAAGTGATGAGTCTGCTCGCATTGTCCGTATTCGATATCGCCAATCTCCGTGCTGGCCGTTCCGTATACGAAGTCAGCGTGATCTCGGAAGATGGGTGCCCGGTTGCAGCGTCTTTCGGCATGTCTGCGTCGACGAAGTCGGCGCGAATGTCGGACCTGCATACGGTGTTCGTCGGCGCATCGCTATCGACGCCGCCGCAAGGGCTCACGGACGGCATGCGCGAACTGCTCCTGGAATTATCCGGCAAGGTCGAGCGAATGGCGTCGATTTGCATGGGCGCATTCCTCCTCGCCGAGGCGGGGCTGCTGGACGGGCGCCGCGCTACGACGCATTGGGCTTTTCTCGACCAGTTCCGCGACCGCTATCCGGCCGTGACGGTCGAGCGGGACTGCATCTTCGTGCGCGACGGCACGCTCTGGAGCTCGGCAGGAATGAGTACGGCCATCGACATGGCACTCGCGATGCTCGAAGACGATCTGGGCCCAGACGCCGCCTTCCAGGTGGCGAAGGATCTCGTGATTGAGCGCTGGCGACGTTCAGGGTCGCAGCCGCAGTCTTCCGTGCTGATTGAACATCCGGCGCGTACCAACCGGATCCACGACGTCATCACGCACATCCGAGCGAATCTCGGAACCGACCTGACCGTCGACAAGCTGGCCGACGTGGCGAGAATGAGCAGGCGCCAGTTTACGCGCCGCTTCAAGGATGAAACAGGGCTGACGCCCGCAAAGGCAGTCGAGCGCATCCGTCTCGAAACCGCTCGGGATTTCGTGACGGGCTCATCGTGGACCATCGACACGATCGCGCGTGAGACCGGATACGCCGATCCCGAACGGATGCGGCGATCGTTCATGCGCGCCTTCGGCCAGCCGCCACAGGCGTTGCGTCGGCAACGCAAACCGGAACAAACAGGCGCCGACTGAGCGGCGCCGTCCGTTACCGCATTCCGCGCTGCAACAGCATGGCCCGAAACGAGGGAACTGCGTCCCTCCGCGCGCGGCCTTCGTCAATAGAATGTTCTCTGTTGGGGGCACCGCATTCCGCATGCCGAACCGACGACGACCCATTGCCAACGGGTCGCACGGGTGGCGGTCGGCGTTTTCGCGGAACCGCCTCATGCAGCGTTTCCGTCACCTCGCCGGCCGCGTGAGCCGAACGCAAGTGTTCCGCCGGCCCGCCATGGCCGGGGCCACCCTTGCCGCCCGAAGCCCGACGAGAAGTCGAACGCCCCCGTCGTCCTAGCGCACGAGAGGCGCTTCGCGACGGTGTAGCTGAAATTGAATGAATGGTTGGGGCGCAGGATATGTCAGATGCAGCGACGCAAGACGATTCGACCGCGGTGGTATACGTCGTCGACGACGATCCGGCCATGCGTGCATCGCTCGATACGCTGTTGCGATCGGTGGGCTTGCGTGTCGTGACGTTCGCGACTACCGCGGAGTTGCGCGCAACGCAGCGGGAGAACGTCACGAGCTGCCTGCTTCTCGACGTGCGGTTGCGCGGCGAGAGCGGACTGATGTTCCAGCACGCGCAGGACCGGCCGCCGATCCCGATTGTCGTCATCACCGGGTTCGCCGATGTCGACGTGTGCCGAAAGGCGCTGAAGGGCGGGGCGGTCGACTTTCTGGTCAAACCCTTCACTGATCAGGAGTTGATCGACGCTGTGAATCTCGCGCTATCGCTCGATGCGGCGCGGCGCGTCCGCAACGACACGCGCCACGAACTGCAGCAATCGTTCGAGTTGCTCACGCGCCGTGAACGCGAAGTGCTGGCTTACGTCGTCAGCGGAGCACTGAACAAGCAGATCGCGTCGCACCTCGGCTTGAGCCTGATTACGATCAAGCAGCACCGCGCGTCGGTGATGCGCAAGATGAACGCATCGTCGCTCGCCGATCTCGTGCGCAAGTCCGAGGTGATCGGCGTGTCGTTGTCGACATGACGTAGCACACCACGACCGTCATGCATCGAGGTCCGGTTCCAGTCGATGCGCGGGAAGGGCGAACGAGAAGCAGCAGCCGGCACCCGGCTCACCGCGTGCCCAGATTCGTCCGTTGTGCGCGTCGACGATGGAGCGAGCGACCGTGAGGCCCATCCCCATGCCGTCGGGCTTGCTCGTGAAAAATGGCTGGAAAAGCTGATCGATCGATTGCTGCTCGATACCTGGCCCGGTGTCACGCACGTCGAATACGACATCGGATCCGTCCTGCCTGACCGAGACCGTGAGCGTTCGCTCTGGCGACGGGCCGCTTCCGATCGCCTGAATGCCGTTCATCAGCAGGTTCGCGAGCACTTGTTGGACTTGCAGCGGATCGGCAAAGACGTGCGCGCCCGGATCGATCGCGCTGTCGACACGAACGTCCCGCGCAGCGGCTTCGGGTGCGATCAGGAACAACGCGGCCTGCACCGCGTCAGCGGCCGCGAAGTCGACGCATTTGACCGGTGCCTTGCCGACGAAGCCGCGGATCTTGCGGCAAATTTCCGTCGCGTCGCGCGTCCAGCGCGCTGCCTGGGCGATCGCGTCCGCCGCTTCAGCGATGTCGGGCTCGTCGCGTGCGAGCCAGCGCAACGCCGCTTCGGCCGCCGAGCCGGCCGCCGACAGCGGTTGGCTGACCTCGTGCAGGATCGAGGCTGACATCTCACCGAACAGCGAAATGCGCGCCGCACGTGCCGCTTCGGCGCGCAATGCGGTGAGCCTGTCGGCGTTTTCCTTCTGTTCGGTCACATCGAACGCATAGAAATGCAGCCGCCGGTAACCGTCCTCGTTCTTCGGCAGGGAGCAGCGCCATACGATCGGCACACGGCGACCCTTGAATGTCACCAGCGTGCGCTCGCCCTGGCAGGCTGCGCGATTTTCGTAGATTGCGCGCAGCACCGCGCGGTTGCTGAGCCTGTCGGCCGGCAACAGTATCTCCGCATGCTGCAGGAAATGCTCTTTCGATTCCGCTTCGAAGAGGCTCACCACTGCGTCGTTGGCCGCCACGAACGCGTGCAGGCTGCGAAGGGTCGAGACGGCCTGCGGATGCTCGTCCAAATAGCGGTCGATGTCGTCGATGCCGGCGCGCCGGAGCTCGCTCACCGCCCGATAGACGCGCGACCAGTCCTCGATAAGGATCGGGATTGGCGCCGACATGAAAAGCTCGCTTTCCGCGGAGTGGAGATCGGCGGGCTGGTCGAGCGTGACGATTGCGGACGTTGACATGGGGACGTGGTGCTCGCGCTGGGCCTCGCGCGATGCGCGAGACCGGATGACCGTAAGTGAAGCATCTGAAGCATCGGGACGACGGACGACGCATTGCGTGCGCGTTCGATGCAGCTTCAACTATAAGACAGATCGGTCGAGTCTCGCTGGCTTGAATCGGCCGCCCTGCCACTCGTACGCATGACGGGTGCAATGGTGCACACCTTGGTATGGGCGTGCATCGACCACAGGCTGATGGATCGCGGAAATTAGTTCCCCTAGACTGCGCTTCAACGTGAACGAAGTGTGTGGCGCAGGGCGTCGCAAAGCCGCGAAATGCGCGGCTTTGCGACAGAATTCGCCGTCATGTTCGCAGCACATGCGCGTTCGATGCGAGGGGAACCGTAGATATGACACAGCCAATGTTCGCACACGACGATGTTTTCGAAAGTGCTTTGCTGCGCCTACTGGACCCATCGAGGATGCCCGGCCCGCGCGACGGTTTGCCGGGAACGGCAGACCGACACAGGCGGCGAGGGCGCGGCATACGCAACGACGGGGCGGACGCCGCCGCGGCGTCGCCGGCATCCGCGCGGATCAGGATCGTAGAGATTCTGTCGGATACGTCGGTCAGCGTGCGCTGGAGCGATCCGAGATTCGGGCATTTCGGCGAACAGGTGTGGCAATGCGTGACTGCGCGAACGTCGTCGCGCTGCGTGCTGACGGGCCTGCCGATCCGTTGCGGCGATCGGGTATATCGGCCTCAGGGGCGTGGGCGCACCATTCCGTGCAACTGGGACAGGATGATCCATGCGGCGGCCGTCACGCAGGCCCGGTTACGCCGCGACGACAACGAGTGAAGCGCGAACGGATGCTGCCGGTATGGGCGGCACCATACCTCGGCATGATTGTCGCGGCACGGTAGGGCGGATACGCTGTCCGAAATCCGGTTGCGTTGCCGGCTTCAGCCGGCGAGTGCGACGTCACGCGAGACACCCAGTGCACGACAAGACGGTTTGCATCATCGACGATGAAGTGGCGATGAGACAGTCGCTGGAATCGCTCGTGCGATCGATGGGCGTCCGCGTGAGGCTGTACGCGTCGGCCGAAGCGTTTCTCGAATATGGAAGGAACGGGCCGTCGCACTGCATCGTATGCGATATCCAGTTGGCCGGCATGTCGGGCATCGAATTGCTCGACTGTCTGCGCGCGGGGTGTTGTGATGTGCCGCTCATCTTCGTGACTGCGCATCCGAGTACGCGCCGCCTGATTGAAGCGCGACGTCTCGGCGCATTGTGCGTGCTGGAGAAACCGTTCGATCCGCGCGAACTTGTGCAGTGGCTGATGCGAGCGCTCGCGGGATGCTGAAGGATTGGCAGGCAAGCACGTGGCTAGAACAACGGTGCCCGGGTCGCGTCGCCGCGGTTGCGCGTTTTGACTGCGTGGTTTCGATTTAAAACGACAGGATCATTTATGGAAAACGATAAGCCCAGTCTGGGCGCGAGAACGCAGTTCGTCGACGTCGATGGGCGGCGCCTGGCGTATCGAACGTTCGGTTCGGGAACGCCGCTCGTGCTATGCGTGCGCTTTCGCGGAACCATGGACACGTGGGACCCGCTGTTCCTCGACAGTCTTGTCGAACAGGGATTTCAGGTCACGATTTTCGACTACAGCGGGCTCGGGCAATCGACCGGCGAGCGCACGTACCACCCGGCCTCGCTCGCGAAGGACGCGATCGATCTGATTGTCGAGCTGAAGCTCGGGAACGTCGTCATTGGCGGATGGTCGGTCGGCGGAATGGCGGCTCAGATCGTGGTCGCGACGGCGCCGCAGCTTGTCACGCATGCAGTCCTGATCGCGACCACGCCGCCGGGGCCGCTGGTCAAGCCCGGCGAGCAGCTGTTCTACACGATGGCGAAGCGCGAAAACGACTTCGACGATTTCGTCACCCTGTTCTTTGAGCCGACCTCGCCGGCGAGTCGTGCGGCGGCCGAGCAAGCCGCGGCGCGGATCGCACAACGGACGCTCGACCCTAGCCCGGCCGTGCCGATCGAATGGGCGGGGCAGCAGGTCGGCGACGGCCCGCGGAATCCCGTTTTCCCGGCCGACGCCGTGCTCGATGCACTCAGGACGACGTCGATTCCGGTTCTCCATGTCGGCGGCGATCACGACATCGTGTTTCCGGTCGAGAACTGGTATGCGCTCAACAGCCAACTGCCGACGCTGCATGTCGTGACGCTGCCGCGCACCGGACACGGGCCGCAGCTCGAGTATCCGGTGGCCTGCGCGAAACATATCGCGGCGTTCGTCGGCACGCGCGCCGGCTAAGCGCGCACGCAAAAGAAACAGGACACGTCGGCACGCTGCCGATCGAACCCTGTAATGAATGGCGGAAAGACGTATTGGTTTATTGATAAGGAATGCAAATGGAAGATCTGGTCGAGTTGGCGATTCGCGCGGCAGGTGGCATGGAACGCTTCATGAGTTTCCGCAGCGTATCGGCGCAATTGCATCACACGGGCGTGATCTGACCGCTTAAAAAGCGCGACGGCGTGCTGACCGATTCGCACGTGACGGTGCACCCCTGATCGTCGGCGTCGATTTGTCCAACTTCCGTTTCGTGTAACGAGGAAAACATGACTCATTCAACGACCTACCGCGCGGCGGTAGTCAAGGCGCCCGGCCAGTTGGAGCTGGTCGAGCGGCAGATTCCAGAGCCCGCATACGGACAAGTGCGTATCCGCGTGGAAGCGTGCGGCGTGTGCCATTCCGACAGCGCGACCGTTGAACGCCAGGCGCCGGACGGCGCACCGCCACGCGTGCCGGGCCACGAGGTCGTCGGGCGCATCGAGGCGGTCGGCAACGGCGTCGAAGGCTGGCGGATCGGCCAGCGCGTTGGCGTCGGCTTTCTGGCCGGCGAGGACCGTACCTGTTCGTCGTGCCGGCACGGCGACGTCGTGAACTGCGAGAACCCCGTGATCACCGGGATGACGACCGACGGCGGTTACGCGGAGATCATGCTGGCCGAAGCGCGCGGTCTCGTTCGTGTGCCGGACGATCTCGACGCGGCGGAGGCAGCACCGTTGCTCTGTGCTGGCCTCACTACGTTCAACGCGCTGCGCAATGCGGGCGCGCGGCCGGGCGACGTGGTCGCGATCCACGGCCTGGGCGGTCTCGGCCATCTTGCCGTGCAGTTCGCGAACCGGATGGGTTTCCACACCGTCGCGATCGCGCGCGGTGCGGACAAGGCCGCGCTCGCCGCGCAGCTCGGCGCGCATCGCTATATCGATGCGCGGACCGAGGACGTCGCCGCCGCGCTGCGGGCAATGGGCGGTGCGAAGGTCGTGCTCGGCACGGCGCCGACCGGCTCCGGGATGGCCGAGACCGTCGCGGGGTTGTCCGCGCGCGGCAGGCTGGTCGTCGTCGCCGTGCCCGGCGAGCCGATCGCGGTGAACGCGGTCGACCTCGTGTTCGGCGGTCGCTCTGTCGTCGGCGCGCTGACCGGAACCGTGGCGGATAACGAAGAGACGCTCGCGTTCGCACGGCTGCAGAACGTGCGGCCGATGATCGAGACGTTTCCGCTCGAGCAGGCACAAGCCGCATATGACCGAATGATGCGCGCGGACGTCCGTTTCCGCGCGGTACTGACGATGAATTCCGCCCCCACAGGAGTTAGCGCATGAACGCAATCGCTCAAACCGTCATCGACGCCCACGGTGGGCTCGAGCAGTGGCGCAAGTTTCGGCAGGTTCGGGCCCGGCTCGTTCAGGGCGGCGCACTCTGGGGCCTCAAGGGGCACGCCGGCGTGCTCGACGACACGACCGTAACGGTCGCGACCGATCGCCAATGGGCTTCGCATGCGCCGGTCGGCGCATTGGCCGCACGCAGCGAGTTCACCGGCGAGCGTATCGCTCTGTTCGATGCGTCAGGGCACGTGCTCGCGCAGCGTGAGCAGCCGCGCCAATCGTTCGACGGACATACGCTCGAAACAGGTTGGGACGCGTTGCAGCTCGCATTCTTCGCCGGATGCGCGATGTGGACGTATCTGAACGCACCGTTCGTGCTCGCGTGGGACGGTGTGAGCTGCGAAGAGGACGGCATCTGGAACGAGCAGGGCGAAACGTGGCGCAGGATTCGAGTCCACTACCCGAATACGCTCGAAGTGTTCAGTAAAGCGCAGACGATCTACGTCGGGCCAGAGGGGCTGATCCGCCGTCTGGACTACGACGTCGAAATCGCGGGCAACACGCCCGGCGCGCATTACGTCAGCGATTACACGACCGTGTCCGGCATCCGTTTCCCGACGAAGCGACGCATCTACCCGAGAACGCCGGATGGACACGCGGTTCCCGAGCCGCTCGTCGTATCGATCGACCTGCACGACATCGCGCTCGGCTGAGCGCGAACCACGTCGCGCATCGCATGGCCATCGAGGACCGAACCATGACTGAAATTGCATCATCCATCGCACCGACGCGCTACGTCGATGCATCCGGCGTGCGCTACGCGTATCGTCGCTTCGGCAACGAAGGCGGCGGTCTTCCGCTGCTCTGTCTGCAGCACTTCACCGGCACGCTCGACAACTGGGATCCCGTGATCGTCGACGCGCTCGCGCGCGACCGCGAAATCATCCTGTTCGACAATGCCGGCGTCGGCCGCTCCGGCGGACAGGTTCCGACGTCGATCGCGCAGATGGCCGAGCACGTGCTGCGGTTCGTCGACGCGCTGTCTATCGGCAGACTGCATATCCTCGGATTCTCGCTCGGCGGGTTTCTCGCACAGGACATCGCACTTGCCAGGCCCGACTTGGTCGAGCGGATGATCCTGTCGGGCACCGCGCCCGAAGGCGGCGAAGGCGCGGGGATGGACCGGCCGGAATTGCTCGCGATCTTTACGGACGACGAGATGCCGATGAGCGAAAAACTCAAGCGCCTGTTTTTTCCGGCGACGCCGGCGGGCCAGGCGGCGGCCGACGCATTCGTCGGTCGCCTCGACGCGCGCGGCGCGGAGCGCGATCGGCCGGCCGGGCCCGAAGTCGCGTCTGCGCAGCTGCACGCGATGATCGCGTGGGCGAACTCGCGCGGTGACGCGGCCGGCAAGTTGAGCGGAATCAAGCAGCCAGTGCTCGTCACCAACGGCGACGACGACCGCATGATTCCGACCGCCAACAGTTTCGTGCTGGCGCAAGGTCTGCCCGACGCGACGTTGATCGTATACCCGAATTCCGGACACGGCGCGCTTTTCCAGTACGCGCCGGCGTATGTGTCGCACGTGCGCGAATTCCTGCGCGGCGCGTGACCGGAAAGCCATCGTTCGCCCCTTCAAGGAGCCATTCATGAAAGCCATCGTTTATGCCAAGGCCGGTCTGCCGATCGACGACCCCGATGCGTTGTACGAAACGGACCTCCCGGTGCCGGCACCCGGCCCGCGCGATTTGCTTGTGAAGATCGACGCGATCGCCGTCAACCCGGTCGACTCGAAGCTGCGGCTCGGCGTTCAGCCGAGCGCCCCGCGCATTCTGGGCTGGGACGCGGCCGGAACGGTTGAGGCGGTTGGCAGCGACGTCGAGTTGTTCGAACCGGGCGACAAGGTCTGGTATGCCGGCGACATCACGCGCCCGGGCAGCTACGCGGAATACGGTCTCGTGGACGAGCGCATCGCGAGCCGCCGGCCCACGACGCTTGGCGCTGCCGACGCCGCGGCACTGCCGTTGACGGCCATCACGGCGTGGGAGCTGCTGTTCGATCGACTGAACGTCGCCGAGCGCGGCGGTGCAGGGCAGAGCCTGCTGGTAATCGGCGCGGGCGGTGGCGTTGGGTCCATCCTGGTGCAACTCGCGCGCAATCTGACCGCGCTGACCGTGATCGGCACGGCATCGCGGCCGGCCACGCACGCATGGGTTGCCGAGCTCGGAGCGCACCACGTGATAGGCCATGGAAACCCGTTGCAGTCGCAACTGCATGCACTGGGCATCGAGCAGGTGGACCACGTGATCAGTCTCACCCATACCGATGCGTACTACACGCAGATTGTCGACATCCTCAAGCCCCAGGGCCAGCTCGCGCTGATCGACGATCCCGACACGCTCGACGCGATGCCGCTGAAGCGCAAATCCATCTCGCTCCATTGGGAGTTCATGTTCACGCGTTCGATGTTCCGCACGCCGGACATGGACCGTCAGCACGCGCTGCTCGCACGTGTGGCGACACTGATCGACGGCGGCGTGCTCAAGAGCACCGTCGGCGAGCACCTCGGCAAGATCGACGCGACGAACTTGCGACGCGCGCACGCATTGCTCGAAGCGGGGCGTGCGAAGGGCAAGATCGTGCTGGATGGTTTCTGAGCATGCTCCGATACAACACCGACGACAACACCGTGACCACCACCACGAAAGACGGCACGCGGATTTTCTACAAGGACTGGGACGTCGGCCGCCCGGTCGTGTTTTCGCGCGGCTGGCCGTTGAACGCCGACGCATGGGACGCGCAGATGCTGTTCCCCGTGCAGAACGGCTACCGCGTGATCGCGCACGACCGGCGCGGCCATGGAATGCGCGGGATTCACCGGCATCGAACTGGACGAATGGAACTTGGAGGCCAGAATGGCGGACGTCAAACGAGTTGAGTACCTGTTTCTGGGCGGCGGCAAGGGCGGTAAATCGCTCGCGATGGACATGGCCCGGCAGGGCAGGCGCGTTGCGGTGATCGAGCGGGGGATGATCGGCGGATCGTGCATCAACGTCGCGTGCATCCCGAGCAAGGCGCTGATTCACAATGCGCGCGCGATGCACGCATGGCGCGAAGCGGCAAGGCGGGAAGACGTGACCGCGGATATGACTGCCGTTTCCTCGTACATTTCGTCGGTTGTGGACGGGATGGTCGACCTCAATCGCCGCGCATTCGCGCAGTCGGGGCTCGAACTGGTGATCGGGACAGGGCGGTTCGTCGCGCCGCGAACCATCGCCGTCCGTGCAGCGGACGGGACCGAAACGATCTACGAGGGCGAGAACGTCTACATCAACACTGGCACGGTCGCGTCGATTCCGGACGTGCCCGGCCTGATAGATGCGCAGCCGCTCACGCACGTGGAAGCGTTGCGCCTGACGACGCTTCCGGCGCACCTCGTCGTCATCGGCGGCGGCTATATCGGGCTCGAGATGGCGCAGGCATTCCGGCGGCTCGGCAGTGCTGTCACGCTCATCAGCGATACGCCGCGCGTGGCGATGCGCGAGGACGACGACGTCAGCACGGTCATCCAGCAGGCGCTGACCGACGACGGCATTCGGCTCGAGCTGGCTGCCAAGTTCGTCGACGTGCGCGGAAAAAGCGGCGACCGTGTCACGGTGGCGCTGGCCGACGGCCGCGTCGTCGACGGCTCGCATCTGCTCGTTGCGACCGGGCGTGTGCCGCAGACGGCCGGCATCGGGCTCGAGCTTGCCGGCGTGGAGACCACCGAGCGCGGATTCATCAAGGTCGATCATCAGCTCGCGACGACCGCGGAACGCACTTGGGCGATCGGCGAAGTTGCGGGCACGCCGATGTTCACGCATGCGTCGTTCGACGACTACCGCGTGCTGAAGGCCGGTATCGAGTGCCGATCGGCGAGCACCGCCGGACGCATCGTCCCTTATGCGTTGTTTATCGACCCGGAGCTGGGCCGCATCGGCCTGAACGAAGTCGATGCGAAGGCGCGCAACATCGACGTCCGGGTCGCGAAACTGCCGATGACGGCCGTGCCGCGTGCCCGCACCGACGGTAACACGCGGGGATTTTTGAAAGCGCTCGTGCACCCGGGCACCGGCGCGATCCTGGGATTCACGATGGTCGGCACGGGCGCCGGAGACGTGACGACCGCTGTCCAGATGGCGATGCTCGGTGGACTGCCGTATACGGCAGTGCGCGACGCGATCATCGGTCATCCGATTGTTTCGGAAGGGCTGAACCTGCTGTTCGCTACGTTACGTTGAATGTGATGTAAGCGAGCAAGCGAAGCGACGGCGATTACCAGTCTGCAGGCACTTCGGTGCCAGCGGATCTTTGTTTAGTGCGATTACCCGGCTAAATTTAACATAACGTGAATTATCGAACTTCAAATTGTAAGAGCAAAGTTGTAATGTCGTATCTGGGCAAAGTTGAAATGTCGTAGTTCGAGGGTTTCGGCGCATGCTGGCGGCGGTTTGAACTGCCGGAGCGCATCGTGGGCCAACCTGGACTGATCACCATGAGCATGCGGGAGCTGGACCGTCTAAAGGTCGTGGAAGCCGTGATCGAGCAGCATCTGATGCCTTGGCGAGCCGCGGAGCGGCTCGGGATCAGTCGCCGGCAGATTGAACGGCTGGTCGCCCGGTATCGCGCTGCTGGCCCGGTCGGGCTGATTTCGCAGCGTCGTGGTCACGCGAGCAACCATCAACTGCCCGAGGATTTGGCGCATCGTGCCTTGAGCCTGATTCGTGAGCGCTACGCCGATTTCGGGCCGACGCTGGCCTGCGAGAAGCTGTGGGAATGCCACGGGCTGCAGTTGTCGAAGGAAACGGTCAGAAGGCTGATGACGGACGCCGGGCTGTGGATTCCGCGCCGGCAACGACCGCCGAAGGTTTATCAGCCGCGAGCGCGCCGGGCTTGCCTCGGCGAGCTGATCCAGATCGACGGCAGCGATCATCGGTGGTTCGAGGAACGGGCACCGGCCTGCACGCTGCTGGTGTATGTGGACGACGCGACGAGCCGGCTGATGATGCTGCACTTCACGCAGACCGAATCGACGTTCAGCTACTTCGAGGCGACGTGGACGTATCTGGAGCGCCATGGCAAGCCCGTGGCGCTCTACAGCGACAAGTACAGCGTGTTCCGCAGCCCGACCGCGGGCAAGACCGGCAGCAGCGTGACGCAGTTTGGCAGGGCCATGTACGAGCTGAACATCGACACGTTCTGCGCGAACAGCAGTTCGGCGAAGGGACGAGTGGAACGGGCCAACCTGACGCTGCAGGACCGGTTGGTCAAGGAAATGCGCTTGCGCGGCATCAGCACGGTAGCCGACGCCAACGCGTATGCGCCCTCCTTCATCGCTGATTTCAACCGTCGCTTCGCGAAGCCGCCGCGCAGCGACTTCAATGCGCACCGGCCGCTGCGAGACGACGAGAATCTGGACCGGGTGATGACCTGGCGCGAAACGCGTCGGGTCTCGAAGTCGCTCACGGTGCTGTACGACCGGGTGCTGTATTTGCTGGACGATACGCTTGAGAATCGGAAGTTGATTCATCGCTACATCGACGTCTGGGAGTATCCGGATGGTCGGATCGAGATCCAGGCTGATGGCGAGGTATTGCGATGTCGTCTTTACGACAAACTGGCAGAGGTCGATCAAGGCGCGATCATCGAACACAAGCGCCTGAGCCACGCGCTGCAAGTGGCTGAAGCGATTCAAGCGCAGCGCGATAACCGGCGGATTTCGGGTTCCCCGTCGCGCGCCAATCGAGGGCTACCGGTACGAGCCAAGGCATCGTTGCCAGGTGCCAAGAAACAGCGTGCGTTCACGGAAACTGATATCGAAGCAGCCATCCTGCAGGTCGCTTCACAAACACATCAAACGGAATCGAATCGGCGGTCTACGAAGGCCCGCGGGTGAACGTAAGCGCCCTGCTGCTTCAAGCTCGGCGCTTCAACGTTAAAGGGATGGAAAGGCCGATGAAACATGCGACATCTGTATTTAGCTGGCGCTACGACATCTGAATCCGGGTATGACATTTTGTGTGACGGCTATTTAGAAATGTCCGCTTTCTGGCCGCATAAGCTGTTCGACCGCCGGCCCGAATCGACCGGCTGCCGCGTGCACGCACCACTGGCGCATAGGTCATCCGGGCCGGCACCCGCGAGCCGTCGTCGTTCGCGCGGCCTCTCGGCCTCGCGGCCATTACATCAATCCGTGCTGCCCAGCGCTTCCCGCAGCGCGACAGCGGCCTCCCGGTGCGCATGCGCGGCTTCGGGAATCACGCGCCCCATCGAAAAAAATCCGTGGATCATCCCCCGGTAGCACCGCGCCTCCACGCGATTTCCGGCCCGTCGCAACTTGTCCGCATAACCGGCATGCTCGTCGCGCAACGGATCGTATTCGGCGGAAACCAGCCACGTCGGGGCGACGCCATGCAGATCGGCCGGCGCGTGACGCTCGCCGTCGAGCGGCGCAAAGCGCCAGTCCGCGGCATCGGCCGCATGTCGCAGATAGTTGCGATGGATCCAGCGGATCACGTCGTGCGTCAGGAAATGGTCTTCGCCGTAACGCCGGTGCGCCGCGCTCCCGAGCGATGCCGACAGCGCCGGATAGATCAGCAGTTGCATCGCCAGCGCGATGCCCATCTCGCGGGCCCGAACGGCGACCACCGCGGCCAGCGTGGCCCCCGAGCTTTCGCCGCCGACGGCCAGCCGCGATGCATCCAGACCGTAGGTCAGCGCCTTGCGGTGCAGCCACCGCAGTGCGTCCAGCGCGTCGTCCACCGCGCACGGAAATTTGTGCTCGGGCGCGAGCCGGTAAGACACCGACACGACCGCGCACCGTGCGTCGGCCGCCAGCATGCGACAAACGGCGTCGGCCGTATCGAGCGAGCCGACGACATAGCCGCCCGAATGAAAATACAGCAACGCCGGCAGCGGCGCGCTCCAGTCGGGGGCGCGCGGATAGTAGATGCGCGCGGCGATGTGCGCCCCGTCGCGCATCTCGATCACGCATTCGTCGATGCTGTCGACGCCGCGCGGCGCGAGATCGGCAAGCGGTACGTAGTACGCGAAATAGCGGCGCGCCTCTTCCAGCGGCAACCGGTCGAGCGATACCGCGCCGGGCCGCGCGCGACGCTCGAGAAACTGTCTGACACTCGGTGCGACGGGCATGGGACGTCTCCTCGACGGGTGCCTGGCGCCGCGTGTCGTCCCGCGCGGCGCATCGGGCGCGAATGGGGCCTTGCTTCGGGGCCTTGCTTCGGGGCCTTGCCTTACCTCGGCAGCGCGAGCGCGCGCAACTGCTCGCCGACGTGCAGCAACGCAACCTGGTCCTTCACCTGTCCGATGAACATGCCGATCATCAGCGCGAGCAACAGGACGGCCAGCGCGCCCTTGACCGGCTGCGCGAGCGAGACGAGATCGAGTTTCGACGCAATCCGCGACAGCAGCCCCACCCCGACGTCGACGAGCAGCAACAGCAGCACTGCCGGGCCGGCGAGCTTCGCGATCGTGACCATCAGCGAATCGGTCTGCTGCATCACGAACGCCTCGATGAATGCGCGCGGCACCGGTGCGAGGCTGCCCAGCGGCCACCAGACGTACGTCTGGAACACCGCGCCGAGCAGGAAGGTCATGCCGCCGAGGGTCCAGAACGCAACGGTCGCGCATTGCATCAGCAGCGTGGAGGTCAGCGTCGTCTGCTGTCCGAGGCTCGGGTTCGTGATCTGCACGTTGTTGTAGCCGGTGAGATCGTCGATATAGGTGCCGACGGCTTCCGCGACCCAGAACACCGGTGACGCGACGAATGCGATCACCAGCCCGATGACGGCCTCCTTGACGACGACGGCCAGCAGGAATCCGCCATGCAGTTGCGTCATCAGCGCCTGCTGCCCGTAAGCGACGTAGATCGACCACAACACGACCATCGCATTGCGGATGCGCTTCGTGATCAGTTCGCCGCCCGTCGGCGGAAAGATCGTCATCAGCACGAGCAGACGCACACCGCAGACGGCGACCAGGATCATGAACGACAGCAGCGCGCGCCCGAGCTGCGGAATGCCGGTCGAGAACGGATCGATCATCGCGAGCCCTCGGTGGCGCCGCGGCGCGGCGTGTGCGCGGCCGGCGCGGCACTGCGACGCGCGACGAACGTTTCCTCGCTCTCCTCGTCCTGCAGATCGTCCGCGCGGGCCTCCGCGAGACGGTTCAGGCGATCCAGCCGCGCACTGCACAGGTCGATCCGCACGTCGTAGCGGAGAATCGCGGTGCGGGTCGTACCGATCGCGTGGTCGATCGCGGCAACGCCGTCCCGCAACTGCTGCAGCGTGTCGAGTTCGCGTGCGCGCCGCGCGTGCGCGTCGGCCAGCAGCTTCTCCCAGTCGAGCAGTTCGTCGATCCGCACCGGCCCGTGGCCGTCGAGCAGGCGGTCGATGCGCGCGGTGCGCCGGTCGACCTCTTGCGCGGCGTGCGCGAGCACGCGCTGCTGCTCGGCCAACCGAGCATCGGCCTCGTCGCGTTCGCGCTGCTGCTCGGCCAGCGTGTCGCGCAGCGTGGCGCGAGCCCGCGTGAGGCGATTCCGTATCGTCGAGAATGCCATGACGCGCCTGTCTTTCATCGTCGTCACCCTTCGCCCGTGGCATCGGCGGCCGCGCTCACGCACGCAGGCCGCGCAACGCGTCGCGTGTCGCTTCGCGCGTGCTGAATTCGTCGGTGCGCTGACAGAGGAATTGCCGGATGGCCTCGATCTTGCGCACGGCTTCGTCGGCGACCGGATCGCCGCCCGCCCGGTACTCGCCGAGTTGCAGCAGGGTTTCGATGTCCCGATGCTTGGCCAGCAGCCGGCGCACATGACCGGCCGCCTCCCGATGCGCGTCGTCCGTCACCTGCGGCATCACGCGCGACAGGCTCGCCAGCACGTCGATGGCCGGATACTGGTTGCGTGCGGCGATCTCGCGCGACAGGATCATATGCCCGTCGAGGATGCCGCGCACCTCCTCGGCCACCGGATCGCTGCCCGATTCGTCCTCGGCGAGCACGGTGTAGAGCGCGGTGATCGAGCCGTGCTCCGACAGCCCCGCCCGTTCCAGCAGGCGCGGCAGCTCGGCGAAGATCGACGGCGGAAAACCGCGCCGCGCGGGCGGCTCGCCCGCGGCCAGCCCGATCTCGCGCTGGGCGCGCGCAAAGCGCGTCAGCGAATCCATCATCAGCAGCACGCGCTTGCCGCGATCGCGAAAGTATTCCGCGATGGCCGTGGCCGAATAGGCGGCCTTCACGCGCTCGATCGACGAGCGGTCGGAAGTCGCGCACACCACGATGGACCGCGCGATGCCTTCCGGGCCGAGGATCTGTTCGATGAACTCGCGCACTTCACGGCCCCGCTCGCCGATCAGCGCGATCACGTTGAGGTCGCAGCGCGTGCCGCGCGCGAACATGCCCATCAGCGTGCTCTTGCCGACGCCGGCCGGCGCGAAAATGCCGACGCGCTGGCCTTCGCCGAGCGTCATCAGCCCGTCGACGACCCGCACGCCGGTGTCGAGCGAACGCTCGAGCAGCGGGCGGCTCATCGCATCCGGCGGCGCCGCGTAGAGCGCGGCGGTCTCGGTCGTGTCGATCGGGCCGCGGCCGTCGATCGGCCGGCCCATGCTGTCGACCACGCGGCCGAACAGCGCGGAACCGACCGGAATCGCGAGCGGCCGACGCAGCGCAACCACCTGGGTGTCCCGCGAGAGGCCGTCGAGGCGCCCGAACGGCGACAGCAACGCCGTGTCGCGGGAAAAACCGACCACCTCGGCGCATTGCATCAGCTCTCCCTGCCCGGTCCGGAGTTCGCACAGCTCGCCGTAGCGGACGTCGATGCCGCTCACGCGGATCAGCGTGCCGAGCGCGTCGAGCACCTTGCCGCGTGTCGACAGGTGCGCCGCGCGGTCGAACTCCTGTTCGAGCGTGTCGGTGAGCCGGATCAGCGCATCGATGCCGGTGGCGTCTCGCGACACGTCGCTCATGCCTGCCCCCCGACGCTCTCGGCCGGCCCCGCGCCGCTTGCCGACTCCAGTTCCTGTTCCGGCGGTTCCGGCAATCCGGCCGATGCCGCATGCGTCCTGACTTCGGCGAACGCCTCCGGGGCGAGCGTATCCGGTACGCCCGACACGCCCGGCGCGTTCGCGTCGCGCCGCAGCGCCGCGTCGGCCGCCATGCGGACCGCGTCGATCTGTACCTTGAGGCTGGCGTCGACGGAACCGATGTCGGTGTCGCACACGCACGCGCCCGGGTCGAGCGTACGGTCCGCATGGACCGTCAGCTGGACCGGCTGGCCGCGCGCGCGCCACTGCGCCACCGCGTGCGAGAAGGTTTCGACGGCCGCGTCGTGTTCGTCCGGATGCACGCGCACCTGCAGGGTCCGGCTGCCTTCGATGATGCGTTCGACCACGTCGCTGGCGCGGGCGAACAGCGCCGCCGGCTGTTCGTTGACGACGATCTTCTCGACCGCGGATACCACCAGCCCGGCGATGCGCTGCTTCAACGACATCTGCAGTTCGCAGCGTTGATCGAGCAACTGCGCGGTGCGCGCATACCACTGCGAAAGCGCATCGCGGCTGCCTGCGTCGTAGCCGCGCTGCCGCGCGGTGTCGTACTCGCCGCGGGCTTCGGCGCGCAGCGCGTCCGCGTCCGCGCGGGCCGCCGCGAGCATGCTGTCGGCATCGCGCGCGGCTTGAGCGAGGACTTCCGCGTGCTGGCGCTGCAACGCGAGATAGCCCGCGTCGAGCTGCACCAGCGACGCCAGGGCCTCGCGCGGCACGACGTCCGCTTGCACGCCGACGCCCGTGTTGCACGCGCGCGCCGCCTGTTCGGTGCCCGGCTGTCTGAGCCAGATGATCATCGCGTTTCCTCCTCCGCAAAAAAATCGTCGAGCCGCATCAGCACGCGCCGGCTGTCGTCGCGCGTCGCGTCCGCGTCGTTCGCCTGCAGCCACGGCGCCGCCACCGCATCGCGCGCCCATGCCAGGCGCAACAATCCGGCCGGCGCATCGGGTTCGCACATGCCGCTCGCGCGGAACAGGCAAAACCCTTCCCAGCTCAGCGTGCGCTCGTCGAGATGATCGAGCGGATGCATGCCGAAGTCGCGGATCCAGCGGTCGACCGGCTGGACGCGCGGCTCGGCCATCAGCCAGCGCAACGCCGCCGCGCCGTGCCGGCCGAGCCACGCGCAGACCTTGTCGCGGCTCTCGCGATCGACCCAGTAACGCAATTCGGCGCGCCGGCCGTACAGCGCGCGCAGGCACAGCACGGCGAGCGCATCGTCCAGCGCCAGCGCGCCCAGCCGGCCGGTGTCGCCGCGAAACGTCCAGTAGGCCGGCACCGGCAGCCCCTCCCGTGCGAGCCAGCCCTCCAGCGCCCCGGCCCGCAGCCGGGCGAGTTGCGCCCCGCCCGTGCCGGCCGCCCGGCGCCACGCGTCCGGAAACCAGCCCGGCGCGATCCAGTCGGGCAGCCCGGTACGGTTCGCCTGGTACTGCACGAGACGCCGTGCGAGACCGAAGGCGACACTGCCGTGCTTGTCGATATCCATGATCGTCCGCCGTGCCGCGCGCCGGTCAGCGCCCCGCGCCGTCGCCGGCCGGCTTGCCGCGGAACGGGCCCACCGGCAGCTTCGCCGCCAGGCCGCCCGCCGCGTGTCCACCGGGCGCGCCCGGCGCGCCGGACGCCTCGGGCGTGTCGGCGCCATTCGCGCGCGGGCCTCGCTTGCGCGCCACGACGACGAGCAGCGCGAGCGCCGCGAGCACGCATCCGGCGATCGCGATCGCGCGCCACACCCCGCCGCCGGACGGCGCGCGCGGCATCACGTCGAGCGGGCTGCCGGCGACGGCGGTCAGGCTGACCTTGTCGTACGACAATCCTTCGACGCTGTGAACCACGAGGTTCTTGATCTGCGGTTCGATCGTCGCGAGATTCGCCGTCGGCAGGTACTTGATGAACACCGACGCGGACGACGGCTTCACGTGCATCGCGAGCGGATCGTTGTCCGGCAGCACGATATGCACGCGCGCCACCATCACGCCGTCGATCTGCGACAGTGTCTTCGACAGCTCCTGCGACACCCCGTAGATGAAGCGCACGCGTTCCTCGGTGGGCGTCGACACGAGGCCGTCCTTCTTGAAGAGATCGCCGAGATCGTCATACTTGTGCGCCGGCAGGCCATGCTCGCGCAATACGTTCATCGCCTGCACGATATGTGCATCGTCGACCTTGGCGCTCCACGTCTTGCCGCCGTCCGCACTCTCCTTCTTCGCGTCGATGCCCGCCTGCAGCAGCGCCGCGACGATCTCGTTGCAGTCCTGCTCGCTGAGGTTTCCATAGAGTTCCTGTTTGCAGCCGGCCAGCGCGATGCACAGCGCGACGCACAACACCACGCACGCATGCACGCTCGCGCGGCCGACGATCCGGATCCGGGCGTTCATAGCTATTGGTTCTTCATCAGGGTTTCCAGCGCGCCTTTCGACGATTCGACCACGCTGATCTTCATCGACATGTCGACCTGCAGGCTCGCCGTCTCGATCTGCATCTGCACGGAGGCGGCCGCGATCTGGTTGAACGACATGTCGCCCGCGTTGTGCAGCATGTACAGCGCGTCGTTGGAGACGGTCTGCAGCGCCTCGTCCTCGCTGAGCACGAGGTGCCTGGCGAGCGATCCGGCCTCGGACCCCTGCGGCTTCGGCGGCGCCGTGACGCCGCCCGCCATCATCTGCTCGAAGCTCGCGACCTCGTGCGGCGGCACGACGACGGGCAATGCCGGCACGCCCGGATCGATCGCGTCGGGCAAGCCGGCCGCACCGCCGCCGCGTGCGAGCGCCAGTTGAAAATCGGGTACGGGAGGAATCGGATTCATCGGAAGCCCCTTTTCGACGATGCGAGGACGCGTTCAAAGACGCAGGTACTGGCTTTCTTCCGCGGTCGGCGCCGCCGCGGACGGCTGGGCGCCGTCGGCATGCGCATCCGGCCCGTTCGCGTCGTGCAACGCCGGCGTCTTGATGCCGAGCCGGTCGCGCAGGCGCTTCATCATGTCGGTCATGTGGAACACGCCGGTGGCCTGCGCATCGCGATTCGCGCGCTCGAGTTCGTCGCGCAACTCGACCGAATCGAGCAACGCGCGCGCGTCGTCGGTCAGGCTGGCCTCGTCCTCGCGCATCTTGGCGGCCACGATGCGCCAGTCGGGATTGCCGCTCGCCGCCAGGCAATAGACGAGCATGGCCTGCGCGCCGGGCATGCATTCGCCGCGCGACGCGAGCCCGTCGAACACCGCGATCGCATCGATCCAGTTGCGATGCACGATGTGCACGTAGCCGTCGTACAGGATCAGCTCCGGCCGCGCGGGCCGCATCACGTGCAGCGCATCGAGCAGATGTTCGGCTTCGTCGCTCGTCATGCGCGGATTCGGAAACTTGTCGACCAGCGCAAGGCGCACGATCTCGCGCATTGCACTGACGAGCCTGTTGCTGCACTGCATGTATTCGGGTTTGCCGTCCATGTTCGTGTCCGCCTTCAGGTAACGGGATTGTCGGGACGCGGCTGCCGTCCACGCTCCCAAGTTAGCAAACCGCCACGGCGGCAACGCCATGCGCGCGAAGGCATTTGCCGCGCGGCGAAGGCCGCATCGCGCACGCGGCGCCTCGCCGGCACCGACGCCGCGCGCTTCGGGCCGGCCGCGCCGCCTTCGCGTGCATGCGCGCTGTCGGGCGGCGGCCGCGCTACCGTGCGACGACGCATGACGACGCGAACGGAGCGTTCATGAGCGACGAGAAAACCGAACAGCCCACGCGACGCAAGCTCAAGGAGGCGCGCAAGAAAGGCACCGTGGCGAAGAGTGTCGATCTCGTCGCGGCGGTACTCGTGCTCGTCTCGCTCGCGCTCTTTACGTTCGCATGGCATCCGCTGCTCGACGCCCTCCACCAGAACATCGCGCGCGCAATCGATTTCTGCGCGTCCGCACGTTCGATGCATGCGCTGTGGTCCATCCTGGTGCACGAGCTGGCCAACGGCGCGATCGCGTGCAGCGCGATCAGCGTGGCCGCGGCGCTCGCGGCCGCGCTGTCGATCGGCGCGCAGGTAGGCCTGCAGGTTTCGTTCGACCCGGTCATGCCGAAGATGGACCGGCTCTCGCCGGCGGCCGGGCTCAAGCAGATCTTCTCGAAGCGCGCGCTCATCGACCTGCTGAAGATGAGCGTCAAGGCCGTGGTGATCGCCGCCGCGCTGTGGCACGTGATCGTGTCGCTGTTTCCGTTGATCACGTCCGCGATGGCCGAGCCGCTGGCGGCGCTCTCGCAGATTCTGTGGCACGCGCTGCTGAAGCTGCTGTTCGCGGCTGCCGTGCTGTTCCTCGTGGTGGGCGTGGTGGACTGGAAGATCCAGCACTGGCTGATGATGCGCGCGCAGCGCATGTCGAAGGACGAGGTCAAGCGCGAACTGAAGGAGCGCGAAGGCGAGCCGAAGCTCAAGCACGAGCGGCGCAAGCGCGCGAAGGAACTCGTCAACGGCGGCGGCGAAAGCCTGTCGGGGGCCGTCGGCCGCGCGAACGTGGTGGTCGTCAATCCGACGCATTACGCGGTCGCGCTGCGTTACGTGCGCGGCGAAACGCCGTTGCCGGTCGTGCTTGCGAAGGGCATCGACGACGCGGCACGCGAGATTCGTGCGCTGGCGACGCAACGCGGCATACCGATCGTCGCCAACCCGCCGGTCGCGCGCGCGCTTTACGAGGTGGCCGAGCATCGGCCGATTCCGTCCGAACTGTTCGAAGTCGTCGCGGCGATCCTGCGCTGGGTCGAAGCGGTCGGCCCCGGCACGCCCGCTGCCGAACCCCGTTGATTCGCACCTGGAGCGCGACATGTTCAAGAACCTGAAGTTGCCCGCGGGCGGCGAAATCGGCATCGCCGCCCTCGTCACGGCCATCGTTTCGCTGATGATCCTGCCGCTGCCGCCGGTCGTGATCGACATGCTGCTGTCGGTCAACATCTGCATCAGCGTCGTGCTGTTGATGGTCACGCTGTACGTGCCGTCGATCACGCAGCTGTCGGCGTTTCCGTCGGTGCTGCTGTTCACGACGCTCTACCGGTTGTCGCTCAACATCGCGTCGACCAAGTCGATCCTGCTGCATGCCGACGCGGGGCACATCATCGAGAGCTTCGGCGAACTCGTGGTCGGCGGCAATCTCGTCGTGGGCCTCGTCGTGTTCCTGATCATCACGACCGTTCAGTTCATCGTGATCGCGAAGGGTTCGGAACGGGTGGCCGAAGTCGGCGCGCGGTTCACGCTCGACGCATTGCCCGGCAAGCAGATGAGCATCGATGCGGACTTGCGCGCGAACCTGCTGACGCCCGACGAGGCCCGCCGCAAGCGCGCGCGGCTCGCCGTCGAAAGCCAGCTCTACGGCGGCATGGACGGCGCGATGAAGTTCGTCAAGGGCGACGCGATCGCCGGACTCATCATCACGCTCGTCAACATGACGGCCGGCATCGCGGTCGGCGTGGCCTATCACGACATGACGGCCGGCGACGCGGCGAACCGCTTTTCGATCCTGTCGATCGGCGATGCGATGGTGTCGCAGATCCCGTCGCTGCTGATCGCGGTATCCGCGGGCGTGATGATCACGCGGGTATCCGACGAGTCGGCCAAGCAAGGCAGCTCGCTCGGCGAGGACATGTTGCGCCAGCTCGGCGGCAACGCGCGCGCGATGCTGTTCGCGGCCGTGCTGCTCCTCGGCTTCGCGATGGTGCCTGGCTTTCCATGGGAACTGTTCCTGCTGCTGTCCGCGCTGCTCGGGTTCGCGGGTTACCGGCTCGCGCGGCGCGGCGACGGCACGTCGTCGGCCGCGCCGGGCAAGACGGTCGCGGCGCTGCAGCGCGCGGGCTCGAAAGGCGACGCGCCGACGATCCTCCGGCACGCGCCGCAATTCACCAGCGCGCTCGGCGTGCGGCTCGCTCCCGATCTCGCCGACCGCCTGTCGGCCACCGCGCTGAACGACGCGTTCGAGACGCAGCGCATGCTGCTCCAGGAGCAGGTCGGCCTGCCGTTCCCGGGCATCACGATGTGGACCGCGTCCGACCTGGCGGCCGGCACGTTCGAGATTCTCGTGCTGGACGTCCCGTCGCTGACCGTGACGATTCCGCCCGGCAAGGTCATGGTGCCCGGCGCGGCGACCGACCCGGCGCTGGCCGCGCAATGCGAGAAGGCCGGCGCGGCAGGCGGCCAGGCGGACAGCTACTGGGCGCCGGAACGGCAGCCGCCCGGCGGCGCGACGGTGTGGCGCGCGGAACAGGTGATCGCCAACGACACGATCGCGCTGCTGCGCGCCCGCGCGAAGCTGTTCGTCGGCATCCAGGAAACCCAGTGGGTGCTGGAGCAGCTCGGCGCCGAATTCCCCGGGCTCGTCGCCGAGGTGCAGAAGGCGTTGCCGCTGCAGCGGATCGCCGACGTGCTGCGGCGCCTGCTGGAAGAGAACGTTCCGATCCGCAACGCACGCAGCATCATGGAGAGCCTCGTGAACTGGGGGCCGAAGGAGAAGGACATGCTGCTGCTGACGGAATACGTGCGCGGCGATCTCTCCCGCTATATCGCATACAGCGCGACGGGCGGCGCCGCGTCGCTGCAGGCCGTCCTGTTCACGAGCGACCTGGAGCAGCACATTCGCCAGTCGATCAAGCAGACGCCGACCGGCAACTATCTCGCGCTCTCGCCCGACGAAGTTCGCACGCTCGCGGAGCGGATCGGCGCTTACGTGGGCGACGTGCCGCACGACGAAGTCGCGCTCGTCACGTCGATGGACATCCGCCGCTACGTGCGGCGCATGGTCGAGGCACACCTGCCGTGGCTGCGCGTGTACTCGTACCAGGAACTCGGCGATTACGTCGAACTGCGCCCGCTCGGTCGCGTCACGACGTGACGGCCGCGCGCGGGGACAGCCATGACGACCCACCCGATCACGCCGCGCATCCACGCGCCTGACGACGACGCGGACGACGCCGCGCACCGCGCGCCGCGCCCGACGCGAGGCCGGCGCGGCATCGACTATGCCGAACTGGTTCGCGATGCGCGCGAACGCGGCGAGCGCGCGGCGCTGCACGACGCGTTGCGCGCGCACGGCCGGCGCATGTGCGGCGAGCCGCCCCGCAGACCGACCGACGCCGACGCATCCGACGACACGCTGGCCGACACGGTGGCCCCCCCCGACACCGATGCAGACGCGGACGACGATCTCGACGCCGACGCGCCGCCGGCCGAGCGCGCGCGGCGGCTCGACGCACAGGTCCAGCCGTTCGTCGCGGCGCTCGGCGCCGAACAGATACGCGTGGTGGAGCTGATGCGCTTCGTTGCCGCGCACGTCGCCGATTTCTGCAGCGACGCGGCCGTGCTCGAGAACGGCAACTGGACCATCCGCCTGAGACTCGATCTCGACCTGCTGCCCGGCTGCACGCTCGAACTGCATCTTTCGTATTTCGACCTCGCGCTTCGGTTCGACGCCGACGCGCCCGAGATCCGCCAACTAGTCTTTCGTCATGTGCACGTGCTGCACGAACAACTGGCGAACCTGCTGCATCGCCTCGCCGTTGCGCGCCACGTGTCGATCGAAGTCGCGTGACCGCCAGCCGATACGAATGGTTGCGCGCACACCCACTGCCCCGTCGAAAGAACCGCTCACACACGACACGATGAATGCCACCGGCCAACCTGCTCGCCACACCGTCCGCGCGTTGCGCGACGACCCGAACGGGCTGCCGCGCATCGATGCGGAACTCGCGAGCGTCGCCCGTTTGCTGGGCGATGCGCGTCTCGATGCGTGCGTTGCCGGACTCGACGGCGCGGCGGACTGGCGGCTGGTGCCCGGCGACGTGGCCGACGGCAACCTGTGCTGGGTCGCGCTGCAGTACGACGGCGCGCTGGCCTGGATCGGGCTGAACGCCGACGCGCACCCGGCGCTGGCGGCGCTCGCGGATGACGATGGCTCGCCGCTGTCGTGCGCGATCGCGGGCCTGCTGCTCACGCCGCTGATCGATCTGCTCGACACGCTTGGCGCCGTGAACGTCAGCGTCGCGGCGATCGGGCGTCATGCCCCGTTGCATCGCGACGGCCGCCGCGCGGCGACCGTCGGCATGCTCTGCGTACACGGCGCGCACCGCCATGCCTGCCGGATCGGGCCGGCCGATCCCGGCTGGATCGACCTGATCGAACGCCGAATGGCCCGCCATCCGGCGCCGCTGCCCGCGCGGCTCGGCCGGATTCGCGTGCCCGGCTACCTGATCGTCGGCGAGAAGGCGTTGCCGATCGCGACGCTCAGGCGGCTGCGTCCCGGCGACGTCGTATTGCGCTTCGCCGATCCGGCATTCGCCGGTTCGGACGGCGCCGCGCCGGCCCACGCGCTTGCGCTGCGCTGGGGCGTGGCCGGCATGCATCAGTACGTCGCGCACGCCACGCTCGACGGCCCCCGACTCGTTCTCGATACGGAACCTGCCATGACCGACCGCCACGACCACCCGGTGCCCGGCGCCCCCGACGCCGACACCCAGACCTCGCTCGACGAACTCGAGCTGCCCGTCAGTTTCGAAATCGAAACGGTCACGCTGCCGCTCGCGCAGTTGTCCGCGCTGCGGCCGGGCTACGTGATCGAGTTGCGGGGCACGCTGCGCGACGCGCGCATCCGGCTCCTCGCGTACGGGCAACTGATCGGCATCGGCGAACTCGTCACGGTCGGCGAGCAGCTCGGCGTGCGGGTCATCGACGTATTCGGCAGCCATGACGCAGATTAACGAACTGACCGCGCTGCTGGTCGCGGTCATCGCGATCGGCCTGATCCCGTTCGTCGCGATGGTCGTGACCTCGTACGCGAAGATCGTCGTCGTGCTCGGGCTGCTGCGCAACGCGCTGGGCGTGCAGCAGGTGCCGCCGAACATGGTGCTCAACGGCATCGCGATCCTCGTCACGCTCTACGTGATGGCGCCGATCGGGATGAGCGCGGCCGACACGATGCGTCACGAGCAACTGGCGAATTCGCCGGCGGAAATCATGGTCCAGGCGTTCGGCGCCTCGCAGGCGCCGTTCCGGACTTTCCTCAAGGCGCATTCGCGCGAACGCGAGCGCCTGTTCTTCATGCGCTCGGCGCACGTGATCTGGCCGGAGAGCCTCGCGAACGCGCTGCACGAAGACGACCTGATCGTGCTCGCGCCCGCGTTCACGCTGACCGAGCTCGCCGACGCGTTCAAGATCGGCTTCCTGCTGTACATCGCGTTCATCATCGTCGATTTCGTGATCGCGAACGTGCTGCTGGCGATGGGCCTCAACCAGATCCAGCCGACCAACGTCGCGATCCCGTTCAAGCTGCTGCTGTTCGTGGCGATGGACGGCTGGTCGGCGCTGATTCACGGCCTGATCCTCACGTACAAGTAGGCGCGCAATGAATACGGACACCCTGATCGGACTGACTTCGCAAGGCTTGCTGCTCTGCCTCTACATCTCGCTGCCGGCGATCATCGTGTCGGCGCTGTCGGGATTGATCGTCGCGTTCCTGCAGGCGATCACGTCGCTGCAGGACCAGACCATCTCGCACAGCGTCAAGTTGTTCGCGGTCATCGGGACGTTGCTGCTCACGGCCGGCTGGGGCGGCACCACCATCCTGCGCTTCGCCCTCCGGCTCCTCAGCGCGGCGGTGCCGACATGACGACCGTCCGTCACGACCCCGGCGCGTCCGGCCCGCACGAGGTCGCTCCGGCCGCGGCGGGCACGGCCGCGCATGCGCGAGCGCGCATCGACCAGCGTGCGCGGCTGTACCGGAACAGCATCTTCCGGCACGCGGCGCGCGCATGGCATCCCTCGCACGGCGCCGCGCACGCGCGACAGGTGGCGGCCGATCACCTGCGCCACCTGCTCGCCGCACACGGCGGCCTGTCGCACACGTCGCACACGTCGCACCTGCCGGGCCGCCACGACGGCCACGGCGGCAACGGTGCGCCGCGGCCACGACAATCGACCGCGCGGCCCGACCCGCAGCAGAAGCATCGGCAACAACAGCAGCAGTCACGCCATCCGAAAAACCCGCCGCAGACGCCGAAGCACGAACGTCGCCCGTCCCGCCATCCCGCGCACGGCAGTTGGACGTCGCGCCGGGATGCGACGCCCGGCGCGCGCATGCCGTCGTTCAGCGACGGCGGGTCGCAATCGAACGGCGGGCGTCGCGACGCGCCGGAGGACGGCAAGCGGCGCATCGACGCGATCCGGCGCGTGGCCGCGGCCGCCCGCACCGAACTCCAGGCGCTCGCGGCATCGACCGCCGACCAGCCGCTCGTCTACCCGGACGCGATGCGCGAAGCGGTCATCCGGCAGCGTTGCGCGGGGCACGACGCATTCGCGGTTTCAACCGACGTCCTGAAAGCCCGTCAGCTGGCCGGCGACGACGCGTCCAGCAGCTACGACGACCTGCTGCGCTTCCTCGTCGACTTCAAGCGACTGAGCGCCGGAACCGGCGCACGCGGCGCGCTCACTCCGCTGCTGGCCTTCCACGACCTGCGCCCGTCGACTGCCGCGCTGCGCGCGCGTTCGCTGGTCCGGCTCGACGCGATCGTGCGCGTGCGCAACGGCGTAGCCGGCAGCGTAGCCGGGCGCAATGAGCCGTGAATGCACGCCGGTTCGCGGCACGGGCGATGCGTTCGCGATCGCGGCCGGCTCGCGGCGCGCCGCTGCCTACACTCGCAAACATGCGGTAAGCGGCGGCGCCGTGCATCCGCGGCGCCGATCACCGAATCCCTGCCTGCCAACGGACCTGCTCTCATCCCATGAAGACACTGCGCATCCTGACCGGCACCCATGCGGGGATTCAGGCGCGCCTGACGCCGGGTCGCTACCGGATCGGCGCAGCCGACGACACCGATATCTGCATTACCGACTGGGACGAGGACGACGTGTTCGTCGAGCTCGATGCACACGGCGCGGTCAGCGCGCGGCGCGCGGACGCGGCCGCGCCCGATCAGTCGATCGTATGGATTCCCGATTTCGTCGCGTTCCCGTTCGGAACGACCGTGCTGTGCTTCGGCGACGAAGACGCCGCGTGGCCGCCCGACATCGAATTGCTCGCGGGCCTGTACCACGGCACCGGCGACCGGCAGGCTGCCGGCGACCGGGCGCCCCGTGCGAAGCGCCGCACCCGGCTGCTGCTCGCGGCCGCGGCCGTCGTCGCGTTGCTGGCGGCCGGCGGTTCCGTGATCGCCAATGTCTGGCCGGATCGCGGCAACGCGCCGCCGCCGCCCGATGCACGCTCGGTGGCAGCGCGGCTCGAGCGCCAGTTCCGCGACGCGCGCATCGCCGGGTTGCGGGTCCGCGCGCAAGGCGACACGGTCGTCGTCGACGGCATCGTCGACGAAACCTCGCAGGACATCGCCGCACGGGCCCTGCTCGCCCGCGCGGACTACCACGCGATCGCGCGCCAGTACGACGTCGCGCACGACGACGTCGCCAGCATCGAGGAGTCGATCGGCATCGACGGCGTGCGCGTGCGCTATGCGGGCGACGGCGTGTTCGACGTGACGGGCGTCGCGCCGTCGATCGCGCGCCTCGAGGAAGCGCTTGGCCAGTTGCGCGCGGATCTCAACGCGAACATCCGGCGCCTCGACGTGAACGTCACCGAAGCGCCCGCGTCCGGCGGCGTGCTGTACAGCGCGATGCTCGACGTGGGCGCCACGCGTTACGTCCAGACGATCGACGGCGTCAAGCACGTGTTCACGTCGACGACCGGCGACGCCGTCGGCGGTCCGCGGATATTGCGCGAATCGATCGTGCCCGGGCGCGATGCGATCCGCTAGTTCCCCGTCAACCCGGCCCGTCGCGGGCCATCGAAGGAGTTGCCATGTACGACGCACTGGAAGCCATGATCGACGAAATGAAGGGCCTCGAGCAGACGCTCGCGGGCGGCCATGCGGGCGCGCGGATCGGCGCGATCGCGGCCGCGTTCGAGGACTGCGCGCAGCGCGTGTCGGACGCGACCGCCGCGTGCGCCGATGCCGACGAGCGCGCGGCGCTGCAGAAAATCTACCGCGGGATGATCGCGGGCCAGCGCCTCGTGCATCGGCTGAACGAACTGGCCGCGGACGATTCGACCGTCAGCCATTGAACCGGTGTTGGGCGTCTCGTCCAGCCGCCGGGCGCGGATGCCCGGCGTAATCGGCCGGCATGCGAAGCCGCAGGGGCTTCGTGTGCCGATCCGCATGTCATTCAACTTGTTCCGGAGGAAGTTATGTCATTTGGCGCCAGCGCGGCAATGATGGGCATGATGCAGACGATGGTCAGCACCATGATCGAAGCCACCATGATCCAGGTGATGATGTCGATGATCCAGTCGGTCTGCAACATCGCGAAGACGGGCGCGCAGGATACCGAGGAGGATTCGAAGAAAGGCTGATCCCGTCGGGCGTGGCGGACGCGGCGCGCGCCGCGTTCGCCCGCGCCGGATCGTCGCCGTCATGAGCATCGAACGCTTCGCGGAAATCGTCCGCGACACCTGTGCCGTCGTCGGCCTGCCGGATGCGGACTACGTACTGCAGACGCGCACGATCGAAGTCGAGGGCTTCGACGTGCGGCTCGATCACTTCGAGAACGATCCCGAGGCGATGTACGTGAATTTCCACTACGGCACCGTCACCGCCGGGCGCACGCTCGTGATCTTCCGCCTGATGCTCGAGGCGAACCTGCTGATCTACGCGCAGGACCAGGCGCAGCTCGGGCTCGACGCCGATACCGGCGGCATCATCCTCATCCTCAGGCTGCCGCTGACGCCTGACGTCGACGGCGCCGTCGTCGCCGATACCGTCTCGCACTACACCGAACACGGCCGCTACTGGCGGCGCAACATCATCGAGTCGACCGACGAGATGTTCCAGAACATCGTCAACGGCGATTACGCGTGGCTGCGCGCGTAGCGTCGTCGGCGGCGTGGGTGCCGGCCGCACGCGATCGCACGGTCGCGGCCGGCGCATGCGGCGCCGGCCGCGCTCATCGGCACGCCGCGGCCGGCTGACCGGGCACCGCCCTTTCACCCGTATCGGCGAGCGACGCACAGCCGTCGACCGGATGCGGCGCGAGCAGAATCACCCGCATCGACCCACGCCCGGCGGCCGACGCGGACACACCGGGTTCCACCATCGCGAGCATCTCGCCCGGCCCGAGCGACGCGCGCGCGACGTCGATCGCCGCACCGCGCCATTCGACGGCCAGTACCACGCGGGGCGGCTCGGTCCGCATGTCGAGCGCCGGCACGATGCGCAGCGCGTCGTCCGCGGCCGGGCCCGGATCGGACGCTGCCGCAGTGGCCGCGACCGTGCCGTCCGATGCGGCCGTGTCCCGCTGGCCGCCCGTCGGCGCGACGGGTCGTTCGGCGTGCCGTTCCCATGCAACGGCCACGCCGTCGTCCGTCTGGAGCGCGCTATCGGTCAGCATGCGCACCCCTGCCATGCCCCGTAGCGCGGCGCTCACGTTGCGCGCCGCGCGGGCCCGCATCACCGTGGCGCCCTGCGCGCCGAGCCCGATCGCGCCCAGCGCATCCGCATCGACTTCGGCCACCAGCAGCGCGACGCCGACGTGCTGCCGGGGCCGGTCGAGCGCGACGATCGCCCGCACGTCGGCGTCGAGCCGCTCGGGGCGATCGCGCACCAGCACCGCGTTCGTGCCCGCATCGGCGCCGAGCACCGGCAGCGGCGCCTCGTATTCGGTGATGGTCGCGCGCAGGCCGTCGTGGGGATCGAGCACGCGCGCCGCGCGGCTCGCGACCCCTTGCACGACGTTCGTTCGGCCGTTCGCGAACGCCGTGCGGTCCGCCGCGTTGCCGTAGTGGAGCGGCACGATGCGCACCGCCGTCTTCACGCGCGCACGCGCGTCGGCATCGAGGCGCTGCGCCGCGCGGCCCACGAGCGCGATCCACGCCGGCGGCCCGCGAAACGTGACGAGGCCGCGGGCCGGCGTGTCATCGCGCGCGACGAACCGCACGTCGTCGATGCCGGTCTGCGCGAGCAAGGCATGCAGGTCCGCCGGGCGCGCGTAGTTGAGACGGACGATCAGCGTGGTCTGCGCGCCTGCCGCATCGACGTGCAGCACCGTGCCGTCGTAATACCAGACGAGCCCGTAACCGTGCGCGAGCATCTCGACGAAGCGCTGCGGCGGCAGCTCGAAGCGCCCTTCGACGCGGCCGGGGAGCCTGGCGTCGAACGCAATCGGCACATGCGTTGCGGCGGACAGCGCACGCAGCGTGTCCGGCAGCGATGCGCCGCTGGTGGAATAGCGGTACGGCGCGGACGACCACGGCGGCACGTTGGGCAGCGCACACGCATGCGCGCGGCAGTCGGGCGACCTGCGTCGCGGCGGCGGCGCCAAGGCATGCCCGTCGCCGGCGGCCTTGCTGGCGGCGTGCCCGCGCGTCGCGCGGCGCGCATGCGGCGACGCGGTCGCCGCCGGCGCGGACACGGCCGATGCCGGCGCGGGCCGAGGCGCCGGCGCGGCCGGCTCGGGTTCGCCGCATGCGAGATGCAGCAGCATGCAGACGCTGGCGAAAAACCCGCTCAACGCTTGTACTCGATCGCCCCTTCGCCCTGCTCGACTTCCTGGTCGACGGGCATGTCGGTCAGGTTCAGCCGGTAGCCGCGGCCGTACACCGACTGGATCACCCAGTCGACATTCAGGTTCTTCAAGCGCGTGCGCAGGCGGCTCACGTACATGTCGACCGAGCGGCTCTGCGATCCGCCGTCCCAGCCCCAGACGACCGAGTACAGATCCTGGCGCTGCACGACGATGCCGCGATGCGACGCGAGGTGCCAGAGCAGGTCGAACTCCTTCGCGCCGATCGAGTGCGAGGTCGTGCCGCGGCTGATGTTCAGGTTGGCGCGGTCGAGGATGTAGTCGCCGACGATCATCCGGCGCCGTTCGCTGCCCGCCGTCTGGAAGCGCCGCAGCAGCGCGCGGATGCGCGCGAGAAAGACGATCCGGTCGACCGGCTTGATCAGGAAGTCGTCGGCCCCGGTATCGAGAATCCGGACGATTTCCTCTTCGTCGGAATGCACGGTCTGGAAAATCACCGGGACCGTCGAGCGGGATCGCCCGCGCACCCAGCTGAGCAGCTTGTCGCCCGACAGGCCGGGCACGTCCCAGTCGAGGATCATCAGGTCCGCCCAGTGATCCGACAGATGGTTGCGTGCCTCGATGCCGTTGTCGAACGCCTCGACCTGATATCCCTCCGCCTTGAGCCACGAGACCAGCATCGTCTGCTGGATCCGGTCATCCTCCAACAACATGATTCGCGTCTGATTGAGCATGGTTACGATCCGCTCGGGCCCTCAGCCCGGTGTCAAGCGCCGCTGACGAGGAGCCTGGTCGAGCGGCGGGCGCTCCAGCGCCGCGGGGCCAGTGCGCCGGCCGTCCGGCGAGTGTCGGATACCTGCCTGCAGCACGAGCCGCGGCAGGCGCAACACGAAATCCGTGCCGGACTCGCGATTGACCTCGGCATGCAGCGTGCCGCCGTGCAGCACGACGATGCGCGCGGCCAGCTTGAGGCCGATGCCGTAGCCGCCCGATGCCTTCGGCGACAGCGCGTCGAAGTCCGTCATCGGGCGATCGGGCGAGAGGCCCGGCAATCCGCCCGCCTCGTCGCCGACCACCACGACCGCCGTGCCGTCCTCGACCCGCAGCGACACCGTCACGCGCGCCCCGGCACGCGACGCCTGGATCGCGTTGTCGATCAGGTTCTGCAGCGCGCGCATCACGAACACCTGCACGCCGCTGATCCATACGGCCGGCCCGTCGGCCAGCCATAGCCGCAGCGCGACGTCGCGATAGACGGCGGCCACCTCGAGTTTCGGAATCAGGCTGCGGATCGCGCGGCGCAGGTCGAAGCGCACGAAATCGCGATGACGCACGACATCGGCAACCGACGAGAAGATGTACTGATCGCCGAGCGACAGCGCGTAACGCGCGAGTTCGGCGATCCGCTGCATGCCGCCGCACGCTTCGAACGCCGCGTGATCGTGCTCGTGCAGCTGCGTGAGCGCGACGATCGAATTCTGCGGCGAGCGCAGGTCGTGCGACAGGAAACGCAGCGATTCGGTACGGCGGTCGAGCGCCTGATGCAGGTCCGTCACGTCATGCAGCCACGCGACGGCCGCGGCGGGATTCCCCGGACGGGCGGGCTCGAGCTTCACCCACAGCCAGCGGTCGGCCGCCTGCAGCTCGATGCCGCGCTCGAGATCGCGCTGCAGCGCGCCATGCGCGGCCGTATCGTCGGCCGCTTCGTCATCCTGCCGATACGCGCGCAGCAGCGGCAACAGCGGCACGCCGGCGTCGAGCGGCCGGTCGAGCAGGCGCGCGGCGACCGGCGTCGCGAACAGGATCGCGCCGTGCCCGTCGACGGCAATCGCGCCCTGCGGCTGTGCGTCGAACAGGACCCGCGCCCAGTCGATCGCGGATGGCGGGCGCACATCGGATCCAGGCTTCGTCGACATCGATGCCATTCAGGTTTCCGTTTATCAGAAGCGGGCAGTCCGGCGAGCATATCATCAGTAATATAAAGCTAATAATATTAAATTTCTTTATGCCGGGAAATTGGCGTCAAATGCCGATGTAAATCGCGATCGAAATTCGAGTTGCCATGTTTAGAAAACGAAATGCTTTCGTTTTAGCATTTCGCGCTCATAGCTCGATGATTCGGGGCGTCAGCAGAAACAGACGTTCCATCCGGGTGTTCTCGCGATCCGTATATTTGAACAAATTACCGATCACGGGGATTTTTGAAAGAACGGGCACTCCGGTCGTCGTATCGCTGCGGCCGTCGTTCTTGTAGCCGGCGATCAACAATGCCTCGCCCTCATTGACGAAAGCGGAGGTATTGATGTTCGTGCTCGAGATCACCGGGATATTGTCGACGGTCCGCGACGTGAGCTGGCCGTCCTGGATCGCGACGTCGAGCTTGATCTGGGTTCGGCCGCCTTCGTCGACGACCATCGGCAGCACGCGCAGCGACACGCCGGTCGACACGCTGTACAGGTCGGCCGACGTGTATCCGCTCACACGCACGAAGAACTGCGTCTGGTTCGCCATGTCCGCTTCGATGTTGTCGAGGGTCGTCACTTTCGGGCTGGCGTCGATCTTCGCCAGGTTCCGCTCCTCCAGCGCCGACACGTTCGCCATCAGATAGCGGCCCGCGTTGCCGATCACCGCCGACAGCACGCCGCCCACCGGCATCGCCGCGGCGGTCACGTTGCCGGCCAGCGTCGTGTTGCCGAAATTCTGCGTCAGCGTGCCGCCGTAGGTGTTCTGCGCGCCCAGGCCGTTGCCGGTCTGCAGGTCGACGTGGCTGTTGTGCGCGGTCCAGTTCACGCCGAGCTGGCGGATCGACGACGTATCGACCTCGAAGATGTGCGCCTCGATCTCGATGAGGCGCGGCTTCACGTCGAGCCGCTGGATCAGCGCCGGATACTGGTACATCCGGTCGGGCGTGTCGCGAATCAGGACCGAGTTGGTGCGCTGGTCGGCCTCGATGACGGGCAGCGCTTCCTCGTCGCCGCCGCCCGATGCCTGCCCGCCCGCATTCGGCCCCGAGCTGGCGACCGCCGACGACAGTTGTTGCGAAGGCCGCCCCGACAGGCCCGACAGCAGGCCCAGCGACGACTCGCCGTTCGCCAGCGTCGTGCCCGGCGGCAGCGGCGCCGACGGTCCGCCCGCCTGCATGCGCGCGCCGCCGACGTTGCCCATCGGCTGCGTGCGCTGGACGTTCGGCGCGCGCCCGCCGCCGCCCCCCGAATTGCCGCCGCCGCCCTGTTGCGGGTGATAGACGTTGTTGAGCACCGTCGCGACACCGAGCAGGGTCATGTTCTGCCCGTCGGCGACCACCGAGCGATCCATCGCCCACGCGTGATGCAGCGGATAGACCTGCACGACCGTGCCGGCGCGGTGCCGCGTCGTCGTATCGAGGCGCTGCGCGACGTCGCCGACGAGCTTGACGTAGTTCGGCGGCCCGTTCACGATCGCCGCGCCCTGCACGTCGTCGTAGGTGATCCTGAAGCGCGGATCCGCTACGTTCATCGCCGCGAGCGTGCCGCGCAGTTGCGCGGTGCTGCCGTGATCGAGCTTGATCAGCGTGCTCTTCATTTCGTCGGGCGTCACGATGTCGAGCACCTGGCCGTCGTAGTACCAGACGAAGCCGAACGACGACGCGAGCGTGTCGAGCAGGCGCTGCGGCGGCATGTGGAACTTGCCCGTGACGCTGCCCTGCACGTCCTTCGAGATATCGGCCGGAATGCCCTGGCTGGCGGCGAAATCGCGCAGCACGTCCTTGATGTCCTTCGAGTCGGCCGTGTAGTCGACCATGCGCGTATGCCAGTTGACGGGCGCGGCGTGGACCGTCGCCGCCACGCACGCGGCGACGAGGATGAACAACAGGCCGAAGCGGAAGGTGGGCATGATCGTCTCGCTCGCACGAAAGGCTGGTCGTGGGATCGATGATTGGCCGGCCGCCCCGTCGCGTCAACGGCCGCCGCCCCGTCGCACCGCCTCCGCTTCCGGTGCATGCATGTCCGTTCGCATCGCGCCCGGTCAGTAGTAGGTATTGATCGTCCATCCGTGCACGACCGGCGTATTGGGAATCGCCTGGTTCTGCTGGCCGAGCAGGCTGCTGGTCCACGGCGTGGTGATGACGGCGTAGGTCGCCCAGCTCGTGACGATACGCACGCGGTACGTGCCGGGCTTCACGGCTTGCGTGAGCGACGTCGTGATGCCGCCCGAATCGTCGATCAGCGTGGGCGATTGCGCTTCGGTATGGCCGTAGCTCGCCGACAGCGCATCGTTCATCACGTCGACGGCCTGCGAGAGCTGCGCCTGCGCGCCGCGCTTGCCGGTGCTCACGCCGTCGTTCAGGTGCCCCCAGGTCGTCACGGCGATGATGCCCGGCTTGGCCATCGTCACCGGCACATAGTAGTAGTACGAATAAGTGCCGTTCGCGCCGTTGTAGGTGAACGGCCCGCTCGACCACGCACCGCCGGGCACGCCGCCGCACCCCGCATAGTCGGTGGCGTTCGGCGACGCCATCAGGATCGTGCAGCCCGTCTGGTTCGTCACCGGTTCGATTTCCGCCTGCGTCTGCCACGTGCCGTCGCGGCACGACAGCACGCGGCCCGACGCATCGGTGGTGACGGGCGTCGTGTTCGCCTCGTCCTGCGCGCACGGCGCGCCGACCGTCTGCCCGTTGCCGAGGTCGAGATAGCCGGCCTCGTTGACCGCGAGCGCCTGCCACGCCGTGCCGTTGAACGTATAGGCGCGGCCGGTGGCGAGCGTCACCGCGACGTCGCCGGGCAGCGGATTCGGCAGGCTGCCGAGCGCCGCGGCCGACGCGACCGGGTCGCGCCAGTGCAGCGACGTGATCGGTTTCCACATGCCGCCGCTGCAGGTGACGACATGATCCGACGCATCCGCCGCGATCGAGCCCGTCGCGGACGTGCACGCGGCGTAGTCCTGCTGCCGCGCGAGCGTGACCGGCACCTGCATCGTGTTCAGCGCGGGATTGCCCGGCACGCTGACGCGATAGAGGAAATCGCCGTTCTGCGCCTGTGCGTTGGCCGGAAACACCTGGCTCACGAGATGGCCGAACCCGGTCGCGTTGCCCGAGCACGATTTGCGCGACGGGTTCGGTGTCGCGATGCTCCACGCCCCGTACGCGCCGAACGCCGCGCCGGCCGCATTGTTCGTGCGCGGAATCGAGCCGCCGCCCGCGCCCGCATTCGCCGCGATGTAGCCGAGCTGCACGTCGCCGATCGTGGCGCCGCCCTCGGTCACGAGCAGCCCCTGCACCGTCGTCGCGTCGATGCCGTAGACGAGCAGGCACGGCGTCTGCCCGTACGCGTTCTTTCCGGACACGCCGGGCGGCAGATAGCGCGCGAGCTGGTAGCCGCCGCCCGCGAGCGGCACGACGACCGGCACGGTCGGCGTGGCCGCGCTCGCGAGCGCGCTCTGGTTCTGCGTGATCAGTTGCGCGGCGGCCTGCGTCATCTGCGCCTGCCAGGCCGCCGCCTGCTGCCCCTTCGCGTCCGCGAGGGAAGTATCGATCATCGCCGTGACGCCGACGATCATCAGCGAGGCGATGGCGAGGGCCGCGAGCATCTCCACGATCGTGAAGCCGCGCTGACGTTTCCGTGATGGGCTCATGATGAAGTCGACGAGTTCAGGGGCGGCGCCGCGCCGCCCGTCAATACGCCTGTGCCATCCAGACGGGCGCACCCTCCGGAACGGCGGCGGCGACGATTGCCGGCAGGACGACGGCCGGATTCCCGGGCGACACGATCGCGCCCGCGTGCGCCGCGCCGGCCAGCGCCGAATGGAACGCGAGCGCCTCGATCACCGGAATCGCCGCGCCGGCCGCCGTCGACGTCGTATAGACGACGACCATGCTGCCCGCGACCGTCGTGTTCGGTGCGACATAGACGCGCCAGAGCGGATTGGCCGCGCCCGCGCCGAGATACGGCCCGAGCGCGCCGTCCGATACCGTGCCGGCCGCGGCCGGATTCGCGAGCGCGTACCGCACGCCGGCGAGCCGGTAGGCCGCCATGCTCTGCCCCATCGACGTCGCCGTGACGGTCGGTGCGGCATCGACCGCACGCGCATCGACGAGCGCGTAGACGCCGGCGAGCGCGATCATCGCAGCCGCGATCCAGAGCGCGAACATTCAGCCTCCTCCCCTCAGCGACGCCAGCGCGTCGGATGCGATCAACGACATCATCTGCTGACGCAGCGCGTCGCCGAGTTCGTCGTAGCGCCCGTCGCGCACCTGCGCCCGCGCCGGCGCGCTGTCCGCGAGCATCAGCAACCGGGCCTCGAATCGCTGCTGCCCCGGCGCCGGGCAGGCGAGCCGCTGGTGCAGCACGGCCGCCACGCCGTCGGCCAGCAGCGAGCGCACCGACGGCGCGTCGAGCACGCGGGCCGCGACCGTATGCAGCCGCGCGATCGCCCGGCCCACGTCGTCGGCCAGTACCGTGCTGACGATCAGGTGGCCCTCGCGAGCCGCCAGCAGCACGTCGATCAGGAGCGCCGGATCGTCGAGATTACCGACGAAGATCACGCGTGCGCCGCAACCGAGCGCCGCCCGCAAATCCTCCTGCCGGTCGGCGCTGGTCAGCGTCGGGATGCAGACCCCGTCACCGTATGCGCCGCCCGGCGCCGCGTCGATCGGCTCCTCGATCGTCATCGCGATGCCGCCGTGCAGCGTCAGCCGGTCGCGCACGAGCGCGCCGGCCGTGCGGGTCTTGCCGCTCTTGGCCGCACCGCAGATCACGACGAGGCCGTCGAGGTCCGCGCGCAGCAGCCGCCGCACGTAGGCGCCGGGCAGGCCGAGCCCCGCGAGCGACGCGAGCGTCGGGTCGAGACGGCGCAGCACGTAGATCGGCCCGTCCGGCGTCTGCATCACGCGCACCCGGTACGACACGCCGCCGGATTCGAGCCGGAACGCCCGCGCGCCGGGCCGGGCGCTGCCGCACGCGGACTTCAGCGCATCCAGCTCGGCCCGCAGCGTCGGATGCGCGGGCAGCGCCTGCACGCGCCGGGCGGTCCCGTCCATGAAGCAGTCGCCGATGCGGGCATGCCCGAGGTACAGGTAGGAAAAAGCCAGCCGCTGCAACGATTCGGTTTCGAGGGTCATCGCGTCGGTTCACCGGCATCAGGTCGAGGTCCAGGCCACCGTATTCGTGTCGCCGCTCGCGCACGCGGTCGCCGCGCTGTCCGGCGTCGCGGGCAGCGTGAGCGCCGTCTCGTTGACGGTGATCGAGATCCAGCTGCCGCCCGCGGTCACGCTGTTGACGCACACGCTGCGCGGCACGTTCGTATAGGTGATCGTGAACTGGTTGCTGTTGTTCGTGGCCGCCGCGACCGTGATCGTGCCGTTCCACATGTTGGTGATGGCGCCGCTGCCGGACGCCGGCGCGAGGGTCGACGGAAACACGCCGGCGCTCGCCAGGACCGAATTCGACAGGTTCGCGTAGCTCGCCGACTGCCCCATGTACAGCTTTTTCACGCCGCTCTGGATCGCGTTGACCTGCTCCGTGATCGAATTCGTGTTCGCGCTGCTGAATGCGCCGGCCAGCAGCGCGATCGCGCC
Organism: Burkholderia sp. AU45388; assembly: GCF_030481585.1. Taxonomy (NCBI): domain Bacteria; kingdom Pseudomonadati; phylum Pseudomonadota; class Betaproteobacteria; order Burkholderiales; family Burkholderiaceae; genus Burkholderia; species Burkholderia sp. AU45388. The sequence goes on along the minus strand of NZ_JAUJPV010000003.1, from coordinate 174,704 downwards.
GATCACGACGATCGCCGCGATGCCGAGATAGGAAATCGCCTCGAGCAGCGACGCGCCGCGCTGCAGCGCGGCGCCCGGGTACGCGGGCCCCCATGCCGGCGGCGGCATGCGCGCGACGTCGCGCCGCTTCGTCCGCCTCGGCATCCCATGGTGCGTGATGACCGTTTTCATCGCCTTTCCCCTTGTTGATGAACCTGCGTGATTGACCGGAGTACCGCTAATGCATCGCCCTGCTCATCGTGGCGAGTTCCTGCTGGATGCCGAAGAACCCGACGATCAGCATCCCCAGCATGATCGCCATCGCCACGATCGCGACGCCGTTGAGCACGCGCATTTGCGCGGACACCCGCTCGACGCCCGTTTCGATCCATTCGTCCGCGAGCGTCTTGAGCGACTCGGCGAAGCCTTTGTATTGCGCGTACACGCACAGGTCGTCGACGATTTCCTGCGACGGAAACCGGTGCCCGCTCATGCGCATCGCCTCCCCGACATTCAAGCCCGATTTCACGCCGAACAGCGTGTCGTCGATACGCTCGCGCAGCCATGGCTTCGCATGGTCGGCCAGTTGCGCGAGCGATTTCTCGACGGTGAAGCCCGCCGCCTGCATCGACGCGAACGCGGTCAGAAAGCTCGAACCGACCATCAGCCGGTACAGCGACCACGGCGCGTAATTGTCGAAGCGGCTGCGCAGGCGCCCGGACCAGCGCGGCATCGACCAGACGAGCAGCGCGACCAGCACGACGACGACGATCAGGCATTCGGGCAGCCACGCCTGCACGAACACGGACAGGTCGTACAGCAGGCGTGCCGAGCCGTGCCAGCGTTCGGGATCCTCGATCGCCGCGAATTGCGGCACGAGCCGCGCGCCGAACAGGTAGAGATAGGCCAGCATCATCGCGAGCAGCGCGACGGGATACGCGAGGCCCTGCGCGATCGCGTTGCGGATGCGCCGCCCCGACGTCACGATGCCGGTCACCGAGCGCAGCGCGCCTTCGAGGCGGCCCGACTGCTCGCCCGCCAGCACGATCATCTGTTCGGCCTGCGGCACCCAGCCGTCCATCCCCTCCGCGAGGCTGCCGCCGTTCTGCACGGTGCGGCGCCATTCGCCGAACAGGATCGCTTCGGGCAGCGTCGGCTTGCGTCCGTCGTGCGACGCGCGCAGTTCGAGTTCCTCGAGCACCTTCAGCAGCGGCAGGCCGTTCGAGAGCATCTTCTCGATCTTGCGATAGTGCCGCAGGCGGGCTTGCGGCGTCGCCTGCAGTTTGGCCCACCGCAGGTGCGGATCAAGATTCATGGCCCGCTCCCGCGACCGCGCCGCCCGGGTGCCCGCGCCGGCCTTCCGTCGTGTCGACCGGACGCAGCCGCACCGGCTCGTTGCGCGCCACGAGCGGGCCGACGATGCGTTCGGCCGCGCGCGGATCGACCAGCCCCGCGGCGACTTTCTCGATCGTGTGCTCGACGGTCGTGCGCCCGCCGAGCTCGTCGAGCCAATATGCGCGCGCCGCCTGTTTGTCGCCCTCGCGCAGATAGGCGAACAACCGCGCATCCGGCCGGATCACCTCGGCGACGACCGTACGGCCGATGGTGCCGCGCCCACTGCAATGTTCGCAGCCGGGCCCCTGCACGAAGACCTTGTCGAACGACGCGCCGACCGCGCGGCGCACGCGCGCCGCCAACGCGTCGTCCTGTTGTGGCGAACCCGCGAGCCGCTGCTTGCAATGCGGGCACAGCAGCTTGACGAGGCGCTGGCTGACGAGCCCCGTGATCAGCGATTCGTCGGTCACCATCGCGAGCGGCAGGCCGAGATCGACGAGCCGGTCGATGATCGCGAGCGCGCCGTTCGCATGGACGGTGGTCCAGACCTGATGGCCGGTCATCGATGCGCGCAACGCGCTTTGCGCGGAAGCGCGGTCGCGCACCTCGCCGATCATGATCGTGTCCGGGTCGAGCCGCATCGCGTTGGCGATGGCGCCGGCGAACGCCAGCGAGCGTGCTTCCTCCGTCGGCGCGTTGACGACCGGCGTCTGCACCGCGCCCGCGATCGGATACTCGACCGGATCCTCGACGGTAATGACGTGGACGGACCCGTGGGTCTCGGCGATCTGCCCGGCCAGCACGCGCTGCAGCGTGGTCGACTTGCCCGAGCCCGTCGGCCCGCTGATGATGTTCATGCCGTGCGGCAGGCGCCGCAATTCGTCGATCTCCGCGGCCTGCGCATCGGAGAATCCGAGCAGGCGCAGGTCGATCGAATCGCCCGCATCGTTGTAGAGCAGTCGCAGCACCATCACGTTGCCGGTGCTGGTGGGGGCCGTTGCAATGCGGACGCCGAACAGCTCGGCAGGCAGTTTGTCGCGGTCGCCGATCGCCGCGTCCTGGCGTTCGTGCGGCTTGTACGTGTTGTCCGAGACGCTCGCCATCGCCGCATAGAGCGTCGCGAGCAGGCGCGCGCCCTGCTCGCGGGTCTGCTCGCTCACGCGCACCAGCTCGTTGTGAATGCGAAACAGGATCTCCGTGCTGAAGCGCTTCACGCGGATGTGGATGTCGGACGCGCGTTCGCGGCACGCGTGCGCGATCAGTTCCTTCGCGAGGATCTGCATCGCCGTGTGATCGACGCGTTCGCCGGTGCCGTCGGAGCGCATCCCCTCGTACGCGCGCCGCACCTCGTCGAGCCCGACCGCCTGCATCCGGTAATGATGGCGAAGCCGGTCGAGCCGCGCGCGATAGGACAGCACGTACGGGCTCAGTTCGTGGCCCTCGGCGATCAGCAGGCGGCCGTCGTCGAGCAGGCACAGCAGCTTGCGCTCTTCCGCGCTCGCGGCCCACGGGCCTTCGCCGGACAACGGATGCGCGGTATCGGCGCCGGCGGCGCCCCGCTGCGGCGCCGCGGCGCCCGGGCGCCCCAATCGAAGTGAGCTCATCGGAAGCCTCGCCTGGCTACTGGGCCGGTTGGTACGCGGGCGGCAAACCGGCCGCCGCCGCCGCGGGATCGGCGGCGGGCACGAGCGTGCCGGCGGGTGCGCCGCCGCCCATCGCCACACCGGTATTGGCGGCGCCGTTCGCGGCGGGGTTCGGCCCGCCGTTGAACACCGCGCCGCTGCGCGACGCGAGCACCGGCACCATGCGCATCTTCTGCCCGTTGCCCCAGCGCCCGACGACCTCGTTCGCGCCGATCGACACGATCTTCATGCCGTTCGGCAATTCGTCGCCGGACGCGACGTCGAAACGCTCGCCGATACCGGTCTGCACGATCGCCGTATAGCGATGCCCGAAGCCCTCGATCGCGATGACGCGCACGTTCTGCGCGACCGGGTCGATCGTCGCCGCGCTGCCGAGCCGGGCCAGCGCCGCCGTGCGTTGCGCGACTTCGGCCTGCGCGTCGAGCTTCCTGATCTCGGCCTTGAGCAACACGGTCTGCTCCTCGAGCCGCGTCAGTTGCGCGGCGGCCCCGCTCGACCAGCCGGCGGGCGGCGCCTCCTGCGCGGCACCGGTCGTGGGGGCAGCGCGAAGCGGCTTCGCCACCGCGACGCCCGCGGATGCCTTCGGCACGGTCGCGGCCGGCTCGGACGCGGCGGCGAACGCGCAGCCGGCCCGGATCAGCGCAGCGACGATCAGCCCGGCACGGGCGCACGATCTCGTATCAATTCGCATAGACGACTCCCTCCGCGGACCAGTCGCCCGCCTGGTAGGTCAACTTCACAAGGCGCACGCCGGCCGCGCTCAGCAGCGGCGTGAATTGTTCGGGCGGCAAGCCGCCGAGCCGCGCCAGCAAGCGCCACTGATGCCACGGCGGCGGCGTGCTGCCCACCGGCGCGAGTGCGTCCTGCTGCGGCGCCGCGACCGGCGACAGCGTCGCGGGCACGTTCATCGCCTGGAACCGCGCGAGCAGCGCCGCCTTCAGGTCCGCGCCCGGCAGCAACGCTTCGTCGCGCGGCGTGCCCATCTCGAACGGTTCGCTGAACGACGCGTGTTCGCCGCTCGCATCCAGTTGCGCGGACGGCGCACCCGCGAGCAGCAGCGCGACCGTCGAGCCGTTGCGCGACCACGCGTACTGCACGCCCTGCGGGTCGCACACATAGCGATCGAGCGTCCAGCCGCCCGGCGCGAGCAGCGCGAAATGCCGCTGGCATGCCTGCGCGAACTGCCCGGGATCGGGCAACCTCGCCCACGGGTGGGTGGCGGGCCCCGACGCGCCCGCGCGCAGGCCCGCACGCGCCAGCGCGAGCGCGCGGTCCCGCTCGCGCTGCTCGGCGGCACGGTGATGGGCATACCAGACCGACACGCCCGTCGCCGCGACCGCGACGCCCGCGGCGAGCCCGAGCGCCTGCCACGGCAGGCCGCGCCGCACCGGACGCAGGCGGGTCCATTGCGGCGCCCGCACGCGGCCGCGCCGGCTGTCGAGCAGGTCGTCGATGCGCCGCGCGTAGAAATTGTGGAACCCCATCGGCTCGATCTCGGGGTCGCCGATCACGGTGTTCCAGCCGCCGAGCGCGTAGTCGGAGTTCAGCCGCTCGAACACCTCGTCGGCGGACCCGATGAAATCGCCGTTCGGCAAGAACGAGCCGTCGCGGATCGCGAAAAAGGCCCAGCGTCCGTCGGGCAGCCTGAACGCGCCCAGCCAGTTCGGCGCGGGCTGCTGACGGCCGTTGTAGAACGCACCCTGCTTCGCGATCGCCTTCGCGACGACGATGCCGAGCGACGCCACGCCCGACTGCACGCCGTCGCCGGCATTCGCGAACCCCGCGGCCGCGACGCTGCGATCCATGCGCAGCACCATCAGGTCGAAGCTGAGCTTCCTGCCGAGTTCGATCGCCTCCTTGCGCAATTCGTGGCGCCGCGACAGCGACTGCCAGAACAGCCCGCAGACGAAACGCTGATGCCCGATCTGGATGACGTGAGTGGCCATGGCGGAATCCGTTTCGCGCGCGTCAGGCGCCGTTCATCATGATCGGCGTGATCAGGATCACGATTTCCTGGCGGTCGCGCGCGCCGTCGTATCCGCCGCCGAACGCGTAATTGTTCGGCGTGCCGATGCCCGACTTCGTGAGGTTGTCGTTGGATGCCTCGTAACCGCTCAGCACCAGCGTCTGCCCCGATTTCATCGATACCCGCTGCAGGAAATTGCGCGTGTCGATCTGCGGCGTCTGGATTTTCTGACCGCCGCTCTCGATGGTTTTCAGCTCCAGCAGCGCCGAGATGTTCGTGTAGAACTGCAGCAGGACCGTGCCGTTGTCGAGCACGTGCGGCAGCAGCGTCATGTTGAACCCGGTCGTGACGGTGCCGGGCGTCAGCGCCGTCTGCGAGCCGACGTTCGCGGTATTGGTCGTCGACACCGACGCCAGGTAGCCCTGCTGGGTCGCCACCTGCACCGGCACCGGCTGATCGTTGAGCGTCGTGATCGACGCCGAGGTCTTGCGCCGCACCTTGCCCTGGCGCGACAGCGCGCTGATCATCGCGAGCGTGCCCGACGCGCGGCTGTTCGGCGTGATCACCTGCGCGGTGAACGAGACCGGATTGGTCGCGGTCGTCGAGAACGTGTTCGCGAGCGAGAACGACGTGCCGAGCGCCTGGTAGACGGCGCGCCAGTTGATGCCGTAGCTGTCGTCGTCGGACAGGTCGACCGACAGCACGGTCACGTCGATCAGCACCTGCTTCGACAGCGAGCGATTCTGCGCTTCCATGAACTGCCCGACGCGATCGAGCACGTCCGGCGTGTCGGTGACCGTGATCGACCCGGTCGCCGGCGACGACACCACGCCGCCATAGCGCGACAGCATCGCCTTGATCGACGCGCTCAGGCTGTTGAACACCGACAGCTGCGAGTTGACCACCGTGTTGGCCGTATTGGTGGCCGATACGCTCGGCTGGTTCGAATTCGCACCCGAGCCGCCCGCCGACGTGTTGCCGCCTCCGAGGTTGTCGCTCGTCGCGCCGCTCATCACGTGCGCGTCGACCGATGCGTCGCCCGGAATCGCGTTGACCTGGAACGTGCGCGTGTCGGTGAAATAGAACAGGATCGCGCCGTTCACCAGCTTCCACGAGACGCCGAAGCGCGCGGCGGCGGCATCGAGCAGGCCGCGCAGGTCGCCATGCCGATACGAAATGTGGGTCGGCGCCGCGAGGCCCGCGATCGCGTTCGCGCCGGGCGCGCCGCCGCGCGACCCGTCAAGCCCCGGCAACGTCGGCAACGGCGGCAGAGGCGGCACGTTGCCGAGCACCGGCGTCGACATGCCGCGGGCGCTCGCCGGCGCATCGCCGGTCGCGTTCGGCGAGACGCGCGTCGGGATATGCGTGAGCCGCGAAATGCGCTCGGAGAATTCGGCCAGCGAGCCGACGTCGCTGTCGAAGGTGGCCGGCTGCAGGAACACCGGCGGCAGCACGTCCGCGTGATTCAGCTTGATCGTCGTGCCCGACAGCCACAGCGTGTCCTTGACGATCACGCTGTCGGCGCCCGAGCGCGGGCGGACGTCGCCGGCAAACGCGGCATCGATCGCCTGCTTCGACTGCGCGTGATCGTGGTCGACGGCGGCGGACAATTTCTCCGACAGGCCGGTACAGCCGGCCGTCAGGGTCGCGGCGAGCGCGAGAGTGATCGCGAGATGGCGCATTAACCGGCTCCCTTTTCAACGATGCGAAGCACCTTGTTGCCTCGATAGAGAATCGCCTGCACGGGCGCGTCGGTGGCCGACAGCGCGCCGATCACCGACTGCAGCGCTTCGTCGAACGTGCCGGTCAGAGTCGCGGGCGCGTCGACGGCGAAATCGACCGGCGCTTCCCAGATCAGTCGCCAGCCCGCCTCCTGGGTCCAGCGCGTGAGTGCGCCGCGCACCGTGCGATCGGACAGCTCGATGCGCCACGTCCGCGCCGGCGGCGGCAACGGCCCCGCGCCGGCGGGCAGCGCGCCCGCGACCGGATGACGATCGGCCGCGCCGCCGCGCGCGCCCGGAAGCGGCAATTCGGTGTCCGGCGTGCGGTCGGCCTGAGTCGCCGGGCGCGCGTCCGCAGGCGTCGCCGCCGAGGCGCGCGACGCGCCGGGCGCCGACGGCCGCGAGGCAAGCCGCGACGCGCCGGGCTTGCCGGCCGGGCCCGCGCGATCCGGCATCGGGCTCGCGGGCGCCGCGCCGCCGATCGGGCCGCCGGCCACGACACCCGGCGCGGAGCCGCCGTCGGCCACGCCGCCCGGCAGCGTCGCGGACGGCATCGGCGCAACCGGCGGCGGCATCAGCGCACCCACCGTATCGGAGCCGAACGGCTGCCGGTAACGGACGGTGACGAGCTGGAAATCGGTGTCGACCTGCGCGGCGAGCTCCGGATGCCCCGCGAGCATCTCGCGCAGCGTTTGCGCGAGCGAATGGCCCGCGCTCCACGACACCGGTGTCGCCGCCCATGCGCCGGCATTCGGCAGGTTGATGCTGTACGTGACCGGCACCATCCTGCGCAGCGCGGCGCGCAACGGCACGCCCGCGCCCTGCGTCGTGACGCGCGGCGTATCGTGCGCCTCGCCGGCCACCGAAACCTGATCGTCGAGCGCCGTGCCGCCGGGGCCGGTGGCCTGCGCATGCGCGGCCCCCCAGCCTCCGACCATCCAGAGCGCTACCATGCATGCCTTCAACGTACGCATTCAGGTCGTTCCTCCAGCCAGGGCGTCGCCGACGCCCGATGATTTGCCTGCCGGTTGCCGCGTCCCCGCCGCCGCGCTGGACAATCGCGCGGCGGCCTGCGAGGATCGCGTTACCCCCTTCGCTGCAATCGACACACGATATGCACAGTCACCCGTCCGAACCGCGCGACCTGACCCAGGAGATCCTCGACCTCGTCGATCAGCGCCGCTTCTTCACCGACCTGCACATCGAGCAGGACCGGCCCATCATGATCAAGACGCCGCGCGGCTGGGTCGAGACCGAAGGCGGTCCGATCATGCTCGACGAAATGGCGCCGATGCTCGATGCCGTCGACGACGACTGGGACAATCGCCTGCGCGACGGCGCGATCGATCGCCAGTTCGTGCTGACCGGCTGCCGCCTGCGCGCGCACGTCTACCGCACGTCGAACGGCCGCAAGACCGTCATCTCGATCCGCCGCCTGCCGCTCGCCCCGCTGCCGCTCGACAAGCTCGGCCTGCCCGCGTACATCCGCTCGACGATCGAGACCGCGAGCATGGGGCTCGTGCTCGTGACCGGCGTCACGGGCTCGGGCAAGACCACCACGATCGCGTCGCTGCTCGACCATCTCAACCGCACCCGCAACTGCCATATCGTCACGATCGAGCAGCCGATCGAATACGCGCTCGACAGCCACCAGTCGATCATTTCCCAGCGCGAGGTGCCGACCGACACCCGCAGCTTCTCCGCCGGCATGCGCGAAGTGCTGCGCGAGCGCGCCGACGTGATCATGGTCGGCGAGATCCGCGACATCGAAACCGCCGAGGCCGTGCTGCAGGCCAGCGAATCGGGGCACCTCGTATTCGCGACCATGCATACCGGCAGCGCACTCACCACCGTCACGCGCCTGCTCTCGTTCTTTCCCGCCGAGCAGCGCGAACGTCATTCGGCATCGCTCGCGAACGCGCTGATCGGCGTGATCTGCCAGAGCCTCGTGCCCAGCGAAAGCGGCGATCAGCTCGTGCTCGCCAGCGAACTGCTGTTCAACCACAATCAGCAGATCAGCGCGTTCCTCACCGATCCGTCGAAGATCCCGATGCTCGCGGAATTCGTCCGGCGCAAGGAGGACAACATGTCCCGCTCGCTCAACGAAAGCCTCGCGCAACTCGTCGCCCGGAATGCCATCACCGCGCGCGATGCATTACGTGCGACCTACAACCGCATCGAACTCAACGAAATGCTTCAGCAAACCGGCCTGCGTTGAAGTCATTCTCGCCAGCCGGACAACGCGCGAAGACAATCTTTGACAATCTGTTACGATTCGCGCCGCGCCGGCCGCAGCCGGGGCGCCCGCCCGCTCGCCGTATGCGATGTACTGCCGTTTTCGATCAGGATCGGGCGGGTTTGTCGAGGCCGAGTTTTTCCATTGCCTCGTGCGCGTCGATCACCATCGTCGCGACTTCGCCGACGGTCACGCGCAGGCGGGTCGCACGCGAGCGGAGATGTTCGTAAGCGTCGTTTTCGCTCAACTGGTGCGATTCGATCAGGATGCGCATCGCGCGCTCGATGTGGCGGCGCGCCTTGATCGCGTCCTCGAGCTTGCCGATCTTGCTCTGCAGCCGCTGCTGATAGCCGGACGACGCGCGCGCGAGCACCAGCGTGCTCAGGATGCCCGTCGAGCGATAGGGCTTGGTGATGACGCCGTGCGCCTGCGTATCGACGAGGATCTTCAGCACGGTCGGGTTTTCATAGTCCGCCAGCGCGATCAGCGTCGCCCGCGTGTCGGCCGCGCACCAGTTGCCCGCGCGGCGCGTCTCCGGCCCGACCAGGAAGAACACCGCATCGGCATCGTCGGGCAACTGCGCGGGAAACGGCCACAGCACCGTCACCGGGCAGCCGATCCGGCCCAGTTGCTCGACCAGCACGTTGCGATCCTCGCCGGGCGGATGGATCACCAGCACGCGCAACGTGCGCAGATCGTCGAACAGCCGATGCGCCCACGTGGTCATGGCCGTTCTCCATCGAGCCAGAACTCGGCGAATCCGTACGACACGAGGTACGGATCGGGCTTGACGGGCCCGCTCCCCTCCCAAACGATGTCGAACGCGCCGTCGGGCCGGCACACGGCGATGCGCGGCGTGAGGATCGCATGATTGTTGTCGCGGTCGATGCGCAGCATGCCTTCGGGCGAATCGAATTCGACGTCGTGCACCGCGTCGACCAGCTTCGCCGTGTCGAGGCTGCGCGTGCGCGCCAGCGCGAGCGCGAACAGGCGAACCTGGTTGTACGCCATCTCCGACCACATGCTCGCGGGCTGCTCGCCGAAGCGCGCGCGCCACGATGCGAGAAAGCGCCGGTTGCCGTCGAGATCGAGCGTATTCAGGTAGCTGGCCGACACGATATGGTGGCCGCACAGTTCCGGGCCGATCATGCGCGTCTCGCCCTCGGTCATCGTCAGGCTCGCGATCGGCACCTGGGCAGGATCGATGCCGTGCTCGCGATACAGCCGATAGAACGCGCGCGCGCTGCGGCCGATCAGCGTCGAGAACACGACGTCCGGCGGCGCCGCGCGAATCTGGCGAACCACCTCCGCGAGCGCTTCCGGATCGGCGTCGTTCGGCAGGTAGATTTCGTCGACGATCTCGCCGCCGTGCTGCTCGACCATGTCGCGCATGATGCGGTTCGATTCGCGCGGGTAGATGTAGTCGGCGCCCACCAGGAAGAAACGCCGCCCGCGGTTGCGCAGCAGATAGGCCGCCAGCTGCATGCTGTTCTGGTTCGGCACCGCCCCCGTATAGATCACGTTCGGCGAATATTCGAAGCCCTCGTAGATCGAGCAATACCAGAGCAGCGCATTGTTGCGCTCGATGACGGGCAGCACCGCCTTGCGGCTCGACGACGTCGAACAGCCGAAGATGACCGTGACGTCGTCGTCCTGGATCAGGCGCGACGCGAGCCGACGATATTCGTCGGGATCGCCGCGCGGATCGTAGACCACCGGGTCGAGCGGGCGTCCGTCGACGCCGCCCGCCGCGTTGATTTCCTCGATCGCGAGCACGGTGCCGAAAAAGTGCTCGGATTCGGTCGCCGCCGTTACACCCGTGCGCGAATACAGCACGCCGATGCGCCATCCGGCATCCGCGCCCGACTGTCCCGACGACTGCTGCGACTTCGCCTGCATGTCGTTTCCTCCAGTGTCCGTGCTCATCGTGCCGGCACGCGCCCGCTTACGCGACCGAGATCGCCTGCTCGACGAACCGCGCCGCCGCGAGGCAGCGCAGGTCGTCGCCGCGCGGGCCGATCACCTGCACGCCGATCGGCGCGCCGCGCGCGCCGCGCAAGCCGGGCACGTTCACGCACGGCGCGCCGAGCAGGGTCCAGTTCCGGTTGAATGCCGGATCGCCGGTCGACGCGAGGCCGTCCGGCGCCTCGTCGGGCGCGCTGGGTGTCAGCAGCGCGCTCAATCCGTCGAACCAGCCGCCGAGTGCGTCGCGCGCGGCCGCGAGTTCGGCACAGGCGGCGAGATAGCTCGCCGTATCCACCTGCGACGCGCGCTCGAGAAACGTCGCGAGCATCGGCGTCAACGCGTCGCGATGACGATCGTACTCGAAACCCAGCGTCCGGTATGCCTCGTAACGCTGGATCGTCTCGTGCGCATCGGTCATGCGCGCCATCCACGGCGCGAAGCGCACGCGGCGCACGCGGGCGCCCGCCCGCTCGATCGCGCGGATCGCCGTGTCGAGCACCGCGCACGCGTTGTCGGACGGCTGCGTCCACGGCCACGACTCGGGCACGCCGAACACGGGGCCTTCGAGCGGCGCCGCGTCGACGGTTCGCGGGTCCCGCGCGGCCAGGGCCGCGCCCAGGTACGCGACGTCGCGCACCGTCGCCGCGAACAGGCCGACGGTGTCGGCCGTCCACGAGAAGCCCTTCATGCCGGCGGTCGGCAGCATTGCGACGGTCGGCTTGTAGCCGGCGATTCCGCAGAACGACGCGGGACGGATCGTCGAGCCGCCCGTCTGCGAGCCGATCGCGAACGGCGCGTAGCCCGCGGCGACCGCCGCCGCCGATCCCGACGACGAGCCGCCCGCGGTGCGGCCCGGGTCGCACGGATTGCGCGTGACCGTCGGCGCCATGTACGCGAACTCGCTCGTCACGCTCTTCGCGATCACGACACCGCCCGCGCGCCGCAGCATCGTGACGATGGCCGCGTCGGCGGCCGGCCGGTGCCGCGCATAGATCGGCGAACCGTGGCAGGTCGGCAATGCCTGCGTGTCGAAGATGTCCTTGACGACGACCGGCAAGCCGCCCAGCGGCCCGTGCGCCGCGCCGGCCGCCGCCAGCGCGGCCTCCCGCGACACCACCGCCGTCAGCGCGCGGACCGACGCCTCGACAGCGTCGATCCGCGCGAACGCGTCGTGCATCGCGCGACTGCGCTCCGCGTGCGCACCGTCGATTCGCGCCAGCATCTGCAGCGCGGAGCGCGGGCGATAAAAACCGGTTTCGTGCATGTGCGTTCCGTGTGTAAGCAGACCCTAGACCCGCAGGTGCGCGAAGACCGACGCGGCAGCCGACGGCGCCTTCGCATCGCCGTCGTCGATCAGCGCGCCCTGCTTCAGCACCGCATAGCGATCGGCGACCTTCAGCGCGAACGGCACGTTCTGCTCGATCAGCAGCAAGGTCGTGCCGCGGCGCTCGCGCTCCCACAGCAACACGTCGGCGAGCCGGTCGATCACCGACGGCTGCAGGCCTTCGGTGATTTCGTCGAGCAGGATCGTCGACGGCCGCATCATCAGCGCGCGTGCCACCAGCAGCATTTTCTGCTCGCCGCCGGACAGCGTTCCCGCGTACTGCTTCAGCCGGCTCGCGAATACCGGAAACACCGGTTCGATCTCGGCGAAACGTTCGTCGAACGTCGATGCCTGCGCCAGCCCGAGCCTCAGGTTGTCGCGCACGCTCAGGTCGTGGAACAGCGCGTGCTCCTGCGGCGCATAGGCGATCCCCGCACGCGCGATCCGGTGCGGCGGCAGCCGCGTGATGTCCGCGCCGTGCGCATGGATCGAGCCGCCCGTCTTGGGCAGGTAGCCCATGATGGTCTTCAGCAGCGTCGTCTTGCCCATGCCGTTCTTGCCGAGCAGCGCCACCGCCTCGCCGGCGGCGATGCGCATCGTCAGGCCGCGCAGCACGATCGCATCGCGATAGCCGCTCGTGACCGCGTTCACGTCGAGCGCAATCCCGCTCATGGCGCCTCCTGTCGCACGGCCGCGGCGCCGCCCTGCGCGCTGCCGGCATAAATGGTTCGGACCAGTTCCGACGCCACCACGTCGGCGAAGCTGCCCTGCATCACGATCCTGCCTTGATGCAGCACGACGATGCGGGTCGCGACTTCCGCGACGAAATCCAGGTCGTGCTCGACGAGCAGGCAGCACAGCCCGTACCGGTGCGCGAGCGCCGCGAGCACGTTGCCGATCTGCGTGCGCTCGACCTTGGTCAGCCCCGCCGTCGGCTCGTCGAGCAGCACGATGCGCGGCTCCAGCGCGAGCACCATCGCCAGTTCGAGCGCCTGCTGCTCGCCGTGCGACAGATCCTTCGCGACGGCATCGAGCTTGCGATCTAGGCGCGTCGCCCGGATCACCTCCAGCGCGTACGGCGGCAGCGCGAGCGTCGTCGCGGAACGCACCAGCGATGGCCGCTCGACGAGGGTGCCGGCGATGCGCAGGCATTCGGCCACGGTGAGGCTGTCGAACACGTTGGCGTTCTGGAACTTCCGGCCGAGGCCGAGCCGCACGCAGCGCTCCGGCGGCATCCGGCCGATCTCCGTGCCGCCGAGTGCGACGGTGCCCGACGAGCGCTCGGCGCCGTCGCTCATGCAGCGCATCAGCGTCGTCTTGCCCGCGCCGTTCGGGCCGATCAGGCCGACCAGCTCGCCGCCGCCGGCCTGCAGGTCGATGCCCTGCAGTACCTTGAGACTGCCGAAATGCCGCTCGACCGCGCGCATGTCCAGCGCGGGCGCGGTGCCGGCCGCGGCGTCGCGTGCGCGTACCGGCCGCTCCACGAGCACCGGCAACGGCCGTCCGCTCGCGATGAAGCGGCGCACCGGCCGCGCGAGCAGCGGCACGAGGCCCTTCGGCAGCAGCACGATCACGACGACGAACGCGGCGCCGAGAATGAGTTGCCACGCGAACGGCATGCTCCCGCTCAGGTAGGCCGTCGCGACGTTGATCAGCAACGAACCGAGCACGGGCCCCCACAACGTGCCGCGCCCGCCGAGCGCCACCCACACGACGAGTTGCGTGCCGAGCACGAAACCGGACAGCTCGGGCGCGACCACGCCGCTGAACGCGCCGTAACCGAACCCGGCGAGCCCGGCGATCATCGCGGTCGCGACCAGCAGCACGATCTTGACGATCGACGTATCGATGCCGAGATACGCACAGCGCGCCTCGTTGTCGCGGATCGCGACCAGCAGGCGGCCGCCATCGCTGCGCACGAACACCCAGGCCAGCACCGCGACGGCCAGCAGCGCGGCACCGGCGATCCCGTACCACTGGCCCAGCGACAGGTCGAAGGTCTCGAAGCCGGTCAGCCCCGAGCTCGAGCCGGTCCATTCGCCGCCCGACAGCAGCGATTGCGTCAGCACGATCGGCAGCACCAGCGACATCACGGTCGCGAAGAACGGCGACGCGCCGCGATAGAACGACAGCCAGCCGAACACCGCGGCGACGGCCGCCGTCGCGGCGAGCGCCGCGCCGATCGCGAGCAGCGCGTGCGGCGCCGAAAAACCGCCGTGCGTGAACACGAGCCCGGCCGCGTACGCGCCGATGCCGAAGAACGCCGACTGGCCGAAGGTCAGGTAGCCGGTATAGCCCCACAACAGGTCGACCGTCACCGCGACGATCGAAAAGAAGAACGCCTGGATCAGGACGTTCAGCAAATACGCACCGAACACGAACGGACCGGCGACCAGCAGCACGGCCGCCACCGCGACCACGATCGCGAGGCCGCGCCACGCGTGCGCACGCGGTGCACGCGCGCCCTGCGCCGTCGAATCGGCGCGATGCGGCTCGAACGAGGCGTCGACCTTAGCCATGAGCGAACCCCCGCGGTCGGATGCGCAGCGTCAGCGCCGCGAGCACCGCGATCGTCAGCCCGCCCAGCACCGGGCTGACGAACGTGCTGACGAGCACCTGGCATGCGCCGAACACGATGCACGTGACGAGCAGGCTCGTCATCGAATGCCCCGACACCATCACCAGCATGAACGCGCTGACGATCCACCCGACGCCCATGTCGGGATCGACGCTCGACAACGGCGTGATCAGCGCGCCGGCGAGCGAGCCGAGCGCCGCGCCGAGGGCGAACGTGACGAAGCGGATGCGGCCCGAATGAATCCCGAGCCCGCGTGCGAGACCTTCGTTCATGATGACGGCCCGCGTCTTCACGCCGAAGCGCGTGCCCGACAGCAGCAGCGTCAATCCCGCGCAGAGCCCGAGCGCGATCGGTACCAGCACCAGCCGGTAGGCCGAGTATTCGGTGCCCGCGATCGATACCGCGCCCTTCATCGACGTTTCGACGAACTGCACTTCACGGCCGAACACCATAACGATGATCTGCCCGATCACGATGCCGAGCCCCCAGGTGGCCAGAATCGCATCGAGCGGCCGTTTGTACAGCGGCCGGACGATGATCCATTCGACCGCCATGCCGACCACCGTACCCACCGCGATCGCGAGCGGCACGCTCACCCACGGATCGAGCCCCAGCCGCGTCACGACGAAGCTCGCGTAGGCGCCCAGCGTGAGCAGCGCGCCGTGCGCGAAGTTCACGATCCGCATCACGCCGAAGATCACCATCAGGCCGACGGTCACGATGAACAGCACGGCCGCCGTCGTACAGATGTCCAATGCCAGTCCCATGTCTGCCTCCCGATTCAGGTCTGGTTCAGGTGAGGTTCGCCGCCGGCGAACCCGTGTGCGCCGCGGTGCGCGCTACTTGAGCTTCGGGCACTGCATGCCGGGGTCGACGTCGGCGAACGTCTGCAGCACCTTCACCGAACCGTCCGGCTGAATCTGTCCGAGGCGCATCGCGAGCGGCACGTGGCGGCTGCGGTTCATCGCGACCGTTCCGCGCGGCCCGTCGAACGACACCTCGCCGAGCGCTTTCACGACCTTCGACGAATCGGTCGACCCCGCCTTCTCGACCGCCGCCTTGTAAAGGAAGAACGCTTCGTACTGCGGCTCGGACAATTCGTTCGGCGTCTTCACGTCCTTGCCGAACTTGCTGTCGAGCGCCGCGATGAACTTGCGGTTCTGCGGCGAATCGATGCCGGTGAGGTAGGACGCCGTCATGAACACGCCGGTCGCGACGTCGCCCATGCCCTTGGCCGTGCCTTCGTCGATCGCGAGGTTGCCGTACGGCAGCGTGAGGCCCGAGCTCTTGAGCTGCTTCGCGAGCGCGACGTTCGGCGCGCCGCCCGCCGTGGCGCTGATCAGCGCATCGGGTTTCGCCGCGCGGATCTTCGAGAGCACCGGCGTCCAGTCGGTGCCGTCGATCGGCAGGTAGGTCTCGCCGATCACCTTCCCGCCGTGCCGTTCGATGTACTGCTTCGTGAAGTCGAGCATGCCGCGGCCGAACGCGTAGTCGTTGCCGACGAGGTAGAACGTCTTCGCGCCGCGGCGCTTGTCGAAGTAATCGACGATCGGCGCGACCACCTGTTCGGGCACCCAGCCGTTCACGTACATCCACGGGCTGCACGAGCGGCCTTCGTAGAACGACGTATAGATGAACGGCTTCTTGCCGCGCGCGACGATCGGCAGGGCCGCGTTGCGCGCGGCGCTCGTTTCCATCGAGATGATCGCGTCGACGTTCTTCTGGAACACCAGCGTGTCGTACGCCTTCTGCGCGCCCACCGCGCCCGAGCCGTCGTCGGCGATCACGAGTTCGACCGGACGCCCCAGAATGCCGCCCGCCGCGTTGATCTCGGCCACGGCCAGTTGCGACGACTGCACGACGGCCGGCGCGACGACGCTGTTGGCGCCCGACAGCCCGACCGCGACGCCGATCCGGATCGGCTCGGCCGCCGATGCGGCCATCGATGCCGCGACGATGAAGGCGGCGGCGATTGTCTTGTTCAACGACCTCATGATGCTTCCTTGTAGTGGGGGTGAATCGCGGCGCATCGCGGGTGAATGACGCCGGGTGAGGCACGCAACGGCTGACGCGGTCATGGCGGCGACACCGGCCAGCCGGTGCCGAGCATCGGGTCGTAGATATCCGCGCGCCGGTCGCGCAGCACGTGGTTGTGCGCGTTCAGCGCGCGGCCGGCGCGCGTGCGGGCCACGTCGATCGTCCCGTAGACGATCTCCTCGCGATCGATGCTGGCCGGGCCCGCGACCGGCCAGCCGTCGCCGCCGACGATCAGGCTCTGGCCGATGAACGGCTGGTCGCGCTCGATGCCGACCCGGTCCGCGCACGCGATCGCGACGCCGTTGCTGTGCGCGGCGGCCATCGTCAACGTGGTCGCCATGCCCGGACGGTCGTCGGGCTGCGACGGCATCGGCACCCAGTTGGTCGGCACGCAGACGAGATCGGCGCCCTGCATCGCGGCCAGTCGAAACGTCTCCGGAAACCACACGTCGTAGCAGATCGCCATCGCGATGCGTCCGAGCGGCGTGTCGAACACCGGCACACCGCGGTCGCCCGGCTCGAAAAAGCGCTTTTCGTTGTCCCACAGATGCAGCTTCCGGTACACGCCGAGATGCCCGCCGGGCCCCGCGAACAGCGCCGAGTTGTAGAGCCGCGCGCCATCGCGTTCGGCGATGCCGCTCACTATGTGAACATTCAGGCGCCGCGCGATCGCTTCGAACGCCCGCGCCGTCGGGCCATCGGGCACGGGCTCCGCGAGCGCCAGCGCCTCGTCGCGATCCTCGAACACGTAGCCGCTGTTGGCCAGCTCGGGCAGCACGATCAGCGCCGCGCCGTTGCGTGCGGCCGTCTCGATTCGCTCGAGCGCGGTCGCGAGGTTGTGCTGCGCCGCACCGATCCGCGGCTCCATCTGCACGCAGGCGATCATGAATGCGCGCGCGTGCGCCGCATCCCCTTTCGCCGGGCCGTATTCCGCCATCTGTCTTTTCTCCCGAAAAACAAAAAGCCCCCGGACCGGCGTCGTGCGACGCAAGTTCGGGGGCTTCGTAGCCGTCCATATGTGGCGCGGCAACGTTGCCGCGGAGGCGCCGTCGAGCTTGGCGCCTCAGTCCGGCCGAATATAAGAAGCCATTTTCGACGTGTCAAGCGATTCCTCCGGCGTCGTTGCCGCGTCATGCCACCCCGGTTTTCGACGCACTTGTCGCGTGCGGCCGCGACGCCTGCCGCCCTGTCGCGGCCGCACGCGCACGACTACAGGATCTGCTGCTCCCACGGCGAGTTCGGGGGCAACGCGCCCTCGTAGTGCTTCACCATGCTCTGCACCGCGTTGATCGCCGCGGCGAACGGACCGCTCGCGAAGCCGGCCTCGGCCGTCACCTTCTCGTTGATGAAATGCAGCCCGCTCGACTCCAGCGTGTTGGCGTACAGCGTGCGCGTATTGTCGAGATCGTTCGGCGCGTCCATCTTGAATGCGCCGCCTTGGGTCGGCACCTCGGTCCAGTGCGTGTAATGACTGCGCGCTTCCCAGTGCTTGTCGATCAGGTCCGCGAGATTGCGCAGCTTGGCGCCGTCCTCGGGTTCGGCGCGCTTCGCCGATTCACGCAGCGTGCCGACCAGGTTCTCGATCTGCTCTTTCTTCGTCTTGCCCTCGACCTTCTTCGCGTTGTCGCCGAGCGTGTAGCTGAGGTAGATCACTGCGTTGTCACCTTCCTTCGCGGGGGCGTGCAGATACAGTTGCTGGAACTCCGCGGTGGACTGCAGGTTCTTCGGCAATGCCTCCGGATGGAACTCGTCGGCCGGCACGGTCATCGTCATCTTGGTCGCGCCGACGATGTTGACGCTGTCCAGCGCCACGGCGAGTTCCGCCGAGACGAGGCTGCCCTCGCCCTGCTTCGTCAGGCCCAGTTGCGTCGCGACCTTCGGGCTCGCCGCGAAAAAGACTTCGTCGTACGTTTCGGTCTTCGTTTCGCCGTTTTCCTCCCACGACACGCGGTACTCGTCCTTGCCGGTCGTTTCGTTGGTCGTCTTTTCGACGCCCATGGCCGGCGCATTCAACCGGATCGCGCCCTGAGCCTCGAGCGACTGGCGGCCGGGCGGCAGCCCCGCGGTATCCGCGATCATGCGCTTGAGCGGTTCGTCGGCGCCATCGACCAGCAACTGGTGGTTTTCGAGCCGTTCGTCGACGAGGAAGCGCATTTCCTCCAGGAAACCCGTGTTGTAGTAGCCCTTGTAGCCGCCGACGCCGATGCCGACCGCGCCGAAGGTTTCCCAGTGTTTGTCGTCCCAGTGAATGCCGTTTTCCTTCAGCAGATGCTCCACGCCTTCCTTGAACGTGAACGGATCGAACCGGTTCTTCGCGGCCTCGCACAACTCGCGAAATTTCGCCGTATCGCCCGCGTCCCGTGCGTCGCGCATCGGCTGCGTCAACGATCCCATCGCCTTGTCGAAGTCGGACTTCACCTGCTTCAACACCGGGTCGGTCGGCTCCTTGCCCGGCTCCGCCTTGCGCACGCTTTCCTCGAGCAGCAGCAGCGCACCGACCTGGCTCGGGTTCGTGAAATCGATATGCCGGAGTTCGTAGTGCTCCGCGAAGCTCCAGTAGAAGTTGCCGTGCGTCGTGTGAAAACGCATGCCGCCGGGATGCGTGGCGGTCGGGCTCTGGGTGCCGTCGTCGAGCTGGCGATGGTGCGTCGCGAGGCGGCCGCCGATGTGATCCTCCGCCTCGAGCACCGTCGACGTCACGCCGATGCGGTTCAGGCTGTCGGCCGCCATGATCCCCGCCGGGCCCGCGCCGATCACGCACACCCGGAGCTTTTTCGCGACGTCCGGCGGCAGGGTGCCGACCTTGCGGCCGTTGTCCCAGTAGAAGCCCTTGTAGTCGTACATGTGATCGAGCGGCAACGTCATGCGCATGTCGGCATCGCGTGCGCGGACCGCGCCGCGATGCGTTTCGTCGGTGGCCGCCTTCCCGAACGACCCTTCGAGGGCCGTGCGCGCCGACGTGCCGCACGCCGCGAGCAGGCGCTCCGCATCCGCGGTCGGCATGTGGGCGGCCGTGTGTTCGAGCCACGTCGCGACGTTCGGCTTGCCGGCGAGCCGCTTGCTGCCGGCGCCGACCGTGTCGAGCACGTCGCTTTTCTCGCGCTCGGACAGGGCGTGCCAGTGCAGCGTCAGCTCGCGGCGCATCTGCTTGATCTGCGGCGCCGCGCTCAGGGTCGAGAGCGTGGTCAGGTTGGTCGTCATCGCTTCGAGCAGCTTGGCGCGATTGTCCGCGGACGGCCATTTGCCTGCTGCCTGCGAGAAGTAGTGGCCGAGCGACTGCGGCTTGAGCGGCGGAATCTCGCGCCCTTCGGACGACAGTTGCTCGCGTGCCGGCCGCGCCCTGTTCTTGGACGATTCGGCGCCCAGGCTGAAGGCCGCCGTATCGATGCGGCTCGACGGCCAGCCACTGGACGTCTCGGTGCGCGAACGCTTGGCGGCGGCCTCGAGTTCGGCGGCCGACGCGCGCGGGCTGCCCTGCGTGGGCAGCGCGCTGCGGCGCGTCACGCCCGTGACTTCGGGCAGCGTCGAACTCGACGGGCCGACCGGCGACGAAGGCGATGCCGGACGCTCGAGCGTGGCGTGTTCCGCGCTTTCGGCGGTGTGAACGTTGGGATTGACCGATTCCATTTCGACGTTTCCTTTCGGGTTGCAGAAGGGGATTGAGACAACGATGGGGTGAAACGGGCCGCGACGGCTGCGTGTCGCATGCGGCTGCGTGGCGGCCCGAATCGGGTCCCGGCGCACCGCGCCGAGACGCGCGGGTCGCGATGCGCCGGGCGGCGACGGCGGCGTCAGGACGTCTCGCCCGTCGACGTTCGCCGCGGCGACTCCGCAGGCGGCAGTGCGCGCGACACGTCGGCGGACGACGACGCAGGCGCGGGCAACGCACCCGATGCGACCGGCGCGCTGTCGGGTTCGCTGCCGCTGTGTTCGTCGACTTCCTCGATGCGCGACGACATGTCGTCCTCGTCATGGAGAAACGCCGGCCTTCTCGATATCAGTGCGTCGCACGTCTGGATCAGCGTGCCGAACGCCTCGGTCGCCAGGAACTCCATGATCATCAGCGCGCCGGGCACCGCCAGCGCCGAGCGCGGCGAGATCCGTCCTTTCGGCAGGTCGGCGTTGTCGGGATCCTGTTCGATCAGGTGCGCGGTCAGCACGAGCGCGGTCGCGATGACAAGACCCGCGTGCGCCGGCACGCCGACCAGCCGGCCGAACTTTTCGGTCCAGAGCGTCTTGATGCCCTGCCCCATCGCGCGCGCGGCGTCGCTGCCCGATTCGAGCAGGCTCTTGTTGTGGTTGACGAGTCTCGCTTCCAGCCGGTCGAGCGGTTGATGCGCGATCAATTCGCCGTGCGTCGGCGCCTCGAGGCCTTTTTCCCGCATCGCATCGCCCGATTGCCGCAACCGGCCGAGCGCCGACTTCACCGCGCCGCCCACGGCGCTCAGCGCGCTTTCGAGCGTCTCCGCGCCAAAGAACGTCGTGGCGTCGGCATACACGTCGTTCAGTACCGTCAGTTGCAGGTCGAGCGAACCGCCCGTCCGTAGCGCATGGAATACGGGCACGAGCGTCACCATCGCGCGCACCAGTTGACGCTCCATCTCGGCCCGCACGCCCGGCGGCAGGGCTTCTTCCGCGTACCAGTCGAAGCGGCGCAGCACGGAGGGCGGCAGTGAGGTCGCTTCCAGCGGCGGGATGTAGTGCGTCTCGAGGCCTTCGCGCGCGCCGGTCGAGTTGGTCGTCGCGAACATGACCGTCGCACCGATCGGCAAACCGGTGGCCGGCGACGGCACGTGCTTGCCCACGTAGGTGCCGGCAAGCGACAGTGCGACGAGGTAACCCGAACGCCCGACGAGCGGCGCCGCCCGCTCCGCGATGGACTGCTTCAGAAAGCCGCGCAGCGCCTTCTCGTCCGTCACGCCATGCCGTTCGTACAGCGGCGCGCGTTCGAGCAGGCTGCGCAGCACGTCGTCGGGCATGCGGTCGGCATGCGGGCCGTACAGCACGTGTGCGGTCGTGGCCGCGATCCTGACATGCGCGGCCGGCACGCCCGGGCCACCGAGCGCGGCCAGCCTGTGTTCGCATGTCGCGTGTCCGACTTCGGCATCGACGTCGCGCGGCACCTGCATGCGCCGTTGGCGCAGGGTCGTGACGGGTTCGTGGTCGGAAGCGCCGGACGGGCGAGTGCGCGCGGCCGGCAACCCCGCCGTGTGATGGGCCATCGACGTCGACTCCGGTCTGGACGTCGTCGCATCCTCCCGAGTCCGTTCGGTTTCCTCGGGCAGTTCACCGGTCGCTTCGCGATGTGCAATCGTGGACGGTTCCATAGCTATCCTGATAGATCGGTTTGCAGTCGGCGCGACGAATGCCGTGCGCGCCGCTGGGAGGCGCTCGCATGCCGGGCCCAGGCGGGCCGGCATGCGCGGCATGGGGTCGTTCCGGATACGAGAATAGGATTTGTCGCGGCCGGCCACCCCGCTTGCGCGAAGCCGTCGCGCGACGCGCGAAGCGCCGCCGCGCCGGCCCACGTGTTCAGCGCTCGGGCCGGCGCGCGATCGTATGCAACCCGTCGCGCAGCGGCGTATCGAGCGTGGCCGGCGCCGTCGCGAGGGCGCGCCGCGCATGCGCGGCGGCGTTGACGGCATCGCCGAGCGCGTCGTAGATCTCCGCCAGCCGGCTCAGCACGTCGAAGCTGTCGTAGCCGCCTTCGAGCGCGCTCATCAGGAACGGCAGCGCCGCGCGCCGGTTCGCGTCGTCGCCGCCCGCCAGCAGCAGCCGCGCATGCAGATAGCTCCATTCGGGCAGCGCGGGCACGTCGTTGGCGAGGGTCGACAGCGCGTCGCGCGCGAAGCCGGGGTCGACGCCCGCGTCGATCATCGAGCGCACCATGTCGCCCACGATGCCGTGGTGCCTGCGCGTGCGGTACAACTCGACGATCAGCTCGCCGAATTCCGCGTTGACCGCGCGCAGGCGGCTCGCCATCGCATCCGCGCGCGCGCCGCGCACGGGCTCGCCGTCCCACGCGACGATGTCGTACAGCTCGGCGCCGAACGGGCTCAGGTCGATCCAGCGCGGCGCTCGCCGCCCGCCTTCGATCACGTGCAACCCGCAGCCGGTGCCCGCTTCCCGCGGCGCCGGCGCGGCGGCGGACGGCCACGCCGCGCCCCGGCTCTTGCTGCGCGTGCGCGCCATGCTGGTGCCGACGAACAATCGCCCGGCATGCGCCAGCGCGCCGCGCACATAACCGTCGAGCGGCCGGTCGGCGCCGCGCGGCGCGCCCGCGACATGCACGAGGCTGCCGTCGCGCGACGACACGCACAGCAAGGTCCCGCGATCGATGAACAGCGAGTGCGGATGGCGCAGCCCGCGCCTGACGACGCGGCCCGCATCGGTGAGATCGAGGATCTGCCCATCGCAGGCGTCGCGCCACGACGCGCCGGGCTTGCAGCCGAACATCGACAGATACACATGTCCGCCGAATGCCTGCAGCGAATTCATGTGCAGCGTATCCGCGCCGGGCTCGATTTCGAAGAACACGCGCAGATGCAGCGCACCGTCGCGCGGCCAGTCGATCGCGAACACCTGGTTGGTGCCGCTGCTCACGACGAGCAGCTCGCCATGCCACGCCAGCAGCGAGTGCGCATCCAGCACCGGCGCGAGGCGCGCCACGCGCCGGATGCGCGCGCACGCATCGATTTCGGCCAGCAGCGTGCCGACCGTGCCGGGCACGCGGATCTGCAGCGCCGCGTAGCAGCTCGCGTCGACGCGGCACAGCCCGGTCGCGCCGACGACCTGCGCGGCGACGTCGCCCAGATCGATCCATTCGAACGTGTCGGCATCGACGTCGAAGCGCGCGAGCACGTGCCCGGACGGCTTGGCGTAGCAGAAGCTCAATAGCAGTTGGGTCATGAAGGCATCGGGTCGTGGAGGAACAGGCGGATGCGCCGCTACCGCGCGGGTCGCGGTGCACGGACGATCATCGGGGCCAGGCGGCGCAGCAGGTCGTCGGTGCACTGCGCCGGCGTGCGGCCGCCGGTGTCGACGACCATCGCCGGCGAAGTCGGGCGCTCGTACGGCGCACCGACGCCGGTCAGGCCGTCGAGCCCGCCTGCCCGCGCGAGCCGGTACAGCCCTTTCGGATCGCGGGCTTCGCAAATCGCGAGCGGCGTGCTGACGAACACCTCGACGAAACGCGATGCGCCGACGATGGCGCGAGCCAGCGCGCGTTCGCGTCGATACGGCGTGATGAGCGCCGCGATGACGACGAGCCCCTGATCGTTGAGCAGCCGCGCGAACTCGGCCGCGCGTCGCACGTTTTCCGTGCGATCCGACGGGGTGAAACCGAGATCGCGGCTCGCGCCGCCGCGCAGCACATCGCCGTCGAGCGTCGCGGCGACCACGCCACGCGCCGACAGCGCGGTGCGCAGGTGCATGGACAGCGTCGATTTGCCCGCGCCGCTCAGGCCGGTCAGCCATACGGTGACGGCGCGCTGGCCGGGCACGGCGGCGACGCCGTGCCGCACGTCGAGCCTGCCGCTCGCGCGCGCGTTCATTGCGCGGCACCGTCGATCGTCATCGCCCCCCACTTCACGAGCGTCGCCTTCACGAGCCGTGCGTATTCGTCCCGCAGGCGCGGGCTGCGCGAATGATAGGCGCCGACCGCGTCCCAGGTATTGCCGTAGGCGGCAATCTGCTTGCGCAGGTGCCACGCGGCCACGTAGACGTTCACGCATTCGTCGAGCAGATCCTTGGCGCGAATCCCGAAGGCGGCCAGCTCGCGCAGGTGAA
This sequence comes from Burkholderia sp. AU45388, assembly GCF_030481585.1. Classification (NCBI taxonomy): domain Bacteria; kingdom Pseudomonadati; phylum Pseudomonadota; class Betaproteobacteria; order Burkholderiales; family Burkholderiaceae; genus Burkholderia; species Burkholderia sp. AU45388. The sequence continues at coordinate 150,132 of NZ_JAUJPV010000003.1, read as the reverse complement.
TCGAATTGATCTGCAGCTCGCCGATGTCGGTCGTGCCGTTCTTGTTACGGTGGATGGCCTGCGGATTGCCGCGCGACTCGACGTTCGCGATGGCCCGCAGGATCATCGGGTTGACACCGTGATACTCGGCGGCCGATTCGAAACAATCGGCGTGCGCGGCCGTGCCGGCGCAGGCAAGCGACACGCACAGCGCGGCGCGCGGTACCCAGTGGCGCGGCCGTGGCGGCGCCGAATGACGTTGGTTCATGGTCGACCTCGAGACGATCGGGAATGGCGGTCAGCGACCGCGTCGAAGCGAAACTTAGCGACGTATCGCGGGGCACGTCGAGCGTCGAGCGGCGGCTGCGGGTGCCGCGCTTCGGATTGGCACCGTTCGCTTCGGCACGCATCGGCGCGGGCGAACGCGGCCCACGCATCCGCTTCGCGCTCGCGCGTAGCGCTTCGCGCCCCACGCCGCGCGGCCGAGGCGGCCCGGTATAAAACCTTCATCCCCGCGCCGACGCCGTTCGGCCGGCGACCTGGACCGTCTGGAGAACGCCATGCCGAGAACCGAGGAACGCGACCCGAGCCTTCATCCCGCCGAGTTCGGCCACGATGCGCTCGCGCATGACACCGAAAGCGCCGACGGGCACATCACGTCGTCGCGGCTGGACCGTGCGCGATTCCAGGCGCTGGAGCCCCAGCCGCCCCTTCGGTCGCGAATTGCGCAATGGAACGACGAGGTCCGCCAAGCGACGCGCGCGGACCGCTCGCCTTCGACGTGGGTATCGCGTCCCGAACCGTCCCGATCGGCGGACATGACGCCGCCGCTGCCCGGTTCGCCTGCTCCGCTGGCATCGGCACCGCCGGGACGCCGGCCGATCGGTGCGACGTCGTCGCATCCCCGGCCGGCGCCGTTCGATCATCATCGGCCGACGGCAAACGACGACGACGCGCACGATGCGCGGTGGCGGCCCGACGATGGCGATTTCCGCGTGGGCGAATCACGGATGCCCACGCCGTCGCGTCCTGTGAGCCCGATGTCGTCCCGGCACGAGCACGCGGTGCCGCCCGAGCGCCGCGCCTCGGCATCCGATGACGGCCGCGTCCCGCTGCTGTCGGACGACGACGGTTTCCGTACGGAACCGCGGCATACACCATTCCCGTCGCGGCCGGTCACCCCGTCGACGACGTTCGACGCGAGCGATCGCGATAGCCGTGCCGGTACGTTCGCGTTCACCGATCGCGCCACGTACGATGCGTCGAACAACTGGCAGGATCCGTCGTTTCAGAACGATTTCACGCCGGGCATGCAGCGCCCCGGGCAGCCGCGCCGCCCCGGCATGAACGGGCCCGACGACCGCTGGACCTCGCGGCTGCGGCCGTGGGAAAACGTGATCGAAGGCGGAGCCAGCGTGATGGCGATGATGGCGCGGACCATCATCAACGTCGTGCAGTCGATCGCGCAGATCTTCGAGAAATGGGGCGACGCGCTCGTTTCGCTGACGCGCCGTTGACCGGACCGACCTCATCATGACGCCCATCTTCGACGAAACCTGCGCGCACAAGACGCTCTTCGAGCTGCTGACGGACGCCGCCGACGATCGCGACGCGTTCTACGACGCGATGCCGGCGCTGCCCGCCGCCTATCGCGACGTCAGCGGCACCTGGATGGTCGGCCGTTACCGGCTCGCGTGCGCCGTGCTCGACCACCCGGCGCTGACGACCCGTTCGCCGCTGGTCGAATGCGACGTCGTGCGCGACGAGGCCGGCCTTCTCGACACGATGCTGTTTGCCGACGATTCGATGCACGAACGCATGCGCAAGACGTTCGCACCGCTGTTCGCGAAGCCGCGCCTGGCGGCGTTGCGCACGCACCTCGCCAGCGACCTCGACGCACTGCTCGAGCAGGTTCCCGACCCGCGGCGGTTCGACCTCGTCGAGCACCTCGCGCAGCGCCTGCCGGCGCTCGCGGCGTGCCGGCTACTGGGCATCGACCCCGTGCACGCGCCACGCCTGCAGGCCCAGTCCATGGGGCCGATCCGGCTGATCAGCGCGATGCCGATCGGGCCGGCGGACCACGCGCTGGCCGTCGCCCAGACACGGCGTTTCGTCGACGAGCTGGACGTGCATCTCGATACCGTGTGCGCCGTGCTGCAGGCCGGCGGCACGCGCCCGGCGCTCGCGCGCCGTCAGTTGCTCGCCAACGTGCTGCTGACGTTCATCGCGGGCTACGGCACGACCATGCTGTCGCTGGGCAATACGTTCGCGCAGGCGCTAACGCGCCGCGCTCTATGGCAAGCGCTCGTGCAGGCGCCGCGGCACGTGCCGCTCGCGCTCCGCGAACTGATGCGGATCGAACCGGCCGTGCACGTGATGATTCGCTTCGCGCGCGCCGACGTCGAGCTCGACGGGCTCCGGATGGCGAAAGGCGATGTCGTCGCCGTGGTCGCCGCCGCCGCGAACCGCGATCCCGACGCGTTCGCCGCGCCGGGCGACATCCGTCTCGATCGTGCGCACGGCGGCCTCGTATTCGGCGCCGGTTCGCACGGCTGCCTGGGCGCCGCGCTCGCGCGCATGCAGCTGGCCGTCGTATTCGAAACGCTGCTCGCCCGCATGCCCGGCCTCATGCTCGAACCCGGCGCGCATCCGCGTCTGCAGGAAGGGGCGTTCCGCGGCTACCGCTCGCTGCGGGTGTACGACGCGGCCCGCGCCTGAGCGGCGCGGACGCATGGGCCGTCGAAAGTAACAGAACGTCACAAATGCCGGCCGCGGCGAAGCGACGGTGCCACGATGCGTTCACCGACACGTTCGTGTCATCCATCACGGGAGCGCCTCATGTCCTCATCGATCTACTTCGCCGTGGCTTCGACCCTCGCGTCGGTCGCCGCCGAATCGCCGCTGTTCGCCATGATGCTGAACGGCCAGTTCCGCGACGCGTCGGTGGCCGCGGCGGCGCGCGCCGAGCCGGCCGTGCCGGGCGCGCCGGCCGACTACACGAGCCTGCAGACGTACGCCGACGTGCTGCTGGTGCTCGGGCAGTACGAAGAAGCCGAAGACGCATACCGGCATGCGCAGAAGGCCGTGCGCGGCGAGCACCGGACGGCCCGCGCCGCGCTGTCGCGCAACGCCGGCTGGCAGGCCCTGTTCCAGAATCATCTCGGGACGGCGCTCAAATGCTTCCAGCGCGTGAGCGACGACGAAGACGCCAGCGCCGGCCAGCGGCTCGAAAGCCTCGTCGGCTCGGTGCTGGTGCTGTTCCGGCTCGGCCGCCTGGACGGCGTGCATGCGCTGCTGACCGCGTTGCACGGACAGGCGGGCCGCGCGCAGGATGCGCGCTGGACGCGCGTCGCCTACATGCTGAACCGCGACATCGTCGATCAGTACAAGCTGCGGTCGAGTGCGCAGTTGGCCGATCACATCTACTGGCATTCGGCGGCGCTCGAAACGCGCTCGAAGGCCTTCGACGAGACGTTGCCCGCGCAACCGGACGACACGCCGCCGATCGGCGTCCTGTCGCGCCACGCGGATTATCTGAATCATCTGCGCTCGCTCGCGGGCGGCGCCGAATCGGCACTCGCCCGCATCGAAACGCACTTGCGCTGGAGCCAGGGCGCGGGACTCGCGGAATACCACCGCGAATTGCGGCTCGAAGTCACGCTGGCCGCGCTCGCGGGGCGCCTCACGCACGTGGCCGAAACCACGCTCCACGTGTTCGGCGAACGCGCGTTCCAGGGCAACCAGCACGCGCACTGGTACAACGAGCTGCTCTATTGCCAGTCGAAACTCCGTCAGCAACAGGGCCGCCTGCAGGACTACGCGCAGATGTATGCGCGCTATGCGCTGCAGTCGCTGCGCCACGTGCGCGCCGACAGCGCCGCCGTGCCGGCGGTGGCCGCCGAACGCGCGCAGCCCGCCGCCGACGACATCGCCGCGCGGCTGCCCGGCAAATACCGGCGCGCCTATCGTTACCTCGTCGAGCATCTCGAGCGGCCGGATCTGTCGGTGCGCGAAGTGGCCAGCCATATCGGCGTCACGGAACGTGCGTTGCAGGCCGCATTCAAGGCCAATCTCGGCTACACGCCGAGCCAGTTGATCCGCACGCGGCGCATGGAACATATCCGCCACGACCTGCTGGAGGACGACGCGCACACGTCGAGCGTGCTGCGCATCGCGAACCGCTGGGGCGTCCAGCATCGCTCGACGCTGCTGAACGGCTATCGCCAGTTGTTCAACGAAGCGCCGTCGGAAACGCTCGCGCGCTGACGCCCATGTGCGCGCCCTGCTCGCCCATGCCGGAACCCGCCACGTCCGGCTTCACGGTTCCGCGCGTCATCGAGGCCGGCACCGTGCGGCTGCGCCCGTTTCGCGCGGACGATGCGCCGGCCCTGTTCGCGGTCCTGCTCGGCGATCCCGGCGTGACGGCGTGGCTGCCGATGCGCACCCATGCGAACGTCGCCGAAACGCAGGCGTTCATCGCCGGCTGCGATGCGGCATGGCGCGCCGGATGCCGCTACACGTGGGCGCTCGAGGACGCCGCCAGCGGCACGCTGCTCGCCGCGATCGAATTGCGGCCCGAGCCGCCGCGCGCGGAGATCGGTGTCGTGATCAGCCGGCTCGACGGTCACCGGCGTCGGCGGGCGTGTCTCGCCGCGCTGCTCAAGCTCTTGCGCTGGCTGCTGACGCGGCCTGCCCTGTGCCGCATTCACGCGTATTGCGCGCCGGAGGGCGCGGCGGCAGGCACACTCACGCGGCTCGGCTTCCGGTTCGAAGGCCGGCTCACGAACTGGGAGCCGCGCCCCAACCAGGGGCTGGCCGCCGCCGATGCGCTGCTTTTCGCGATCACGCGCGAGCCGGGCGCGGCCGCGCCGTCGATGCACCGGCTGGTCGACGCCTGAGCGCGGCGCGGCAATCGCGCCGCTGCCCGGCCGCCTCCCCGCCAGTCGACCCACCGCGATTCCGAGCGATTCCGCAGAGGACCTTTCCTGTGCGGCGCCTTAATCGACCGCCGCACGATCTCCAATAATGGCCGCTCGATCCACCGAGCCGCCAGGCCGGTCCAACAACAACAAAACGCCTATGCATTCCTGCCAAACGAACCAGCATGCCGGCGCACGCGTCGCGGGGACCCTCATTGCCGCCTGCCTGAGCGGCTTCGTGCCGGATGTCGCGCTTGCCCAGAGCAGCGTGACGCTGTACGGCCTGATCGACACGTCGATCACCTATTCCACCCACCAGCGCACGCGCGGCGCCGGCTCGCCCGGCAGCGGCGGCATCGCGATGACGAGCGGCGCATTGAATGCGTCGCGCTGGGGGCTGAGCGGCCGCGAGGATCTCGGCGGCGGCATGGCCGCGGTCTTCACGCTCGAAAACGGCTTCTCGGGCACCACCGGCAAGCTGTCTCAGAAAGGCGTCGATCTGTTCGGCCGCCAGGCATGGCTCGGCGTGAGCTCGCGGACGGCGGGCGCGCTGACCTTCGGCCGCCAGTACGACCTGATCCTCGATTTCGTGACGCCGCTCGGCGCGTCCGGCCCCGGCTGGGGCGGCAACCTCGCGGTTCACCCGTACGACAACGACGATTCGAACCGCAACCTGCGCATCAACAATGCGGTGAAATACACGAGCCCGACGGTTCGCGGGCTCAGGTTCGGCGCGATGGTCGGTTTCTCGAACGCGGCAGGCCAGTTCTCCAACAACGCGGTGTGGAGCACGGGCGTGTCGTATGCGAACGGGCCGCTGAAGCTCGGCGCCGGCTACCTGAAGATCAGCCGCGACCGCAACGCGCCGAACCCGGACGGCGCGCTGAGCACGGTCGACGGCTCGGCGACGATCACGGGCGGCAACCAGCAGATCTGGGCGGTGGCCGGCCGTTATGCGTTCGGGCCGCATTCGGTCGGCGCCGCATGGTCGCATTCGACCACCGACGGCGTGACGGGCGTGCTCCAGGGCGGCAACATCGCGCCGCTGAAGGGCGAATCGCTGGTGTTCGACAACTTCTCGATCGACGGACGCTACCTCGTCACGCGCGCGCTGAGCGTCGCCGCCGCATACACGTACACCATGGGCCGCTTCGACACCCGCACGGGCCACGCGCGCCCGAAATGGAACCAGGTCGTCGCGCAGGCCGACTATGCGCTGTCGAAGCGCACGGATGCGTATCTCGAAGGCACGTACCAGCGCGTGAGCGGCGGCAACGGCAATCCGGCATTCAACGCGACGGTCTGGACCATGACGCCTTCCGCGAACAGCAACCAGGCCGTCGTCGCGCTGGGGCTGCGGCACAAGTTCTGACGATGCGGCGTGGGCGGCGCCGTCGCGCGGGCGACCGAGTGCATGCGGCACACGCTTCCCCTGTCGCACGATCGCCATGACCGGCACGGACGAGGCCGCGCCCGTGCGCAGCGTCGTCATCACAATGGCGTCGCATACCCCCACCCGCGGCAGCAAGAATGCCTCCCGCCTGTCGCGTCTGCGCAAAAAATCCGGAGATACTGGGCACGTTGTGACATTTTTCCTAATCTGTTTGCAGCGACGCCGCGATCCGGCGTTCCGGCCGCAACATTCTTTCATCTGGCGCACCACCGGCTTACGAACCTGCATCACGGCAACGACGCCGGGCCTTTCGCGCCATGACGGCCGGACGGCCGCGTGCGAACGGCACGCGCCCCGCTTTCAACGCAGTCAACCGCTGGAGAAGAACGATGAGCAAAATGAACCGAATTGCGGTCCTGGCAACTTTCGTCCTGCTGGCCGGTTGCCATCACGCGGCGAAAACGCCCGAAAACGCCGCCGCGGCGCCGGCCCCGTCGAGCGAAACCGTCGCGACGGTAACGGCCGACGATCTGAACAATCCGAACAGCCCGCTCGCCAAGCGCAGCATCTACTTCGATTTCGACCAGTACTCGGTGAAGCCCGAATTCCAGTCGCTGCTGCAGGCGCACGCCGACTACCTGCGCAGCCATCCCGCGCGACACGTGCTGATCCAGGGCAACACCGACGAGCGCGGCACCTCCGAATACAACCTCGCGCTCGGCCAGCGTCGCTCGCAGGCCGTGGCGAGCGCGCTCGAAACGCTCGGCGTGCCGGCCACGCAACTCGAGGCCGTCAGCCTCGGCAAGGAAAAGCCGGTCGCGCTCGGCCACGACGAGGAAGCATGGGCGCAGAATCGCCGCGCCGATCTCGTCTATCGTTGATCCCGGCGCCGCCGCGGCGATACGCAAAAAGCATGGAATAAGCGGCCCGGCCGAACCGTCTTGTCATCGCGCAGACGCGCGGTTCACGCGAACCGCCTTTCCTGTGGCCTGCGCGCGGCAAGGAGAACACAATGAAATCGGCAACGTTGGCTGTGGCGTTGATCGCGGCGCTGATGCTGGTGCTGTCGGCGGGCTGTACGTCGTCGGGCAGCGGTACGTCGCAAGGACCGGGCATGAGCCGGTACGGCGGCGCGGGAGGCAGTGGAAGCGGAGGCGGAGGGGGCGGCGGCTACTGACACGCCGCCGCAACGAAAATGAGTGACGAAATCGCGCGCGAGCACCGAAAGCCGGCCGCTCGCGCGCGACGCTCTACCCCACGGCACGGCTCAACGCATCGCCTTCACGTCGGCCGGCGTGACGCTCGCGGGCTGGCCGCCCCACGTCGCGCGCAGGTAGTTCGCGAGCTGCGCGAGTTCATCGTCGCTCAGCGTTTTCGCGAAACCCGGCATCGGCTGCAGGTTTTCGAAGCCCGCGAACTTCTGCTCGTCGATGCCGTCGAGCATCGCGACCAGCAGGTTGCGCGAGTCGGCCTGACGCAGCGTCGAATTGCCGTTCATCGGCACCGCCACGTGCGGCTTGCCTTCGCCGTTGAAGCCGTGACAGCCCGCGCACACCGCGAGATACACCGAGCGACCAGCCGCCAGTTGCGCCGCATCGGCCGACACCGGCTTCACCGGTTGCGGCGCGGGCGGCGTATCGCCGAGCAGGTAGGTCGACAGGCCGCGCAGGTCGTCCTTCGTCAGGTACTGCGTGCTCAGGTGCACGACCGGATACATCTCGCCGAACGCCGAGCCTTGCGGCGCGATGCCGACGCCGAAGAACGTCTGCAGGTCGCTCCCCGTCCAGCCGCGCGCGGCGAGGCCGGCCGGCGTGATGTCGGGCGCGGCCACGCGGCCGAGCGCGGCGCCCGCGAACGGCTTCGCCCCGTCGAGCTGGCCCGTGAACGCGCGCGGCGTGTGGCATTCCGCGCAGTGGCCGAGCGCGCCCGCGAGATAGCGGCCGCGCCGCCAGTCGGCGGATTGGCCGGCCGACGCGTCCGGCAGGCTGTCCTTCAGGAACAGCATGTCCCAGAAGACCATGCCGAAGCGCAGGTCGTACGGAAACTTCAGATCGTGCGCGCGGTTTTCCTGCGCGACGGGCTTGACCGTCATCAGGTACGCGTACATCGCATCGGCGTCGGCGCGCGTGAGCTGCCGGTACGACGTGTACGGCATCGACGGATACAGGCGCTTGCCCGGCGCCTTGCCGTCGTGCAGCGCGGCGTAGAAATCGTCCGCGCTCCAGTTGCCGATCCCGTGCTCCTTGTCGGGCGTGATGTTCGAGCCGTAGAACGTGCCGAACGGCGATTCGAGCGCCGCGCCGCCGGCGAACGGCGCGCCGTCCTTCGCGGTGTGGCACGCCGCGCAGTCGGCGGCCTTGACGAGATAGCGGCCGCGCGCGATCTGGTCGGCGCCGGGCGCGCCGGACGCCGCCCTCGACGCCGGCGCGTCGTGGCCGCCGCAGGCGGCGAGCAGCAACGCGCAGGCCGCCGCGAGCGCGGGCAGGCCCGCCGCCCGCGCGGCACGATGAGCGAGTGTGCGTGTCATGGGGCTTCCTTCACGAGTCCCTGCGTCGTCAGCACCACGTCCTTCACGGCTTCGTAGTAGCGGACATAGCCCGTGCAGCGGCACAGGTGCGCGTCGAGCGCGTCGGTGATCGTGCGTTCCACGTCGGACTTCGCGATCGGCTCGCGCTTCAGGCGTTCGATCAGCACGGTCGCCGCGTTGACGAAACCCGGCGTGCAGTAGCCGCACTGGAAGCTGAAGTGCTCGAGGAATTTCTGCTGGATCGGCGACAGCTCGACCACTTCGCCGGCTTCGTTGCGCTTCGCGTGCCCTTCGATCGTGCGGATCGAACGGCCGTGGAAGAAGTACGCGCCGGTGATGCAGGTGCGCATTTCCTCGCTCGTGCCGTCCGGCTTGTCGACGATCACGACGCACGCGTGGCAGATGCCCTGTCCGCAGCCGAGCCGCGAACCGGTGAGGCCCAGGTACTCGTGCAGGAACTCGATCATCATCAGCCCTTCGGGCACCTGCATCGGGCCGACCGACTTGCCGTTGATGTCGACCGACAGCGGCTTCTGCTGGAACCGGACGAGCGGACGCTCGACGGCGGCCGAAGCCGCAGCGGGTGCAGCGGGTACGGATGCCGGAGCGGCCGAAGCCGCATTCGGCACGGAAGCGCCGGTCGCGGCCGCGCCGGCGCTCGCGGCCGAAGCCGCGGTTTGGGCGGTCGTCATGCGAGCACCTCCTGAATCTTTTGCGGGGTCACCGGCAGGTCGGTGAAACGATGGCCGATCGCGTGCGCGATGCCGTTCACGATCGCGCCGACGACGGGAATCATCACCACTTCGGCGACGCCCTTCGGCGGATCGGTCTCGGACAGCGGCGGCAGCACGTCGCCCGTTTGCGTCCAGACGGCGACGTCGGACGCGCGCGGCAGCTGGTAACGGTTGAAGTTCCACGTGCCGTTGCCGGGGCCGTCCTCGTAGAGCGGCAGGTATTCGTGCAGCGCATGGCCGATGCCCATCGCGAGACCGCCCTGCAACTGGCCCGACACGAGCTGCGGCGAAATCTGGTTGCCGCACTCCATGATCGAGTGATGCGTGAGCAGTTCGACCTTGCCGGTCGCTTCGTGCACGGCCAGCTCGACGAGCGTGCCCACCGCCGTGTAGTAGGTGACGGCCGCGTTGTTGCGGCTCGTCGGCGGGATGAACACCCGCTTGCGGTCGAGCACGCGATAGCCGTTCGCGGTCGGCGGCAGCGTGCCGCGCAGCGCGGTCGCGCCGGCCGGTGCGGCGGTGCCCGGCACCGGGCCGTAGTCGCCGGTCTTCGGCGCGCCGACGCGCAGCGACAGCCCGTCGATCGGCAGACGCTCGACCGCACCGCCCACTTCGAATTCGGCGTCGGTCCACTGCCAGCGGTTGAACACGTGCACGACGGCGCCGGTCGGCAGGCCGAGCGCATGCGCCTGCTTCGCGAGCTGCTCGAACGTCAGCGGCTCGAGGCCGTCGGCGGTCAGCTTGCCGTCGACCCAGCGCGCATCCTCGATGCGGATCGCATACGGCGCGGCTTGGCCGCCGCCCAGGCCGCGCGTCCAGATCGACATCGCGGCCGGCCACAGCCCGTAGCGGAACACCGCACGTGCGGCTTCGCGCGTGCTGTGCGTGAAGTAGTACGCGGAGTTCGTCGCGCTCGACGGCGACGCATAGCCGGGCGACCAGCGCGGGTTCGCGCTCAGGCGGTCCTGATCGGCCTGCGACATCAGGTACGGGTCGCCGCTCGTCTCGACCGGCAGGTCCGGCCATTCGGTGACGGCCACGCGCACGTCGGTCGCCGGACGGCCGAGCCATTTCGCGACCGCGACGGCCTGCGACGTCGACATCCCCGTGCCGATCTCGGCCGCCGTATGCTGCAGCGACACCTTGCCGTGCGCGTCGAATTCGACCTTCGCGAACGACGCTTCCGCACCCGTGCCGAAGTCCTTCTGCACGCACGCGAAGCCGACCCCGTAGCGCTTGCCCGGATGCGCGGCCTCGAATTCGGCCTTGCGCGCGGCACGACGCGTCCACAGCGGATGCTGCTTCGCGCGCTCGAGCACTTCGTCGACGCGCAGCGCGCCGGCGGGAATCGCGCCCTGCGTGTTCTTCATCCCCGAACGCAGCGCGTTGCGCAGCCGGAAGTCGATCGGATCGAGGTTCAGTTGCGCGGCGATCTCGTCGACCGCCATCTCGGTCGCAGCCATGCTCTGCAGCGTGCCGTAGCCGCGCGCGGAACCGGCGTCGATCGCGCGCGACGCGATCGCGACGGCCGCGAGGTCGCTCTTCGGGAAGTAGTAGATCGATTGCGCGGCGGTTGCGCCGACCATCGCCACCGACGGCGAGAAGTTCGAGCGACCGCCGCCGTTCGCCTCGAAGTCGCCCTTGAACGACTGCAGCAGGCCCGTGTTGCGGTCGACCGCGATCCGGTAATGCATCTTGAACGCGTGACGCTTCAGCGACGTCTGGAACTGCTCGTAGCGGTCGTTCGCGAACCGTACCGGGCGGCCGCCCGCGTACAGCGCGCAGACGAGGCCGTAGAACGGCACGTTGAAGTGATCCTTCGAGCCGTAGCCGACCGTGTAGCACGGATGCACGAACAGCTTCTTCACCGGAAAGCGGCATTTCGCGACCATCGCGGCCGCGTTCTCCGACACTTCGAGCGGCGACTGGGTCGGCACGACGAGATGCAGCGATTGCGTCGCGGCGTCGTACCAGCAGTTCGCGTTGTCGGGCTCGAGCGCGGCCGTATCCACCGACTGCGTGTTGTATTCGCGGTCGAACACGAGCCAGTCGGCCGACGGATGATCGAGTTCGGCGGCGATCTGCCCGGCGAGGAACATGCCCTGCTCGTCGAGCTTGCCGTGCTCCTGGCCGTCCGGCCAGACCGGCAGGTGCTTGCGCATCATGCTCGGGAAGATCGGCGCGTCCTTCAGGCTCGAATAGACGTCGTCGTCATAGGCCGTCTTGCCGCCCACGCGCACGTAGCGGAAGGTGCCCCACGGATCGCGCTCGAGCGGGCCCGTGACCGCGCCGTAGCGGATCACGTCGTCGCGGAACTTCAATGCGTTCTTCGCGAAGCGGAAGCGCGCGAAGTCGTGATAGATCAGGATCGCGACCGCATGGCCGAGATACGCGGGCGTCTTGCCGGCCGGCAACAGCATGTCGTCGCCGTAGAACGCCGGGAACGCGACGCCGTCGCGCGCGAGATCGTCGGCCGTGACCACGCGGTCCGGCTTCAGCTCGTCGCCGAGCAGCGACAGGTCGAAGCCTTCGTACGTCCGGTCGGCCTGCGTGACGCGCAGGATCAGCGCGTGCGATTGCTGCTGCGGCCAGTGCGGCATGTCGGCCGCGCGCACGTCGCGGGCGAACACTTTCGAGCCCGTGACCTTCGCGATGCCGTCGATGCGGAATTGGGGGATGCCGGTGACGCTATCCCATTTGACGGGTGTGAGGAGTTTTTCTTCGAAGAGCGCCGCGAACGCGCGGCTGCCGATGGGCGCGACATACACCGCGACACCCGCCAGCACGCTGGCTTTCAGAAAACCCCGCCGTGACAGGCCGTGGTTTTTCATTGGGGGAACCTCCTGAGGCGGCTCGGACGGCGATCGGGTGTCGCGGCGTTCGGAGCGGCGCGCATTCTGGCATTGTTTTAGATATATCGCCTATAGTATTTCCCGCATGAAATACTTATTGGAATTCTTATAACGGGGTTCAGCCGGGCTGCGGCGGGTGGTCGCAGGGCGATTCGCTGGCGGTTTGCATGCGGCCGGATGCCGTCGTACATCGTTCCGTTCGCAACGACCCGGCCTTTGCGCCGCCGAATCCGCAAGCCGCTCGCAGCCGGGACTGACGACCGCGCACGACGCAATGCGCGGTGCCGCCGGGCGGCCCGCGCCGCCGCCGTTTTTTCATCAGTTGCTCCAAGAAACGCCGTCCTTCAGAACGGGGAGGAAAGGAGCGCCGCTGTTTGACAGCGGCATTCCACCGTTAAAATGGCCGGCATGATCCTTGTCTACCGCTACCGGGTGAAATCGCTCAACGGACTGCTCAACAAGCAGAGCCGTGCGGTGAACTACGTCTGGAACTTCTGCAATGACACGCAGAAGCATGCGCTCAAGTGGAGCAAGAAGTGGCCGACGGGTTTCGACCTGAACGTGCTGACGACCGGTAGCAGCAAGGAACTCGACATCCACTCCGGCACGATTAACGCGACGTGCGAGCAATATGCGAACTCGCGCGGTCAGCACCGTCGGCCCTACCTGCGCTATCGCGGCAGGAAATCGCTGGGCTGGGTGCCGCTGAAGGGGCGTGATTTGAAGCGCGAAGGTGACGCGTTCCGTTTTGCCGGCAACACCTTCCGCGTGTTCAACAGCCGACCGCTTCCCGAAGGCAAGATCAAGGATGGGTCGCCAGCCATCGAGACATCGTGTCGAGGTCGACAATCATGGCAGTCAGCGCGTCTCTCCTGAACTCCGTTCTCGCCACTCCACCCTCCGGCAACCACCGCGTGACGGCCGCGCTGCGTCCGTCGATGCTCGTGACGCTGTTCGAGGACGTGCGCCCGATGGCGCTGTCCGGACTCGCGAGCGGCTTCGTCGCGGCCGTCGCGCTGATCCGGCTGCAGCAGCTGTGGTGCCTCGCATGGCTCGTCGCCGACGTCGGCCTGCTCATTGCGCGCCTGTCGATCGCACGGGCCTACACGGTGCGGCGCAACGCCGGCGACGATCGCGCCGAATACTGGGCGATGCGCTATGCGCCGGTGTCGCTCGTTGCCTGCTTCGTGCTCGGCCTCGGCGTGATGGGCTGCGTGCAGGCCACCGACGTCGAACTCGGCACGCTGTCCGTGATGGTCGCGGGCGGCGTGTTCGGCGGGATCGCGTCGCGCAACTCGGCGCTGCCGCGGCTCGCGATGACGCAGGTCGCGCTCGGCGTGCTGCCGATCGGCGTCGGTGCGCTGCTGGCCCATCGGCCGGGCGCGTGGCTGCTGTTGCCGCCGCTCGCGATCTACCTGGCGGCGATGCGTACGGTCGTGCAGCGTCACTACCGCGTGCTCGTCGCGCTGATCGCCGCCCGCCAGCGCAACGCCGAACTCGTCGCGCGCTTCGACGCGGCCCTCACCTACATGCCGCACGGCCTGTGCATGATCGACGGCGACAGCCGCGTGATCGTCGCGAACCGGCGCACCGCGCAACTGTTCGGCTCGCCGCGCGAGATCATGCTCGATACGCCGCTGCCGGCCGTCATCGCCGTGCTCGGCGCGAATACCGCGACCGATCCCGACGGCGCCGGTCTTGCCGCGCAGTGCGATGTCTGGCTGAGCCGCACCGAGCCCGGGCCGTTCGACATCGCGCTCGCCGACGGCCGCCAGCTCGAACTGACGCGCCACCGCGTGCCGGACGGCAACGCGGTGATCATCGTCGAGGACGTCACCGCGCGCCGCCAGACCGAACAGCATATCCGGCACCTCGCGCGGCACGATGCGCTGACGGGGTTGCCGAACCGCCACGAACTGCATGCGGCGCTCAAGCGGATGCTCGCGCGCCGGCCGCGACTGCCGAGCCCCGCGCTCGCCGTCATGTATCTCGACCTCGACGGCTTCAAGTCGATCAACGATCGCTTCGGCCACCAGGCCGGCGACGAACTGCTCACGCAAGTCGCCGAGCGGCTCGGCAAGACGCTGCCGCCGGGCGAGCTCGCCGCACGCATCGGCGGCGACGAATTCGTCATCGCGATCGACGACACGACGATGCAGGCGTGCTCGATCCTCGCCGCGCGGATCATCCGGCAGATTTCGGCGCCGTACGTACTGTCGATCGGCGAGACCGTCTGTATCGGCATCAGCATCGGCATCGCGCTCGACGACGGGCACAGCTCGCCCGACGAGCTGATCCGGCAGGCCGACAGCGCGCTGTACGACGCGAAGTCGGCCGGCAAGGGCATCTACTGCTTCTATTCGAGCGGCAGCGGCAGCCGCCGCATGGCGCCGGCCGCCGCGACCTGAGCCGCCGCGCGCGCCGCGCATCCGCCCTTTCCGGGCCTGCCGCCGCTTCCCGACGATTCAATTCCGAAACGCTTTGCGGCTTCGCACGTGGCGCCGCGCGTTCGCATGTCACGTGACGTGTTCCGTAACATCGCCGTCCGGCACCCGGGACGATGACGGCAGAAGCCCGCACGATCGAAGCAGAGAGCGGCATTTACCGGCTGGCATTCTTATTGCTTCTTGACGGGAAAGAACGTTTCAGGGAGCCCAACATGAATACCGTCGACGTCCTCGCGCAAACCGACATCATCGACGAACAGGCGGTGATCGACGGCGCATCGCTGATCCGCCGGCTCGTGTCCGACCGCCGGATGCCGGCCGCGTACGAAACCGCCTGCGTCGACAATCCGCCGCTCACGCTGTACGGCGCATTTCGCCAGGGCGTCGCCGACCACGCCGCGCGGCGCGCGAATCCGTATCGCGCCGGCAGCCGTTTCTGGGCGCTGTGGGAAGAAGGACGTCTCGAAGCTGAAACATCCGGCCGGTGAGCCGGCTGGACGCGCCGATCCCGACGCGACAAGGGCTCGGCGCGAACTCGGATGCGCGAATGCTGCCGGCCTGAGCGCCGGCGTGCGTCACCGCTGCAACATCCGCGTCGTCTGACGGGGCCTCTCGCCGGTCGAGAAGAACGCGGGCAATCGCGATCGGCGTTGGATGCAACGACATCGATCATCAGCCGATCCCGACAGGGTCACCCCAGCGCGCACCGCACGTGGATGCCCGACGCCGCCCCCCATCCGGCTGCCGCGCGCCCTTCCCTTCAGCCGAACAACTTCATCGCCGTCGTCAACGTATTCACCACGCCCCAAGCCAGCGGCACCAGCACGTACAGCCAGAACACGGCCAGCATCGCCTTGTTGGTCGGACGAACGGCAGTCACGGTTTGATTCATTTCGAGCGTCTCCAGAATTTATTTGCCGGCTTCGAGCTGCGCATCGGTCATGTGATGGCGCTCGTTCACGTGCTTGACGAACAGGTTGCAGACGAAACCGATCACGAGCAGCGCCGCCATGATGTGAACCGTCATCGTGTATGCGTCGGCCTTCACGACGCCGTGCGCAACTTCATACGCGCGGATGTAGTTCACCAGCACCGGCCCCGCGATACCCGCCGCGGCCCACGCGGTCAGCAGGCGTCCATGAATCCCGCCGACGTACGCGGTCCCGAACATGTCCGCGAGATACGCCGGCACCGTCGAGAACCCGCCGCCATACATCGACAGAATCAGGCAGAACGTCAGCACGAACAACGCGATCTGCCCCGACGACGCAAACAGCGGCGCGCAGAAATACAGCACCGCGCCGAGCGCGAAGAAAATGAAATACGTGTTCTTGCGGCCCACCCAGTCCGACGCCGACGCCCAAACGAAGCGCCCGCCCATGTTGAACAACGACAGCAGCCCGACGAAGCCGGCCGCGGCAGCCGCGCTCACCGCCCCCTTGAAACTTTCCTGAATCATCACCGACGCCTGCCCGATGATGCCGATCCCGGCGGTCACGTTGAGGAACAGCACGAGCCAGATCAGATAGAACTGCGGCGTCTTCAGCGCTTCGTCGATGTGCACGTGATTCGACGTGATCATCTTGTTCTTCGTCACCGCGGGCGGCGTCCAGCCGGCCGGCTTCCAACCGGCGGGCGGCACGCGGATCGCGAGCGCGCCGATCGACATCGAGATGAAGTACGCGATGCCGAGCACGATGAACGTCTCCGCGACGCCGACGCTCGTCGCGCTCTTGAAGTGATTCATCAGCGCGACGGACAGCGGGGCGGCGATCATCGCGCCGCCGCCGAAGCCCATGATCGCCATCCCGGTCGCCATCCCGCGGCGATCGGGAAACCAGCGGATCAGCGTCGAGACCGGCGACACATAGCCGAGCCCCAGTCCGATGCCGCCGACCACGCCGTAGCCGATGTACAGCAGCATGATCTGGTGCGTCTTCACGCCGAGCGCGGAAATCAGGAAGCCGCCGCCGAAGCAGCATGCCGCCGTGAACATGGTGCGACGCGGGCCGACCCGTTCGAGCCACTTGCCGGCGAAGGCCGCCGACAAGCCGAGGAAGAAGATCGCGAGCGAGAAGATCCAGCCAAGCGTCGTCAGCGACCAGTCGCCGGGCGCGGAGTCGGTGACGCCGATCACTTTCGTGAGCGGGCCGTTGAATACGGAGAACGCGTAGGCCTGCCCGATGCACAGATGCACGGCCAGCGCCGCGGGTGGCACCATCCAGCGCGAAAAACCCGGTTGCGCGATGGTGGCTTCCTTCGAAAAGAAAGGCGCGGCGCCCGCAGGGGCGCCTGGCTCGATAACGCTGCTCATCAGTGGTGTCTCCGTTGGGGATCGTGTGCGATCCGTTTTGTATGTCGGCGTCTCGACCGGACGCTGTCGCCGCTCGCTGGCGGGGGCGCCGCCTTATATGAAACATGCGTTCATATTGAACGTCGCGCCAGGTCAATTCGCCGGCCGTTTTTGGCATCGGCCTTGATGAACTTAGTGCATCAAAACTGCATGTTCAATATGCAATTTTTTATCCTATTCGCGATGACCCGGCGGGCGACGCGGATCGGGATATGCTTGAATACCTGCCGGCCGCCGCCCGACCGGCCGCGGCGGCGGCATCGGCAAGCGGCCTCACGGGATATCGCTTGTCGCGTGACCGCGACCGATGTGGTCCTCTAAATCACGCGACGGATGGGCGCGACGGGCCATCGGATGCGGCTCCCGTGTCGTGCATCGCGGCCATCGGCACACTCTCCGCCGCGCGTGCGTGCACGCATGAATGGGGATCAGCCCGGTATGGGAACCGTATTTCGATCGACACGTGCCGGCGTTCGACACTGAACGCGCCCGGCGCGGCGCGCAGCGCTCGTTTCCTCTATAAGATGGCAGATTCCGTTCATCGAACGACGCTGCCATGACTTCCTCCTCCCCCCGAAATCCCATTCACTGCGAAATCGATCTCGACGCGCAAGGCAAGCATGCGGGCTACCTGCGGCTGCCGCACTCGGTGCACCGCTCCGCGTACGGCTGGCTGCCGATCCCGATCGTGTCGATCCGCAACGGCGACGGGCCGGTCGCGCTCGTGATGGCCGGCAACCACGGCGACGAGTACGAAGGCCAGATCATCGTGTCGCAATTGATGCGCGAGATCGAGGCCGACATGGTCAACGGGCAGTTGATCCTGCTGCCGATGGCGAATTTCCCGGCGGCGGACGCAGGCCTGCGCGTGTCGCCGCTCGACGGTGGCAACCTGAACCGCAGTTTTCCCGGCGAGCCGACCGGCACGCCGACGCAGATGATCGCCCACTACATCGAGCACGCGCTGCTGTCGCGCGCGCAGTATCTGGTCGACCTGCATTCGGGCGGCAGCTCGCTGCTGTACCAGGGCGGCAACATGCTCGCGATCGATCCGCTCGACGCCGACGAAGCGGAGAAGCTCCACGGGCTGCTGGTCGCGTTCGGGTTGCAGAACGCGCTGCTGCACGCGCCGAATCCCGTGCATTCGGCGTCGGCCGCGCGCCGGCAAGGCGCGATCTCGATCGTGACCGAACTCGGCGGCGCCGGCATGGCCGATCCGTCGCTGATCCGGCTCGGCCGCCAGGGGCTGCTGCACTACCTCGGCTATATCGGGCTGTTGCACGGCGTGCTCGTGCCGGACGCGCCGCCGACCGTCACGCGCTTCATGCGCGTCGACGGCGATCGCCATTTCGTCTATGCGTACGAGCGCGGGCTGTATGAGCCGCTCGTCGAACTCGGCGATCAGGTGAAGGCCGGGCAGCCTGCCGCGTGGGTGCATTTCCCGGATACGCCGTTGCGCGAACCGGTGCTGCACCGGTTCAACGGCGATGGCGAGGTGGTGTGCAAGCGCGTGCCGGCACAGGTCCAGCGCGGGGATTGCCTGTTTCAGCTGGCGGAGTTGTCGACGCCGCCGCGCGTCATCGAGTGAGGCAGCCGACTGACGCGTTCATGACCGTCGTGCGCGGATGCCGATGCTGCACGCTGCCGTCAGCCGGACGACGCCGGCGACTCGCTCCCCTGCGCAACGCCGCATTGATGGCAATGCGGGAAAAAGAAGAAATTCCGGCCGCCGCATTCGCATACGTTGAAAAGCCTTAATCCGCAATGCACGCAGAACGTGGAGTCGTCGCCGCCGAGATTCCATTGTTTGTCGCATGACGGGCAGCGCTTTTTCTCGAGCGACCGGACGGCTTTTTCGTATCCGATCGTGCGCGCCCGTTCGCCCTGGTCCTGCTGCAACTCGAGCCGTTTGCGTTCGGCATAGCGCTGAAATGCCTTCATCATGTAAAGGCCGGCGAATACCGTCAGCACGATGCCGACCAGGACCCGCACATAGCCGCCGAAATTCGGCAGGTACGGCACCAGTTCAATGAAAAACGCGCTCAATGCAAACAGGCCGAAACCGTACACGAACGGCCAGTAGCGCGCCTTCCGGTAGCGGATGAACAGCCAGGTCGCGACGAGCAGGATCGGCAGCGTCAGCGCGAGCCGCAGCCCGAACACCTGCATCTCGTAGCGCCGCGTCGCGTCGTCGAAGCGCCGTTCGGCGGCTGCGTCCGCTTCGGCGATTTGCGTGTCGACTCGAGCCTGCTGCGATGCCAGTGCCCGTTGCTGGTCGCCGATCGCGTCGATCTGATGCTGCCAGTTGACCACCACGGCCTGGAGCGCATCTAGCTTGCGGGTTCTCGCCAGAATGTCCGGATCTCTCGCCCCATCCCCTGTCACCGCGCGGGTGGCCAGCCAGTTGCGGAAGCTTTCCTTCTCGGCCGCGTATTCCTTCGCGGCGCGGCCGCGCGCCACTTCCATCGTGTCGGCCTTCTCGGCAAGCGCGTCGCGCTGCGTCTGCAGTTGGCGCCGTGCCGCGTCCAGCCGCGCTTTCGCTGGCGCATCGGCGAATTGCTCGACGACCGGCGGACCGCCCCTCGGGGCGAACGCCATGTCGCGGATCACGAGACTGCCGAGCATGTTCAGAAAAACGGCGAAGATGATCGCAATCGCCCAGGAGGCGAGTCGCAGGAGCCGCGCCGGGCTGGTCAGGCCGTCGCCGGAAGTCATCATTGTTTTTGCCCTCTTGTTGGAATGGCTTTCATTGTCATCAATCCTGACGCAGCCGTCGATGGTCTCTCTTTTCCGATAGCGGGACTGCCCACGATCGTGGATCGATGCATCAAATGTCCGCAACTGGCCGCTAACCGCCTCGTCAGCTAGAATGACGCGCTTTGCCCGTACGCCTATGTGGTTCAAGAACCTTCAGCTTCATCGTCTTCCCGCACCCTGGGCCGTTACCCCCGACCAGATGGAAAAATGGCTGGCGCCCCACGCGTTCCAGCCGGGCGGCAGCGTCGAGATGCAGCGTGCCGGATGGGCGTCGCCGCGTGACGACGGCGCGCTCGTGTATTCGAACAACCGGCAGATGCTGCTGCTGTTTCGTGCCGAAAAGAAGCTGCTCCCGGCGTCGGTCGTCAATCAGGTGACCAAAGCGCGCGCCCTCGAAGTCGAGGAGCAGCAGGGCTTCAAGGTCGGCCGGAAGCAATTGCGCGAACTCAAGGAACAGGTGACCGACGAACTGCTGCCGCGCGCATTCAGCATTCGCCGCGATACCCGCGTGTGGATCGACACGGCGAACGGCTGGCTCGTCATCGATGCGGCGGCCCAGGCGCTTGCCGACGACGTTCGCAGCCTGCTCGTGAAATCGATCGACCCGTTGCCGCTCGCCGGCGTTCAGGTGGCGCGTTCGCCGGTCGCCGCGATGACGGACTGGCTGCTGTCCGGCGACGCGCCGGGCGGATTCACCGTCGATCAGGACGCCGAGCTGCGCTCGAGCGGCGAAGGCGGCGCCACGGTGCGATACGTCGGCCACGCGCTGGAAGCGAACGACATGCGCCGGCACATCGAAGCCGGCAAACAGTGCATGCGCCTCGCGATGACCTGGGATGACCGGATCTCGTTCGTGCTGACACCGTCGCTGACGATCAAGCGCGTCACGCCGCTCGACGTGATCAAGGAGGCGGCGGATCCCACCGCGCAGAACGACGATGAACGCTTCGATTCGGATTTCACGCTGATGACGGGTGAATTGGCGCGGATGCTGACCAGCCTTGTCGAGATCCTGGGCGGCGATCGGCAGGACGCGATTCCTCAGGCGGCGGCAGCCTGAACGCCGTCGTCGTTGACGATCGTCGCCCCGCGCTGACGCGACAATTCGAGGAACATCCGTCGCCACGCTGGCGGCGGACTCCGGCCTGGCACTCGCGCCCCTGACGGCCACGTGCCGAATGTCGCGTGAGCGGCATGGCGCGTTGAGCCGGTAACCAGATGGGAGCGGCGTGCCGGCGGGGAGGCGCTATCGGCGCGCGGCGAATTCGCGCGCTACCCGGCCGAACTGTTCGCGCCGCCCGACGGCGCGTTCGTGCTAAATGCGGATGTCGCGATCGCGACGCGTCGCGGCAGCGGGCTCGCGCCCGCGCTGACGCTCGCGCCAATGCGCTGATCGGCAACGGCCGCGACGGGCAGGCGCTCGCGCGCTGGGGATTGCAGAGCGAGGCGATCGCACGGGCGCAGACCAATCCGCCGGGGTTGCCGTCGTTCTGACGCGCGGCAGCGCGGCGCGCCAATCCGGCCAGGTTTCGGCGAGGTCCGTCACGGGCAGCGCGGCGCGCGAGCCAGGTCCACGTCGGTCGTCGACACCTGCTTGCCGTTCACATGCAGTTGCCGCAGCTTGGCCTCGATTCCCCATTTCGCTTCGTAGGGGAACACTTCATAGTCGAGACCGGGTTGCGGCACGAACGACCGCGCAACATGCTCGACGCGCTGGCTGATGGTGGTCGTGCCCGCCGCGCCCATGTCGATGATCCGCTGTCCGCCGATCTGAAACGTCATCGTGAGCGGCAGGTTCGCCTTGACCACGTACTCGTCGTAGTACTTGTATGCGTCATCCGGCAGCGGCATGCCGATCGTCGTGTTGCCCGCCAGTGCGCGCGTAAAACCCGGCACGGCTACATCCATGCCGGGCGGCCCCTTGAGAAACCAGTCGTCGGTCGGTTCGCAGGTGGTGTTGAAATAAAAATGGGAACTGGCGCCCAGATACACCCGAATCCGCGCTTCCGTTGCCGGATCGTACGCGCCACCACGATTCGCCCCGGTATTCGCACAACCGGCCAGCACCCCGCATGCCAGTAAAACCCCTGCCATCTTTCGCATCGATTGCTTCGCTTCGTTATTCGATTTCTGATTTCGAATCGTAAGACGGCGCTACCCGTGCGGCGCCTCGCGATCCCGCTCTCGTCGGCCATGGCCCATGGTCCGATTCGCGGATTGTAACCGGCGGCGGTTCAGCCCCGACTCGGGGAGGCGCCGCGAACGCGCCCGCATACGAGCGGTCGAGTAGCTTCGACGTGTCGTACGCAGCCGGAATCACGCCTGACTTGTGCAGGAAGTCGGCCGTGTTCTGCGCATCCTTCGCGGCCGTCTCGTCAACCGGGCTCACGCGCTGTTTCGCGTTGTCGAGCCAGCGATACGCGACGTCGGCTTCGAGATTCGCGCGTTTCGCCCACAGGTCCGCGTACTCGCGCGGATGGCTGTCGACCCACTGGCGCGCGGCCACCACGCGCCGCAGGAAATCGGTGATCTCGGCGCGCTTGCGCGACGCGGCCTGCTCGTTCGCGGCGACGAAGCTCAGCGCCGGCATCAGCCCCTGCGCGGTCGTCACGGGCCGCGCGCCCTGCCGCAACGCGAGCGTGCTGACGAACAGCTCCCACCGCGATACCGCATCGACCGAGCCGTTCGCGAGCGCGTTGGCCGCGTCGATCGGCATCAGGTACGCAGCGCGGAATCGCCGAGGAAGCCGAGGTCGATCGCGTTGCCGTTCAGGCTTTCGGCCACCGGCGCGGCGGCCTGGAAGTGCTTCCATTCGATCGTGTACGGCAGGTCCTTCAGCACGCCGGACGCTTCCATCGACGCCTGGGTGTTGAAGTCGTTCTGTTCACCGACGCGCAGCGTGACGGTGTCCTTGGCGATGCCCGGCTGCGCGGCGAGCGCCAGCAAGAGCGCCGTGACGATTCGGCTCAGCAACATGATCCTCCGGAAAGTTGGCGGGCAGCCGCGCGACGGCGGCGACGCCCTTTTGTCCGTTTTGTCCGCCGTGCGAAACCGCCGGCGAGATGGATGGAACCGGTGAAGATCTGTCGATCCACGACATGACACAAATGCAATCTTCTTCTCTGCAAAGATGCAAATATTTTATGAAGTACGGGTGCATGCCCGGTGCTCGCCGCCGGCCGCCACCCCGTGAAGTTCGAAGGATTTCTCGATAGATATTTCGCGCGCGAAATAAATTCCCGACTATATTTCGCATACGAAATAACTGCCCGAGCGAGCACGACCATGCCCTCCCAACCTATCGAGTTTTCCGCCGCGGACGGCTACGTGCTGCACGGCACGCTGTGGTCGCCGGACGCGACACCGCGCGCGCTGGTCCTGATCCATCCGGCGACGGCCGTGCCCGAGCGGCTGTACGCGGGCTTCGCGCGGTTCCTGACCGAGCGCGGTTTCGCGGCGCTGACCTACGACTATCGCGGCATCGGCGCATCGCGGCCCGCGCGCCTGGGCGCGCTGCGGGCCCGCATGCGCGACTGGATGGAACTCGACGTGGGCGCCGCGACCGCGTGGGCGCGGCACGCCTATGAAGGGTTGCCGCTGCTGGCGGTCGGCCACAGCGTCGGCGGGCACGCGATCGGCCTGTCCGGCGCGACGACGCATCTGCGCGCGGCCGTGCTGGTCGCCGCGCATGCGGGCAGCACGCGGCTGATC
Organism: Burkholderia sp. AU45388; assembly: GCF_030481585.1. Lineage (NCBI taxonomy): Bacteria > Pseudomonadati > Pseudomonadota > Betaproteobacteria > Burkholderiales > Burkholderiaceae > Burkholderia > Burkholderia sp. AU45388. The sequence goes on along the minus strand of NZ_JAUJPV010000003.1, from coordinate 126,460 downwards.
GCGCACGCGGCCGAACGCCTGAAGGTGCGGCTGATCCTGCGCGTGCTCGGCCCGCTGACGTCCGCGCTGCTCGGCTACGTGCCCGGCAGGCGGCTCGGGCTCGGCGAGGATCTGCCGGCCGGCGTGTTCCGCGAATGGAGCCACTGGACGACGCTGCCGCACTACTTCTTCGACGATCCGACGCTCGGCGCGGCCGAACGCTTCTCGAAGCAGCAGTTGCCGATCCTCGCGCTCGGCTTCGACGACGATCCGTGGGCGAACCCGGCCGCGATCGGCCTGCTGGTAAGCTATCTGACCCGCGCGAAGGTCGAGCGCCGTCAGATCGATCCGCGCGCGGCGGGCAGCGGCCCGGTCGGGCACATGGGCTTCTTTCGCAGCCGGCCCGGCGCCGTGTTGTGGCCCGACGTCGCCGACTGGCTCGCGCAGGCGCTCGACACGCCGCGCACCGCGGGCCGTCCCTCCCTTTCCGTTGCAGCCGGGAACCCAGCTTGAGCGAAGACCGACGACTGTTTTTCCTGTTGAACATCGGCCAGCGGCGCGTGCAGCGCTGGATCGACCGCAAGGCCGAGGCCGACACGCGCGCGAGCGCCGCGCAGGCCGGTGCGCTGTTCTGTCTCGCGAAGCAGGACGGCGCGCTGATCGGCGAAGTCGGCGCCGCATTGCAGCTTGCGCCCTCCGCGATGACGGGGCTCGCCGACCGGATGGCGAAGGCCGGCCTGATTACGCGTCACGCCGATTCGGACGACGGCCGCGCAACGCGGCTGTACCTGACCGACGAAGGCCACGCGGCACTCAAGCGTGCGCGTGTGCTGCTGCGCGAACTCAACGGCAAGCTGTGCGACGGCTTCTCCGACGACGAACTCGACGTCGTCGCACGCTGGCTGCACGCATTGCAGGAGCGGTTTCCGGCGGAGCGCTGAACAGCGCATCGCGCTCGCGACCGGCGCGCGCCGGCCTCCATCGCAAGCGATTGCGATTCGCGTCTTCGATTCGACTTTCATGCCGCCGCAACGGCAAATCTTGCGTGCCGGCCACCGGCTTCCGGCAACGCTTTCCGGCTACGTCCTGTTACAAAAAACCGCCTGTCGCGCGACATTCGAATCGCCTACATTGCAATCCACTTCGACACATTCGTCGCATGCCCGCACTGGCGTTCCCGTCGGGTCGACATCGCAGACACACCCGACAAGCATTGAAAACGAAGAGGAGTCTTAACCGAAGCGCTGGCGGCATCCAGCGCACGCGGATGGCGATGACTGAAGCGGCACGCTGAATGGCACGTCACGACGTGCGCGGCACGATTGACCGCGCCCCGGCTCGCGTCGTCTCGTCTTGCCCCGCCATCGCATTCGCACCTCACCGAGGAGTCGTCCATGCGACGCATGATCGTGTCCCATCCGCTTGTCACCCGCCTGTCCGCCGCGATGGCGCTGGCCGCCGCTGCCGCCGCGCATGCCGAGCCCGTCGTCGTGTCCGGCCCGAGCCCGTTCGCCGCGTGCACCGTCGGCGGCCCCGGCACCAACTACGTGAATGCAGAAGTCGAACCGTGGCTCGCGGTCAACCCGGCGAACCCGAACAACATGATCGGCGTGTGGCAGCAGGACCGCTGGTCGAACGGCGGCGCCCACGGGCTCGTCGCCGGCTACACGTTCGATGCGGGCGCAACCTGGGCGCGCACGCCGCAGCCGTTCAGCGCCTGCGCGCCGGGCGGACTCAAGTACGAACGTGCGTCCGATCCGTGGGTCTCGTTCGGGCCGGACGGCACCGCTTACTCGGTGTCGATCTCGTTCAATCAGTCGAACAACGCCAACGCGGTCGGCGCGTCGGTGTCGACCGACGGCGGGCAGACGTGGAGCAACCCGGCCGTGCTGATCGCGAACGACGAGCCGACGACGCAGTTCTTCAACGACAAGGAATCGGTGACGGCCAACCCGGTGAAGGCCGGCACCGCATATGCGGTATGGGACCGCCTCGAACTGCCGAACGGCAACCCGTACGCGAACCTGCACACGCAGGCGTACCGCGGGCCGACGCTGTTCTCGAAGACGACCGACGGCGGCAAGACGTGGAGCGCCGCGAAGGTCATCGTCGACGTGCCGTCGCGCCAGCAGACGATCGGCAACCAGATCGTCGTCGATCCAAAGAGCGGCACGCTATACGATTTCTTCGACCTGATCCAGCCGCCGTTCAACAAGGCGGCCGGCAAGGTCGCGTTCGTCAAGTCGACCGACGACGGCGCGACGTGGACCAAACCGCGGATCATCGCGGGGCTGCAGACGGCCGGCGTCACGGATCCGAACACCGGCGAACCCGTGCGCACCGGCGACATCATTCCGGAGCCGGCGATCGACCCGGCATCCGGGCAGCTCTACGTCGCGTGGCAGGACAGCCGCTTCAACGGCGGCACGTACGACGAGATCGCGCTATCGACGTCGAAGGATGGCGGCGCGACCTGGAGGGCGCCGCAACAGGTGAACACGCCGACCGGGCGCCCCGCGTTCAATCCGTCGGTGCGCGTCGACAACACGGGGGCGGTCATGGTCACGTACTACGACTTCCGCGACCTGCAGGCCGGCAACACGACGACGCTGCCGACCGGCTTCTGGCGCAAGATCTCGCACGACGCCGGCGCCACGTTCGCCGACGAGCGGCGCGTCGGCGGCCCGTTCGACATGAAGCTCGCGCCCAACGCCGAAGGGTTCTTCATCGGCGACTACCAGGGGCTCGACGTGCTGCCGTCATCGTCGTTCCATCCGTTCTTCGTCCAGACCAACGCGGGCAACCTGACGAACCGCACCGACGTATTCTTCGCGCCGTGATGCGAGGATGACCGTCACGCCGCCGCCGCGATGCCATGCGTCGCGCGGCGGCGTGCGCACGTTCACGGCATCAATGCATGTCGGTCAGCACGATGCGGCCGTCGACCTTCCCTTCCCGCAGCTTCGCGAATACGTCGTTGATGTTGGCGAGCCGGTCGCGATGGATGTGCGCGCGCACCAGGCCTTCCGCCGCGAAATCGAGCGACTCTTGCAGATCGCGCCGCGTGCCGACGATCGACCCGCGTACGGTGATGCCGTTCAGCACGGTCGAGAAGATCGGCAACGGGAAATCGCCCGGCGGCAAGCCGTTGAGCGCCACCGTGCCGCCGCGGCGGACCATCCCGAGCGCCTGCGCGAACGCGCTGCGCGACACGGCCGTGACGAGCACGCCATGCGCGCCGCCGATTTCCTTCTGAAGCACCTTCGCCGGGTCGTCGACCGACGCATCGATCGTCAGGTGCGCGCCCAGCTGCCGCGCCAGCGCGAGCTTGTCGGGCGAGATGTCGATGGCGGCGACGTGCAGGCCCATCGCACGCGCATATTGCACGGCCACGTGCCCGAGACCGCCGATGCCGGAGATCGCGAGCCACTGGCCCGGCCGCGTGTCGGTGACGCGAATGCCCTTGTAGACCGTGACGCCCGCGCACAGGATCGGCGCGATCTCGTCGAACGCCACCTGCGCGGGCAACTGGCCGACGTAATCTGGATCGGCCAGCACGTATTCCGCGTAGCTGCCGTTCACCGAATAGCCGGTGTTCTGCTGGCCATGGCACAGCGTTTCCCAGCCCGTGCTGCAGTACTCGCAATGGCCGCAAGCCGTGTAGAGCCACGGCACGCCGACGCGATCGCCCTCGCGCACGTGGGTGACGCCCGCGCCGACCGCCGCGACGATCCCGACGCCTTCGTGGCCCGGGATGAACGGCAGCGACGGCTTGACGGGCCAGTCGCCGTCGGCCGCGTGCAGATCGGTATGGCAGACGCCCGACGCCTTGATGTTGACGAGAATCTGGCCCGGCCCCGGTGCGGGGATCGGGACTTCCTCGATGCGCAACGGCTCGCCGAACGCGTGTACCACGGCCGCTTTCATGGTCTGGGTCATGCGTTGCTCCTGTCTGGTCGATGAGCGACCCAGTATCCGGTTTCGGCATCGGCGCACGTTGATACGCGTCAACGCATCGGAACGGATCGGATGCAACGGCCGACATGGCTTCGCCACGAGCGGCGTCGTGCGGCGTCGTGCGGCGCGAAAGCCCGACCCGGCGCACGCACGCCGCTTCGCCGCCCACGCGACCATTTCACCGATCCGACAGAAAGCCGACGGAATCCCGCCATTCGGCTTGGAATTTGAAATGATATAACATATCATTTCGCGTGCTCGTCCGCCTGACGCCGTCCGAACCCAGGTGGCCGGGCCTCGCCGAGCGATGTTCCAACGGGTCATTGCGCGTCACAGGCGCAACAATATATCGTATCCAGCGGTGACCCGCCTCGCTCGTTATCCGATCCGATTCCAACCGATTCACCGACCATGCGCGACCTTCCTCGCTTACCGCTTCGCCCGCTCTCGTCCCTGTCGTTGATCCTGTTCGCCGCCGCGGCTCATGCGCAGGCCGATGCGCCCGCCGCGTCCGGCACACCCACGCCGGCCGCCGCGCCGCTCGCGCCGATTTTCGTGACCGCGAACCCGCTCGGCGACACCGAACTGATCGCGCCGACCGTCCAGCTTTCGGGCGATGCGCTGACGCGCCGCCAGGCCGATTCGCTCGGCGAAACGCTCAACGGGCTGCCCGGCGTGTCGACCACCACCTACGGGCCGATGGTCGGCCGTCCGATCATCCGCGGGATGGACGGCGACCGGATCCGGCTGCTGCAGAACGGCGTCGCGGCCTACGACGCGTCGTCGCTGTCGTACGACCATGCGGTGCCCGAGGATCCGCTGTCGATCGAGCGCGTCGAGATCGTGCGCGGCCCGGCCGCGCTGCTGTACGGCGGCAACGCGGTGGGCGGCGTGGTCAACACGATCGACAACCGGATTCCGCGCGAGGCGATCGAAGGCGTGACCGGCGCGCTCGACGCGCGCTATGGCGGCGCGAATTCGGTGCGCGCGGGGGCCGCGCAAGTCGAAGGCGGCAACGGCCGCTTCGCGTTCCACGTCGATGCGTTCGACCGCGAAACGAGCAAGCTGCGGATTCCCGGCTACGCGCGCAGCAGCCAGCAACGCGCGATCGACGGCCCCGACACGCCGCAACCGGAAGGCAACGTGCCGAACAGCGACGGGCGCGTGCACGGCGGCGCGGTCGGCGCGTCGTACACGTGGGCGGACGGCTTCGCCGGCCTCTCGTACAGCGGCTACGAATCGAACTACGGCTCCGTCGCGGAAAGCGACGTGCGGCTGCGGATGCGCCAGGAACGCCTCGCGTTCGCGTCCGAGGTACGCAACCTGAGCGGGCCGTTCACGAAGCTGAAGTTCGATTTCGCGTACACCGACTACCGCCACAAGGAAGTCGACAATGGCGAGACGGCGACCACCTTCCGCAACCGCGGCTACGAGGCGCGCATCGAGGCGCGCCATCGCAAGATCGGGCCATTCGAAGGCGCGATCGGCGTGCAGTTCGGCCAGAACACGTTCTCGGCCCTCGGTGACGAAATGCTCGTGCCGTCCACGCGCACCAACAGCGTCGCGCTGTTCGGCCTCGAGGAATGGCAGGTCGTTCCCGCGCTGAAGCTGAGCCTCGGCGGCCGCTTCGAGCACGTGAAGGTCGATCCCGATCCGGCCGGCGTCGAGAAATTCGCGGGTGCGCAGCCGCGCGACTTCAATGCGGGCAGCCTGTCGGCCGGCGCGCTGTTCTCGCTGACGCCGGTTTGGTCGGTCGCGGCGAACGTCGCGTACACCGAACGCGCACCGACCTTCTACGAGCTGTATTCGAACGGCCCGCACGATGCGACCGGCCAGTTCCTGATCGGCAACCCGAACGCGTCGAAGGAAAAAGCCGTGTCGACCGACCTGTCGCTGCGCTATGCGAGCGGGCCGAACCGCGGCAGCATCGGCGTGTTCTACAACCGCTTCTCGAACTACCTGACCGAGTACAACACCGGCCGCGTGGTGGACGACGACGGCGAACCGGTCGCGCCGGGCACCGACGGCTCGCTGAACGAGGCGATCTATCGCGGCGTGCGCGCCGAGTTCTACGGCATCGAGCTGGACGGCAAGTGGCGCGCATTCGCACGGCGCGGCCACACGGTCGATCTCGAACTGACCGCCGACTACACGCACGCGCGCAACGTCGACACGGGCCAGCCGCTGCCGCGCATCGCGCCGCTGCGCGCGACGCTCGCGGCCGACTACGGTTACGGCCCGTTCGGTGCGCGGGCGCAGGTCACGCACGCGTGGTCGCAGCATCGCGTGCCCGACGACGATTTCTCGACCGACGGCTACACGTCGCTCGGCGTGATGCTGACGTACAAGTTCCGCGTCGGCCCCACGCACTGGCTCGCGTACCTGCGCGGCGACAACCTGACGAACCAGGAGATCCGCTACTCGACGTCGGTGGTGCGCGGCTTCGCACCGGCCGGCGGCCGCAGCGTGATGGCCGGATTGCACACCACGTTCTGACCCTCACATGGCTCGCGGCGCCCGCCGCGGGCTCCATCCGGCGTGCCGACATGGCACGCCGGGGGCCGTTCATTCCTTCATTGCGCCCGTCGGGCGGCGCACGCCGGTTCTCGATACCGGTTTCCGGACTCAATCCCCCGAAATTCCGCCGGTTATCCATAAATCAAAACACAACTCCCAGATGACTGTATTAAAGGGGGTGGTTTTTATTTCGCCAGCAAAAACAATTTCAAATTTCATGCATAAACGAGTGAATTACGGATGCATGCAACTTATTGATCTGGATCAATAATGCCTATCCGGAAAGCCCGCTTCAGTAAAAAAACGAACATCAGGGTTTTTGAAGGGTAAAGAATCATTCCGACTACCCGTTAAAGCCGGCACGAGCCCGTATCTGGTCGAACGATAAATTCCAAATTGCCAACCACACGCGCAGGGGCACAACGTGAAAATCGCCAGAATGAGCATCAAAACAAAACTCCTTGGCGGCTTCGGCCTGCTCGCCGCGGTCGTCGTGATTGTGTCGGGCGTGGCCCTCAAGGCGCTGTCCGATACGAACACCGAGTTTTCACGCTACATAAACGGCATCAACGCGCGGGCGAACCTGTCCGCGCAAATCCGCACCGCGGTCGACCGGCGCGCGATCGCCGCGCGCAACCTCGTGCTCGTCACCCGGCCGTCCGACATCGAAGCCGAACTGGCCGAGGTGAACCAGGCGCACAAGGACGTGCAGGACCGTCTCGCGAAGCTCAAGGAACGCATGGCGAACGCGGCCGACACCTCCGATCGCGCACGCGAACTGGTGGCCGACATCGTGCGCATCGAGGCCGGCTACGGGCCCGTTGCGCTGCGCATCGTCGGGCTCGCGCAGGCCGGCAAGAAGGACGACGCGATCGCCGACATCGACGACAATTGCCGCCCGTTGCTCGCGCAACTGGTGCGTGCGACCGACGCCTATGCGACCTATACGCACGAACGCGAGATCGAGATCGCGCAGGCATTCGCGGATCGCTACACGGTGGAGCGCAACCTGCTGGCCGGCATCTGCCTGATCGCCGTCGCGATCGCGGCCGGCGGCGGCCTGTGGCTGACGCGCAAGATCACGGCGCCGATCGGCTCGGCCGTGGACGTCGCGCGCACGGTGGCGAACGGCGATCTCGGCAGCCGCATCGAGGTACGCGGCAACGACGAAACGCGCGACCTGCTCGACGCGCTGCGGACGATGAACGAGCGGCTGATCGGCATCGTCGGCCGCGTGCGCGACTCGTCGAACAGCATCGCACATGCGGTGGGCGAAATCGCATCGGGCAACCTCGACCTGAGCCAGCGCACCGAGGAACAGGCTGCGTCGCTGCAGGAAACCGCGGCGACGATGGAGGAATTCACGTCGACGGTGCGCCTGAACGCGGAAAACGCGCAACAGGCGAGCACGCTCGCCGCGAATGCGTCGGACGTCGCGCAGCGCGGCAGCTCGGTGGTCGGCCGCGTGGTCGACACGATGACGGAGATCGGCGACAGCTCGTCGAAGATCGCCGACATCACGGGCATCATCGAAGGCATCGCGTTCCAGACCAACATCCTCGCGCTCAACGCGGCGGTCGAAGCCGCTCGCGCGGGCGAACAGGGCCGCGGCTTCGCGGTCGTCGCGAGCGAGGTGCGCAATCTCGCGCAGCGCTCGTCGACGGCGGCCAAGGAAATCAAGGAACTGATCTCCGCATCGGTGCAGACGATCCGCGACGGCTCGGCGCTCGCGGGCGAAGCCGGCAAGACGATGTTCGACGTCACGCAAGCCGTCGCGCGCGTGACTGACATCATGGGCGAGATCGCGGCCGCGTCGGCCGAGCAGAGCCGCGGCATCGACCAGGTGAACCTGACGATCACGCAAATGGACGAGACGACGCAACAGAACGCGGCGCTCGTCGAGCAGGCGGCGGCCGCATCCAAGTCGCTCGAGGCGCAGGGCCGCGAGTTGGCCGAAACGGTCGCCGCGTTCCGGATGCCGTCCGGCGTACATGGGGCGTCGGCGGGCACGCATGCGGGGGAAGCCGACCCGCGTCACTGGCAACCGGCTGCCGCGTAACGGCCTACGCGACGGAAACGAGGATGCGCATATCGTGCTGACGCATCCCCCTCGTCAGCACGATTCCCCGCGATTCGGCCGCTCGCCGCCCGCCCTTGCGCACACGGCGTTCGTCGCGTGCCGCAATTTTCGGTCCCGCTCTGACATCACCCGTTGCCGCACCGCCGTGATGGATATCGGCCCGCGTGCTCGGCCGCGCCATTCGTCGACACAGACTTTTAAAACGCACGAATGACGAGTATCCTAAAAAAGCACTTTTCGACCGGACGGCGAATCGCATGCCCTGACTCCCGTCCGATCGCCATGCGGCCCCGTCGTATCGCGCAGCGCGCGCCGATGGCGGCGTATGCCTCTCGCGCCCCGGCCGCACGACCCTTCCCCAACAATCGTCAGGAGAGCTGGTGAGCCGACTCGTCGTCGTATCCAATCGCATCGCAGATCCCCGTAAAGCCGCGGCCGGCGGGCTCGCCGTCGCCGTGAAGGACAGCCTGCAGGAAACCGGCGGCGTCTGGTTCGGCTGGAGCGGCAAGCTACGCGGCGGCGACGATCGCCCCACGCATGGCGACGACGTGCAGATCCAGAACGTCGGCGGCATTCAACTCGCGACGGTCGATCTCGACCCGCAGGACTACGACGCTTACTATCTCGGCTATTCGAACAACGTGCTGTGGCCGGTGTTTCACTACCGGCTCGATCTCGCGCAGTTCGACCGGCGTTTCGCCGACGGCTACCGGCGCGTGAACCAGTTGTTCGCGCGCAAGCTGCGCACGCTGCTGCGCCCCGACGACGTCATCTGGGTTCACGACTATCAGCTGATTCCGCTCGCGGCCGAGCTGCGCGCGATGGGCTGCACGAATCCGATCGGCTTCTTCCTGCACATCCCGATGCCGCCGCCGCCGATCATGGCCGCGATCCCGGAACACGAATGGCTGATGCGTTCGCTGTTCGCGTACGACCTCGTGGGCTTCCAGACCGAATCGGATCTGCTCCACTTCGAGCATTACGTCGAAGCCGAAGCCGGTGCCGCGCGGCTGCCGGACGGCCGGCTGCGCGCGTTCGGCCGCACGTTGTCGGCCGGCGCGTTCCCGATCGGCATCAACGTCGACGAATTCGAGGCGCTCGCGCGCGATCGCGACGGCCTCGACATGTTCGAACGCATGCGCGACGAATATTCGCGCCGCCAACTGCTGGTCGGGGTCGACCGGCTCGATTACACGAAAGGGCTGCCGCAGCGCGTGCATGCGTTCCGCGAGTTGCTCGAACAGTATCCGGAGAACCGCGACCGTGCGACGCTGATCCAGATCGCCGCGCCGAGCCGCGAGGATCTCGGCGCATACGACGATCTGCGGCGCGAGATGGACAGCCTGTGCGGCGCGATCAACGGCGACTACGGCGAGCTCGAATGGATGCCGATGCGCTACATTCACCGCACCGTCGCGCGCAAGCGCCTGCCGGGCCTCTACCGCGCGAGCCGCGTTGCCCTCGTCACGCCGCTGCGCGACGGGATGAATCTCGTCGCGAAAGAGTTTCTCGCCGCGCAGGACGCGGCCGACCCCGGGGTGCTCGTGCTGTCGCGTTTCGCGGGCGCCGCCGAGCAATTGAAGTCCGCGCTGCTCGTCAATCCGTACGACACGCAAGGCACCGCGCAGGCGATCCAGCGCGCGCTCACGATGCCGCTCGAAGAGCGCCGGCAGCGTCACGCCGCGCTGATGGCGATCATGCGCAAGACCGACGTGCACTGGTGGCGCACGCGTTTTCTCGAAGCGCTCACCGAAGCGGCCGAAGTCGCGGCCGCGACTGAATCCTGACGCGCGCTCACGCCCCCCATCGTCGTGCGTTCGAGCACGATGTCGTTCGACTGGTTCGTGCGCGCCGCGCATGGCGACGCCGTGGCGGGAAAACCGTAAAGAAGGCGTGCGGCGTCGGGATATCGGCGCGCGCAGGTCGCCGGCCCACGCGGCGGCTTCAGCGATCCGATTCGGGCGACCGGCCGCACGCGACGAAATCGCGCTCGACGGTGGACGCCGGCTCCGTTTCGATCGCGGCGCCGCGCGCACCGGCGTCGTCGCCCGACGAGGTCGCGGTGGCACCGCCCTCGATTCCAGTCTAGTTCGCCCGCGGGCGTCTCGCATCGCTCGCCGCGCAAGCATCGAATCGTCCGACGAACGGTTTTCATCCGCCCCCTTGCCGCGTTATAGTCGCGTGCATGACATTTTTGTGACAGCTGCCTCGCACCGCCGCGCGAGGCCGGCCGTCTCATCCCGTCCCGCGTCGCGGCAGCCCGCGCGGCGCCGGCGCGCATCGAACGACAACGCCACCCGCCCATTCGAGGAACCCACGACGTGAACGACACCCCCGATCGCCCCGACGACCTTCCCGCCGATCCCGACCGCCGCCGTGTGCTCGGCGGCCTCGCCGCGCTCGGCGCCGGTGTCGCGCTCACCGGCTGCGAAACCACCGCGGGCAACGCGCCGCGTTCGGCGGCCGACCTGCGCATCGACGAAGCGTTGCGCGCGCGCGTGCGCCACATCGTCGTGATCTATGCGGAAAACCGCAGCTTCGCGAACCTGTACGGCGATTTCCCGGGTGTGCGTCATCCACTGAGCGAAGTGCGGCCCGAACACGCGCAGCAGCTCGATCGCGACGGCAAGACGCCGCTGCCGGTACTGCCGAAGATCTGGGGCGGGCTCGTGCCGCAGGCGCAGGAAGTGAACGGCAAGCGCTACGCGATCGCCGAGCGCGACATCGACAAGCTGCCGAATGCGCCGTTCCGGATTTCGGACGCGCAAGGCAAGCCGCTGCCGAACGGCGTGATCACGCGCGACCTGTGGCATCGCTTCTACCAGAACCAGATGCAGATCGCGGGCGGCCGCAACAACCAGTTCGCCGCCTGGGCCGATTCGGGCGGCCTCGTGATGGGCCATTACCGCAATTCGGCCGACACGTTGCGACTGTGGAATCTCGCGCGGCAATACACGCTGTGCGACAACTTCTTCATGGCGGCCTTCGGCGGTTCGTGGATGAACCACATGTTCCTGATTTCCGCGCAGCCGCCGCTCTATCCGGACGCGCACAAGCATCCGCATGCGGCGAAACTGCTGTCGAAGGTCGAAGGCGACGATCCGGCCGGCACGCGCCTGAAGCTCGCCGACGATTCGCCCGCGTCCGCGCTCGACGGCCCACCGAAATTCGCGGTCGACGGCCCGCTCACGCCGGACGGCTACGGCGTGAACACGATGGCGCCGCCGTACCAGCCGAGCTACGTGCCGCCGCCCGATCCGGGCAACGCCGCGTATGCGGATCCGGCCGACCATCGCGTGATGCCGCCGCAGGGCTACGCGACGATCGGCGACCGCCTGTCGGAAAAGAACGTCGACTGGGCGTGGTACAGCGGCGCGTGGCAGTACGCGATCGAGCATCGAGACACGGGCACGGTGCCCGATTTCCAGTACCACCACCAGCCGTTCAACTACTTCGTGAACTACGCGCCGGGCACCGAAGCGCGCCGCAAGCACCTGCGCGATGCGGGGCTCGGCGACGAGCCGTCGACCAATCACTTCATCGCCGACATCGACGCGGGCCGCCTGCCGGCCGTCACGTTCTACAAGCCGCAGGGCAACCTGAACATGCATGCGGGCTATGCGGACATCGAATCGGGCGACCGTCACATCGCGACCGTGATCGACCATATCCGGCGCGGGCCGCAATGGGAAAACACCGTGATCGTGATGACGCACGACGAGAACGGCGGCTGGTGGGATCACGTCGCGCCGCCGGTCGGCGATCGCTGGGGCCCCGGCTCGCGGATCCCGGCGCTCGTGATCTCGCCGTTCGCGAAAAAGGGCTTCGTCGATCACACGCTGTACGACACGAACTCGATCCTGCGCTTCATCAGTCGCGTGCACGGGCTCGCGCCGCTGGACGGTGTGGTGCTGCGCAACAACGCGTTCGCCGCGCGCGGCGCGACGCCGCCGGGCGATTTGACGAACGCGCTCGATCTCGGCTGACATCCGCCGATCGCGGAAAAGGACAACGCCCCGGGCCATGCGATGAATGGCCCGGGGCGTCGTTCGTTTCAGGCCGGCGAGGCTACGCGGCGCGACGCATTGCAGCACCCGCTGCGCCCATAGCGGGCACGCGCGGCGTCCAAACGACACATCCCGCCGCCAGCAAGACATGCCGGCGGCGGGACATCACGGACGATGACGCGGCGTACCGTCAGCCGCCGAGACGCTGCTCGATCTTCTTCATCGTGTCGGTCATTTCGGCGGGCAAGCGCAGCTTCAACGTATCGAACAGCGCCGCATGCAGCTTCAGCTCCTCGCGCCATTCGCCGGCGTTCATCGACGTCACCGCATCGAACTGATCGCGCGTGAAATCGAGGCCGTCCCAGTGCAGGTCCTCATACGCAGGCGACACGCCGAACGCATGCTCGCCGCCACCGCCCGTGCCTTCGAGACGATCGAGCATCCACTTCAGCACGCGCATGTTCTCGCCGAAGCCCGGCCACACGAATTTGCCGTTCGCATCCTTGCGGAACCAGTTCACGCAATAGATCTTCGGCAGCGTCGCGCCGGCGGCTTCGAGTTGCTCGCCGATTTTGAGCCAGTGCGCGAAATAATCGCTGACGTTGTAGCCGCAGAACGGCAGCATCGCGAACGGATCGCGGCGCACGACGCCCTGCTGGCCGACGGCGGCCGCGGTCGTCTCGGAGCCCATCGTCGCGGCCATGTACACGCCTTCGACCCAGTCGCGCGCTTCGGTCACGAGCGGCACCGTGGTCGAGCGGCGGCCACCGAAGATGAACGCGTCGATCGGCACGCCGGCCGGGTTTTCCCAGTCGTCGTCGATCGACGGGCACTGCGCGGCCGGCGCGGTGAAGCGCGAATTCGGATGCGCGGCCTTGCGGCCGGTCTCCTTGCCAATCTCGGGCGTCCACGGATTGCCCTGCCAGTCCGTCAGCTTCGCAGGCGGCGTGTCGGTCAGCCCTTCCCACCACACGTCGCCGTCTTCCGTCAGCGCGACGTTCGTGAAGATCACGTTTTCCTTCAGCGTGGCGATCGCGTTCGGGTTGGTCTTCACGCCCGTGCCCGGCGCCACGCCGAAGAACCCGGCCTCCGGATTGATCGCATAGAGGCGGCCGTCGCGGCCGGGCTTCAGCCACGCGATGTCGTCGCCGATCGTCGTGACCTTCCAGCCGTCGAAGCCCTGCGGCGGGATCAGCATCGCGAAGTTGGTCTTGCCGCACGCGGACGGGAATGCGGCCGCGACGTGATACTTCTTGCCGGCCGGCGACGTCACGCCGAGGATCAGCATGTGTTCCGCGAGCCAGCCCTGATCGCGCCCCATCGTCGATGCAATGCGCAGTGCGAAGCACTTCTTGCCGAGCAGCGCGTTGCCGCCGTAGCCCGAGCCGAAGCTCCAGATCTCGCGCGTTTCCGGAAAATGCACGATGTACTTGACCGGGTTGCACGGCCACGGCACGTCCTGCTGGCCGGCTTCGAGCGGATGGCCGACGCTGTGCACGCACGGCACGAAATCGCCGTCCTCGCCGAGCACGTCGTACACGTCGCGCCCCATGCGCGTCATGATCCGCATGTTCACCGCGACGTATGGGCTGTCGGACAACTCGACGCCGACGTGCGCGATCGGCGAGCCGAGCGGGCCCATCGAGAACGGCACGACGTACAGCGTGCGACCGCGCATCGAGCCGCGGAACAGCCCGTTGAGCGTCTCGCGCATTTCCGCGGGCTCGATCCAGTTGTTGGTCGGGCCGACGTCGTCGCGCGACGCCGCGCAGATGAACGTGCGATCCTCGACGCGCGCGACGTCCGACGGATCGGATTGCGCGAGATACGAGTTCGGGCGCTTCGCCGGGTTCAGGCGCGTGAGCGTGCCCTGGTCGACCATCGCCTGGCACAGCGCGTCGTATTCCTCCTGCGACCCGTCACACCACACGATGCGCTCGGGCTCCGTGAGCGCCGCGATGCGCGATACCCAGTCGATCAGCTTGCGATGTTTGACGAAGGCCGGCGGAGCGATCAGCGGGCCATGTGTCGCTTCGGCCAAAGTGTTCTGCAACATGGGGACGTCTCCAGATTATTGGGCGGGGATGGGGATGCGGGGCGAGCCCGCGAGATGGGGAATGCGTGCGGAGCGCAGGAAGATGCGGCGCGCAGGACGGGACGCGCGAGCGGCGCGCGCGTCGATGCCGCGATGCGGGCGAGAGAAGATGAAGTCTCGTCAGAAAGTGCGAACACGAGTTTCGCCATGCAAGCAACCTGCCATACAACTCCATGCCGGCCAGCATACCATCGCCGTTATTGACGGGGCGTTGCGTTGCAACAAGAAACAACTGTGACGGCGTGCCGGCATGCGTGTTGCAGGCAGGTGCTTTTTACGGCCGCGGCACGCCCGCTTTGGGGACGAAACAAGCGTGACGACCGCCCCGCAAGGGTTTCGCACGAACGGCAATTTCAACTGCCGCTCGTGCGTACGAACAACGCGAACCCACGTCGTGCGAATTGGCGTTTTCGCTACTCAGGCAAACCCTGAATTAGGTTGCGTACACAAACATCCTGTTCGAATACCCGCTTCACGTCGCTGCTCAAAACGGTGCGCGCGGCAATCCGGGGTAATACGCGCACGCTGCCATCGCGCCGGCGGTGAGCGGTCCGTGCGCGCACGTCGATACGGTTGCGGTGAGCGAAAAATTCCCGCGCAACGCGGCCGAGATGTCGGACCCGCTGCGCGCGCCGCATCGATTCGACACGATCGACGTGCTGCCGACGAGCCAGTTTGTCGCAACAGCCGCGCGCGGATCACACGCTTCGCGCGTCGAACGAAAAAAGCCAACCCGTGACGAGTTGGCTTTCTACCGCGGAATGACGGGTTACGAGAACTGGTTCATCGTGTTGTCCTTGCCCGCCGCCTTCAGCGCCGCTTCGCCGCTGAAGTATTCCTTGTGATCGTCGCCGATGTCCGAACCCGACATGTTCTGGTGCTTCACGCACGCGATGCCCTGACGGATTTCCTTGCGCTGCACGCCGGCCACGTAACCGAGCATGCCTTGGTCGCCGAAGTATTCCTTCGCCAGGTTGTCGGTCGACAGCGCAGCCGTGTGGTACGTCGGCAGCGTGATCAGGTGGTGGAAGATGCCTGCTTCACGCGATGCATCTGCCTGGAACGTGCGGATCTTCTCGTCGGCGAGCTTGGCCAGTTCGGTTTCGTCGTATTCGACGCTCATCAACTGCGCACGGTCGTAAGCCGACACGTCCTTGCCTTCGGCTTTCATCGCATCGTAGGCCTGCTGGCGGAAGTTCAGCGTCCAGTTGAACGACGGGCTGTTGTTGTACACCAGCTTCGCGTTCGGGATCACCTTGCGGATCTCGCTGACCATGCCGCCGATCTGCGCGATATGCGGTTTTTCGGTTTCGATCCACAGCAGGTCGGCGCCGTTTTGCAGCGACGTGATGCAGTCGAGCACGCAACGCGCCTCGCCCGTGCCGGCGCGGAACTGGAACAGGTTGCTCGGCAGGCGCTTCGGACGCAGCAGCTTGCCGTCGCGCTTGATGACGACGTCACCGTTGCCCAACTGGTCGGCCGACAGTTCTTCGCAATCGAGGAACGCGTTGTATTGATCGCCCAGGTCGCCCGGCGTGTTGGTCACGGCGATCTGCTTGGTCAGGCCCGCGCCCAGCGAATCGGTACGCGCGACGATGATGCCGTCGTCCACGCCCAGCTCCAGGAACGCGTAGCGGATCGCACGGATCTTCGCGAGGAAATCCTCGTGCGGCACCGTGACCTTGCCGTCCTGGTGGCCGCACTGCTTCTCGTCCGACACCTGGTTTTCGATCTGGATGCAGCACGCGCCCGCTTCGATGAACTGCTTGGCCAGCAGGTAGGTTGCTTCCGCGTTGCCGAAGCCGGCATCGATGTCCGCGATGATCGGCACGACGTGCGTGACGTGGTTGTCGATCTTTTGCTGGATCGCGGCCTTCGCGGCCGGGTCCTTCGCGGCATCGAGCTCGCGGAACAGGCCGCCCAGCTCACGGGCGTCGGCCTGGCGCAGGAACGTGTACAGCTCGCGGATCAGCGCGCTGACCGAGGTCTTCTCGTGCATCGACTGGTCCGGCAGCGGGCCGAATTCCGAGCGCAGCGCGGCGACCATCCAGCCGGACAGGTACAGGTAGCGGCGTTCGGTGCTGTTGAAGTGCTTCTTGATGGAGATCATCTTCTGCTGGCCGATGAAGCCGTGCCAGCAACCCAGCGACTGCGTGTACTTGGACGGATCGGCATCGTACGCGGCCATGTCGGCGCGCATGATCTTCGCGGTGTACTTCGCGATGTCCAGGCCGGTCTTGAACTTGTTCTGGGCACGCATGCGGGCCGCATACTCGGGGCTGATGGCATTCCACGCGCTGCCGTGGTTTTCCTTCAAGCCAGCCACTGCCTTGATGTCGTCTTGATATTGGGACATGTCTATCTCCTGGGAACGAAGCGCATTTGAGTAAAGGGTTCAGCGTGCCCGCCGCGTGTGACGAAGCGAACTGCATGGACTCAATAGTAATCCTGTCCGGCGCGCTTTCGGCCAAGTCTTATATAAGACATAAGATATAAATTTCCGTTATTTTTCAATGAGATAGCTGGTCGTTTTTGCGATGCAAAACACGGTTTCAAGCGGCGGTAAAACGCGGCGGCGGGAATCCGGCCTGAATCCCGCCATATGAAACGGCCTTTCGGCTGCTGAAGAATCGGCGCGATTCGAGCACACTGACGCCACGACGTCCGGCGCTCTTTGTCATACCAATGACAAAACGTCTATACTTGGACGATTCTTTGACCCGACGCCTCGACGCATCGGCCCGCCTGCCCGGAGCGACATGAACGACTCTCCCGTTTTCGACACGCTGTGCGAACTGCTGACGACGTCCGGCGCGCGTTTTCGCGTGCTCGAGCATCCGGCGGAAGGCAAATCCGACGCGATCGCCGCGCTGCGCGGCACCCGCCCCGAACAGGGCGCGAAGGCGATGCTCTGCACGTTCAAGGGTGGCGGCGACCCCGCCGCGCTCGCGGTGATCCCCGGCCATCTGAAAATCGACTTCCGCAAGGTCGCCGATGCGGTCGGCCGGCGCAAGGCGACGCTCGCGTCGCCCGACGTCGCGGCCGCCGTCACGCGCTGCGTGATGGGCGCGGTGCCGCCGTTCGTGTTCGATACGAACGTGACGCTCGTCGTCGATCCCGCGCTGGTCGAGCGCAACGCCGAAATCGCGTTCAACGCGGGCCGCCTCGATCGCTCGGTCGTGCTCGACGCGGCCGACTACGTCCGGATCGCACGCCCGCTGCTGGCCGACATCACGCGGCCGGAAACGACGGACCCACAAGCCCCCCAGGACCCCGCATGAGTACAAACCGCAAACCGCTGCTGTCGGAGCAGGCATCGCTGATCGAACAGGTGCAGCGCATCGCCGAAGGGCTCGGCGAGATGTTCGCGCCGTTCACCGAGGTCGTCGTGCACGACCTGCGCACGCCGGAGCACGCGATCCTCGCAATCCACAACAACCTGTCGGGGCGCGCGGTGGGCGATCCCGCGACCGAGCTCGGCCTCGCCCGCATCGCCGACGACGATTTCCCGCAGGTGCTCGCGAACTACCCGAACCGCTTCGCCGACGGCCGCACCGCGAAAAGCACGTCGATCGGCATCAAGGATTCGACCGGGCGCTATGTGGCCGCGCTGTGCATGAATGCCGACGTCACGCTGTTCCGCGGCTTCCAGGGCATGCTGAACCAGTTCTGCCGCACGGACGGCGAAGCCGTCGTCGAAACGCTCGACCCGGCCGGCGCGGATGCGATCCGGCAACGCATCGACACCTTCGCGACGCGCCTCGCGACGACGCCGCGCGAGCTGAAGACCGACCAGCGCCGCGAGCTGATGCAGACGCTGAAGGCCGACGGCTTCCTCGAGGTGCGCCGCGCGATGGAGATCGTGTCGCAGCATCTCGGCGTGTCGCGCGCCACCGTCTACAACGACGCGAAGTGACGCGGCGCGCCCCGCATTCCCGTCGACCGACTTTTTCCATCCTCGAGCAACCATGAACGCTTCCGCTCTCCCCACGTACGACGACGTCGCCGCCGCCGCGGCCCGGCTCGAAGGCCACGCGCACCGCACGCCGGTGATGACGTCGCGGACGATCGACGACGCGCTCGGCGCGCAGGTGTTCTTCAAGTGCGAGAACCTGCAGCGCATGGGCGCCTTCAAGTTCCGCGGCGCGTTCAACGCGCTGTCGCGCTTCAACGCGCAACAGCGACGCCACGGCGTCGTCGCGTTCTCGTCGGGCAACCATGCGCAGGCAATCGCGCTGTCGGCACGCATCCTCGGCATTCCCGCGACGATCGTGATGCCGCAGGACGCGCCGGCCGCGAAGATGGCCGCGACGCGCGGCTACGGCGGCAACGTCGTGACCTACGACCGCTACACCGAGGATCGCGAGCAGATCGGGCACGATCTCGCGGAGAAGCACGGACTCACGCTGGTGCCGCCCTACGACCACCCGGACGTGATCGCCGGCCAGGGCACCGCGGCCAAGGAACTGTTCGACGAAGTCGGCCCGCTCGACGCGGTGTTCACGCCGCTCGGCGGCGGCGGGCTGCTGTCGGGCACCGCGCTCGCCACGCGTGCGCTGTCGCCGCATGCGAAGCTGTACGGCGTCGAGCCCGAAGCCGGCAACGATGCGCAGCAATCGTTCCGGTCCGGCACGATCGTACATATCGACACGCCGCGCACGATCGCCGACGGCGCGCAGACGCAGCACCTCGGCAACCTGACGTTCCCGATCCTGCGCCGCGACGTCGACGACATCCTCACCGCGACGGACGCGGAACTCGTCGACTGCATGCGCTTCTTCGCCACGCGCATGAAAATCGTCGTCGAGCCGACCGGCTGCCTGTCGTTCGCCGCCGTGCGCCGGATGAAGGATGCGCTGCAGGGCAAGCGCGTTGGCGTGGTGATCAGCGGCGGCAACGTCGATCTCGAGAACTTCTGCGCGCTGGTGTCGGCGCCGGCCTGAGCGGCGCGGCGCGCATCGATAACGGCACGCGCCCGCCGCTGGCCCTCAGAGCGACGAAACGACGGCGGCTAGTTCCGGCGCGGCGGCATGCGTGTGAATCCGGCCGTTTCCTCAGATATGAAACGCTGCCCGCCCACCTCGAACGAAAGGATTTGGAAAGCCGCCGCCGGGCAATGACGTTTTTTCGCATCCGCGCGCGGCCGGACGATTGACGTGCCCGAGCGCACGCCATTACCCTTGCGCGCTGATGGTTCCCGGAGACGGGATCAAAAGGGAACGCAGCAGGGGCAACGCCCCGAATCTGCGGCTGCCCCCGCAACTGTGAGCGGCGAATCCGTGCCACCGCATGCCACTGGGAAACCGGGAAGGCCTGCACGGATGACGACCCGCGAGCCAGGAGACCTGCCATCGACCCGAGGTCCACGCAGCCGCACCGGGCGGGGTGTCCCGATGCGCCTGGCACCGCCCCCGGCGGTCGCCCGTTGCATGGACGACCCGACCTCAGGATCCGTCAGATGTCCATCGTTCCCGAATCCGCTTCCCCACCGGAAGCGTCGCACCGACGCGCCGTCGGCACCCCCAACCTGCCCGCTCTCCGCCCGCGATCGCCGTACACGTCACACACTTTGTTCCGCCGCCTCATGAACGTTCGTCACCTGCTCGCCACGTCCGCCGCCACCGCGCTGCTTTCCCCGCTCGCCCATGCCGCCGGCGACACGACGCTCGCGCAGCCCGCCGGGCCTGCGGAAGGCGCCGACCTGCCGACGATCAGCGTGACCGACACGCGGCACCTGCCCGAATCGTTCGACCGCCGTTACGCGTCGACGCAGGTGCTCACGCGCGAGGATCTCGACCGGCTGTCACCCGCCGACCCGAGCATCACGCAGGCGCTCGCGACGCTGCCGGGCGTGACCGTCACGCAGAACGGCGGGCCGGGCTCGTCCGCGTCGGTCAGCATCCGCGGTTCGTCGGCGAGCCAGGTCGCCGTGTTCATCGACGGCATCCGGATCGGCTCGCCGACCACCGGCATCGCGCCGTGGGCGGACCTGCCGACCGAAGCGTTCGAGCGCGTCGAGGTGATCTCCGGCCCGGCCGCCGCGTCATTCGGCAACAACGCGATGGGCGGCGTCGTGCAACTCTTCACGCGCCGCGCCGCCAACCAGCCGAACCGGACCACCGTGTCGTTCGGCGGCGGCTCGAACAAGACGTTCGACACGCAGTTCCGCACGTCGGGCACGGTGCCGTCGACCGGGCCGCTGGCCGCGCTCGGCGGGCTCACCTATTCGCTTGGGCTGCACGACTACAACACGGCCGGCATCGATGCGACGCGGCCGTTCTTCTACGGCCACGAAGACGGCCGCAATCCGTATCACGCGCAGGATCTCGACGCGCGGCTCGGCTACGCGCGCGACAACTGGTCGATCTCGACGTTCGCGCTGTACCACCGCTCCGATCTGTCCTACGACAACAGCGGCTACGCCAATCGCGAACTCGATCACCAGCTGACGACCGGCGTCGCGTTCCATCTCGACATCACGCCCGATACGCAGTTCGACCAGTCGTTCGGCTATGCGAACGACCGCCAGTTCATCTACGCCGACAACCCCGCCCTCGCGACCGACCAGATCAATTCGCAGCGGATCAGCACGTCGACATCGCTGACCCATCGGGAGCACGGGTTTCACCTGTTCGGCCTGCCGCTGTCGGGCGAATCGAAGCTCGCGTACGACTTCACGCGCGAGCAGGCATTCCTGCCGGTCGACATTCCCGGCGGCGTGCCGACGCGCAACGATTCCGCGTTCTCGCTGCATCAGTCGGCGACGCTCGACCGCGTGACGATGTTCGTCGCCGGCCGACACGAGATCATCGCCGGGCAAGCGGTGAACACCGGCAATGCCGCGCTGTCGTGGGCGATCACGCCGGTCTATACGGCGCGCATGTCGTACGGCAATGCGTTCCGCCTGCCGACCTTCAACGACCTGTACTACCCGGGCTACGGCAATCCGAACCTCAGCCCGGAACGCAGCACGTCGGTCGAGGCCGCGCTCGATGCGAACACGGCGTACGGCACGTTCACCGCGGCGATCTACGACACGCGCGTCAACAACCTGATCGCGTACAACCCGGCGACGTTCTCGCCGATGAACATCGGCCGTTCGCACATTCGCGGCATCGACCTGTCGTACAAGGGAACGATCGGCCGCTCGACGCCGGTCAGCGTCGCGGTCGGCATCCTGAATCCGCAGGACGAAACGAACCAGACGTGGCTCAGCCGCCGGCCGCGCCAGACGGTCAGCCTGAACGTCGATCACACGTGGGACGAACTGAAGCTGCATGCGCTGAGCACGGGCGCGTCGCTGCTGTACGGCGGCTCGACGTTCGACGATCCGGCCAACCGGCAGTATCTGGCGTCGTACCTGACGGTGAGCCTGCGCGCGTCGTACCGGATCAATTCGCACCTGACGGTGTCGGCGTCGCTGTCGAACCTGTTCGATCGCCAGTACATGACCGCGTACGGCTACAACACGCTCGGGCGCACCGCGTTCGGCAAGGTCAGTTATACGTTCTGACGGCGCCACGCATCGGCGCAACGCACCACCCGGCACGCGCGCGAAATTGACATCTCGATGAAAGCTAATAGAATTAGGTTTTTAACTAATCTTCATAGCATTCGTCATGGCGCGTGCCGGCATTACCGTGGACAAACTCGTCGAAGCCGGCGCGCAGCTCGCCGATGAAACCGGCTTCGAGCAACTCACCGGTGCCGCGCTCGCGCGGCATTTCGACGTGAAGCTGGCGAGCCTGTATTCCCATATCCCGAGCTTCGACGATCTCAAGAGCCGCATCGCGCTGTTCGCGCTGCAGGAGCTGGCCGAGCGCGCCACCGACGCGCTGGCCGGCCGCACCGGCAAGGACGCGCTGGCGGCGCTCGCGAACGTCTATCGCGACTACGCACGGGCGCATCCGGGCCGCTTCGCCGCCGCCCGTCATCCGGTGAGCGCCGAGCGCGCCGCCGCGAGCGTGGGCGGGCAGCTCGTCAGGATGACGTCGGCGGTACTGCGCGGCTACGCGCTGCCGGATGCCGAGCACGCGCATGCGATCCGCCTGCTCGGCGGCTTCTTCATGGGCTACGTGACGCTCGAAAGCGCCGGCGGCTTCTCGCACAGCGCGCCGGATGCCGATGCGTCGTGGTCGCGCAGCCTCGATGCGCTCGACGCGATGCTGCGCCACTGGCCTTCGCCCGCATGACGCCCCGAACGGAGCCCAAGCGATGAAAGACAAACCCGACGGCGTCGTGCTGCCGAGCCGTGTCGTGCCCTTCCCGACCTCGATCAGCGACGAAGCGCGCGCTGCGCTGCAACGCCTGACCGGCGACGACGGCGTGCCGCTGAACGCGTTGCACGTGATGCCGGCCCCGGACGACATCGACGCGTGGATGCGCGTGAAAGCCGGCGCCGACGCGCATTACGCGGCCGCGGTCGCGCAGCTTGCCGTCGCCTTGCGTTCGCGCGTCGAGACGATCCGCGTCGGCGCTGCCAACGTGCATGTCGCGACGCCGGAAGCCGCGGCTTCCGGCGCATGCGCAATCATCGACCTGCACGGCGGCGGGCTGATCGTGGGCGGCGGCGCCGCGTGCCGTACCGGCACGCAAATACAGGCCGACCGGCTCGGCATCCGCTGCTACGGCGTCGACTACCGGATGCCGCCCGAACATCCGTACCCGGCCGCGCTCGACGACTGCATCGCGGCCTATGCCTACGTGCTGGCACATCACGCACCGGAAAACGTCGTCATCGGCGGCCGTTCGGCCGGCGGCAATCTCGCCGCGGCGATGGTGCTGCGCGCCCGCGACGAGGGCCTGCCGTTGCCGGCCGCGCTCGTGCTGCTGTCGCCGGAAGCCGACTTGACCGAATCCGGCGACAGCTTCGAGACCAACCGCCTTGTCGATGTTGTGTTGCCGGCGCCGCTGATGGCCAACAATCTGCTCTACGCGAACGGCGCCGATCTCGCGCATCCGTACCTGTCGCCGCTGTTCGGCGATTTCGCCGCCGGCTTCCCGCCGACCTTCATCCAGAGCGGCACGCGCGACCTGTTCCTGTCGAACGCCGTGCGCCTGCATCGCGCGTTGCGGCGCGCGCAGGTGCCGACCGAGCTGCACGTATTCGAAGGGATGCCGCATGGCGGGTTCATGGGCGCGCCGGAGGATATCGAGCTGAGCCACGAAATCGCGCGCTTCGTGCACGCGCACCTGCGTTTTCACGTATCGAACTGAGCCGGCGATGAACGGAAAAGCACACAAGAACGACATCGGCATCGGCCCGGATCGCTGGATCGCATGCGGCGATCTGGCCGGCGGCCACGCGCATGCGATCGACGTCGATCCGCATCTGGCGGCCGTCATGCCGTTGATCGACGCGCTGGAAACCGACTGCGTCGCAGGATGCTGCGGCATCGACGCGTTCGGTCTCTGGCCTGAGGAAATCGCTGTTGCACTGCACGCGTGGGCCCCCGATGCGCTGACACGGCTCGTCGACGATCTGCGGTCGGTTCAGCTTGCGATCGAAGCACTGCCGTCCGATATCGTCGTCAGCATGCGAATCAACCAGTACCTCCGGAAAACGGTGATGCTCGAGTTGCTCGCCCATATCCGGACGACGGTCGACGCGATCCGCTCGACCCGCGCTGCCCCGCGCGCCTAGATCAAGCCACGTACGCCGGCGACGAGCTGGATCGCGCCGAATACCGCGACGACGGCCGCCGACACGCGCGACAGCGCGTGCATGAACGTGAACGACAGCCTTGCGCGCAGTGCGGCGGTTGCGCTGCTCAGGCACAGCCACCACGTGGCCGAGCCGACGAACACGCCGGCCACCATCCACGCGACGGTCGCCCACATCGGGCCTTCCCGCGCGCCCGGCAGCGGGCCGAGCGCCGCGAAGATCCCGACGAACGACACGATCGTCATCGGGTTCGACAGCGTGAGGCCGAACGTCGTCAGGAAATCGCGCAGGACGGGCGTACGCAGCAACTCGCGCTGCCCGGCCGGCGCGGCCGGCGCCTGGCGCGCGATGGTCCACGCGAGCCACACGAGAAACGCGCCGCCGCCGATCTTCAGGCCGACCGTCAGCATCGGGAACGCGGTGACGATGCCCGCGACGCCCAGCGCGCCGAGCAGGCCGTAAATCGCATCGGCGCACGCGGCGCCGATGCCCGTCGCGAATCCCGCCTGGAAACCGCGGCTCAGGCTGCGCTGGATGCACAGCATGCCGATCGGGCCGACCGGCACCGCGATCGACAGCCCCATCACGACGGATTTGATGAACAACATCGCCTGCTCCTTTCCACATCCCATGGCTCGAACAGGCATGGTAGGGAAAGTCCGCTTCCCGCTGAATGCGGTTTTTAAGGAAAAATGGCGGCTCTACCTTAAAAACGCCCGCCTCGATGGACGATCTGGACTGGAAGATACTCGCGCTGTTGCAGGACAACGGACGCCTCAGCTATACGGAGCTCGCGCGCCAGGTTCACCTGTCGGTGCCGGCGGTGACGGAGCGCGTGAAGCGCCTTGAAGCAGCCGGCGTGGTCGAAGGCTACACCGCGCGGATCAATCCGTCCGCGGCCGGCTACCCGGTGAGCGCGCTGATCGGCATCACGGTGCAGCAACCGGCGAAGGCGAAGTTCCTCAAGCTGCTGGAGACGATTCCCGAAGTCGTCGAATGCCATCATGTGACGGGCGCGGATTCGTATGTGATGCGGTTCGTCGCCGTCAGCATGACCCATCTCGAACAGCTGATCGAACGCGTCAACCTGTACGGCGAAACGCGCACGTCGATCGTGATGTCGACGCCGCTGCCGGCGCGCGGGCTCGCGCGGCCGCCGTCGAAGCCGGGCGACACGCGCAGGTAGCGGGCCGAGGTTTCAGGATTCATCGCCGATTCCTGCCGGGAACGGGACGACCGAGGGCGGCCGCCCCGGTCATGCAGTCAGGTTCCCGCATGACGATCAACGCGGGCCGGCTATTTGCCGACCGCGCCGCCGAGCAGGCCACCCGCCAGCGACGTCACCGGCGCGAGCGGATTGGAAAGACCGCCCAGCGGCGAGCCGGCGCCGCTCGTAACGGCCACGGAGCCGTCGTGCACGGTCGCCGGAATGCCGCCGACCACGCTCGTCACCAGACCGGCGACCGGCACCGCGCCGTTCGCGCCGCTCGGGTTCACGAGGCCGCCCGCATTGGTCACCGTGTTGCCCGCCGCCCGAACGAGACTGCCGGCAGCGCCGACGATCGGCTGCGGCGACGTGGCCGTCACCTGCCATCCGGCCGACGTGATCGCCGCCCCGAGCTGTCCGAGCAGGCCCGCGACCGGCTGTCCGAGCCCGGTTGCGGTGCCGGCCTGCTGCGTGAGTTGACCCGCCGTCGTCACGACCGGCGTGATCGCGGTGCCGAGCGCTTGCGTCGCCTGCTGGACCGGACCCGACGACAGCGTCGAGCCGAGCATGGCGCCGCCTGACTGCAAGCCCCCGGCCGCCGTGTCGAGCAGGCCTCCGACGGGCGTCGTGATCGGCGCGAGGGGCGACAGCGGGCCGGAGCCGAGCGCCTTCACCGTTTCGCCGAGGCCGTTGACCGGGTTGCCGATCGAGCCGACGACGGTGCCGAGGCCCGTGACCGTCCTGCCAACGGGGTCCGGCGTGAAGCCGATCTGGCCGATACCGTTGCTCACCGCGTTCGTCGTATCGCGGATGAGCGTGCCGACGCCGGTGACCGTGTCGGCCGGCCCGGCCGTCGCGGCCTTGCCGACGCCGGGCAACGTCACGTCGCCGAGCGTCGAACCCGCGGCCAGCACGACGGCGCCGGCGGAACTGATGATGCCGTTCGTGCCGGGTGTGCCGCTGGTTCCGCTGGTTCCGCTGGTTCCGCTTGTGCCGCTGGTTCCGCTTGCGCCGCTCGTACTCGTCCCGATCGTGTTACCCGCCGGCATCGGCGCCGTAACGTCCCCGCCGCCGCACGCCGCGAGCGCACACGCAGCGGCAATGGCGACGAGCGCAACGTTCGCCTTGATGAAGTGATCTTGCATGCAAGCCCCCGTTCGCTATTCCTCGCGATCACTCCAACAAGCATCTACCGTGCCATTTCCATCGGCCTCCTTCACAGTTTCACAAGCGCCTTGCGATGGCCGTCCAGCCCGCGCCGCGGGGCAGCGCGCATCGAATGCGGATCGTACCGCCCGGCCCGTGCAGGCATTTCGATACCTGCGTTACGTAGCACGATAAAAAACCGACGACGCCCCGTACACGCGCCGCATCGTCGTCACGGCCGCTTCACCAGCTTCACGATCGTCGGTGTGCCGTTGACGTTTTCCACCCGCACCCGGACCTTGTCGCCCACATGCAGCGACGGAATCATCGCCGCGTCGCCGGCCTTGAATGCCATCGTCATCGGCGGCATCCCGATGTTGTCGAGTGCGCCGTGCTTCAGTGTCACGCGCCCGCGCCCGGCGTCGATTTCCTTGACTTCGGCATCGGTCAGTTTCGCATCCTGCGCCGACGTGCCCGCATCGCTTGAATGCATGCCCGACATGTCGCCGCCCGCCAGCGCCGGCAGTGCAACGACCGCCATCGCGCACGACGTGGCGACGGCACGAAAGCGGATCTTCATCGGGCGCCTCCCTTCGTGTCCGGCCTGTTCCTGTAGCCAGCCGGTGCCGCGCCTCACACGATCAACGTCACACCGGCCCAGGCAATCAGCACGACGCCGAGCACGCGGCCGATACGATCGCCGCCGGGCAGAACCTTTTCCACGAACACGAACAGCGACAACGCGACGATCCACACGACATTCATCACGCCGCCGACGAACAGCAGCGCCATCAGCAACCAGCAGCAGCCCACGCAAACCACGCCGTGCCGCGCGCCCAGCAGGAAGCTGCCCGCAACGCCCGGACGCCAGTGCGCGACCAGGAACGCCGCCGGCGCGCGGCATTGCCGCAGACACGCGCGTTTCAGCGGCGAAAATTGATAAAGCCCGGCCAACGCCAGCACGATGGCGGAAAGAAGCGCGCTCTTCGACCACAGCATCATCGCGGAGATCAGCCCGGCCGGCTGCAGCAGCGCCTGAAGCAACGCCGCGCCGATCGAGAACGCGAGCCATGCCGTCAAATAGCCGGCCAGCAGGGCCACCGACGTCAGCGCCGATCCGGCCGCCCCGTTGCCGTGCTGCCGCAGCACGCGCCGGTACAGCATCACGAGCGGCGCGGCGCCGGGCGTCATCATCGCGATCATCATCACCCACCACATCGCGATCACGGTCGGCAGAGACGGATCCATGCTGCCCATGCCGTCCGCCAGCCGATGCGGAAACAGCGCGACGGTCGTCATCTCCAGCGCCGACATGCCGGTTCCCGCGCCCGTCCACAGGTAGAACCAGCACAGGCCGACGAGCGCGGCCATGCCGAGCAGCGTGACGGCACGCTCGCGCGCGAGCCAGACGTCGAACGGAGTCATGCCGCGGCGCGATGCCGGATCAGCCCGTGGTTGTTCAGATGCAGCCGCGCGAATTGCGCATAGGTTCCGTCGAGATTCAGCGTGATGTTGCCCTGCGAGCGCCCCGTTCCCGAGCCGATCTCGGCCAGCTCGTATTCGAAACCGTGCGGCAGGTCGATCCGCACACGGTGCTCGTCGCCCGTCACCGGATTGCGGATCGGTTCGCCGGTGGCATCGAACACACCGTCCACTTGAATCCGGCCGCGCCGGGCGTCGACATCGACGTCGAAATCGATCGCCGTGAAGATCGGATCGAACGCGTGTTCAAGCGTCGACGCATACACCGAGAACATCGTCGCAAATGGATCGGTATCCTGACCGGTCATGATCTTCAGCACGGCCTCGCGCTGCGCCGGACTCGCGCGCTCGTCGACGATCGGCTGGCACTTGCCCTTGCCTTCGTGAACCGCGCCCGGCCACTGAAACACCACCGCGATCCTGACGCCATCGAGCACCACGTCGCCGTAGTGGCCGCGGTCGATCGAAATCGCCCCCATCGCCTCGCAGTTACCGTTGGTCGGCAGCGCATTGAACTGACAAGGGCAACCGTATGAGCAATTGCAGCTGAG
This sequence comes from Burkholderia sp. AU45388, assembly GCF_030481585.1. Lineage (NCBI taxonomy): Bacteria > Pseudomonadati > Pseudomonadota > Betaproteobacteria > Burkholderiales > Burkholderiaceae > Burkholderia > Burkholderia sp. AU45388. The sequence goes on along the minus strand of NZ_JAUJPV010000003.1, from coordinate 97,775 downwards.
CATTTCGGTTCCCTGAATTTCCCACGGCGTCATGGCTCCACCTCGCGCGCTGAAAGAAGACCAACGCTTCGAATCTAGTGCACGCGATCGGGGAAAGCAAAGCGGTAACGACAGCGTGAAAACCGTCGGCTCCGGCCTCACGTCAGACGTTTCGGGACCGGTTCGCCGGGTTGTTCCGAAAACCGTCCCGTCACGCTGTTCTCACACGATCAGCGACACGACGATCGCACACCACACCGCGCCCGCGCCGCACAGAAACACGCGTCGCGCGACGAACATTCTCGACTCGTCGTCGGGCGTTTTCATCGGAGACGTCGCGAGAAACGGCACGCTGGCGAGGCACGCGAAACCGGCCAGCGCGGGAACGATCACGACGTAGTCGCCGAACCGCCAGGGCAATGCTTCGTGCAATCCCCAGTAGCCGAGAAACAGCATGCCGATCGAGAACATCGTGGCTGCCGCCGAGCTGAGCGCGACCACCGATCCTGTTGGAAATTGCACGGGAACCTCCCCTCGCGCCGCGCGCGATGCAACGCGTGTCTCCGGCGATCGGCATGATCTCGTCCGCCGGCAGCGGAATCAGGCGTTCGTTTCGGACTCGCATGCATCGAGCGCACCGCCGCGCCTCGTCAGAGAATGCGCGTTGTCACGGATTGACGGGATTCGATCCGGTCGAGCGGTATTTCGTGCCTGTTCACCCGGGCAGCACGACCATTACGTGGCTAACCCGGTTTCTTCGTGCGCTGCGCAACGGAAATCCACCCGACCACCGCCGCGGCGACCCAGCAACAGGTGATCATCAGGTCCAGATCCATCAGGCCCTGGAAATTCGTACTGTTTTCGAAACTGCAGCGCCGATGGCCCCTGACCCACATGCAGCCGCTGATCAACTGCTGGATATGCATGTAGATGCTGTACACGGCAACGGCCGACGCGATGACGGCGACCCGCAGGCTTATGCTCGTTTTCATTGACGCTGAAGGCATGGGATGGTCTCCCGCCGATCTTAAGCCAATGGCGACGTACCACGCAATCGACCCGGTATCGACCCGATTGACCCGCACGTGTAAAAGCCCATCGATCTCGCAACAACAACGTGGGCCACCATGACGACACAGAACACGATTGCACTGATCGTCGATCCCGACGGAGGTGGGCGAATTCACGACATCGCCGCGCACGCACGGCATACGTGAGTCGTGACGAGCGACACGAACGATCCTGCGATCAGGCAGATCCGGAATACGCGTCGAGCGGAACCGAATCGAGCCGCGAAGGCGGCGTGACGTCATGCGGCGCGCGGGCATGCCGCTTGCGTGCCAGAGGTTTCCGGGCTGCTGACACCACGCTGTCGGCAGGCAACGTCCGGGCTCGATCGACCGGCACCCGAGGCGCCCCGCCCGTGGCCCATACCGAAGGACAGGCCGCCCCTGGCCGGGCGAACCGTCAAACGCCGCGGCGCGACCCTGCTCACGCTGTGCGTCGCCGTACTCATGGCCCAAGTCGACACGGCCGTCGTCAATCTCGCCACGCGCGATCTGCGCCTATTTCCATGCCGGTGTCGGCGCATTGCAATGGGTCGTCGACAGCTACAACCTCACGTACGCGGTGCTGCTGACCGGCGGGCTGCCCGCCGACCTGTACGGCCGCCGCCGCGTCTTCTTGGCCGGCACGGACGTCTTCACCATCGCGTCGCTGCTGTGCGCACTCGCGCCGTCGGTGTCGGTGCTGATCGCCGCACGCGCGCTGGCCGGCGTCGGCACGGTCGTTCAACTGACAGGCGCGGCGGTGTCGGCCGTCAGCGTGCAGCGGGCGGCATGACGCGCCACCTGCGTGCTCGCCCTTCGCTCAACGATGCTTCCCGCCATGCTTACGCGCCCGATGCTCGGTGCGCTTATTCAACAGCACCGGCATCAGTTCCTCGATGTACTGCCGTGCCTGCCCGCGCGTGACGATCTCGCTGAAGCGCTGGTGAGCCTGTTCCTGGCCGACCAGGGCCGCATGGGCTTTCCTCAGGACATGCAGATAGGCGATCAGGCTCGTGCCGTCGCGCACGGGCAGCGCATCGCGTGCGTCCGGGGTCGGGGTGGGACTCATGTTCCGATCCTTTGTGGACAATCCGTCCGGCACGTCGTCGTGACGAGCCCGAGCAGGTCGTTGGCGAGACGATCGCGGTCGGTCAGCGGCGCGAGGCCGAACAGCCGCTCGAGCGTCGCGCCTATCGACGCGTGGTCATACGGTGTGTGATCGACGTGCCCGGCCGCGACCCACGGTGAAATCACGATCGCCGGCACGCGCACGCCATACACGTCGAAGCCGAAGCCGCTCGCATTCAACGTGGCCGGCGCGCCATCGTTAGGCGGCGGCGCAGCGCCTGGCCTGACCGAATCGTAGAAGCCGCCATGCTCGTCGTAGACGATCACGAACAGGCTGCTGTTCCACACCGGCGAATTGCGGATCGCGTTGTACACGCGCGCGGCGAGCCGGTCGCCGCCGGCCAGCCCGTCCATCGGGTGCTGCGAGCTGCCGTTCCGGTAGGTGCCGTGCACGATGTCGCCATAGCCGGGCTCGATGAACGTGTAGCGCGCGGTGTAGCCGGCCGCGAGATCGGCTTCGAAATGCGCGAGATCGTCGACGTCGAAGAAGCTGATGCCCTTCAGCGATGCGACCTGCGGCACGTGGCCGAGCGGGTCGCCCGACTGGTCCTGGTAGATGCGCCAGTGGTCGCCGCCAAGTGCATCGAAAATCGAACCCTTCGGATAGCGAAAACCGTCGAGCGTATCCCATCCGGCCATCTCCTCCCGGGTCGGCGAATGGTCGAGGCCGGCCGACGAGGCGCCATGCAGGAAGAAGCGATTCGGCCAGGTCGGCCCCGGCATCGACGCGTGCCACGCGTCGCACAGCACGAACGCATTCGCGAGTGCATACAACGACGGCGCCTGCGTGCGGATATCGGCGCCCTGCATGATCGTGCCCGCATTGTCGGCTTGCGGCGGCGAGCCCTCGGAATGCGACGTCGCGTAGTTCGACACAAAGCCGGAATTGTCGATGCCCGGATACGGCTGCCCTTTCACGAACGGCACGCCGGCGCCGCAAAGCTGTTCGAGCACGTCGGTGAATTCATGGCACGGATCGGTCGGCATCTGGTCCGGCGCGCCGCCGCCGAACGGATAGACCGCACCGCCGTACGCGTTGCTGTCGCCCGGCGACGCGGCGACGATGTCGGCGATGCCCGACAGCGCGAACAGGTGATCGAAGGAACGGTTCTCGAGCATCAGCACGAACACGTGCCGGATGCGATCCTGAGCCGCGGGTGCGGCGGGAGCGGAAGAAGATGCGGGGGCTGCGTCTGCACTCATGGCGCCTCCTGGCGTCGCGCGACGAATGTCATGCGAGTACGATCGTCGGCCCGTTGAAAGCAGCTGCACGGCTCGAAAGCCACGTACACGGGCCGCGAATCGCCGACGAGTGTACGGCTGCGCCGGCCGGGCGTAAAGAAACATGCCGCGCATCACGAACGCATCGCGCCAGCCGTTGACTTCCGCCGGACGGCCCGATACGATCGATCCACTTTCAAGACGCCCTCCCGGTCCGCCGGGAGGGCGTTTCGTTTTGGTTCCCGGACCAAAAGGAAACGACTTGAAATGAACCTTATCGACACCCTCGCCTCCCGCCCGGCCAGCGTGCCCGGCGGCCTGGGCTACCTTCAATACGGCACGGGCCCCGAATGCGTGATGGTCCTGCACGACTGGCTTGGCGACCATACGAACTACACGGCGCTGCTGCCGTATCTGGACGAAACGGCCTTCACGTACGTATTCGTCGACCTTCGCGGCTACGGACGATCGATCCATATGAGCGGCACGTACACCGTCGGCGAGATCGCGGTCGACTGCCTCGCGCTCGCCGATCGGCTCGGCTGGCAACGTTTTCACATCATCGGCCATTCGATGACGGGCATGGCGACGCAACGCATCGCCGCCGATGCTCCCTCACGCATCAAGAGCGCGATCGCCGTATGCCCGGTGTCGGCGGCCGGCAATCGCCTGAGCGGCGACGCCCGTGCATTCTTCGCGAGCACGACCGTCGACGACGATGCATTGCGCCGGCTCGTACGGTTCGTGACGGGTGGATTGTCGGCGCGCTGGGCCGAAGTGAAGCTGCGGCAGAATCGCGAACGCGTAGCGCCCGCATGCCGGCTTTCGTATCTCGACATGCTGATCGGGGCGGATTTCGTCGACGACATCCGCAGCCTCGACACGCGCTATCTGGTCATCGTCGGCGACAAGGACCCAGGGCTCGACGAAGCGGCGATGCACGCAACGTTTCTCGCATGGCACCCGAACGCACGGCTGCTAAAAATTCCGAATTGCGGGCACTACCCGATGCAGGAATGTCCGCCGTATTTCGCGACGATCGTAGAAGATTTCCTGCGAGACGCGGCCACTTGAGCGTTGCACACGCACAGCGGCCGGAGATGACCTCGGCCGCCGCGGCGTAATGACGCCGACGGCGGCCGACGAGCGGCGCGAATCGCGCTCTCCATCCAGTGTGTCCGGCCGCATGACGGGGCCGGACGGATGACGATCGGAGCCGTGTTGCGCGCCCGATCGTTACTGCTTAGCGGCGCGGTTGCCCGCTACGCGGCGGACGCGGCGAGTTCGCGTCCTTGTGCCGGAAGTTGATGCGGCCCTTGGTAAGGTCGTACACCGACAGTTCCAGCGTCACGCGATCGCCCGCGAGAATGCGGATGTGGTTCTTGCGCATGCGGCCCGACGCGTATGCGCCGACCACGACGCCGTTTTCCAGCGTGACACGGTATTTGCTGTCCGGCAGCACTTCGTCGACGATTCCGTCCAGTTCCAGCAGTTCTTCTTTTGCCAAACCAATTCCTCCAGACAAGGTGATTGACCGCGGCCGCGGCAACTGCCCGGCGCCGCGCCCGCAAACGGGACGGCGGCCGGCAGGCGGCCGGGATCGGTTCGTTCAGACGGGCCTCGGGCCTGTCTTGCGATCGGAGCCCGGCGCGTTGCGACGTTCGGGCGGTCGGTGGCTGCGGCGCCAGCAGCGCCGCGCAAGTCGGGACCGCGCCAGCTACGGCATGGCGGCGGTCTGCTCGGGTTGATGCGTTGAAGCGGTGATGCGCTCGCGAAACGACGTGCGCTTCGCGAGGGCGTTGCGTCGCATGCGGTTCACGCATGCGATGAGGGAGGCGTCACGACCGATGCATCGTGAATGTCGCGATGCATCGGTCGTGCGCATCGGAACGCGCGGGCCGCTGCCATGCGGCGCCCCGCGCGATACTCCATCCGGCATCGGCCGCCGCTTGGCGCCCGATGCCGATGCGACTTACTGCGGCGTGATGTTCGACGCTTGCAGACCCTTCGGGCCGCGCTTCACTTCGAAGCTGACCTTCTGGCCTTCGGCCAGGGTCTTGAAGCCCGTGCCGCGAATTTCCGAGAAATGGGCGAACAGATCGTCGCCGCCGTTGTCCGGGGAAATGAAACCAAAGCCCTTGGTTTCGTTGAACCACTTGACGGTACCGGTATCCACAAATACTTCCTTAATACAAATAATTGAACATGCGCCCGCGACGGGCACAGAAAGAATCAAAGAGGGAGAGACCAACGACTGCCGCACGGTGTACGGCCAATGATGAGCAATCGGACTTCTTGATGACTTCGGTCTCGGACACTACGCGGTAGTGACCGTTTCGTCAAGTTATTTTGATGCGACGCACAAGCGCGGGCCGTCGGGCGCTGGCCAGGATGCCGGCCGATCATGGGGCTACATCGCCTGTCGGGACGAGAAGATGAGCGGTGGAAATAGGGGGCTGATCGTTGATCGGGGGTGGCCGCGATCAGCTTGTGAGTTCGTGCGTCGGATCGGGCACGCTCAAACATCTGGCTGGGCCCGATATCGACCGGCAGGATGTTCTCCGCATAGCCGGACAGGATCATCGCCATCCAGGCCTCGAATGCCGATGCCTGGCCGTGATCGTCGCGATGACGAATCAGATCGACACCGCGCCGCAGCTCGGCCACCGCGACCACGGACGGATAAAGCGGGCTCGCTTCGGCTTCGGCCTGAAGAATGTCCTCCGCACGCCGAGGTTGGTTCGCTTGCCCTTCCTGATTTCGCTGATGACGCGCGTATCTATCGGATAGGCGGGATGACCCGCCCCTACTTTCTTTTATTTCAATTGGTTAGATGCGGTTTTTTTGTAGAAGAATACCCTTGCAAACTGCGTAGCTACATGCCGGTAAATCAAGCGCCTGCCATATGGCGCTGACGAGAGATGTCCCGTACTTCTGCCAACACTGCGCCGGAGAAATAGGAGTCTTACATGGCACCCAATAACCAGAACGCATTCACCGCTCTGCGCTTGCTCTCAGCCTACGCGGTCATCATCACTCACAGCTACGTCGTGCTTGGCCTCCCCCATGACTGGCTTGAAGCCCACGGCTTCCCGCAGTTCAGCGAGTTCGGAGTAAGCTCGTTCTTCGCGGTCAGCGGGTACCTCGTCTGCAAATCGTTGCAGCGCAATTCGAACCCGTTCGTCTACTTGCGCAACCGAGCTCTGCGAATATTCCCAGGGTTGTTTGTGCTCGTACTGCTTACGATCTTCGTCGTCGGCCCGATCATGACGCATGGGTGGTCTGCCGGCTGGCTAAAATACCTGACGAACCTTTCTCTATATCGACTCGTCCCGACGCTTCATCAATTCTTCGTGACGAATCCGGTTGCTGTCATCAATGGATCTCTCTGGACGTTATCGCTCGAGGTAACGTGTTATCTGATGCTACTTGGCATATCGTGGGCGGGGGCGTTGAATTGGAAGGGGCTATTGTTGATGCTGATCGGCTGTTACGTGGCGCTGATGGGTGATTTGCTCTGGCAAGGGAACTACCTGATCGGCATGAACACCTTCCAGCTTTCTCGCCTTGGCGTGTTTTTCTGGGGAGGAGCGTTTCTCGCGACTGTAACTTTGCCGCGTAGCTGGATCCTATGGGCGGCTTCGGTCTTGCTGGTCCTGCTACCCTTCTATCTGTTCGCGGCCAGTCCAAACTGGAAGATCAGGGCGTATGCCTTCAATCTGCTGCTGCCGTTCGTTGTTATTTTCGCGGTGGAACGCCTGCCTAGGCTAGCCTTCCTGAACCGCTTCGACATTTCGTACGGCGTTTATATCTACGCGTTCCTAGTGCAGCAGATTCTGGTGTGGCACTTCGGAATCGGCATCGGCCCGACCAAGCTATCTCTTTTCACCGCCGCCATCGTAACCCCACTTGCCGCAGCTTCATGGTTCCTCGTAGAAAAGCCGGCACTCGCTCTGAAAAGCGGATTCGCCGGCTTTCGGAGAAAAGGTGTGCAAACGTCTTCCGCATAGCGCCACGCATCGACGCGCGTCGCGCCGACGACGACATAACCCCACGCACGGACATCAATCATGCCGGCGTGCTCCTGATTCAGTATCCGCTGTTCGTGCAGGATTCTGGCCAGGCCGGGGTGATGGCCTTACATCGTCCGTCGGGACGAGAAGACGAGCTCTGAAAGGCTCTGAGTGTGAAATGTCGCCGCCGGGTTAGGCCGGTCGCGGGAACCAGCGTCGAGGCGCTGGCCTGCGTGCCGACCTCCGCCCGCCCTGGCTTCGCACGACGACTGCCACCACGACGCTAATCGAACGGATTCAGTAACCGCACGCCGGTGCGAGCGAAATCGTCGACGTTGCGCGTGACGACCGTCAGATCGTTGATCAGCGCAGTGGCCGCGATCAGCTTGTCGAGTTCGTGCGTCGGATCGGGCACGCGCAAATGCCCCCACATCTGGCTGGTCTCGATATCGACCGGCAGGATGTTCGACGCATAGCCGGACAGGATCATCGCCATCCAGGCCTCGAGCGCCGACGCCTGGCTGTGATCGCCGCGATGGCGGATCAGGTCGACACCGCGCCGCAACTCGGCCACCGTCACGACGGACAGATAAAGCGGGCTCGCTTCGGCTTCGGCCTGCCGGAAGAACGCCCGCACGCCGCGGTTGGTTCGCTTGCCCTTCCTGATTTCGCTGATGACGTTCGTATCAATCAAAAACACGCCTGACCTCGCCTGAATCCTGAACACGTTGGAAATCCGCGTCTTCGCCCACCTCGGGCATGCTCATCAGCACTTGCGCAAACGTCCGCCGCTTCGGCCGGCCGAGCGCTTCGGCCAGAATGGCTCGATGTTCGGCCTCGGCGCTCCTGCCATTGGCCGCCGCCTGCTCGCGCAGGCTTTGAACGATAGTGTCATCCACGTTACGCACCAGAAGATTTGCCATGAGTACCTCCATCCAGATTTGCTATCAATGATAGCGACATGAAGGTAAATTGCAAGCATTGCTATCACTTTCATGACCGGACGGACCTCGGGTCGGCGTGCACCAGCAACAGCGGACGGCACGAATCCGCCCTCTTCCACCGCTGGCCCGACGCGTCGAACTGCTGTCGCCCAAGGTAAGCCGGAGCGGCCCGATGGGGAAGCCGGCCGAATGGCCAATCGAGCGCCAATGACGACGGCGAAGGTCCGGCCCACGAGGAACGAAATTTGCGGGGCGAGCCCAGCGGGTGACAAGCACCACGAATACGGGCGCCGCCTCGATTCGCCCTGAAACATCGTGTTGCACAACGGGCCGCCACATCGCCCGCGCCGCACGTGATCGTTTGATACCATCGGATCACAAGACCGGCGATCGAAAGCCGTGCGAAGCGCGCAGAAGACCTTGCATCGACGCGGACCATCCGACCATCCGTGCCTGACATCCCGATCCAAGACACGAGACGCTCTTCAGTGGACTTTGTTACGCCCTCTCTGAAAACCCTGTTCTCCCCGACACCCGACCAACTCTACTTCCCGGCATGCGTTGCGGCCGTGGCGATCATCGCGTGGCTCGTCGCGCGGCACGTACCGTTCTACCGGTCGGCCGTCGACAAGTCGCTGTCGATGCGCTATCGCAATCTCGACGGTTTCCGCGGCCTGCTGGCCGTCTCCGTGGTCTTCCATCACTTCGCGTGCAATCAGGCGTTGCTGTCGACCGGTGTCTGGGGCGCCGGCACCGATTTCCTGCGCAATCTCGGGACGATTCCCGTCGCGATGTTCTTCATGGTCACCGGCCTGCTGTTCTGGGAACGCGCGTGCCGAGGCGCGCTCGACGTGCGGACCTTCTTCGTCGGACGCGTGCGACGCCTCGCGCCGCTCTATCTGTTTTACGCGGCCGTCATCGTCATCTGCACGCTTTACTGGTTTCCGCGCAACGCCGTCGGCGCACCGGCGCAGTTGCTGGCCGACCTGCTCAAGACCGTTTCGCTCGGCTGGTTCGGCGCGTTCCCGATCAACGGAGCGGAGCGGACGCCGTATCTGAGCGGCGTCTGGTGGACCCTCGCCTACGAATGGCGGTTCTACGTCGCCGTCCCGTTTCTCGCATGGTTCGTCGCCACACGTGCGTGGCGCAAGCTGCTCGCGCTCGCGATCGTCACGGCCTGCGCGGCGTTGTTCGGGCCGCCCGGCGGCATGGCGCTGCTGTTCGCGCTTGGCGCGGTGGCCCACGAGATGTCGCGCCACCCCGCGATCCGCGCGCGGCTCGCCACGAAACAGGCGGCGACCGTCGCGCTGCTGATCCTCGCGATGTCGCCGTCCCCCACCGAACGCTATTCGATCGAAGGCGCGCTGCCGCTGCTTCCGGTGTTTCTCTGCATCGCCAGCGGAAACACGTTCTACGGGCTGCTCGAAACCCGGCCGCTCGCGCTGCTCGGCACCGCCAGTTTCAGCATCTACATGATCCACATGGTGATCGTGTACATGATCGTTCATGCGTTCAACAAGTTCGTTTTCCCGATCGATTCGGCCGGCGATTCCGGCATCTGGGCGCTCGCGCTCGCATGCGCGCTGGTTGCCGTCTTGTGTTCGCTGCTGACTTACCGCTACGTCGAGCATCCGTTCATCGCCAAGCGCCACGATGCGCGCCCGGCACGCGGCTCGGACGGGCGAACGCGCGCGTGCCGCGTCGAGCAGCGTCCCCCCGGCGACGAACATGCCCTCGATGCGGTCGGCGATACCGCTTCCCGATGACCGGCGGAATCGGTACCATCGAGCGCTTGAAGTCCGGCAGGCGCCGCGCGACCGTGCACCGGCGCCCGTCTCTCGTACCATCGATTTCGCCATGTCCCGGGAACCCACACATTCCGCGCTGCTCTGGATCGTCGCCGCTGCGTTCTTCATGCAGTCGCTCGATACGACGATCGTCAACACCGCGCTGCCGTCCATCGCACAAAGCCTGCATGCGTCGCCGCTCGCGATGCAGCCCGTCGTGGTCGTCTACACGGTGACGATGGCGATGCTCACGCCAGCCTCCGGCTGGCTCGCCGACCGGTTCGGCACGCGCCGCGTATTCTCGGTCGCGATCCTCGTGTTCGTGCTCGCGTCGATCGGCTGCGCGGCGTCGCACACGCTCGGCCAGCTCGTCGTCGCGCGCGCCGTGCAGGGCATCGGCGGCTCGATGCTGCTGCCGATCGGGCGGCTCGCCGTGCTGCGCCGCGTGCCGGGCGAGCAGTACGTCGCGGCGATCGCGTTCGTGTCGATCGCCGGCCAGCTCGGCCCGATCGTCGGGCCGACGCTCGGCGGCTGGCTCACGCAGGCGATTTCGTGGCACTGGGTGTTCATCGTCAACGTGCCGGTCGGCGTGATCGGTTTCATCGCGGTACAACGCTACCTGCCGCACGACCAGGCGACGCAGCCGCCGCCGTTCGACTTCGTCGGGTGTGCGCTGCTGTCGGCCGCGATGATCGCGCTGTCGCTCGCGATCGATCCGCCGATGTCCGCGCACCGCGCCGCGTGGGCGGCGGGGCTCGCGGGGCTCGGGCTGGCGAGCGCGCTCGCGTACCTGCCCCATGCGCGGCGCCGCACGCAGCCACTGTTCCGGCTCGGACTGTTTCGCGAGCCGAACTTCGGCTCGGGGCTGCTCGGCAACCTGCTGTGCCGGATCGGCACGAGTTCGGTGCCGTTCCTGCTGCCGCTGCTGATGCAGGTGCAGCTCGGCTATACGCCGCTGCAATCGGGGCTGATGATGCTGCCGGCCGCGATCGCGGGCGTCGTCGCGAAACGCTGGATCGCGCCGCTCGTGAAGCGCTTCGGCTATGCGACGTTTCTGGTCGTGAATACGGGGATCGTCGGCTGCGCGATCGCGGGGTTCGCGCTGGTGTCGGCGCGGCCCGCGCCGGTGCTGGAAGGTGTGCTGCTGATCGTGTTCGGCACGGCGAATTCGATGCAGTTCGCCGCGATGAACGGCGTGACGCTCAAGGGGCTGTCGCACGCCGATGCCGGCAGCGGCAACAGCCTGTTCACGATGATGCAGATGCTGGCGATGGGGCTGGGCGTGTCGATCGGCGGCGGGCTCGTCAACCTGTTCGCCGCCTATCGCGGCTCGATGGCGCACGGGTTCATGCTGTCGTTCGCGTGCATGGGCGCGGTGACGCTGCTGTCGTCGGTCGTGTTCCGGCGGATCGATACGGCCGCGCCGTCGGCCGGTGCGGCGGCGCGCCCGTCCACGTGATCGTGCCCGTCAGTTCACCTGGCGGCGCTCGACGACGCGCTTGAGCACCCAGCGGATCGACGAACCGTCGGCCGGCGGCCGCGCGGCGCGGTATTCGTCGACTTCGAGCGTGTACAGGTAGCCGGGCTGGTAGGCGAACCCTTCGATTCCCGCGTACCACAGGCTCCACGGCTCGCCCGCGCTGCCACGAACCTGCAGGCACTCCATCGGCGCGACGCCCGTGCAGCGCGCGGACCGCGGCGCGACATAGACGGTCTTCGTCACGAGCCTCCCGTCGGCCGGGCGCGCGGCACTCGGCGCGGGTGCCGCGGCGTCGGTCCGGCATCCGGCGACGAGCGTGCTGCCGGCAATGACGGCCGCGCCGAGCCGCGTTCGGATCGTGTGAATCATCGGGTATGCGTCTGCGAGCGTGGAAGGGCCAATTAGACGAACCGCCCGGCGAGAAGGTTCACAAACACCTTACCGACCGCGCTCGACGACCGGCGTTGATCGGATGTCGCGTGCAAGCCGATACGTCACCGTGTTCCGGTTCCGCCGCGCGCTTCGTCACCGGCCAGGCGATCGCCGTCGACGACGGCTTCATCGTATGGCGATCGTGTACCATCGGCGCTTCCGATACGCCTTCGCGTGCTGCGTTCGTCCGCCCGGCCACGCCCGCGCGATGCGCGCAGCGCGTTTCCTTCGCATGACCTCATCCGCTTCGCCCGACACGGCACTCCGGCCGCTGCCGATCGATACGCTGACCGTGCCGGCCGCGCTCGACGGACGCACAGGCACCAATCGCTCGGGCAGCGCGCATCCGCAGATCGCCGCGACCAACGATCTCGACGCCGTGCGCGCGTGGCTCGCGCGCTTCGTCGATACGCCGACCACGTTCCAGAACTACCGCAAGGAAGCCGAGCGCCTGCTGCTGTGGGCGGTGATCGCGTGCGGCAAGCCGCTGTCGTCGCTCACGCACGAGGATCTCGCCGTCTACCGGCAATTCCTGCTCGCCCCCGCGCCGGCCGAGCTATGGTGCGCGAACGGCGGCCGCAAGCATCCGCGCGACGATCCGCGCTGGCGGCCGTTCTACGGGCCGCTGTCGGCAGCCAGCCAGCGGCAGGCGCTGGTGATCCTGAACGTGATGTTCTCGTGGCTCGTGCAGGCCGGCTATCTGGCCGGCAACCCGCTCGCGTTGTCGCGACAGCGGCAACGCCGGCCCGCGCCGCGCGTCACGCGCCATCTCGGGCAGCCGCTGTGGCAATCGGTGAAGGATGCGATCGCCGCGATGCCGCGCGACGATGCCCGCGCATGCTTCCATGCGGATCGCGCGCGGTGGCTCTTCACGCTGCTGTATCTCGGCGGGCTGCGCATCACCGAAGCGGCCGATACGACGATGGGGCAATTCTTCTGCCGGCGCGACGCGACCGGGCGCGAGCGCTGGTGGCTCGACGTGACGGGCAAAGGCGGCCGGCAGCGGCTCGTGCCGGCCACCGACGAAATGATGGCCGAGCTGTCGCGCTACCGGCGTGCGCACGGCCTGCCCGCGCTACCGCGCGACGGCGAAACCACGCCGCTCGTGCTGCCGGTCGGCCAGGCACGCAAGCCGCTCACGCGCACGGCGCTGCACCGGATCGTGAAGCAGGTGTTCCGGCGCGCGGCCGACCGGCTGCGCGCGAACGGCGAGGCCGGCGAGCAGGCGGCGCGCGTGCTCGAACAGGCGTCCGCGCACTGGCTGCGTCACAGCGCGGGCTCGCACATGGCCGACGGCCGCGTCGACCTGCGGCTCGTGCGCGACAACCTCGGTCATGTGTCGCTCACGACGACGAGCCAGTATCTTCACGCGGACGACGACTGGCGCCATCGCGAGACGGAAGAGAAGCACCGGATCGGATGGTAGGTGCGCCTCGCGGCGGCGCTCACCGAACGAGATCGAGCCCGCCGAGGCCGCCGTTGCCGCGGCACTTCGCACGATCGCTTGTCGCCGGATGCCCGTCGCCGGATGCCCGTCGCCGGGATCCGCAAGCTTAGGCCAACGCGCGTCGCCGTTCAATACGCTTCCCGGCATCCGCACCGCGCGGCACGTCGCGCACGATCAGTACACCGCCACCCAATGCCCCGGCACCCACGCCCAGTGATTGCCGGCCCACCGGTAATGCCCCTTCGCCCAGCGATAGCCGGGCGCGGGCGGCGGCGGCGCCACCTCGACGACGGGCGCGGGCTGCGGCGGCCGCACGGGCTCGACCACGCAAGCGGACATCAGCACGGCACTCGCACTCACCAGCACGGCCAGCGAAACGGATTGGATCTTCATTGTGATTCTCCCTGTTGTGTCATGGGTCGATCGGGCCGAGCGCGGCATGCGCCGCGTCACGCGACTCCGCGAATCAGGCCGTTCATCGGCCGTGTCACGCCGCTTTCCGCAAACAACGCGGACGCGGTACGGCGCGGATCGAGCCGCAGACTGTCGGCGGCCGCGCCCGCGATCAGCGCGTCGAGCGACGCGGTCGGCTTCAGGTCGCGCCCTTCGTACAGGTCGCCCGGTCGCAGCCCCGGCCAGTCGGCGATCACGCGCCCGCCGGCAACCGCGCCGCCCGCCAGCATCGCGACCGACGCCTGCCCGTGATCGGTGCCGCCCGTGCCGTTCACCGCGGCCGTGCGGCCGAACTCGGTCGCGACCAGCACCGTGGTCTGCTGCCACGCAGATCCAAGGCCGTCGCGCAGCGCGGCGAGCATCGTGTCGAGCGCCTTCAACTGATTCGCGAGCCGCGCGTTCTGCGCGCTATGGGTGTCCCAGCCGCCCGTCTCGATCATCGCGATCCGCGGGCCGTCGTCGCGCGCGAGAAACGTCGCGGCGAGCTTGCCGACGCCCGCCGGGTCCTGCCGTGCATGCGCGTCGCCGGCGAGGCCGCGCGCTTCCATCGCGGATCGCCATAACGGGCCGAGTTGCGCGTCGGCTTCGTAGAGCGACGACACGCGCGTGAGCAGATCGTCCGGCGCGGCCGGCAAGCCGGACGGCGCATACGACGCGGCCTGCACCGTGCCGCGCAACGCGAGCGGCACGGTCGGCGCGAATGCGATCGCGTTGTCGCGCGTCGCCGGCAGCAGCGCGGCCAGCCGGTTCAGCCAGCCGTCCTTCACCTGGTACGGCGCGCGGCCGCCCGTTTCGAGCACGTTCTGGCCGTCGAAATGCGAGCGGTCGCGATACGGCGACGCAATCGCATGGACGAACAGCGCCTGACCGTCGCGGTACAACTGCGCGGTACGCGCAAGCGATGGATGCAGCGCGAACGTGCCGTCGAGTCGCGTCGTGGCCGCCGTGTCGATCGCGAGCGGGCCGCGCAGCGACGCATACGCGGGCTCCGCATACGGAACGACGATGTTCAGGCCATCGGCCGCGCCGCGCTGGATCACGAACACGAAGCGCCGGTCGGTCTCGACGTTCGCGAATACGATCCGCGGCGCGACGAGGATCGCGCCCGCGCCGGCGGCGGCCACGCTGAGGAATTGTCGGCGGGACAGTGCCATGGTCATCTCCGTTGGAAATCGGGCGACACGAGCAGCAGCGCGAGCGACGTCGTCGCGCTTTCGGCGCGCGCGAGCGCGGTCGCGGTCGGCGCGCTCATCGAACCGGCGAGCAGCGTGTTGCCGAGCGTGCGCGGGTCGAGCCGGTCGCCCGTCCGCGCGGCGAGGCGCTGCGCGATCTCGACGCGGCGCACGAGCGCGTCGGGCGCCGTCCAGCTCGCGGCGACGTCGTCGTAGCCGGCCGGCGAGCCCGGCCGCCACACCGGCTGGCCGAGCTGCGCGAGCAGCGGCGCGGCCTTGAGATCACCGGTGTCGCGCCAGCCGAGCCCGCGCAGCGACGATACGGCCCACTCCCACGGTGTTTTGAACTTGCGGTTGACCGGCGACCACGCGTCGGGCGCGTCGACCAGCGCACGATAGACGGTCGGCAGGTCGCCGCCGCTCGCATCGAATGCGCGGGCGAGCCGGTCGGTCAGCGCGGGCGGCGGCGTATCGGCGACGAAATGACGAGCGAGCTGGAACGCGATGTGTCGGCCCGTCGCCTCCGACCGCGCGAGGTCGTGCAGGACCGCGCGCGCCTGCGCTTCGCCCGGTTGATCGTAGGTGCGGCCGATCACCGTACGCACGCCCGGTTCGTGCAGATTCGGGCGAAACACGAATGCGCCGGGCGCCGCATCGCCCGGTTGCGGCCCGCGGCCGCCGGCGATGCTCCAGCCGGTCAGCGCACGCGCGAATTCCGTCACGTCGGCTTGCGTGTAACCGGTGCGCACGCCGAGCGTATGCAGTTCCATGATTTCGCGGGCGAGATTCTCGTTGAGGCCGCGCCTTGCCGACGGATTGCGTGCCTGCGCGCGCAGCGCGGCCGGACTGTCGGGGCCGACCGAGCGCGCCTGATCGAGAAACAGCTGCATCGCGGGATGCTGCTCGACGGCGACGAGCATGTCCTCGAAACGGCCGAGGACGTGCGGGCGGATCGCATCGCGCTCGAACGCGCCCGCATACGCGGCCACCTGCCCCTTGTCGACCGACACCGCGAAATGGTTTGCCCAGAAATGCACGAGACGCTCGACGAACGGCGCGGGCGTGTTCAGCGCGCTGTTCATGCGTGCGGCGACGGCACTGCGATACGCGTCGTAGCCGTCGCGGCGAATCGACTGCTCGGTCGCGCGCTTCGCGGCCGGGTCGTCGCTCGTCATCGCGTTGCGGGTGCTCGCGAAGCGCGTGGCGAGCGTGATCGCGTCCGGCTCGCTGGCCCAGGCCGCGGGCCGCGCGTCGTAGCGTTCGAACTGGGCGAGCAAGCCGGCCTTCGGGTCGGCTTCGGGTGCTTCGTCGGCCCGCGCGCCGAGACCGAAGCGGTTCAGCGCGATCGCGGCCGGCGTGGCGTCGTTCGGGTGGTCCATGACGGGCTCTCTTGCGGTGCGTACCCACGTTCAACGCAAGCACACCGGGAAATCCGTCGCAGGCAGGGAAATATTTTTTGTGTTTGTGATCGGGGAAACGCCGGGCGAAAGTCTCGCAGCGCGGCGGCGTGCATCGTCAATGGATAACGACCGCGCGATTCATCGGAACCGGTGCACGCATGACGCGCGAGCAACACGCGGATCGCGCGCCGCTCGCGCGGTTTACTCGATTTACTGGCTCGCCGATGCGTCCGACTTCTTCTGCAGCCTCGGCGGCAAACGCCAGTTCCCGCTGTGCTGCAACCCGTCGACGAACTTCATGCGCTCGTCGGGCGTCAGCGTCGCCGCGAAATCGACAACGCTGCGCTCGACCTGCGCCCGCATCGCGGTGTCGGCCGCGCGCGTGCGGTCGAGCGCCGCATCGATCGCCGCGCGATCGAGTTGCGGCGCGGCGAGCAGATCGAGCACGGTAATCCGGCCGTCGCGCCCTTCCCGCGCGAAATCGCGGCCGCTCTTGCGCGCCGCCTTCAACGCGGCGGCGAACTCGCGCTGCCGCGCATCGGGCAATTCGTCCGCGGCGAAACGCAGCGCGGTGCGCGATGCGGGCGCGCCGGCCGCATGCAGGTCGCGATGGGTCGAGAACCATTGATACGCGCCGCCGCCGATCGCGCCGAGCATGAACACGTTCAGCACGAACGAGCCGACGAGGGTGAATTTCCAGCCGCGTTCGGTCATTCGTCGGCTCCGTCGATGCTCGGGCCGCCGAACGTGGTCGTCAGGTAGCCCGGTTCGTGTTGCGCGATCGGCGCGCTGCCGAGCATCAGCATCGACACGACCACCGCACCGGCGAGCGCGCCGGCCAGCCCGACGCCGGCGAACGCGGCGCCCGACCACCACACGCGGCCGCGGCGGCGCGCGCGTTGCGGCGGCGGCGCCGTCGCGACGATACGTTCGACCAGCGCCGGCGCGGGCGGCGCGACCGTGTCCTGCATCAGCCATGCATCGAGCTCGGCGGCCTCGTCGAGCGCTTCCAGCGCGTCGCGCGGATGCGCGTGCGCCCACGCTTCGGCCGCCGCGCGTTCGGCTTGCGGCCAGCGCCGCGCATCCGAGCCGTACGCGGCGACGATGGTACGAAATCGTTCGGGTGTCATCGCTTGTCCTCGCTAGGTGGGTCGCCGGCCAGTTGCGCGCGCAGGTTGCGCCGCGCACGGGCGAGCAGGCTTTCCAGCGCATCGACGGTAATGCCCATCAGGTTGGCCGCTTCCACGTTCGACATTTCCTGATAGTACTGGAGCACCAGCGCTTCCCGCTGCCTCGGCGGCAACGCGGCCAGCGCCTGCCGCACGCGCGCGTCGCGCGAACGCAGTTCCGCATGCATGGCCGGCTCCGGCTGCGTGTCGGGCGCGTCGGGCAGCGTATCGACGGGCTCCTCGCGGCGGCCGCGCAACCGGTCGTAGCACAGGTTCAGCACGACGCGATGCAGCCACGTGTCGAAGCGGGCCTCGCCTTCGCGCCAGCGCGGCGCCTGGTTCCAGATTCGCAAGAACGTCTCCTGCGCGACGTCCTCGGCTTCGTTCCGGTCGCCGAGCATGCGCGTCGCCAATGCGAGCAGCCGCGGCAGCTTGCGCGCGACGAGCACGCGTACCGCCGATGCATCGCGCGCGCCGACGCGCGCGACGAGTTCCGCGTCCGGATCGCGGTCGCCGCGATCGTTCAACGCCGCCTGCTCCGTCGCACGGCGCGCGGGCGCCGCCCTGTCGCGGCAGAGGGACCCGCCGCCCGGCTGAAGCTCATCGTCGTGCTCTCCTTGCATGCGTCGGGCCGTCGCCGGACGGCGCCATGCCGACGGTTCCGATGGTCCGGCATCGCCGCGCGCGTCACGCCCGGCGTCGCACACGGTATCGGCCGTGCCGGTTTCATCGATATCCGGTTCGCGCCGCATGTCGATCCTGTCTGCCGGCCGCGCGGCCGTCGGCCGGCGCGCTCAATATACGACGACCGGCGCGGGCCGGTAATACACCGGACGGGCCGGCACCACGACGCAGCCGGCCAGCACGATGGCTGCGGCCGCCAGTATCACGATGGTTCGAACGGGCATCGCTTCGGCTCATGATGTTGCATGAAGAATCCGCTGCGCGGCATCGCTTCGACGCGCGGCGGCGTGCACGTCACGCCCAGTGGCCCGGCACCCAGCGCCAGGCAGGCCCGCGCGCGGACCAGTGTCCGGGCACCCAGTGGTAACCGGCCCGCACGATCCGCCAGTGGCCCGGAATCCATACGTAACGGCCCTGCCGCCAGTGCCAGTGACCTTGATCCCATACGTAACCCGCACGGGGCGCCGGCATCACTTCGACGCGCGGCGGCGGCGGCGCGTAAGGGGCCACGATGACGGCCTGCGCGAATACGGCGGAGGTCGCGAGCGCCGCCAGGCAACCGGCAGCCCATCGCAATGGAATAGAAAGTTTCATGAAAGACTCCGAAATAACGGCATCGACCGGAAGCGATCGTTCATGCGTTAAACGGCGCGGGCCGGAGAAATCCGTCGCGACATCGGCGAATAATTTTTCGGGAGGCCGCCCGGCGCCGATGCCGACCGAAGGTGCGTGACGCGCGATCGTACGTATCGGCCGCCGCGCGCGCACGGTTGCGGAACTGTCACAACGCGGCAAAACTGCCCTTCGACAATGCATGCGACCGGGATCCCGCTCGTTTCCGGCCCACGCCCCGGCCGTGCCCGCGCATGGCCGCGCGGTTCCCCTCTCGCGCCCCATCAACGAACACACCGACCATGTCGAACCAGGACACTTCCCCCGATCAGCCGAACGAGCCGGCCGCCTCCGTGTCGCGTCGCGGCTTCCTGAAACTCGCGGGCGTCTCCGGCCTCGCGACCGCCGCCGGCGGGCTCGCGGCCGCCCGCGCCGCCGCGTCGAATGCGGACGGCACGCCCGAACAAGTTCACCTGACGTGGGGCAACGACCCGACGTCCGAAGTCGTGATCTCGTGGGCGTCGCTCGCCCCGGCCGTCAATCCGCGCGCGCGCATCGTCGCCGACGGCGAGCCCGCGCGCACCGTGCACGGCGTCCAGCGCCTGTACACCGACGGCCTGAACGGCGAGACCGTGTTCGCGTATCACGCCCGCGTGCACGGGCTGAAGCCCGATACGCGCTACCGCTACGAGATCACGGCCGACAACGACAGCAACGCCGCACAGCCGTTCTCGGCGAATTTTTCGACCGCGCCGCGCGGCCGGGCGCCGTTCCGTTTCACGAGCTACGGCGATCTCGCGACGCCGAACGGCGCGTGGGTGCTGTCGTCGCCGCAGAGCCGCTTCGCGGTGCAGGCCGTCGAGCAGTTCCAGCCGCTGTTTCACCTGCTGAACGGCGACCTCTGCTACGCGAACCTGAACCCCCCGCACCAGCCCGAGGTGTGGCGCGATTTCGGCAACAACAACCAGACGTCGGCCGCGAATCGTCCGTGGATGCCCTGCCCCGGCAATCACGAGATCGAATTCAACAACGGCCCGCAAGGGCTCGACTCGTACCTCGCACGCTATACGCTGCCGGAAAACGGCACGCGCTTCCCGGGCCGCTGGTACAGCTTCCGCGTGAGCTCCGTGCTGTTCGTGTCGCTCGACGCCGACGACGTCGTCTACCAGGATGCCGCCGCGTTCGTCGGCGGCCCGGCGCCGCTCGTGCCGGCCGCGAGCACCGGCCGCCCGCCGATCGAGCCCGGCACGTCGTTCTATGTGCGCGGCTACAGCAACGGCGAGCAGACGCGCTGGCTCGAACGCACGCTGCGTCATGCCGCGCATGACGACGACATCGACTGGATCGTCGTGCAGATGCACCAGGACGCGCTCAGTTCGTCGAAGACGGGCAATGGGTCGGACAAGGGCATTCGCGAAGCGTGGCTGCCGCTGTTCGACCGTTACGGCGTCGACCTCGTGCTGTGCGGCCACGATCACGACTACGAGCGCAGCTACCCGGTGCGCGGTTGCAATCACCGCGCGGGCGTCGATGCGAAAACCGGCGAGGTGGTCGAAACGCTGCAGCCGCGCCCGGTCGGCTCGAACGACCCGGACCGCACGACGTTCGACACGAGCCACGGCACGATCCACCTGATCCTCGGCGGCGGCGGCACCAGCGCGCCGCTCGACGTGTACGGCGAAAACCCGTCGACCGGCTTTGCGCAGGCGAAGGTGTTCACGAAGCCGAACCGGCCGGTGCCGGGCACAGCGCCGAACACGTTCGTGCGCCAGCCGGCCGATGCGCTCGAGGATGCGATCTGGTCCGCGCGCCGCGATACGGGCACCGGCTACGGGATCGCGGTGTTCGATCACGATCCGGGCAAGCCGGGCGGTCATACGACGATCACGATGCGCTACTACCACGCGCCGGGCGCCGACCAGCACCCGACCGCGCAATACGAGCTGTTCGAGACGATCGAGCTCAGCAAGAAGCGGCGCGAGCGGTGATCGACGCATCGGGCGCCCGCTGCGGGGCGTCCGATGCGCGGCCGTCGACGGACGGAAGGGGCGGCGCGGGTTGGACTGCCCGCGTCGCACGCCGGCCCATGCAGATGAGTTTCGAATACCGCATTCACACGCCCCCCACGGCCGACGCATTCGACGCCATCGCGAATATGCTGCGGCAAGCGCATGGCGACATCGACGTCGATCCACGCGAACGACGACTTGAAATTCGCGATGCAACCGGCGGCTGGCCGCTGATCGATCTGTCGATCGAGGCAGCCGGTTTTCTCCTTGTCACGACGCTGGGCCCGACCCGAAACGCGAGGCTCGACGCGATCGGACGCAGGTTGTCGGAAATCCGCGCACCGTGGCGTATCGACGGCGCGTGATCGGCTCGCGCGACCGAATCGATCGGACACGCCGGTCCGGCTGAATCTCCGCGACGGCTGCGCCCCCGTAAAATGCGCGCTTCCGGCGAAATCTCCGCCTTGTATCGCCGCTCGCGATGACGGCCCGCGCGAGCCGCTCCGAATCATTCGGAATCGAATCAGCATGTTGAAACAGGCAGCAAGCATGAAACGCAAGCACAACGCAACGCTCGTCGGACTCTGCGCGGTGCTGTTGTGGGCGTCGGTGGTCGCGCTCGTGCGCGGAGTCAGCGAAAGCCTCGGCGCGACCGGCGGCGCGGCGCTGATCTATACGGTGGCGTCCGTGCTTCTGCTGTTTTCGATCGGCTTCCCCGACCTGAGCCGATTCCCGAAAAACTACCTGCTGTGGGGCGGGCTGCTGTTCGTGTCGTACGAGCTGTGCCTGGCGTTGTCGATCGGCTATGCGAGCGACGCTCGACAAGCGATCGAAGTCGCGATGGTCAACTATCTGTGGCCGAGCCTGACGCTCGTCGCGGCCATCGTGTTCAACAAGCAGCGCGCGAACCGGCTGGTCGTACCCGGCGTGCTGCTGTCGATGCTCGGCATCTGGCGAGTGCTCGGCGGCGACCGGGGGCTCGACCCGGCCGGCATGCTGCGCAACGTCGCGGACAATCCGCTGAGCTACGGCCTAGCGTTCTTCGGCGCGCTGATCTGGGCCGGCTACTGCACGGTGACCGCGCGCATCGCCGACGGCAAGAATGGCGTGACGCCGTTCTTCATGCTGGTTGCCGTGGTGCTCTGGATCAAGTTCGCGATCGAAGGCGGCGGCGGCATGACGTTCAGTTGGCGCGCGCTCGCGTATCTCGTGCTGGCGGCGTCGGCACTCGGCTTCGGCTATGCGGCCTGGAACACCGGCATCATGCACGGCAACGTGACGGTCATCGTCGGCGCATCGTACTTCACGCCGGTGCTCGCCGCCGCACTCGCCGCCACGCTGCTGCGCGCGCCGCTGTCGGCGGCATTCTGGCAAGGCGTGTCGATGGTGTGCGGCGGCTCGATCCTGTGCTGGCTCGCGACGCGCGGACGGCATCGTGACAAGACCGAGCCCGTGCCGATCGTCAAGGAAGCGAAGGGCAATTGCCACGGATGACGATGCCAGATGCCGTCGGCGCAAGGCCGGATCGCTGCCGACGCTTCTCGGAACCGCCGACCGACGCGCGCTAGCTGCGCGATTCCAGCGCGATCCGCACGGCCAGCCCGGCCAGCACCGTCCCCATCAACCCGCGCTGAACCGCGGCCCAGAGCGGCCGCCCCGCGAGAAAACCCGCGATCGAACCGGCCGCGCATGCGATCAGCGCGTTGACGCCGACGCTCACCGCGATCTGCACGCAGCCGAGCGCCAGCGATTGCACGAGCACGCTGCCGTGCCCCGGCTCGATGAACTGCGGCAGCAACGACAGATACATCACCGCGATCTTCGGGTTCGCGAGATTCGTGACGAAGCCCATCGCGAACAATCTGACGCGGCTGTCGTGCGGCAACTGCCGGACCTGGAACGCGGAGCGCCCGCCCGGCTTCAGCGCCTGCCACGCGAGGTACGCCAGATACACCGCGCCGGCCACGCGCAGCGCATCGTACGCATACGGCACGGTCAGCAGCAGCGCGGTGATGCCCACTGCCGCGCACACCATGTAGAACACGAATCCCAGCGCGACACCGCCGAGCGACACAAGGCCCGCGCGGCGGCCCTGGCAGATCGAGCGCGAAACCAGATAGATCATGTTCGGTCCGGGCGTCAGCGCCATGCCGAGCGACACGAGTCCGAACGCAAACAGGGTAGCCAAGGCCGGCATGGCACGCTCCTTCAGGGCAATGACAACGAGGTCCGAACAATGTATTGCATCTCGGCCATCGTCGGCATGAATAAGTTGCAAGTGGTTAATGAGCGCGGTGCATCGTGTCTGCCGGTCGCTATTTGCCCTTTTTCGCGCGCGTCCGGGCCGTCTTTTCCGCCTTCGCGCGTCGCGCGTCGACGAGCCGCACGAACTCATCGGCAACCGCATTGCCGGCGGTATTCCACGCCAATCGCACGGAGCGATGCAGCCGTGGCGACAGCGCCAGCACGCGCCCGCCGAACGGCGTGTACGTCAGCGTGATGCGCGGCACGATCGACACGCCCATGCCGGCCTCCGCCATCGACAGGATCGTGCGCATCTCGACGACGTTGAACGCGGCGCGAAGCGGCACGCCGCCGCGTGCGAAGTAATCCGCGATCACGGGCCCGCACCCCGCCTTCGAGAAAATGAACGGCGCCGCGGCCAGTTGCCTGGCCGACACGCTCTTGCGGCCCGCGAACAGGTCGTCCGCCACGACCGCGACGAAATCCTCGTCGAGCAGCGGCAGGTTGTGCGCGAATGTCTTGGTGCCGGCCACCACGCCGACGTCGGCCGTCCCGTCGTCGATCCACGCTTCGACTTCACCGTCCGTGCCTTCGAGCAGCACCGCCGAGACGCCCGGGTGCATCTCCTTCAACGCCTCGAGCGCGGGAACGACGAACGCCAGGGACACGCTCGGCAGCGATGCGACCACCAGCCTCCCCTCGAGCTTGCCGCGCGACAGGCTGAACTGCTGGCGCAGCAGTTGCGCTTCGCGCACCACGCTCTGGACATACGGCCACAGGCGTTCGCCGGCCGCCGTCAGGACGACCGGCTGCCGGTCGCGCCAGAGCAGCTTGACCTGCGTGATGTCCTCCAGCTCCGTCAGCGCGTGACTGATCGCGGATTGGCTGCGGCTGAGCCGGTCTGCCGCGGCGGTCAGCGAGCCGAGTTCGACCACGGCGGCCAGGGCCTGCAACTGGGCAAGCGTCATCGGATTTCCTCGTTCGGGGATATGTACGCCGCGCATGAGGCGGTCAATTCCCTTGAATTATATTGAACCGGTTCGGCGGTCATGCATCGGGCGCGAGCGGGATTGCGCATGGGTTCTGAAAGCTGCGACGCGTAGTATTCGCAGACCGGCGTAGCGCTACGGCGGACAATGTCTTTAGAGGCTCGAAATGGAAACCTATGTGTTGCTGGGCTGTGGATTGGGCCTCGGCCTGTTGATCGCGATCTGGGGTATCTGGTCGCTCCGATGACGCGCGGCGGCCCCGTCCGCGTGCACGGAATCCGTATGGACAAGGACGGGAAACCGTGGTGTCGGAGAACGGTTCCGCTTCGCTCGATTCGCAGTCCGATTCAGTCCGCCATCGCCCATACCTGGCGCCGTCGGCCGGCGCGTCGCCCGTCCGGCGCCATGCCCTGCTCCATTCCAGAAGACGCGTTAGACTATTCGGATGGAACAATGCCGTTACTGTCAGAGAATCCGCGATGAATGGGATTGCCACGGCGACGAATGCCGCCGCGCAATCGCGAAGGCGCTGCGCCGGCAGCGCGCGGGCCTGCCGATGGTGCCCGACCGCATCCGCAACGAACTGCCGTCCGGCGCGCCGACCCAGCAGGTGATCGCCGTCCTGTCGCGCCAGCGCCTGCGCGCGCGGCGTGGCAACGAGGAACGCCGCGAGCGCAAGGAAATCGACGACGACGGGGTTTGATTCGCCAGCGTTGTAGCCCTGTAATCCCTGCGCGGGGTATTCGCCCCGTCGTCGTTCGCCGGCGGGGCTTGCCGCCGCCCGCGCGCGATGCTCCCATACTCTTCCGCCATTGCCCGCCATCCCGGCAATACAGCATGGGGACGGATCGTATTTGCCTCCGCATTATTACCCGTAACGCAACGATCTTTCGCTCAAACTCACGTTTACCCTAGGTGAGCCGACGCCTACGATGTATTCAACCGCTGACGACATGGTGTCGAACGCGGAAAGCCAATAAACATCGGAGGTCATCATGAAATCGCTCGTTTCCGCAGTCGTTGCAGCCGTTGCCCTGTCCGCGTCGTTCGGCGCATTCGCGCAAAGCACCGTGACCCGCGCCCAAGTGCGCAACGAACTGGTCCAGCTCGAACAGGCCGGCTACAAGCCCAGCCAGGCGAGCCCGCACTACCCGGCCGACATCGAGGCCGCGCAAGCCCGCGTGCACGGCATCGACAACAGCGGCTTCGGTGCGCAACCGGCCGCGACCGTCGAGGGCGGCGCACCGGTCGGCCGGGCAGCACACAGCCCGCGCGACTCGGTCTACTTCGGCCACTAAGCGTGCCGCTGCGCGCCTCGCGCGTGCAGCCCGCATGCAAGACGAGCCCGTCCCGCGACGGGCTCGTCGCGTTTCGCCGCGCCGTCAGCGGTTGCCGCCAGACGCGGGGCGGCCGGTCTCGTCCGGCGCGCCGCCGCGGACCAGGTCCTGATAGCGTACGCACACGTACTGCGCGGATGCCTTCGCCGCGTACATCGCCGCGTCGGCCTTGACGAGCAGCTCCTCGGCCGATGCGCCATCCGCGGGAAATTCGCTGACGCCGATGCTCGCGCCGACAGCCATGCGCCCTTCGTCGAACTCCAGCTCCTCGGCCATCACGATCTGGATGCGCGTCGCGACATCGCCGATCACGGCCGGCGAACCCACGTCGGAAATCAGCACGACGAATTCGTCGCCGCCGAGCCGTGCAGCCATGTCGTCGCCGCGCAGCACCTGGCTCAGCCGCTTCGCGACCGCGACGAGCGTGCGGTCGCCGGCCGAGTGCCCGTGCTGGTCGTTGATCTGCTTGAAGCGGTCGAGATCGACGAACATCACCGCCAGCCCCTCGCGCACCGCGGCCGCATGGCGGATCGCCGCATCGAGATGCTCCATGAACAGCAGGCGGTTCGGCAGGCCGGTCAGCGGGTCATGACCGGCGAGATGCGTGAGCTCCTGCTGCTTCGCGCGCAGCATCGCCATCTGCGAGCGGATCTCGACGCGCATGCTGTCGAAACAACGCGCGAGCACGCCGATCTCGTCGGCCCGCGCGACCGGCAGCCGTTCGGTGGCCGAATCGTCGAACACGTGCGTCGCCGCGCGCGCGAGCGCCTGCAACGGCCGCGTGATCGCACGCGCGAACAGGATCGCGAGAATCACCGCCAGCACGCTCGACACGAGCACCATCCTGACGATCCGTTCTCCCAGCATGCCGTCCGGCGCGAGTACGTCGGCCAGCGGGCGGGCCATCCCGAGCACGACGAAGCGGCTGCCCTCGTCGTGCCCGAACGGCGTACGCACGAACGCGAACATCTGGCCCGGCGCCTGATCGGGCTGCGCGAGCCCGTTGAACGTCACGTTCGTACGCCTGCTGTCGAACAGCGCGCGCGTGACGGCAAAACGGTCCTGCATCAGCACGCGCCGGCCGCGATCGAAACCGAATGTCTGTTCCGGATCGGGATGGACGAGAAAATCGCCCCACTGGTTCGCGAGATAGACCGCATAGTCGTCCGGCAGATCGCGCTCGATCCGGGCGAACACCCGAGAGAGTTCGACGTCGACGACGAGCGCGCCAACCGTCTGGCCCGACGCGTCGACCACCGGCGTCCCGACGCGCAGGATCGGCAGCCCTTCCGCCGCATGCGATCCCGTCTCGTGATTGATCACGATCGGTGACAGGTAGATATGAC
Organism: Burkholderia sp. AU45388; assembly: GCF_030481585.1. Lineage (NCBI taxonomy): Bacteria > Pseudomonadati > Pseudomonadota > Betaproteobacteria > Burkholderiales > Burkholderiaceae > Burkholderia > Burkholderia sp. AU45388. The sequence continues at coordinate 70,880 of NZ_JAUJPV010000003.1, read as the reverse complement.
CGGGCGCCGTCGCGAGCGTGTCGAATACGTAGGAAAACTGCCCTTTCTCCTGAAACGCGCTTTCGGGCAGCACGACGATGCCGCGCGCATCGCGATCGACGCGAATGCGTTCGATCCCGAAGTGCCCGCTCGCGATCAGGCGGATCTGCAAGTATTCCGCATGATTTCTCATGAAGCTGTAATACACCTGCTCGAGCCGCATGCGTCGCGTGTTGTCCGGATTGTCGCCGCCCGCGACGGCCGCGGACGACGGCAACTGCGCGAGCACGAGCGCGTCGTCGGCAACGTCGGCGAGCGCGTTGGTGAAGCGCTGCCCGAGCAGTTGCGTCGACATCAGCAGACTGTGCTGCGCCTCCTGCGCCAGCATCGCGCGGTTGGCCCGATACGCGTAGTAGCCGGTCGTGCCGGACGCGATCACGCCGATGCACGCGAACAGCACCGACAGCTTCGACGTGAGCCCGAGCCGGATCATTTGGCGAACCGCTCCGGCCGATCGCCCGACACGATGCGGCTCCACAGCGACTCGCGGCGCGCGATGTCCTCCACCGGCTGAAGCCACACGAGATGCCGGCGCCCGGTATCCAGGCCGCGCGACGGCTCAAGGGTGTTCGCCAGCCCCTGACGCTCGGTCAGCAGCGTGCCGATCGCCGGTTCGAGCATGTAGTTGATCCACGCGAATGCAAGCTCGGGCCGTCGCGCGCCGCGCGTGACGGCCCAGCAATCGAGCCAGGCGAGCGCGCCTTCGTCCGGGATCACGTAGCCGACGTCGGCGCCGGCGCGACGCAATTGCTCGACCTGCTGCGTGCCGTAGTTGCCGAACATCAGCGCCGCCCGATGCTGGACGAACAGCGCGGTCGCTTCCTCGGGCAGCGTGTAGTACGTCAGCAGGTTGCGGCGCAGGTCGATCAGCTTGCGGGCCACGGCAAGCGTTTGCGCGGGCGACAGGCGGAACGGATCGGGATAGCCGAGCGCCAGCGCCGTGAACGAGAAATTGTGCTGCGCGCTGTTGAAGTCGAGCACCTTGCCGCGATAGCGCGGATTCCACAATTCGCGCATCGAGCGCGGCGCGGCCGGCACCTGCTTGCGGTCGTAGATCAGCCCCATCGACGAATACGTGAACGGAATCGCATAGAACGCGCCGTCCTGCACGAGGCCGCCGATCGTCGCGAGTTGCTGGAAATTCGGCAATTGCCGCCGCCGGTTCGGGATGCGCGACAGGTCGATCGGGGCGAGCAGGCGTTCATGCGCATAGCGCTGGATCTCGGCCGTGTTCGCGGCCAGCACGTCGTACGGCGGCGGCGACGCGCTGTGCATCCGCGTCCACAGCGCTTCGTCGGAATCGACCAGCGTCACTTCGACGCGCACATGAAACTGCGTCTCGAATGCGCTGACGATGTCGCTATCCGCGTAGCCGGGCCAGGCCAGCACGCGCAGCACGTTGTCGTTGACGGTTTCGGGAGAGGCGGCGAAGGCCGGCAAAACGGAGGCGAGCCCGCCCAGCATCGATATGACGAGCAGCATGCGCACGGCGCCGCGGGCGCGCGCACTTGCGCCGATTCCCCTGATCAACCGGACCCCGCGTGACTCGCCCGCCTGCATCCGACTGTCCTTTTTTGAGTCGATGCGATATCCCGCAACGAGACCATAAAACGCAGGGGCACGCAATCGGAACAAGCCGCACATCGCGCATATTCGCGGGCCTCGCGGCCGAACGCACCCCAATTACCGGGCCCGCGTCGGGGGCACGCCGACGCACGCGCACGTCGCATCGCGCGGCGGGATCCAGAACTTCGCGGGCCATCTCGCGGACATCTTCTTCACGACCTTCACCGGCGTGATGCCGTCGATCACGACAGGCTCGTTCGTGGCGCCGTTCGCCGCGGGCGGCGTGCCGTGCGTGCGCGTGGTCGGCAAGGTGCGCCGTGCCGTAGCCGTCGCCGCACGGCGGCAGCGGGCCGATCGTCGAGCCGAACGCGGCCTGACGCAGCGGGACGGCGCGGCCGCAACACCCGCGCCTTTCCTTTTCGGGCCGCGCATCGGACAATGAGCGCCGCCCGCCGGCGCGGCGCCGCTTCGCCCGCGCCGGCGACGACGCGCTCCGCCCACGCCGATGAAACGCTACGAAACCCTCGCCCATACGATCGCCGACGACATCCGCAACGGCAACCTTGCCGTCGGCACGCGCCTGCCGTCGCTGCGGCAGATCATCGCGCAACATGGCGTGAGCCAGTCGACGGTGTTTCGCGCGTACTACCTGCTCGAACAGTGGGGGCTGATCCGTGCGCGCGAACGCTCGGGCTACTACGTCGCACCGGGCGCCCAGCCGGCCGCGAGCCCGGCGACGCAACGCCGCGCGAGCCGCGCCGGCGCCACGCGCAAGGTCGACATCAGCAGCCTCGTGTTCTCCGTGCTCGATGCGGCCACGCAACCCGGCATCGTGCCGCTCGGCTCCGCGTTCCCGGCGCCGCAGCTGTTTCCGCTGCCGCGCCTGGCGAAGTCGCTCGCGCAGGCCACGCGGCTCGTGAGCCCGTGGAGCACGGTCGTCGACCTGCCGCCCGGCAACGAGGCGCTGCGCCAGCAGATCGCGCGGCGCTATCTCGCGACCGGCATCTCGCAGCCGATCGACGAAATCGTCGTCACGAACGGCGCACTCGAGGCACTGAACCTGTGCCTGATGGCGGTGACGCGGCCCGGCGACGTCGTCGCCGTCGAAGCACCGGGCTTCTATGCCGCGCTGCAGGCAATCGAGCGGCTCGATTTGCGCGCGGTCGAGATTCCCGTCGATCCGCGCACGGGCCTCGATCTCGATGCGCTCGCGAATGCGCTCGACCGGCACGACATTCGCGCGTGCTGGTTCATGACCAATTTCCAGAATCCGACCGGCGTGACGCTGACCGCCGAAAAAAAGCGCGCGCTCGTCGAATTGCTCGCGGCGCGCAACGTGCCGCTGATCGAGGACGACGTGTACGGCGAACTGCATTTCGGCCCCGACTATCCGCTGCCCGCGCGCGCGTTCGACCGCCACGGCCTCGTGATGCACTGCAGTTCGTTCTCGAAAACGCTCGCGCCCGGCTACCGGATCGGCTGGGCCGCCGCGGGCCGGTTCGCGGAGAAGGTGCAGCGGCTCAAGCTGATGACGACGCTGTCGGCCAGCATTCCCGCGCAGGCCGGCATCGCGAACTATCTCGAACACGGCGGCTACGACCGGCACCTGCGCAAGCTGCGCGGCGCGCTGCACACGCAGCTCGACCGAATGGACGACGCGCTGCGGCGCTGGCTGCCGGCCGGCGTCGAATGGGTGCGGCCCGACGGCGGCTATTTCCTGTGGCTCGCGTTTCCCGATGCGATCGACGCGATGGCGCTGCATCGCGAGGCGATCGCACGCGGCATCAGCTTCGCGCCGGGCCCGCTGTTTTCGGCCGCGCACGGCTTCGAGCGCTGCGTGCGCGTGAACTTCGGCCATCCGTGGAGCCGCGACATCGAGCGCGCGATCCGCGTGCTCGGCGAACTGATCGCGCAGCCGGCGGTCCGCAAGGCAGGCTGATCGCGCAAGGCGCGCTGCGCCGGCCGCGTCACGGCCATGCAGCCGATCCGTACGCGGGTTACATTGCAGGTCCCGCCGCCCTTTCCCGATTGCCCATGAGCCAATTGCCTTACCTCGATCACGACGCGCTGCTGAAACTGACGGCCGAAGCGGCACACATCCCGCAGTCGTGCACGTGCACGAAGACCTCGCTCGCCGGCTGGACGACCCTGCCGCTGTCGCTGCCGGACACCCAACTGATCGAAGTGGCCACGCTCATCCCGCCGGGCGAACCCGAGCCGACCTACTCGGAATATCATCCGGCCGGCACGCGCTACGCGTCGGACGACGCGCCGATCGCGCCGCGCCATTTCCCGTACAACCGCTGCACCGTCAGCCGCTGTCGCGCGTGCGGCCGCCTGTTCCTGCGCTACCAGGAAGGCGGCGGCTACTTCATCGACCAGCGCATCCGCGCGCTCGATCCGACGCTCGTCGTCGACGCGTGACCGCGCGCACGGGCATGCGCGCATGCCCGGCCCGCACCGGCACCCCGCCGGTCATCTGCTACGCCTTTTTCGTTCCGATCTGCTGCTTGTCCCGCCGCATCGCGTTCCCTACGCTGTCTCCCGTTGCCTGACATCCGTCGCAACGTCCTTCCGCGCCGCGCGCCGTTCGCCGTGGCGCCTCTCGCGTATCACGTCATGTATCGATATACCGATTTCGACCGGGCGCTCGTGCACAGCCGCGCCGCCCAGTTCCGCGACCAGCTGGAACGCTGGCAGCAAGGCACCCTCGGCGAGGACGCGTTCCGGCCGCTGCGCCTGCAGAACGGCTGGTACGTGCAGCGCCACGCGCCGATGCTGCGCGTCGCGGTGCCGTACGGCGAGCTGTCGAGCGCGCAGCTTCGCATGCTCGCGCGGATCGCGCGCGACTACGACGTCCCCGACGACCCCACCTATCGCGCCGCGTGCGACGCGCAGGCGTTGCTCGGCACGTTGCGCCTGCCGACCCGCACCGCGCACTTCACGACGCGCACCAATGTCCAATTCAACTGGATTCCGCTTGCGAAGGCCGCCGACGTGATGGACCTGCTCGCGACCGTGGACATGCACGGCATCCAGACGAGCGGCAACTGCATCCGCAACATTTCGTGCGACGAACGCGCGGGCGTCGCGCCGGACGAGATCGCCGATCCGCGCCCGTTCGCCGAAGTGATGCGCCAGTGGACGACGCTGCACCCCGAATTCGCGTTCCTGCCGCGCAAGTTCAAGATCGCGCTCACGGGCGCGACCGCAGACCGCGCGGCGACCGACTGGCACGACGTCGGGCTGAAGCTCGTGCGCGACGAAGCTGGCGCACTCGGCTTTCGCGTGAGCGTGGGCGGCGGGATGGGCCGCACGCCGACGATCGCGACGCTGCTGCGCGCATTCCTGCCGTGGCAGCACGTGATGAACTACATCGAGGCGATCGTCCGCGTGTACAACCGCTACGGGCGGCGCGACAACAAGTACAAGGCGCGGATCAAGATCCTCGTGAAGACCGAAGGGCAGCGCTACATCGACGACGTCGAGGAGGAGTTCCGCCAGATCGTCGTCCACGACGGCGGCCCGCACACGATCCCGCAGGCCGAATTCGATCGCGTCGCCGCGTCGTTCGTCCCGCCGCGGTTGAAACCGCGCACGCTCGACCTCGCGGACGCGAACGCACGCTTGTCCGCGCAGGCGAGCCGTCATCCGGCGTTCGCCCGCTGGCTCGCCCGCAATGTCGCCGATCATCGCGACCCGGCGCTGCGCATCGTCACGCTGTCGTTCAAGCGCCGCCTGCAGGCGCCCGGCGACGCATCGCCGGACCAGCTCGATGCGCTCGCCGATCTCGCCGACCGCTTCTCGGCCGGCGAGGCGCGCGTCACGCACACGCAGAACGTCGTGCTGCCGTGGGTACACGTCGACGACCTGTTCCTGCTGTGGGAAAACGCGCGCGCGATCGGCCTCGCGAGCGCGAACGTCGGGCTGCTGACCGACATGATCGCGTGCCCGGGCGGCGATTTCTGCGCGCTCGCGAACGCCCGCTCGATTCCGGTCGCCGACGCGATCGCCGAGCGCTTCGACGATCTCGACCTGCTGCACGACATCGGCGACATCGACCTGCACATCAGCGGCTGCATCAACTCGTGCGGCCATCATCACAGCGGCCACCTCGGCATCCTCGGCGTCGACAAGGACGGCGCGGAGTGGTACCAGGTCACGCTCGGCGGGTCGGACGGCTCGATCGCGAGCGGCCCCGCGCGGCCGGGCAAGGTGATCGGCCCGTCGTTTTCGGCGGACGAAATCGTCGATGTCGTCGACGCGCTCGTCCATGCGTATCTCGACGTGCGCATCGACGCGAACGGCCGCTGCGAACGATTCATCGACACGGTGCGCCGCGTCGGCGCGGAGCCGTTCAAGGCCGCCGCGAACGCCGCGCGTCATCAGGAAGAACCCGCATGAACCACGAGACCGCGAACGCAAACGAACGCATCCGGCTGCTGACGCCGGCCGAACATGCCGACGACACCGAGCGGCACGGCACGACGACGCTGACGATCGGCAACGACGAGGAACTGCCGCCGCTCGCCGCGCGCATCGCGCAGGCCGAGCGCATCGACCTGCAGTTTCCGTCGTTCACCGACGGCCGCGCCTACAGCCAGGCCTACCTGCTGCGCAAGCGCTACGGCTTCGCCGGCGACTTGCGCGCGACCGGCGACGTCCTGGTCGACCAGTTGCTGTTGATGGAACGCACGGGATTTTCGAGCGCGGTGCTCGGCGACGACACCGATCTCGCGGCCGCACGGCGGCAGCTCGACCGGTTTCCGGGCTTCTATCAGCGCGATGCGAGAACGACCATGCCGCCGCAGGACGCGGCAGCGCAGCCCGGAAAATGAAACGGGCGGCTCGCTGGCCGCCCGTACGATGAACCGGAAGCAAACCGGCCGGCGCCCGCCGTCACGCGGGCGCCACCGGCGTTCAGCGCGCCGCCGCCGGCTTGCCGAACCCGCCGAGGATCTTCTTCTCCAACGCGATGTAATCGCGGCCGAAGTGGTGATCTCCCTGCGTCCTGATCACGTCGGCGCCCGTGTTCGCGAGCGCCGGGCACATCGTTTCCTTCTCTTCCGCGCCATAGAAGCACTGCACGAGCGACGGCGGCACCTTCGCGATTTCCGGCGCGACCTTCAGCGCACTGTCGCTCGCGGGCATGCCGAGCCAGCCCGTCACGCGGATCTGGAAATCGGCCGACGGCGCGAAGCCGAGCAGCGACATCACCGCGACCTTGTCGCGCAGGTCGGCCGGCAGCCGGTTGTACGCGAACGGCATCACGTCGGCGCCGAACGAGTAGCCGACCAGCGCCACGCGGCTCGCATGCCAGCGCGCCATGTAGGTGCGCATCACGCGGGCCAGATCGCGGCTCACCTGCGCGGGCGGCTTCTCGCTCCAGAAGTAACGCAGCGCGTCGATGCCGACCACCGATACGCCGTCGCGCTGCAGCGCTTCGGCGATCGTCTTGTCGAGATCGCGCCAGCCGCCGTCGCCCGAGATCACGATCGCGAGCCGGTCGCTGCCGCCCTTGGCCGGCAGCTCGACGAGCGGCAGGTCCGACACGTCGAGCTCGTCGCTGCTGCTGGTGTCGCGCAAGTGCGACGTGACGAGCGAGACGAGCTTCTCGGTGTCGCCCGCGGCAGCCGTTTCGACGAAACCCGGCATCGCGCGGCGCACGATCGTCGGGTCGGGCGGGCACGGCTTGAAGCGCGGATCGAGCTTCGTGGCCGGGCCGACCGCGACGACGCCGGCGATCGTGTTCTCCGGCGCCATCGACAGGATCTGCTTCGCGATCGCGCCGCCCTGGCCCACACCCGCGACGATCGGCGTGAAATAGCGCGACGACTGCGCAAGACGTTCGAGCTGATGGCTGACCGCCTCGGCGTCGCCGTCGAGGTGGTGGCAGGCCTCCTGCTTCGCGGCGAGATTCGCCGCGTAACGCCCGGAATCGACGCCGACCGTCATCGCACCGGCTTTCGCGAGCGCGTCGGCCGCCTGCTGATCGGCGGCATGCCAGCCGGCCTCGCGCGAGAACAGCACGACGAAACCGCGCAGCGGCCCGCTCGGCTTGGTCACGGTCACGGGCCCATAGCGGCCGCCCGATACGGTTTCGGCTTTCACCGTGGCCGGCTGCGCGGCGCACGCGGCGCCGGCCAGCATCATTCCCGCGCAGGCGGCTACCGCCCGCGCGATTCCCTTCTTCGACATCATGAACGCCGACCTCCAGCCAGCAATGACAGATCCGCGAGCGTGACGAACACGCCGACCGAGCCCGAGGCCGCGAGATAACGCGGCTCCCAGTGCGGTTCGAACTTGCTCTTGAAAGCGCGCAAGCCGCGGAAGTTGTAGAAGCGGCCGCCGAAGCGCCAGACCATCAGGCCGAGCCGGTGGAACGGCGACGGCATCTTCGCCGCGCCCATCCCCGAGAACGGCGCGATGCCCAGGCTCAGCTTGCGGAACCCCGCTTTCTTCAGATGCAGCGCGAGCTGCGTAAACAGATACTCCATCGCGTACGGCGACGCGTCCGGCAGATGGCGCATCACGCCGACCGTCGCCTCGGTGTTGAGGTCGGTCGTCATGAACGTGACGAACGCGATCGGCTTGTCGGCCTGCCGCACCAGCATCACCGACTGCGTCGACAGATAGCCGTCGTGGAACGCAGCCACCGAGAAACTCTTCTCGCGCGCATCGCGGCTGTCGAGCCAGCCGTCGGAGATGTCGCGCAACGCCGGCAGCGCGGCCTGCACGTCGCCCGGCGCGATGACCTCGACCGTCAACGCATCCTTGTCGCCGCGGCGCAGCGCGTAGCGCAGGTGCGAACGGTTCGATCCCTTCAGGTCGAACTGGTCGAGCGCGATGTGCGCTTCCTCGCCCAGCTTCATCAGCGTGAGCCCCGCGTCGAGATACAGCGGCAACGCATTCGCGCGCACCTGGTAGAACGCGGCGCGGCCGCTGTGCGCGTGCGCGAGCGCGATGAACTTGCTGATCAGCGCCGGCCACTCTTCACGCGGGCCGACCGGGTCGTGCAGCGCGGCCCACGTGCGGCCGTTCTTCGCGTACATCAGGAACGCGCGGCGCGATTCGGAAAACAGGAACGACTTGTCGCCCATCAGCGCGAGGCCCGCGTCGCTGCATTCCTGCGCGCGGATGATCTGCTCCGCGTCGATCAGGTCCTGCTCGGCGGGCTTCACGAAACGCCCGGGCGCCGGGCGCAGCAATTGCCACAGCGCGAACAGCGCGACGAACACGCCGGCGGCGAGCGTCGCGCGCAGCGCACGCGGCGCGCGCGCATCGAACGAGAAATGCGACCACAGATCGCGCGTATAAGGCACGTCGCGGAACGCGAAGAACAGCACCCACACGGCCAGCATCAGCACCATCGCCACCGACACGAACCAGCTGACGGTGAAGCGCTCGGCGAGCAGCGACGAATGACGGTTGAACCGGCGGCGGCTGACGAGCAGCAGCACGAGCAGCGTGCCGAGCACGCCTGCCTCGACGAACGCGAGGCCCTTGGCCAGCGACAGCGCGAGGCTCGCGAGCGTCAAGGCGAACGTCATCCACCACGCGCCGTCGAGCCGGCGCAGCAGCCCGCGCGCGACGAACAGCAGCGCGACGCCGAGCACGCTGCAGATCACCTGCGAACCTTCGAGCACCCACAGCGGCACGATGTGGCGCAGGATCGCGATGCGATGCCAGAACGCGGGCGTCGCGCTCGAGATCACCAGCATCCCGCCGACCGCGAACGTCACGAGGCTCAGGAACACCGGCGCCAGTTGCGACACGCGCACGGCCTGCCGCGTCACGAGCCGGCGCCGCAGCGCGCGGCCCTCGAAGCCGGCCAGCAGGCCGGCCGACAGCACGAGCGGCACGCCGAAGTAGATCGCGCGATACGCGATCAGCGCGGCGACCATCGCGTGCGCGGGCACTTCGCGACCGAGCGTGAAAACCATCGCCGCTTCGAACACGCCGATCCCGCCCGGCGTATGGCCGATCATCCCGAGCAGCAAGGCGGCCGCGTAGACGGTGATGAAGGTCGGGAAGCCGACCGGCGCCGCCGGCAGCAATACCCACAGCGTCAGGCCCGCGGCGACGACGTCGAGCACCGCATAGAAGACCTGCGCGACGAGATCGCGCCGCGCCGGCACGTCGAACGACAGCCATTTGAAACGCGTGACGACCGGGCGCGCGGTATTGCCGCACAGCACGACCAGCGCCGCGAGCGCGACGAGCAGTGCCGCGCCCGTCCACGTGAGCACGCCGGGCGCGACGTGCAACATCGCGGCGAGCGCCTCCGGCACGCAGACCATGCCGACCGCGGTCATCAACACCATCGCGAGCGCCAGCGTGCCGCTCGTGAACACCGTCATCCGGCCGATCTGGGCGGGCGTGACGCCCGACACGCCGTACACGCGAGCGCGCACCGCCCCGCCCGTCAACGCGCCGAAGCCGGTCGCGTTGCCGAGCGCGGAACCGGCAATCGCGCCGATCCACAGCGCGACGCGCGGCACCTTGGCCGCGACATAGCGCAGGCCGACCGCATCGCGGGCGACGAGCGCGAGATAGCTGAGGGCCGTCGCGGCCAGCGACGCGCCCCATTCGCCGGCGGACATGTAACGCAATTGGCGGATCACCGACCGGTAGTCGACGGATTCCGACAGATGCTGGAAAACCACGATCAGCAGCAGGCCGATGCCGAGCGCGAGCAGCGGCGACAGCACGCGCTCATGGCGGATCAGCGCCCGGGCACGGGCGATCACCGCCTCGGCACGGCCGGGCGAACCAGGGTGGCGGGAAGACATAACGTGTTCAGTGGTGGTGCATAGCGTGTCGCGGCGCGGATTGGCCGGGCGGCGACAAAAATCTCGTTGTTCTCCTCGGGCGGCCGGCCATCGGGAAGGCTGGGGCGCCGGGATCAGAACTTACGAGTATAAGGAACTTATATTACAAAATCTTTCACACGGGCATTGTGCGGTTTTGTGGCACGTTTGCCGCGCGTCCGTGGCCGGTCGCGTGCCCACCTCGCATCAAAATGCGTGCGGCGGACACGCGCAAGGTGCGCATCATACCGGGAACCGCGGTGGTTTTTTCATCAGATGAATGACTTGCGATGCATTTCGGAGGAATCTGCCGCGCCGAGCCCGGCCGGCGAGGACGGAAACGCGACGGCCCGGCACGTTCCGGAATGGCGGCGGGTCGATTCGGTGCGCCCGTCCCGGCGCACCACGCGTATGGAAATTCGCTGCCGCGCGTCACTTCGCGCGCTCATGCTCCCCCAATCCGATCGCCTTGTAGTCATAGGTCGGGTAGAACTCCGTCCGGTACGCGCCCCAGGCCGTATCCTCGAGCACGCGGTTGACCTCGCGCAACCGCGACGCCGGCAGCCGCAGCACGACGATCTGCCCGATTCCCATCGTCACCGTCCAGCTCACCACCTCGACGCCCGGCGGCGGAAACGCCTTGTAGAACCCCTGCTTCGCGAGTTGCGCATTCAGCTCGGCAAGCGGGCGCGACTGGTCGTGCTTCAGGAATACGGTCAGCAGCACCGCGTTGTCGGGCGTCGCAGCGGCCGAACCTGCCGGCGCCGTCGACGTCTGGCCGATCGCCGGTGCGCTGGAAACCGCGGCGACCGCCAACGCGGCGGCAATCGCGAACGTTCGAATCGGAAAATGCGGGAAGACGGTCATCACGCGACTCCATGGCTTCGTTGGGGGAGCCGACATCATGCGCCGCCGGACCCATTGCTGCAGCGAGCGGCCGATGCGATTCCGACGCGCCCGAGCGGCTGGCGTTTCCGCTCGAAGCGTTCATGCGCGCCCAGCAGGCGCACGCACGGGAGCGCCTGCAGTCGACCTGCCAGCGAAACTGGCGGACAACCGCCCGCCGCTCGCACGCTCAATACACGTCGCGCATGTACCGCCGCGCCTTCGAAAGCCGCGCGACGTAGTCGTTCGCGGCTTCGTCCGACATGCCGCCGTGCTCGGCGACGACCGCCTTCAGCGCCGTATCGACGTCCTTCGCCATGCGCGCGGCGTCGCCGCACACGTAGAAGTGCGCGCCTTCCTCCAGCCATGCGAACAGCTCGGCGCCCTGCTCGCGCATCCGGTCCTGCACGTAGACCTTGTCGGCCTGATCGCGCGAGAACGCGAGATCGAGCCGCGTGAGGAACCCGCTGTCGCGCATCGCGCTCAGTTCGTCGCCGTAGTAGAAGTCGGTCTGCGCGTGCTGCTCGCCGAAGAACAGCCAGTTGCGCCCGCGCGCGCCGCGCGCCTGCCGCTCGTGCAGGAAGCCGCGGAACGGCGCGACGCCGGTGCCCGGGCCGACCATCACGATCGGCACGTCGCCGTTCACCGGCGGCCGGAAATGCGCGGACTTCTGCACGAACACGGGCACGCGGCCGTCGTCCGCGCGATCGGCGAGGAACGTCGACGCGACGCCTTTGCGCGCGCGCCGCCCGTTGTGATAACGCACGGCCGACACGGTCAGGTGAATCTCGCCCGCGTGCGCGCTCGGGCTCGACGCGATCGAATAGAGGCGCGGCTGCAGGCGCTTGAGCATGCCGACCAGCTCCGCGCCCGACAGCTCGACCGGGTATTCGTGCAGCACGTCCGCCAGTTGTTGCCCCCACAACCATTGCTTGAGGTCGGCCTTGCGATCGTCGCCGAGCAGCGACTTCAGCGCGCCATTGGCGCTGCGCGACGCGATGAAGGCCAGCGTGTCCGGATGCGGGCGCGTGATGTCGAAGTGGCGCGCGAGCGCGTCGCCGAGCCGGATATCGCCGACGCCCGGCACCGACACGGGCGCATCGGCCTTCAGCGCGGTGACGGACAGCAGCTCGTCGACCAGCTCCGGACAGTTGGTCGGCCACACGCCGAGCGCGTCGCCGGTTTCGTATTCGAGGTTCGCGCCCTGGGTCGACAGCGACACGTAGCGCGTGTCCTTCGCGGCGCCCGGCCGGTTCAGCCGCAGGTTCGCGACGAGCTTCGACGGCGCCGGATGCGCTTTCGTCGGCAGCAGCCCCGACGGGCTCATCCCGCCGGACGGCACCGCGTGCAGCGCGGCATCGGCCTCCTTGATCCGCGCGACGACGCGCTCGAGCCACTGATCGGCATCGTGCTGGAATTCGACGTCGCAATCGACGCGCGCACAGAGGCGCGCCGCGCCGAGTTCCGCAAGCCGCGCGTCGAGCCGGCGGCCGTGGCCGCAGAACTGGTCGTAGTTGCGGTCGCCGAACGCGAGCACCGCGAAATGCACGCCGTCGAGGCGCGCGGCGCTGCCGGCCTGCAACGCGTCCCAGAACTCGCTGCCGTTGTCGGGTGCATCGCCGTCGCCGAACGTGCTCGTCATCAGCAGCACGTATTGCGCACCGGCCAGCGATGCAACCGGATAGTCGGACATGCACGCGGTGCGGATCTCGAAGCCCGCGTTCATCAGCTTCGTCGCGTAATCCTCGGTCAACGATTCGATGTTGCCGGTCTGCGACGCCCACAACAACGTGACCTTCGGGCGCGGGCGCACGATGCGCACGCCGCCGGCCGCGGCGGCGTCGGCCGGCAGCGCCGGCGCGGCACGCTCGTCGGCGTGCGCGGGCGGCGAGCGGCTGAACAGCCCCGCGAGCATGCCGTCGAGCCAGAATCGCACGGGCAGCGTCAACGGCGCGCCGGCCGGCAGCACGGGCACGCCGCCGTCGCGACGGCCGGCGCTCGCCTTCAGCCCGCTGACGAGGCCGGCCACGTACAGCCGCTCGGTGTCGGTCAGCGGCGGCGGCGCGAAATCGGCGACGCCCAGCGCGGCCGCGAAAGTGTCGATGTCTGCCATGTCGGGTTCCTGTGAAGCTGTGGCCTGCACCGTCGCCGGCGCGGGCCGCGCGTCGCCGGCGCCTGCATCGGGTTGCGCGGTGTCGTCGTCGGCGTGCGCGAATGCATCGGCTTCGACGCGCGTGAGCGCGACCGCGCAGTATTTCAGTTCGGGTTGCTGCGATTCCGCGTCGATCGCGTCGTTCGTCACCGCGTTGATGCACAGGTCCTCGCCGTACACGTCGTTCCAGTGCATCGGCGCGAAGCAGTTGCCGCGCCGCACGCGGTCCGTCACGACGGCCGGCAACACCGCGCGGCCGCGCGCCGAACGGATCTCGACGCTGTCCTTCGCGGCGATGCCGAGCGCGCTCGCATCGTCCGGGTGCAGCTCGACGAACGGGCGCGGGTTGAGCTTGTTCAGCATCGCGACCTTGCCCGTCTTCGTCATCGTGTGCCACTGATGCTGCAACCGCCCGGTGTTCAGCACGATCGGGAACGTGTCGTCGGGCAGCTCGGCCGGATCGACGTGCGGCCGCGCGAAAAAGCGCGCCTTGCCCGACGGCGTCGGGAACGCGATGCGCGGCGCGTCGCCGCCGTCGGCTGCCGTGCGCGGCGGCTGGCTCACGCCGTCGTTCAGGTAGCGGATCGGGTGCCGCTCGCGCGCGGCGCCCGGCGCGACCGGCCATTGCACGGGCCCGTCGCGCAGCGCCGCGTGGCTCGCGCCGCGCAGATCGTAGCCGGTCGCCGGATTCGAGAAGCGCACGATCTCGTCGAACACGTCGGCCGCCGACGCATAGTCGAACGCATCGCCGAAACCCATCGCGCGTGCGACTTCCGCGATGATGCGCCAGTCGGGCAGCGCATCGCCGGGCGGCGCGACCGCCGCGCGCATCAGCGTCATGTTGCGCTCGGAATTGATCATCACGCCGTCGCCCTCGGCCCACAGCGCGCCGGGCAGCAGGATGTCCGCGTAGCGGTTGGTCTCGGTGTCGAGGAACGCGTCCTGCGCGATCACGAGTTCCGCGGCTTGCAGCCCGGCGATCACGTTGCGCCGGTTCGGCACGGTCGCGACCGGGTTCGTGCAGACGATCCAGCACGCCTTGATGTCCCCGGCCGCCATCCGCTCGAACAGGTCGACCGTGCCGTTGCCGGTGTCCTTGCGCAGCGTGCCGGCCGGCACGCGCCACAGGTTCTCGACGAAGCGGCGATCGTCGTCGGATGCCACCGAGCGCTGGCCCGGCAACCCCGGCCCCATGTAGCCCATCTCGCGTCCGCCCATCGCGTTCGGCTGGCCGGTCAGCGAGAACGGCCCGCTGCCCGGGCGGCAGATCGCGCCGGTCGCGAGATGCAGGTTGCAGATCGCGTTGGTGTTCCACACGCCGTGCGTGCTCTGGTTGAGCCCCATCGTCCAGCAGCTCATCCATTCCTGTGCGTCGCCGATCCATTGCGCGGCCGTGCGGAGGTCGGCTTCGGCCAGCCCCGTGATCTCCGCGACGCGCTCGGGCGTGTAGTCGGCAAGGAACGCGGGCATCGCGTCCCAGCCTTCGGTGTACGTATCGATGAACGCGGCATCGGTGCGCCCGTTCGCGTGCAGCAGGTGCAGCAGCCCGTTGGTCAGCGCGAGATCGGTGCCCGGCCGAATCTGCAGGAACAGGTCGGCCTTGTCGGCGGTGCCGGTGCGGCGCGGATCGACGACGATCAGCTTCGCGCCGGCCTTCACGCGATCCATCATCCGCAGGAACAGGATCGGATGACAGTCGGCCATGTTCGCGCCGATCACGAAGAACAGGTTCGCGCGATCGAAATCCTGGTACGACCCGGGCGGCCCGTCCGCGCCGAGCGACTGCTTGTAGCCGGTGCTCGCGCTCGCCATGCACAGGCGCGAGTTCGACTCGATGTTGTTGGTGCCGACGAAGCCCTTCGCGAGCTTGTTGACGAGGTATTGCGCCTCGATCGACATCTGCCCCGACACGTAGAACGACAGCGCATCGGGCCCGTGCGTATCGAGCACCGCGCGCAGCCGCCGCGCGGTCTCGGCGATCGCGTCGCGCGCCGGCAGCGGCACGAGGTCGTCCTCGCGGGCGCGCCGCACGAACGCACGGTCGAGCCGCCCCGAGCGGCGCAGCGCGACGTGCGCGGACGAACCCTTCGTGCACAGCCGCCCGAAGTTGGTCGGATGGTCGGCGTCGCCGGACACCTTGACGACTTCGCCGTCCTCGACGTGCAACACCATCCCGCAGCCGACGCCGCAGTACGGGCACACGCTCTTGACGGGGGTGGCGGTCATGCGTGCTCCGGGACGTTCAGGCTGCGATCCATACGAAGCCGTCCTCGACCCGCGACGGATACGCGCTCACCGACTGCTCGGGCGCTTCCAGGCATTCGCCGGTGCGCAGGTCGAAGTGCTGCTTGTACAACGGCGATGCAACGACGACGCGCTCGCCGAGGCTGCCGATCAGCCCGCGCGACATCACGGCGGCCTGCGACACGGGATCGACGTTGTCGATCGCGAACACGCCGCCGTCGGCGTGCGCGACGTGAAACACCGCGACCTGCTCGCCGTTGACGAGCGCACACACGCCGGTGTTCGGCACGATGTCGTCGAGCGGGCACACGCGGGTCCAGCACAGCGGAAGACGATCGTTCATGATGGGCTCCTTTATAAGATGCGGGTGTCGGTCGGGGTCAAACGGTCGCGGGTTCGGCGACGACCGGAATCGCCACGGGCTTGCCGCCCGTGCGCTCGCCGGGCGTCGCGGGCCGGATCTGGCCGCGCGTCTCGACGAATTCGATGGTCGTGTCCGGCGCGTCGCTGTTCACGAAGTGGCGGAAGCGCTTGCGCGTGTCGGGATCGGTGACGGCGCGCTTCCATTCGCACTCGTAGGTGTCGACCACGTGCTGCATGTCGGCCTCGAGCTCGGCCGCGATCGCGAGCTTGTCGTGCACGACGACGTCGACCAGGTAGTCGAGGCCGCCTTCGAGGTTGTCGCGCCACACGCTGGTGCGCTGCAGCCGATCGGCCGTGCGCACATAGAACATCAGGAAGCGGTCGATATAGCGGATCAGCGTGTCGCGATCGAGATCGGACGCGAGCAGTTCCGCGTGGCGCGGCTTCATCCCGCCGTTGCCGCACACGTACAGGTTCCAGCCCTTCTCGGTCGCGATGATGCCGACGTCCTTGCCCTGCGCTTCCGCGCACTCGCGTGTGCAGCCGGACACGCCGAACTTGATCTTGTGCGGCGCGCGCAGCCCCTTGTAGCGATTCTCCAGGTCGATCGCAAGGCCGACCGAATCGTCGACGCCATAGCGGCACCACGTCGAGCCGACGCACGACTTCACGGTGCGCAGCGCCTTGCCGTACGCGTGCCCCGATTCGAAGCCGGCGGCGATCAGCTCCTCCCAAATCGACGGCAGCTGCTCGACGCGCGCGCCGAACAGGTCGACACGCTGGCCGCCGGTGATCTTCGTATACAGGCCGTATTTCTTCGCGACCTGGCCGACCGCGATCAGCCCTTCCGGCGTGACTTCGCCGCCCGGCATGCGCGGCACCACCGAATACGTGCCGTCGCGCTGGATGTTCGCGAGGTAGTAGTCGTTCGAATCCTGCAGGCCCGCGTGCTCCTTCTTCAGCACGAACTCGTTGAAGCACGACGCGAGGATGCCCGCGACGGCCGGCTTGCACACGTCGCACCCGAGCCCGCGGCCGTGCTTGTGCAGCAGTGCGTCGAACGTCGTGATGCGCTCGACGCGGATCAGGTGGAACAGCTCCTGGCGCGAATACGGGAAGTGCTCGCACAGATGATTGTTGACCGCGAGGCCCTGCTTCTTCATCTCGGCCTTCATGATCTGCGTGACAAGCGGCACGCAGCCGCCGCACGACGTGCCGGCGCCCGTGCAGGTCTTCAGTGCGCCGAGGCTCGTCGCGCCGTCGGCCACCGCCGCGCAGATCTGCGACTTCGACACGTTGTTGCACGAGCAGATCTGCGCGCCTTCCGGCAGCGCATCGACGCCGATCGCCGGTTTCGCCGCGCCGTCCGACGACGGCAGGATCAGGAATTCCGGCGACTCGGGCAGCTCGATCCGGTTCAGCATCATCTGCAGCAGCGTGCCGTATTCGGCCGCATCGCCGACCATCACCGCGCCGTGCAGGAACTTGCCGCAGTCGGACACCACGAGCTTTTTGTAGACCTGGCGGCGCTCGTCCGCGTACTGGTAGGTGCGGCTGCCGGCCGTCGTGCCGTGCGCGTCGCCGATGCTCGCGACGTCGACGCCCATCAGCTTCAGCTTGGTGCTCATGTCGGCGCCGGCGAACGCGGCGTCCGCCGCTTCGTCGGCGTCGCCCGCGAGTTGTTTCGCGACCACGCGCGCCATGTCGTAGCCGGGCGCGACGAGGCCGTACACCATGCCGTTCCAGGCCGCGCATTCGCCGATCGCGTAGATGTCGGCGTCGCTCGTGCGGCACGCGTCGTCGATCGCGACGCCGCCGCGCGGGCCGATCTCGAGCCCGCACGCGCGGGCCAGTTCGTCCCGCGGCCGGATGCCGGCCGAGAACACGATCATGTCGGTGTCGAGATGCGAGCCGTCGGCGAATGCCATCCGGTGCGCGCCTTCGTCGCCGTCGACGATCTCGAGCGTGTTCTTGCCGGTATGCACGGTCACGCCGAGCGCCTCGATCTTCGCGCGCAGCATCCGGCCGCCGCCATCGTCGACCTGCACGGCCATCAGGCGCGGCGCGAATTCGACCACGTGCGTGTCGAGCCCCATGTCGCGCAACGCCTTCGCGCATTCGAGGCCGAGCAGCCCGCCGCCGATCACGACGCCGCGCTTCGCGTGCGCGCCGCACGCCTGCATCGCTTCGAGATCCTCGATCGTCCGGTACACGAAGCAGCCCGCGCGATCGCGGCCCGGCACCGGCGGCACGAACGGACGCGAGCCGGTGGCGAGCACCAGCTTGTCGTAGGCGAGCGTTTCGCCCGACGCGAGCGTGACCGTGTGCGCGGCGCGGTCGATCGATGCGACCGGCGCGTTCAGCCGCAGGTCGAATTGCGGATGACGCTCGAAGAAGCCGGGTTCGACGAGCGACAGGTCGTCCGCCGACTTGCCCGCGAAGAATTCCGACAGATGCACGCGATCGTAGGCCGGGCGCGGCTCCTCGCCGAGCACCGTGATCTGCGGCGCGCCGGCCGCGCCGGCTTGCGCCGCGACGCATTCGAGGAGCTTGTGGCCGACCATGCCGTGGCCGATGACGATGAGTTTCATGGTGACGGTTCCTTCGGTCGATCAGTTCGCGGCGCCGGCGGCGGCCAGTGCGCGATCGCGCAGTTCCGCTTCGCGCGCCTTGTGTTCTTCGCTGAAGCGCACGGCCATCGCGCACAACGCGGTTGCGGTCACGACAAGGCCGAGCACGCTCAGCGTGTGCTGCACGTCGCCGACACCCTTCAGCAGGAAAGCCGCGGCGACCGCGCCGACGTTGCCGCCCGCGCCGACGATCCCCGCGACGCCGCCGAGCGCCTTGCGGTCGATGAACGGCACGAGCGCATACGTCGCGCCGCACGCCATGTGCGTGAAGAGGCCGAAGGTCAGCATCGCGACGAGCGCGACGCCGATGCCTTGCGCATGCGAGAACCAGATCAGCCCGAGCCCTTCGCCGATGATCAGCGCGCACAGCAGCGCCGCGCGCACGTCGAGGCTGCGCCGCGCGGCGATCTTGTCGGACAGCCAGCCGCCGAGCGCGCGGGCGAACAGCGCGAGCAGCCCGAACATCCCGACCGCGAAGCCGGCGTCCTTCAGCGACAGCTTGAAGTGATCGACGTAGTACAGCGCGGCGATGTTGTGGATGAACACCTCGACGCCGAAGCATGCGCCGTACGTGACGAACAGCATCCACACGCGGTAGTTGCCGCAGGCCGCGAAGAAGCTCGCCCAGCCGCCCTTCTTGCCGCTGTCGACCGTCACGCCCTGCTGGCGCAGCGCGACGAAATCGCCTTGCGGGCAGTCCTGCGTGAAGCGCCAGTACGCCCACGCCATCACGAGCATCGCCACGCCCGGCACGACCAGCGCGATG
Organism: Burkholderia sp. AU45388; assembly: GCF_030481585.1. NCBI lineage: Bacteria > Pseudomonadati > Pseudomonadota > Betaproteobacteria > Burkholderiales > Burkholderiaceae > Burkholderia > Burkholderia sp. AU45388. The sequence continues at coordinate 51,425 of NZ_JAUJPV010000003.1, read as the reverse complement.
CGCCACGAGGAATCCTCGCCGAAGCCGAGCATCAGGCCGGCGGCGACGAGCAGCGGCATCAGCGCCTGCGTCGCGCCCGCGCCGGCATTGCCCCAGCCGGCCGTCGTCGCATTCGCGGTGCCGACCACGTTCGGCGCGAACATCACCGACGTGTGGTACTGCGTGATCACGAAGCCCGCGCCGATCGCGCCGATGCCGAGGCGGCAGATCAGGAACCACAGGTAGTCGTGCGTAAACGACACCGCGAATACGGGGATCGCGCCGAGCAGCAGCAGCCCGGCATACACGCGGCGCGGGCCGAAGCGGTCGCACAGCGGACCGACCAGCAGCCGCACGGCGATCGTCGCGGCCACCGCGGCGATGTTGATGTTCGCGACTTGCGCCGCCGTCAGATGGAATTCGCGCGCGATCAGCGGCATCAGCGGCGCGCACGCGAACCACGCGAAGAAGCATACGAAGAACGCCATCCACGTCAGATGGAACGCGCGCATCGGCGCGGTGCGGAGGCTGAAGAGATCGATACGGGTAGCTTTGTCGGTCATGTCGTCCGCCCAAACGAAAAACGGCGTCCTGCGCACCCGGTCTCGTCGAGACCCGATGCGTAGGACGCCGTTGCCCATGAAGCCCGTTGCCGGGCGCTTCGGTATTCGGTACTGCGGACGGATCGCCATTGATCCGCCCGAACGAGCTAACGCAAGCGACGTGCCATGTGGGCGTCAATCGCGCCGCGAGCCCCACCGTACAAGGCGCGCCGGGCATCGGGCACGTCGCCGCGGTGCGCGGTGCGCTCTCCGTCGCGATGCATCGAGGCACAGATGTGGTGCGCTGCAGCACTGTCGCCGTGCGACATCGCGGTGCGCGCGGGCGGCGCACGATGCACGCCGATGCGGCATCGCGACTGCTCGCGCATGGCGAGCACAGGCACGCTCGCGGCCATCGCGCGGTGCGTCGCGGCACACGACGGGCCGCGCGTCGCGCCGGTTGGCCCGGATATTGCTGAACGGCATGCATCACCGGCAACGGCGCCGGTGGGCAGTCCCCGCAAAACCCTGCCCGCCCTTCAAGGCGGGCCCGACAGGACAACGGCGTCCCCCCCGTGCACGGCACGGCCGGATGCCGGTGCGTTTCGACCGCCCGCCGCCGCCGAGCAACAACGCGACATCAGACCGCCGCAGCGATGCGATGCGGCACAGGATTACGACAATGACGACAGGCAAAGTCACGCTGCTGGGCGCCGGCCCCGGCGACCCCGATCTCCTCACGCTGAAGGCGGTGAAGGCGCTGGCCGCCGCCGACGTGCTGCTGCTCGACGATCTCGTCGCGCCCGGCATCGTCGAACTCGCGCCGCAGGCGCGCGTGATCCGCGTCGGCAAGCGCGGCGGCTGCCGCTCCACGCCGCAGGCGTTCATCGAGAAGCTGATGCGCCGCTACGCGCTGCGCGGCGCACACGTGGTGCGCGTGAAAGGCGGCGACGCGCTGCTGTTCGGGCGCGCCGGCGAAGAACTCGCGACGCTGCGCGCGGCCGCGATTCCGGTCGAGATCGTCAACGGCATCTCGTCGGGATTCGCCGCCGCCGCGAGCCTCGGCATCTCGCTCACGCACCGCGAGCACTGCCAGGGCGTCACGTTCGTCACCGCGCACCGCCAGGACCATGGCGAACCCGACTGGGCACGGCTCGCGGCGACCGGCACCACGCTCGCGATCTACATGGGGATGAGCCGCGTCGACCGCATCGCGGCGGGCCTGCTCGCCGCGCTTCCCGCTTCGACGCCGGCAGCAGCCGTGCAATGGGCCGGCACGCCCGACGAGCGCCGCTGGACCGGCACGCTGGGCACGCTCGCGCGCGGCATCGACGCCGCGCGGCTCGGCAGCCCGGCCGTGATCCTCGTCGGCGGCGCGATCGGCGAAGCGGCCGCGCAGGACGCGGACGCGGCAACCGATGCGACACTCGCGCGGGCCGCCTGACATGCGCGGCATCGTGCGGCGTCAGCCGCTCCCCATTTCCTTCCGCCCCGGCCGTGCATGCGGCCCGCATGCGTCGTTCGCCGGTTGTACCGACGCGTCACCGCCCCTGTTGCCCGCCTCATGAGTGCGTCCGCCCCCACCCGCCTGCGCGTGCTGCTCGTCACCGATACCGACAAGCCGATCGGCGAGCTCGGCGACGCGCTCGCGCGCCTCGGCTACGAGATGCTGAACGACGTCGCGACGCCCGCGCGGCTGCCGGCGGCCGTCGAGGAGCAACGCCCGGACGTCGTGATCATCGACACCGATTCGCCGTCGCGCGACACGCTCGAGCAGCTCGCGGTCATGCATGCGACCGCGCCGCGCCCCGTGCTGATGTTCAGCCACGACGCCGATCAGGAACTGATCCGCGCGGCGGTCGGCGCGGGCGTCAGCGCGTATCTCGTCGAAGGGTTGTCGGCCGAGCGCCTCGCGCCGATTCTCGAAGTCGCGCTCGCGCGCTTCTCGCACGACGATGCGCTGCGCCGCCGGCTGGCCGACGTCGAGCGCGAACTCGAGGAACGCAAGCTGATCGACCGCGCGAAACGCGTGCTGATGGACCAGCGCAAGCTGTCCGAACACGACGCCTATGCGGCGCTGCGCAAGCGTGCGATGGATCACGGCCTGCGCATCGTCGACGTCGCGCGACAATTGCTCGACGCGCCACCCCAGTCATGAGTGCCATGCATACCTCTCTCCCCGCCGCGCCGGAACGCGCGCATCTTCGCCTCGGGTTCGTCGCGCTCAGCGACGCGGCCCCGCTGATCGTCGCGCAGCGCCTGAACCTCGGCGCGCGTCATGGCCTCACGCTCGAATTGAGCCGCCAGCCGTCGTGGGCGGCCGTGCGCGACAAGCTGCTGACCGGCGAACTCGACGCCGCGCACGCGCTGTACGGGCTCGTCTGCGGGCTGCAGCTCGGCATCGGCGGCCCGCAGGCCGACATGGCCGCGCTGATGGTGCTGAACCGCAACGGCCAGGCGATCACGTTGTCGCGCGGCCTCGCCGACGCTTACCGCGAAACCGGCAGCGTGCGCACCGCGTTCGCGACGCTCGGCCGCAAGCCGCTGCTCGCGCAGACCTTTCCGACCGGCACGCATGCGATGTGGCTGAACGCGTGGCTCGCGTCGCACGGCGTCGATCCGCTGCGCGACGTGCGCAGCGTCGTGATTCCGCCGCCCGAGATGGTCGCGGCGCTCGCGGGCGGCGAGCTCGACGGCTTCTGCGCGGGCGAGCCGTGGCACGCGGTGGCCGAAGCGTGCGGCGCGGGCCGCACCGTGGCGGTCACGAGCGAGGTCTGGCCCGATCATCCGGAGAAGGTGCTCGCGACCCGGCGCGATTTCGTCGCGCTGTATCCGGCCACCGCCCGCGCGCTGATCCGCACGCTCGTCGACGCATGCGCGTGGCTCGACAGCGCCGCGCACCGCCGCGAGGCGGCCGACTGGCTCGCGTCGCCCGACGCGCTCGGCGTGCCGGCCCGGTTGATCGCACCGCGCCTGCTCGGCGACTACGGCGCGGGTCCGTTCGCGACGCCGCCGCTGCCGATCCGCTTTCACGACGGCGGCGCGGTGAACCGGCCCGACCCGCGCGAGGGCCAGTGGTTCCTGTCGCAATACCGGCGCTGGGGCATGCTCGGCGGCTCGCACGACGACGCAGGCATCGCCGCGGCGATCGCGCAGACCGCGTTGTATGATGCTGCGGTCGCCGAAGGCGGCGCGGCGGGTCTGTCGCTGGCGTAGCGCGCAGGCGTAGGGCGCGCCGCGCAGTGCAGCCGGTGCGCGCCGGCGCCACGCCGAGCCGGCGGCCCTTCCGCTGCCCGCGCTTGCCGCTCGTGCCGCTCGTGCGACAGCACCTTGCCACTCCATCCCCGCTCCGAATCGATGCCGAAACGAACGCGCGCGCCGCTCGACGTGCTGCTCACCGAAATCCGCGCGTGCCGTGCTTGCGAAGCCGACCTGCCGCTCGGCCCGCGCCCGGTCGTGCGTGCGCATCGCGCCGCACGCATCCTGATCGTCGGCCAGGCGCCGGGCGCGCGCGTCCACGCGAGCGGCATCCCGTGGGACGACGCGAGCGGCAAGCGGCTGCGCGACTGGCTCGGCGTCGACGCCGAAAGCTTCTACGACGAGACGCGCTTCGCGATCGTGCCGATGGGCTTCTGCTACCCGGGCCGCGGCGCGAGCGGCGACAACCCGCCGCGCCCCGAATGCGCGCCGCTGTGGCTCGACCGGCTGCTGGCCGAACTGCCGTCGATCCGGCTCACGCTGCTGATCGGCCAGTACGCGCAGCGGCATTTCCTGCGCGACACGCGCAAGGCGACGCTGACCGACACCGTGCAGGCCTGGCGCGACTACGGCCCGGCGATCCTGCCGCTGCCGCATCCGTCGCCGCGCAACCAGGCATGGTTCAAGCACCATCCGTGGTTCGACGCCGACGTCGTGCCCGAGCTGCGGCGCCGGATCGCGCCGCTGGTCGCCCGGTAAACGCCACCACGGCCATGCCGCGACGCTTCGCAACATCCCTGTTATCGGTATCGAATCGAGCATGAACGACACCCCAACCGATATCGACTTTGCCTGCAACGGCTGCGGCGGATGCTGCCGCGACTGCGCATTCCGCTGACGATCGACGAAGCCATTGCGTGGCTGCAGCGCGGCGGCCACGTGGAGCTGCTGTGCGACGCGATGCCGTGGCTCGTCGAGCCCGAACCCGACAACGCGTTCGCCGCGCGTGCGCTCGACCGCCGCGGCGAGCGGCTCGCTGCCCGTCCGCATCACGATCATGCTCACCGCGACCCATGCCGGACCGTGCCCTAACCTGCTCGACGACCTGCGTTGCGCGATCTACGACGAGCGCCCGCTCGTGTGCCGGATCTATCCGGCCGAAGTCAATCCGTTCGTGCCGCTGGTGCCGGGCGGCAAGCAATGCACGCCCGACGCGTGGCAGCAGACACCGTTCGTCCGCGGCGGCACGATCGTCGACGCGAATACCCGCGAGAACATCGCGCGCTCGCGTGCAGCGAGCGAAGCCGAGACGCCGCTGCGGGCACGGCTTTGCGCGGCCTTGGGGATCGATACGGCGGCAGTTGCCAACGAAGGGTTCGCGATCCATGCGCCGCCGGCCGCCACGCTGCTCGCGGCGCTGACGGCGCTGCGCGCGGCGGAGCCGGCACCGTCCGGCGCCGACGACGCCATCGCGTGGACGCTGGTGTCGAACCGTACGTCGACGGTGGATGCGCTCGTGTCGGTCGGCGCGACCAGTCAGCGTGCAGGTAGCCGCAGCCCGCACGCCCGTTATCTCGGCTTCCACCCGGACGAATGATCGCCGCGCGCCGCGCCGCGGGCGGCAGCGGGCGAAGCCGCGCGGCCGCACGGATCGCCGTCGCGCCCGGTTCGCTGTACCATCGCGGCTCAACCGCGTCACGAACAGCACAATCCTTCATGCCCTCCACCGCCCCGCCGCGCCTGTACGGGATGCCCGAACGCAGCGACCGGCTCGACTTCTACATCCGCGACCAGGCGTCGCGCCAGGCGATCACCGAGCCGCACCGGCACGCGTATTTCCAGATCCAGTTCAACCTCGGCGGCGACACCGAGCAGCGCATCGGCGGCGTCACGCGGCCGTTTCCGCGCGGCGCGCTCGCGTTCGTGCTGCCGCACCGCGAGCACCTGATTCCGCACCCGGAAGGCGCGCATTTCATCGTGATCAACTTCAGCCAGGCGTTCCTGCGCGCCGATCTCGACGTCGATCCGCTCGATCTCGAGGACGTGCCCGCGCACCGCTTCCCCGAACTCACGCCGTTCCGCTTCCAGGAGCATCTCGATTTCATCCTGACCGGCGATACGTACGACGAAGCGCGCCGCCTCGCGCTGTGCATGCTCGACGCCGATCGCGTGCGCACGTTCGGCTCGACCACGCTGCTGCGCGGCTACCTGCTGCAACTGATCGGGCTCGTCTGCACGCAGTACGCGGGCGCGCTCGACAAGCTCGCGCAGCGCGGCGCCCAGCGCGCCGGCCGGCGCGACGCGCTGGCCCGCGTGCTGCGCCACGTGCGCGCGAACCTGACCCGCGAGGACCTGACGCTCGCCGCCACCGCCGAAGCCGCGTTTCTGTCGCCGAACTACCTCGCGCACCTGGTGCGCAAGGAAACCGGCAGCACCTTCACCGATCTCGTGACCGAGCGCCGGATCGCGCTCGCGCAGTCGCTGCTGGCCCATACCAGCCGGCGCATCGCGGACATCGCCCGCTCGGTCGGCTTCCGCGACGAAGGCTATTTCGCACGGCGCTTCCGTGCGCGGGTCGGCGTGTCGCCGAAGGCGTACCGCGACGCCAACGCCGCGCTGCCCGCCGCCGACGACGCGCAGCCGGCCGCCGACGCGTAGTTTTGTCCCGGTAAAGCGCAGTTGCGTCGCATCCGCGCGCACGCGCGTCGGGTATCGTTGCACGCATGCCGGCCGCTGCGCCGGCCATCCGTCTTCCTACCGAACGAGGCCCTCCGATGTCCGCCTATGTCATCGACGCCGCCGAGCGTCCCTCCGTCGAAGTCGAACAGTCGTCCGCGCGCTTTCCGGTGCGCCGCGTCTTCTGCGTCGGCCGCAACTACGCCGACCATGCCCGCGAAATGGGCGCCGACCCCGACCGCGAACCGCCGTTCTTCTTCGCGAAGCCGGCCGACGCGATCGTTCCGGCCAGCGGCACGGTCGCCTATCCGCCGCTGACGAACGATCTCCATCATGAAATCGAGCTGGTCGTCGCGATCGGCAAGGACGGCCGGTCGATCGACCCGGCCGACGCGCTGTCGCACGTGTGGGGCTACGGCGTCGGCGTCGACCTCACGCGCCGCGACCTGCAGGCCGAAGCGAAGAAGCTGAGCCGGCCGTGGGACTGGGCGAAGGGCTTCGACGCGTCGGGCCCCGTGACCGCGCTGCGCCCCGTGACGGCCACCGGCCACCCGGCGACCGGCGGCATCTGGCTCGCGGTCAACGGCGACACGCGCCAGCAAGGCGACCTCGCCGACATGATCTGGCCCGTGCCCGACGTCATCGCGTACGTGTCGCGGTCGGTCGAGCTGAAGGCCGGCGACCTGATCTTCACCGGCACGCCGGCCGGCGTCGGCGCGCTGCAGCCGGGCGATCGCGTGACGGGGGGCGTCGACGGCGTCGCGACGTTCGAATTCGTGGTCGGCGCGAAGCCGTAACGCGGCATGTGGGGCGGCCGCCTGCCAGGGGCCGCCGCGCGGGATGGGATCCCGATGACGGTCAGTCGTAGCGGCGCAGGAACGCGTCGGCGACGGCCGGCGGATTCAGCGCTTTCGCCGACGCGTTTTCCAGCGCCTCGGCCGCATCGTCGTCGCTGATCGACACGAACAGCGTGATGGCCGCCCGGTCGTCGCCCGTACCGAACACGCCGTCGCGATCGAGCAGCCGCAATGCCTCGATCATGTCGGTGTGCAGTTGCCGGGAAAATTCCGCGAATCGCGACCGGACGAACTGCGGGCTCAGCACTTCGTCGGCCAGCCTGCCGCAGATCGCGTTGAACGGGGACGCCTCGGCCGCCTCGTAGGCCCATTCGGACACGCCCCACACGAACCACGGATCGTCGTCCGCAACCGCCTGTTGCGCGCGGATCCGGCCCAGCCCTTCGACCGAATTGGCGGCCGGCACCACCGTCATCGCGCCGCTGTCGGTGTACAACGCAAACGCGTAGAAATGCTCGTCCGGGTGCAACGCCCGCAACGCCCTGAAGGTCGCCTTCGCGGCATCGGCAATGTCCCGCTGGAAATCAGAAAAGTCGCTCATCGCATCCTCGTCCAGTCGCCCTTCGCGCTCGTCGGGACGCGCGGCGCGCGGATCGTGCGTCGTCTCCCGGCATGCGGCGGATTGTCCGTCATTCGGCCGCGCGCCGGTACCGGGGCGCACCCGCGCTCACCGCCCGGCGTCCTGCCCGTCGAACGCCCGCACACACACGGCGGCCGCCAGCGCGATCGCCGCCGACAGCAGCATCATCGCGAGCGGCAGGTAGCCTGCGTTGCGCGGGGTCAGCAGCGCGCCCGTCAACGACGATAGCGCGGCGCCGCCGCCGATCGTCATCGCGCCGGCCAGCCCCGACGCGCTGCCCGCCAGCTCCGGGCGCACCGACACCGCGCCCGCATGGGCGCCGGGATTGCTCAGTCCGTTGCCGATGCCGACCAGCACGCACGGCCCGAACCACGCAAGCGCGTGCGTCGCGCCGCCGAACATCAGCGCAAGCCCGATCAGCGGGCCCGCACACGCCACGACTCGCCCGCCCAGGATCGTCGTGGCCGGCGCATGGCGGCGTGCGACCCGCGCGGCCAGAAAGCTGCCGCCCACGAAACCGGCCGTGATCGTCCCCATATAGAAGCCGATCTCGGCCGGCGCGATGCCGAACCGCGTCTTCGCGGCGAGCGGTGCGCCGGCCAGGAACGCATAGAACGCGCCCGTCGAAAATGCCATGCACAGCGCATAGGCCCAGAAACGGCGCGCACGCAGCAACGCCGGATACGCACGAAGCTGCTGCGCGAAGCTCGACGGCCGGCGCGTATGGGTTTCGACGAGATCGAGCGCGCACCACGCGAACAGCGCGATGCCGACCGCGCCCAGCAACCAGAAGCTCGCGCGCCAGCCGGCCGTCTGGTCGAGCACGCCGCCGAGCGTCGGGCCGAGCATCGGCGCGAACGCGGCGGCCATCGCCGCATAGCCGATCCGGCTTGCCGCACGCGCGCCGCCGCCGGTGTCGCGGATCGCCGCCATCGACACCGGATACACCGACGTGATCGCCGCCTGCATCAGCCGGCAGCCGCGAAACACGCGGATATCGGTCGCCATCGCGCAACCCAGCGAACCGAGCGCGAATATCGCGACGCTCGTCAGCACGATAGGCCGCCGCCCAAAGCGGTCGGACAGCGGTCCCGTCACGCATTCGAGCGACGCGGCCACCGCCGCATACCCGCCGAGCGACAGCGCGACGAGCGCATAGTCGGTGTGCAGGTCGCGCACGATTGCCGGCAGCGACGGCAGGAACAGGCTCAGCGGCAGCACCGACAACGCGCACAGCAGGATCAGCGTGGCGTATCGCGGCGACGCCGGGTCGGAAACGGTCGACGGGTTCGATGGCAAGCGGACGCCCTCCCGCGCACCGGCCGCACGGCCGTGCGCAACACAAAAAAAAGCCCCCGAACGAGTCGGGGGCGCATGGGTGCCGGCGCGATCCTGCTACCGGACCCTGCGCCTGTGGGCTACTACGATGAAGCAAGCCGTTTTCATGCCGAATGGCTCCTGAATGGATGGCGAACCGTCAGCGATAGCGGACGATGTTAGGCGGACGACGCCAGCCGCGTCAACGCCCTAACGCACGCGCACCGAGACGAACTTCCGCGCGTTGTTGCGCTGGATCAGCACGGCGATCACGCTGCCGCCGTTCGCTTCGAGCGACGGCACGTCGTCCGGCGTCTCGAGCAGCGTGTCGTTGAGCGACAGCACGACGTCGCCCGGCTGGATGCCCGCGCGCGCGGCCGGGCCGTGCACCGCGTCCACCATCATTCCGACCGCGAGCCCCGTCGAACGACGCTCGTCGTCGCTCAGTGCGTGCATCGTCAGCCCGAGGCGGTCGCCGTGGTCGCCGCTGCCGCTTGCGTCGCCGGCTGCCGGCCCCGGCCGCGCGGCGGCCTTCGGCGCGGCCATGCCGACCGTGGCGGCCGCGCTCCCGCCCGCGTCGTCGGCGCCGACGATCGTCAGCTTCACCGGCGCACGGTTGCGGATCACGCGCAGCGGCGCCTTCGCGCCGGGCGGCAGCGCGGCGGCCAGGTCGTCCAGTTCGGCCGAGCGACCAATGGCCTTGTCGCCCATCTTCACGATCACGTCGCCCGGCTTCAGGCCGGCCGCGGCGGCCGGCGAGCCGGGCGCGACGCCGTTGACGAGCGCGCCTGCCGGACGCGGCAGCCCGAACGCCGCGGCCAGACCGACGCCGACGTCCTGCACGTCCGCGCCGAACGCATTGCCCGACGGCGCACCCGGCGCGGGCGCCTGAGCCTGCTGTTGCGTCTGCATCTGCGCCTGCTGTTGCGCGCGCAACTGGGCGCGCATCCTTGACGCGAACGCGATCGGGATGGCGAACGTCGTGCTGGCGTAGCGATCCGTGCCCGTATAGACCTGCACCGCGATGCCGACCACGTCACCCGCGCGATTGAACACGGGGCCGCCCGAGTTGTCCGGGTTCGGCGCGATGTCGGTCTCGAAGAACGGAAATGCGCTGCCGTCCGGCAAGCGGCGCGACGTCGCGCTGACGATGCCGGCCGTGACCGTGTTGCCCGACCCGTCCGGCGCGCCGATCGTCATCACCGGTTCGCCCGCGCGAACCTTCGACGAATCGCCGACGCGCACGAACGGCAGCTTCGTCGCGTCGACGCGCAGCACGGCAACGTCGCTTTGCGGATCGACGGCCAGCACCGTCCCCTTGAATTCGCGGCGGTCGATGAGCCGCACGGTCACGTCGGTCGCCTCGTCGACCACATGGGCGGACGTGACGATCAGGCCGTCGGCGCTGACGATGAAGCCCGAGCCGCTGCCGGACACCGCACGCGGCGGCGTATCGGGCGCCTGCGCCCCCTGCGCGGGCGGCGCCGCGCCGTGCCGGAAGAACGCGGCGAGCGGATCGTCGGGATCGAGGGCTGCAAAGGCCGGCCCGCCGGTTTGCGGATCGGGTGTGGCGGCCAGGATGGTCACGACCGCCGGGCCGTAGCGCTCGACGATCGCGGGAAAGTCGACCGGCATCGCGTAAGACGCGGCGGGAATCCGCGCCTTCATCGCCGGCGGTGCGGCGTGCGGCGCGAGGGTGCCGGCGACGGCGGCGGGCGGCGGCAAACATCCGGCAAACACGCCCCCGATCAACGCGGTGCGAAGCACGGCGCGAGCAAGCGTCTGGCAAACCACGGTGCCACCTCCCCCGGCAGCCGCGACGCCACCCTGCGCGAGACGCGCAGGCGCCCGACAAGCACCGGTACACCCAACCATTTATAGCTCACGCGCCGGTTGGAACACACGAATCGAAACCCGTATGCCGGGAGGCGCCGTGGCGGCGAAGCCGCGACGGCATTCGTTTCGAACAAAGCGCGCGGTTCGTCAATCCGAATATCCACCACGCATCGGTGCGCGTGCCGGCGTCATCGTGGCGGTCCGCGGTCGATCGTCAGGCTGTCGCACGTCACCGACAGACGGCGCGCGAACCGCGGATGGTCCGTCATCGGCCCGCATCCGCCGACGAGCCGGCACCCGCTCCGTTCAGTGGCACGACAACACCGCGACCCCGCCCACTCCTTGGGTATTCGGCAACGCAGCCGTGTAACCGACGGCCACCCGCGACATGCATGCAACGACAACGAACCGGAACGACGGGCGCAGCATCATCACGATCGGGCAGCGGGACGTTGAAATCGCGACACCCCACCATCACGCGCCACCCGCGCCGACCCGCTCCGCGATCGTCGACACCATCCGCAACATCGGCTCGAACGCGTCGGCCGACGTATTGCCGAAACCGAGCACGAGCCCGTTGCCGGCCCGCGCCGCATCGATCGCGAAACCCGACAGCGGAAACGGCCCGATGCCATGCGCGCGCGCCGCTTCGACGATCGCGCGATCGCGATAACGCGCCGGCAGCCGCAACGCGAGATGCAACCCGCACGGGCCACCCTCGACCTGGTGCGGCACGCTCAGGCTGCTATCGAGCGCGGCGAGCAGCAAACGCCGCCGGTCGCGATACAGCCGGCGCATCCGTCCGAGATGCCGGCCGTACTCGCCCGTCTCGATGAAATCGGCCAGCGCGAGCTGCACGTGGCGCGTCCCGCCGCGCAGCATCTCCGGCAGCGCCGGCCGCACGGCGGCCAGCAACGCGTCGGGCAACACGAGAAAGCCGATCCGCAGCGCCGGAAACATCGTCTTGCTGAACGAGCCGAGATAGACGACCGGCGAATCGGGCGCGAGCCCCTGCATCGCGCCGATCGGCTCGCCGGTGTGACGGAATTCGCTGTCGTAGTCGTCCTCGATGATCCACGCGCGATGGCGGCGCGCCGCATCGATCAGCGCGAGCCGGCGCGAGATCGACAGCACGGCGCCGGTCGGGAACTGGTTCGACGGCGTCGTGTAGACGAGGCGCGGCGGTCGCTCGCGCCAGTCGTCCGGTTCCACGCGCAGCCCTTCCGCGTCGACCGGCATCGGCACGACGTCGAGGTCGGCCGCCTGCATCGCGGTGCGCGCGCCGCGATAGCCGGGCTCCTCGACCCACACCGTATCGCCCGGATTCGTCAGCAACTGGGCGCACAGCGCGATCGCACCCTGTGCGCCTTCGGTGATCACGATCTGCTCCGGGTCGCAGCGCACGCCGCGCGTGACGGCCAGGTGGCGCGCGATCGATTCGCGCAACGCGGGTTCGCCGAGCGGATCGCCGTACGCCAGCAGGTCGCGGCCCGCGCGGCGCAACGCGCGGTCGATCGCATGCCGCCACGCATCCACCGGGAAATGCGACAGCGCCGGCACGCCCGGCCGGAAGCCCTCCGATTCGCCGGTGCCGACGAGGCTCGGGCGAATCCGCTCGAGCCGCTGCGCGACGGCCGGCGGCGCGGTACGCCGGCGGGGCGGCGCCGGTCGCGACAGCCCGACGACCCGCGTGCCGCGACGATCCGACTGCAGGAAGCCTTCGGCGACGAGCTGCTCGTACACGGCGGCCGTCGTATTGCGCGACACGCCGAGCGTTTCGGCCAGCGCGCGCGTGCCGGGCAGCCGCGTGCCGGCCGGCATCGCGCCGCCGAGAATCGCGTCGCGCACGCGGCGCAACAACTGGCGCTGCAGCGAAGGCGCGCCGGGCGTGCGCGCCAGCGGCGCATCGAGCGGCAACGACGGCGCGTCGCCGGAAGGAAAGGCAATCGTCATCGGAACATCGCAGCGTGAAAGACGGGAACGGGACGTACGGCCAGCGGCGCACGGTAAGCGCGGCAAGCGTGCACACGGCTGACGGTCATCGCTCGTGGCACCATAAATTTGCCATTCTCTGGCGCTTCTCATGGTACCTCGCCGCGACTACGATCGTCTGCATGCCGGCATGTCGCCGGCCGCCAACCGAAGCGAGATCGACCTTGCCCACGCTCACCAACGCTTTCCAGCAGCCCATCGGCCACCCCGTTCCCGACTGGTCCGCGCGTCCGCGCCCGGAGCGCATCGCGCTCGAAGGCCGTTACTGCCGGCTCGAACCGCTCGACGCCGAGCGCCACGCGGCCGATCTGTACGCCGCCTACGCGCAAGCGCCCGACGGCAGCGACTGGACCTATCTCGCGCACGGCCCGTACACCGACGCGTCCAGCTACCGCGACTACGCGCGCGGCGCACAGGCGAGCACCGATCCGCTCCACTACACGGTGATCGACCGGGCCACCGGCCGCGCGGTCGGCACGCTCGCGCTGATGCGCATCGATCCGGCCAACGGCGTGATCGAGGTCGGCTCCGTCACGTTCTCGCCGCTGCTCAAGCGCACGCCGGTGTCGACGGAAGCGCAGTTCCTGCTGATGAAGTATGCGTTCGACACGCTCGGCTACCGGCGCTACGAATGGAAGTGCGACGACCTGAACGCGCCGTCGCGCAAGGCGGCGGCGCGCCTCGGCTTCCGCTACGAAGGCACGTTCCGGCAGGCGATCGTCTACCGCGCCCGCAATCGCGACACCGCGTGGTTCTCGATCATCGACGGCGAATGGCCGGACGTTCGCGCCGCGTTCGACGCGTGGCTCGCACCGGAGAACTTCGACGCCGAAGGCAACCAGCGCCAGTCGCTCACCGCGATCCGCCACGCGCAGGCCGCCGCGCGCGACGCCGCCAGCCGCGCGAACGACGCGACGCGCGTGACGGTGCGCCCGCTCGTCGCCGCCGACGAAGCCGCGTGGCGCCCGCTGTGGCAGGGTTACCAGACGTTCTACGACACCGCGCTGAGCGACGCGGTGTTCGCGACGACCTGGGCGCGCCTGATGGACCCGGCCGAGCCGATGTTCGTGCTCGGCGCGTTCGACGCGTCGGGTGCGATGGTCGGGATCGTGCATGCGATCTACCATCGCTCGTGCTGGACCGAAGGGCCGTACTGCTACCTGCAGGACCTGTACACGGCGCCCGACGCCCGCGGGCAAGGCGCGGGCGGCGCGCTGATCGAGGCCGTGTACGAACGGGCCCGCGAAGCCGGCGCGAGCCGTGTGTACTGGCTCACGCACGAGACCAACACGACCGCACGCGCGCTGTACGACAAGCTCGCGAACAACGCCGGGTTCATCCAGTACCGGCACGACCTGAAGAAATAACGTCGTCCTCCGGACGGCCGAGGTTCAGTCGTGAACATCGGCCGGATGGCGTGCGTCGCCGTCCTCCGGCGTCCCGTCGCACGCCGCACCGTCCCTACCCGGCACCGATGCCGGGTGGATCATCTCGTCGCCATTGGCCGGCACGGGCCGCCGCACCGGCCGGAACACCGGCTCGCCCGGCTCGATCGTCTGCCCCGAGAGCGCGCAGCGACCGGGCTGCAGCGCGACGCGCAGGCGCCAGCGTTGCTCGCCGTAATGACAGCGGCCGCTCTCGACCCATCGCACCAGCAGTGCGTCGTCGCCAGCCTCCAGCACCGTGACGAACAGTTGCGGGCGCAACGGCGACACCGCGGCCGTCGCGTGCGCCGGAACCGGCGCACGGCCGATCGGCGCGAGCGGATGCGCGACCACGCCGTCGCGCGACGGCAGCGCACCGTCTTCGTCGAGCGCGGACGGGGACGCGGACACGTCGCACGACCGGTCTTCTTCGCAGATCAGGCTTTCCATGGTGTCGAGCATGCTTGACGGATTTCCGTGCAGGTTGACCGACGCAGACACTCCACTCGGCGCCGGCCCATCGGTTCGCGCAGCAAGAACAGACCGATCGCCGCGCTAGCGACGGCGCACCGGTGGCCATGCGACGGCAGCATGGCGGCACCGGCCGCGACAGGCGCTTCGGTCGTCTTCACCGCCATCGAAGCGGCAGCGTGCAACGGGATGTCGCACGCGAGCGCAATCGGACTGGCGCACATGATACAAATTGAAGTTAACTTCAAGTAAAGGGGTAGCGTGCGCAACGATCCGTTTCGGCGATGACGGCAATGGCCGGCGCGACGCGCGACGGAGGCGTCCTGGTCTAAGCCGTTGGCTTCGCTCCGACAACGCTGAACATCTACGCATGCCGACCGCCTCCCTCGCACCGGCCACGCTGTTCCCGCTCGACGAGGCCGGGTCCGAAGCCGGCCGGCCGCTGTACCGTGCCGCCGGATTCACGCCGCTCGCTACGGCTGCCGTGGACGAAGTGCTCGCCTGAACGCGGGTCGAACCGCGGTTCCCGTCACCGTTCGTCTCGCGATTCGTCTCATTGCGCTGAGACGAACGTCCCGGCGTCTCATTCGACTCGCCGTTTCGCTATCGCAGCAAATCCGACACGCCATTTCTTCCGAGCCTTTACCGGACGGCGCAATCCGCCATGATGCAGCGCGCCCGCGCCCCCCCTTCCGACCGCCCCGCACCGCCCCGATTCGCGCTGGCCCCGTTCCTGCATACCGGTCGATCGCGCAATCGCGCGACGGGCGCACCGGCGGCGTCGCCGCACGCCCGACGACAACCTGATGGAGACAGCAACGTGAGCACACCGGTATCGACCGCCCCGCCCAGCATGAAAGCCGCCGTCTGGCATGGCCGCCACGACATCCGCGTCGAACAGGTTCCCGTTCCGGAGCGCCCGCCCGCCGGGTGGGTCACGATCCGCGTGCACTGGTGCGGCATCTGCGGCTCCGACCTGCACGAATACGTCGCCGGGCCGGTGTTCATCCCGGTCGACGCACCGCATCCGCTCACCGGCCTGAAAGGCCAGTGCATCCTCGGCCACGAGTTCAGCGGCGAGATCGCCGAACTCGGCGCGGGCGTGTCGGGCTTCGCGGTCGGCGACCGCGTGACGGCCGACGCATGCCAGCATTGCGGCACCTGCTGGTACTGCCGGCACGGGCTGTACAACATCTGCGAGAACCTCGCGTTCACCGGGCTGATGAACAACGGTGCGTTCGCCGAATACGTGAACGTGCCGGCCGAACTGCTGTACAAGCTGCCCGACGATTTCCCGACCGAGGCCGGCGCGCTGATCGAACCGCTCGCGGTCGGGCTGCATGCGGTGAAGAAGGCCGGCAACATCGTCGGGCAGACCGTCGTCGTGGTCGGCGCGGGCACCATCGGCCTGTGCACGATCATGTGCGCGAAGGCCGCGGGCGCCGGACGCGTGATCGCGCTGGAGATGTCGGCCGCGCGCAAGCAGAAGGCGCTGGAGGTCGGCGCGAGCGTCGTGATCGATCCGAAGGCCTCTGATGCGATCGCGGAAGTCAAGGCACTGACGGGCGGCTACGGCGCCGACGTGTCGTTCGAGTGCATCGGCCACACGGCCACCGCGAAGCTCGCGATCGACGTGATCCGCAAGGCCGGCAAGTCGGTGATGGTCGGCATCTTCGAGGAGCCGACGCCGTTCAACTTCTTCGACATCGTGTCGACCGAGAAGGAAGTGATCGGTTCGCTCGCGTACAACGGCGAATTCGCGGACGTGATCCGCTTCATCGCGGATGGCCGCATCGACGTGCAGCCGCTCATCACCGGGCGCATCGCGCTCGGCGACATCGTCGCGCACGGCTTCGAGGAACTGGTCAATCACAAGGACCGCAACGTGAAGATCATCGTCCAGCCGGCCCTCGCCTGACCGCCCGCGCGCGGCCGCGGCATCGATTCATGCCGCGCCGCGCCGGCTCGCGCACGGCCAACGCATCCCGATCGACGACGGGCCGCGACACGACGCCACGCGACGGCGCGATCGTGCAGGACGTCCCCGCCCCGCCGCCGCGTGCGCCGATCGATCCGCCGGCCGCTGCACGCGAGTACGGCGGCTCGCCGTGCCGGCAAGCGACACCGCAACCCCGCCCGATTCTTCGATATACTGGACCGAACCCTTTTCGGGGCAACCGGGGGCAACCACGCCTTTCGCGCGTCCGCCCCAACCTGCGTGGAATGGCGCACCGTGAAACCGCGAGCCGGACTGATTCTCGAACTCTTCGTCAACCTCGTGCTGCCTTGGGTGGCCTATCGGGTCGCGCATCCGCATTTCGGCGAAACCGGCGCGCTGTACGCATCGGCGGTTCCGCCGATCGTCTGGTCGATCGTCGAATTCATCCGCTCGCGCCGCATCGACGCGGTGGCGGCCATCGTGCTGCTCGGCATCACGCTGTCGATCGTCGGGATGGCGTTCGGCGGCAGCCCGCGCACGCTGCTGATGCGCGAATCGATCGGGTCGGGCACGATCGGCATCGTGTTCCTGCTGTCGCTGTTCCGCGAACGCCCGCTGATCTACTATCTGGCCCGCGCCACCGTGGCCCGCGAGATGGACGGCGGCGCCGCGCACTTCGAAGCCGTCTGGGACGCGCAGCCGGGCCTGCGGCAGATGCTGCGGCGGATGACGTTCGTGTGGGGCGCCATCATGACGATCGAAATGCTGCTGCGCTGGTGGATGGTCGCCAACTGGCCGGTCGAGCGCGTGCTGGTCGTGTCGCCGGTGATGGGCTACACGGTGTTCAGCTGCCTGCTGCTGTGGACGTTCTGGTATCGGCGGCGGATGCGCGCGCGCAACAGCGTCGACATCCCGGGCCGCAGCGGCGTGACCGAGACCGCCGGCCGCTGACGCGCGGCTGGCCCGCTGCCCGGCGGCGTGTCACGGCGCCTGCTGTATGATGCGCGGCGTCTCGTCCGCCGATCCGTTTCCCGTCATGTCCCTTACGCTCCTTCCGTGCGCCACGATCTGGGTCGCCCTGTTCGCGGCCGCCGCATTCGCGTGGCATCGCCCGCTGCACGGCCTGAGCATCGGCCTCGCCGCGCTCGGCTATGCGGGCGCGCTGGCGTTCGGCCAGCTTGCGCCGATCGCGCTCGCGCCGATCGCGCTGCTGATCGCGGCCGGCTGGGGCGTGCTGCCCGCGCGCCCGCTCGCGGTACGCATCGCCGCGCACCTCGTCTTTGCCGCGCTCGCGATCGCGCTGAGCCTGCACCTGATTCCCGGCTTCCACAATCCGCGCGTGATCGGGCCGATCCGCTTCACGCCGGACGCCGTGCCGTTCACGATGTACCTGAATTTCGACAAGCCGCTCGTCGGCCTGTGGCTGCTGTGGGTGCTGCCGTGGGTCGCGCCGGACGTCGCGCTGTCGCGCGCGCTGCGCACCGGCGTGGTGGCGGCCGTCGCGACGGCGGCCGCGTGCCTGGCCGGCGCGCTCGCGTTCGGGATGGTCGGCTGGGCGCCCAAATGGCCGCCGTCCGGCTGGCTGTGGCTCGCGAATAACGTGTTGCTGGTGACGCTCGCCGAGGAAGCGCTGTTCCGCAGCTACGTGCAAGGCGGGCTGACCCGCGTGCTCCGCGCGTGGTCATGCGGCCCGTGGGTCGCGCTCGCGGCCGGCGCGGTGCTGTTCGGCGCCGCGCACGCGGCCGGCGGCTGGCCGTGGATCGTGCTCGGCACGGTGGCCGGCATCGGCTACGGGCTCGCGTGGCGACGCGGCGGCCTGCTCGCCGCCGCGCTCGCGCATGCGGGGCTGAACGTCGTCCACTTCGGCCTGTTCACTTACCCGATGCTCGCCACCGCGCGCTGATCGCGACGCCGGCACCGGCGCCGCCCGCGCTGCCGCTCAGTTGAACCCGGCCACCGCGTGCGGCACGTACGGGCGTTCGAGCGTGGCGATCTCGTCGTCGGTCAGCTTCAGCGCGAGCGCGCCGAGCACATCGTCCAGTTGCCGCGGCTTCGAAATGCCGACGATCGGCGCGGTCACGCCGCGCTTTTGCGCGACCCACGCCAGCGCGACCTGCGCGCGCGGCACGTTGCGCGCGGCGGCGATCGCCGCGACGGCGTCGACGACCGCCTTGTCGGCGTCGGCCGTCGCGTCGTACAGCCGCTGGCCGACGTCGTCCTTCTGCTGCCGTTCCGACGATTCGTCCCAGTTGCGCGTCAGGCGCCCACGTGCGAGCGGGCTCCACGGGATCACCGCGATGCGTTCGTCCTCGCACAGCGGCAGCATTTCGCGCTCCTCTTCGCGATACAGCAGGTTCAGGTGGTTCTGCATGCTGACGAAGCGGGTCCAGCCGTTCTGCTTCGACGTGTGCAGCGCCTTCGCGAACTGCCACGCGAACATCGACGACGCGCCGATATAGCGCGCCTTGCCGGCCTTGACGACGTCGTGCAGCGCCTCGAGGGTCTCCTCGATCGGCGTGCCGTAATCCCAGCGGTGAATCTGGTAGAGATCGACGTAGTCGGTACCGAGCCGCTTCAGGCTCTGGTCGATGTCGGTCATGATCGCCTTGCGCGACAGGCCGGCGCCGTTCGGTCCCGGCCGCATCCGGTAGAACACCTTCGTCGCGATCACGACGTCGTCGCGCTTCGCGAAATCGCGCAGCGCGCGGCCGACGATCTCCTCCGACGTGCCGTCCGAATACATGTTCGCGGTGTCGAAGAAGTTGATGCCGGCCTCGACTGCCCGCTGGATGATCGGGCGGCTTTCCGCTTCCGGCAGCGTCCACGGGTGCGTGCCGCGCGACGGCTCGCCGAACGTCATGCAGCCCAATACCAGCTTCGACACGTCCAGCCCGGTCGACCCGAATTTCACGTATTCCATTGCGCGCCTCGCCACTCAAGTTGGGGATTGCGGCCGGATGCGCGCCGCGCATCCGCCAGACGTCGCATGGTATCCCGCATGCCGCGAACGCGTATGACCGCGCGCCGCGTGCAGGCTGCGTGAAAGGTTGAACCTCGAAGGGCGAACCGGAACGCTCCGGTTACTTGGCCTGGTCGGCGATCGGCTGCAGGAACGCGGAGAAGCCGGTCAGCATGATCTGCACGCCGATACACAGCAGCAGGAACGCCGACACGCGCTTCGCGACCTTGGTTCCTTCGCTGCCGAGGTAGCGCGCGAGCAGCGCGGAGCGGCTGTAGACCTGCCAGATCACGAGCGCGACGAGCACGGACACGGCGATCGACACGATGCTCGACAGCATGAATTCCGACAGCTTGTGCGTGCGGTTCGCGTTCAGCGCGATCGCGGTCGCGATGGAGCCGGGGCCGACCGTCAGCGGCACCGTCAACGGGAAGAACGCGCGCGTCATGATCGCGTTCGCGTCGATCGGCTTGACGGGCGTGTCGCCGCCGCCCGGCCCGTCCGGTTCGTTCAGCATCTGCCAGCCGGCCACGGCAACCGCGAAGCCGCCGCCGATCCGCAGCGCTTCCATCGAGATCCCGAAGAAATGCAGCACCGGCGTGCCGGCGAAGAACGCGACCATCAGCACGACGAATGCATTGAACGCGACCTTCCGCGCGAGCAGATCCCGTTCGTGCGCGGTGAGCGCCTCGGTTCGTTCGAGAAACAGGAACGCGATACCGATCGGATTGATGATGCCGATCAGGCCGGTAAAGCCGAACAGGATCTCGGAGACAAGGCGATTGACGATCATCGTGCGAAGCATCGGTCGGGACGGGGCCGGCAGCGCGCCGGAGGTCACGCATTGTAGTGCAAGCGCCCCGGCCCGAGACGCAAAATGCGGCGGGCCCGGTTGCGCCGCCGATCGTCGCGGACGCTCGTCGCGCGGCCTTATTCGGCGCCCGTCTCCCACGCCGGCGGCCGCTTCGCGAAGAAGGCCGCGAAGCCTTCCTTCGCTTCCGGCGTCGCCCGCACACGGGAGATCGTCTGCGCGGTGAACGCCGCGCGTTCGTCCGACGGCGGGTACTCGCCGATCGCATCGAAGAAGCGCTTGATCTCCATCAGCGCGTGCGGGCCGTTGCGGCCCAGTTCGGCGAGCGTCCGCTCGAGCGCGTCGTCGAGCGCATCGAGCGGCACGGCCTGATGGATCAGGCCGATCGCGACGGCCTCGGCGGCCGCGAGCTGCGTCGCGGTCAGCGCGAGCCGGCGCGCCTGGCGCTGGCCGACCGCCTCGACCAGATACGGGCCGATCACGGCCGGCAGGATCCCGAAGCGCGCCTCGCTCACCGAGAAGCGCGCGTGGTCGCTCGCAATCGCGATGTCGCACGCGGCGCACAGGCCCACGCCGCCGCCGAACGCGTGGCCCTGCACGCGTGCGACCGTCGGTTTCGGACATTGCCGGATCGCGCGCATCATCGCGGCGAACTGCTCGGCGTCACGCAGGTTCGCTGCCGCATCGTTCGCGCTCGCGCGCTGCATCCACTGCAGGTCGGCGCCCGCGCAGAACGCGCGGCCGTCCGAGCGCAACACGATCGCGCGCACGTCGTCGCGCCGGCCGAGCGGGGTGAATGCGTCGGTCAATTCCGCGATCATCGTCTCGTCGAACGCGTTCAGCACGTCGCCGCGCTGCAGCGCGACGGTCGCGATGCCGCGCGCATCGACCGTGACGGCCAGGGTCTTCAATTCATCCATCGAACAGGTTTCCTCGGGTAGAACGGCACACATCGACATCACGCGGCCTGGCGGCGATCGATCACGCGGCGCGCCTTGCCGGTCGCGGTCGCGGGGATACCGCCGGCCGTCAGCACCGTCACGCCGGACGACACGCCGACCATCGTCTTGATCCGGTGCTGCAGCTCGCGCGCGAGTGCCGCGCGATCGCCGTCGGTGACCGACGATGCCGCCTCGGAGCGCAGCTCGACCGCGAGGTCGAGCCGGTCCATGTGACCGTCGCGCGACAGCGTGATCTGGAACTGGCCCGACAACTGCGGCAGCGCGACGACGATTTCCTCGATCTGGCTCGGGAACACGTTCACGCCGCGCACGATCAGCATGTCGTCGGAGCGGCCCGTGATCTTCGCGAGCCGGCGCATCGCGCGCGCGGTCGGCGGCAGCAGCGCGGTGAGGTCGCGCGTGCGGTAGCGGATCACCGGCATCGCCTCCTTCGTCAGCGACGTGAACACGAGCTCGCCCTGGCTGCCGTCGGGCAGCACTTCGCCGGTGACGGGATCGATGATCTCCGGGTAGAAATGGTCTTCCCAGATCACCGGGCCGTCCTTCGTCTCGACGCATTCGCACGCGACGCCGGGCCCCATCACTTCCGACAGCCCGTAGATATCGAGCGCGTCGATACCCACGCGCGTCTCCACTTCATTGCGCAGCGCCTGCGTCCACGGCTCCGCGCCGAAGATGCCGATCTTCAGCGACGATTCGGCCGGGTCCATCCCCTGCCGCACCATCTCGTCGATCAGGTTCAGCATGTACGACGGCGTGACGAGAATGATCTTCGGCTCGAAATCGCGAATCAGCTGCACCTGCTTCTCGGTCTGGCCGCCCGACATCGGCACGACCATGCAGCCGAGCCGCTCCGCACCGTAGTGAATTCCGAGGCCGCCGGTGAAGAGGCCGTAGCCGAACGCGTTGTGCAGCGTGTCGCCCGGGCGGCCGCCGGCCGCGCGGATCGAGCGCGCGGTCACGTTCGCCCACGTGTCGATGTCGCGCGCCGTGTAGCCGACCACGGTCGGCTTGCCGGTCGTGCCGCTCGATGCGTGCACACGCACGACCTGCTCGCGCGGCACCGCGAAGAGGCCGAACGGATAGTTGTCGCGCAGATCGCTCTTGGTCGAGAACGGGAATTTCGCGAGATCGGCGAGCGACTTCAGGTCGTCCGGGTGCACGCCCGCCGCATCGAACGTGCGCCGATAGTGCGGGACGTTGTCGTACGCGTGGCGCAGCGACCACTTGAGGCGGTCGAGCTGCAGCGCCTGCAGTTCGTCGCGGCTGGCGGTCTCGATCGGCTCGAGGGCGGCGGCGGGATGCGTCGGGTGAGTCATCGGGGTGCTCCTCCAATGGAGTGATGTCGTTGTCGTGTTCGAGGTGACGAGGCGCCCGGGCTACGACCGGAACGTGCGGCCGGCCGCGTGCAGCGCGGCAAGGCGCGGCGACACGCGATAACGGTCCTCGCCGTAGCTCGCCGCCAGGTTCGACAGCACGCGATGCACGCGGCCGATGCCGATCGCATCGGCCCACGCGAGCGGGCCGCACGGGTAGTTCACGCCCTTCTCCATCGCGAGATCGAGATCGGCCGGCGAGCACACGCCCTGGTTCACCGTGTCGGCCGCTTCGTTCGCGAGCATCGCGACGGTACGCATCGCGACCATCCCCGGCACGTCCGCGACGCCGACGACGCGAAAGCCCGCCTGCTGGAACAGGCCGACCGCGTCCGCATACGCGGCATCGCTGCACTGGAGCGCGCGCGTCAGCGCGACCAGCCCGGCCTGCGCGTAATCGCGCGCCAGGTCGACGAGCACGAGATCCGCCACGCCCGTCTGGGCGGCGCGCGCGGTCGCGGTGCGGCCGTCGGTCAGCGCGATCGACGCGCGGCCGGCCACGGCGAGCCATTCGTCCGGATGCGCGTCGTTGCGCCGCGCGCCAGCGATACGTTCGGCGAAGCGCACATGCAGCGCGGCGGCCGGGCCGTCCTGCGCGAACAGCACGACGTTGGCCGGCGCGTCGCGCGGCGGTTCGAGATCGGGAGCAGGCGGCGTCGCACCATCCGCATACGGATAGAAACCGCGCCCGGACTTGCGCCCGAGGAAGCCCGCGTTCACGAGTTCCTGCTGGATCAGCGACGGGGTGTAGCGCGGGTCGTTGAAGTACGCGCGAAACACCGATTCGGTCACCGCGAAGTTCACGTCGTGGCCGATCAGGTCCATCAGCTCGAACGGCCCCATCCGGAAGCCGCCGGCTTCGCGCATCACCGCGTCGATCGTGGCGGGCGCGCCGCCCTGCTCGTTCAGCACGCGCAGCGCCTCCGCGTAATACGGCCGCGCGACGCGATTCACGATGAAGCCCGGCGTCGATTTCGCCATCACCGGTTGCTTGCCCCACGCGGCGGCTGTCGCATGCAGCATCCGGGCGACCTCGGGGGCAGTCGCGAGCCCGCTGACCACCTCGACGAGCGCCATCAGCGGCGCCGGGTTGAAGAAATGCAGGCCGGCGACGCGCTGCGGCACGCGCAGCCCGGCCGCGATCGACGTGATCGAGATCGACGACGTGTTGGTCGCCAGCACGCATGCGTCGTCGACATGACGTTCGAGCGTCGCGAAGATCTCGCGCTTCACGTCGAGCCGTTCGGCCGCCGCCTCGACGATCAGCGCGACGTCCGCGAAATCCGCCAACGCGCGCACCGCGCGAATCCGGTTGCCGGCCGCGTCGGCCTGCGCCGGTTCGAGCCGGCCCTTCTCGGCGAGCCGCGCGAACTGCGCGCGGATGCCGGCCAGCGCCTTGTCGCAGGCCGCTTCGTTCAGGTCGTACAGCCGCACCGGATGGCCGGCCGCCGCCGCGACCTGCGCAATGCCCGCGCCCATCGCGCCGGCGCCGATCACGCCGACGACGGCCGACTGCGCCAGCGCGCTGGAGTTCACCGAATGTGCAGAGGAAACAGCCATCGCTTGCGATCCGTCATGAAGTGGAGGTGCGAGCGATTATAAACCGACCGGTCGGTAGATTTATGTCAGGGCGCGCCCGAATGTGTCGTGCAAGACACCGTTACGAAAGCTGCAATGGCGAAAAAGTCGAAAGTTCGGGGCACTTTTTATAAACCGAAAGGTCAACGTAAGGGTTCGAATATGAGATAGTGATCCCCCAACGCCTGATAAAATTCGACAAATTGCCGGATTCCAGGGGAAACGCGTGTCGCGCCGTCACCGCCGTCCATCGCTCCTCTCCGGGGGCGAATCAAGCTTCCGGCCGCACGTCGCCACGTGACCTTGTCTCGCCGTCTGCGGGCAACCGCATCGAATCGTTTCATCCCGCGACGGGCTTCGGCCCGCCCGCGCCTTCGCCGCCTCGCGGCAGCGAACCCAGGGCAGCACCGCTGCGTGCCGCCACCCATCGGTTTCATCGTCCTCGTTCGGCGGATAGTACGGCCGGGCTTCGTCAACCCGTGACGGCGCGTCGCGCGCCGCCACTCGCATAAGGAAACCCTCATGCCGCTCTCGTCCAACCAGCTCCCGCGCTGGACCCTCTGGGCCCCGCTTGCCGCGTGGCTGGTACTCGCGCTGTCGCGCGTGGTGCCGGCCGAAGGCCTCGCCATCGCGGTGTTCGCCGCCGCGCTCGCCGGCGCCGTGTTCGCCGCCGTCCATCACGCGGAAGTCGTCGCGCACCGGGTCGGCGAACCGTTCGGCACCCTGGTGCTCGCGGTCGCCGTGACCGTCATCGAAGTCGCGCTGATCGTCTCGGTGATGCTGGGCGCGGGCCCCGAAAAATCGGGCCTCGCCCGCGACACCGTGTACGCCGCCGTGATGATCATCTGCAACGGCATCGTCGGCATCTGCCTGCTGGTCGGCGCATGGAAGCACGGTGAACAGGACTTCCAGGGGCGCGGCGCGAGCAAGGCGCTCGCGGTGCTCGCGTCGCTGTCGGTGCTGTCGCTCGTGATGCCGAACTACCTGAGCGCCGCGCCGGGCCCGTTCTTCTCGAAATCGCAGCTCGCGTTCGCCGGCGTGGCGTCGCTCGTGCTGTACGGCGCGTTCGTGTTCGTGCAGACCGTGCGCCACCGCGACTACTTCCTCGCCGAGCACGACAGCGCGAACGAAGCGGTGCACGCGGCCGCACCGGGCAACCGCACCGCCGTCATCAGCATGGTGCTGCTGTTCGCAAGCCTCGTCGCGGTCGTGCTGCTCGCGAAGCTGCTGTCGCCGGCCGTCGAGCACGCGGTGCTGAAGCTCGGCGCCCCCGAAGCCGCGGTCGGTATCGTGATCGCCGCGCTCGTGCTGCTGCCGGAAGGGCTCGCGGCCGTCACCGCCGCGCGTGCGAACCGGCTGCAGACCAGCATGAACCTCGCGCTCGGTTCGGCGCTTGCGAGCATCGGGCTCACGATCCCGACCGTCGCCGCCGTGTTCATCTGGGTCGGCCAGCCGCTCACGCTCGGGATCGGCGCGATGGAAACGGTGCTGCTGGCGCTCACGCTGCTGGTCAGCACGCTCACGCTGAGCCAAGGGCGCACGACGGTGCTGCACGGCGTCGTGCACGTCGCGCTGTTCGCCGCGTACCTGTTCCTGTCGTTCACGCACTGATGCGAAACGGCGCGGGGCCCGGCGGGTATTCTCCGTCAGGCCCCGCGTATCGCTTCACTTTCCTCGCTTCACCTCTCCCGCCTCACGCCGCGGCTAGCGAACCGGAATCACCAGATG
The DNA here is from genome assembly GCF_030481585.1 of Burkholderia sp. AU45388. Classification (NCBI taxonomy): domain Bacteria; kingdom Pseudomonadati; phylum Pseudomonadota; class Betaproteobacteria; order Burkholderiales; family Burkholderiaceae; genus Burkholderia; species Burkholderia sp. AU45388. The sequence goes on along the minus strand of NZ_JAUJPV010000003.1, from coordinate 25,200 downwards.
CTGGCCGGCCGGGATCAGGTTCGGGTTCGCGAGGTTGTTGCGGCGCTGGATCTCGCGATAGCGCTGGCCGCTGCCCAGCTTGCTCGCCGCGATCAGGGTCAGCGTATCGCCCGCCTTCACCACGTACGTATGCTCGCCGGATGCGGCCGAGGTCGTCATCGTCTGGTCGCCGACGAAGTACTTGCGCAGCAGGTCGAGATACCGCGGCGACTGCCTGAGCTTCGCGATCGCGGCGTTCAGGTAGATCAGCAGGTCCTGGTCGTCGGCGCGCACGTCGATCTTGTACGCGATGTTCGAGCCGTCGAGCTTGGTCACCGCGAACTTCAGATCCGTGCCCTTGATCGAGCTGACCGCGAACGCACGGCCGGTTTCCCGGTACGAAGTCGTAAAGGCCCATCGTTGTTCTTTTGCGTGTCGCGGGTGCAGGAACCGCGCGGCCGGCGCGTCCCGCTCCAAATGCACGGACGTATCCTGCGCCGAGCGGCATTCAGCGCCAAGCAGTCCACGTGGAACCCTTCGTCGGGCTGGCGACGCCGCTGTCGCCGCTCCATCCGACAGCGCCTTGCACGAGGTCAGCTTTTCGAATTGAAAGGATTCCTGCCTTCGATGCTCGCTCGGGATCGCTTGCCATCGCGGCAGCGCACGCCGCCCGATCGAAAGCTTGTGACGTCGCGCGCCCTTGTCATGCCGCTACGCCGACGCGCCGCCCTGCTCCTGCGCAAGAAACCGCTCGACCATCGCGTTGAACACCGGCAGCGCGGGATTGTCGTTGTCCGCGCGCCATGCGAGATACAACTCGGCCGCCACGTTGACGCCCGCCAGCGGCCGGAACACCACACCGTCCACGTGTAGCTCGCGCGCCGACGCCGGCACCAGCGCCGCGCCGAGCCCCGCGCGCACGAGGCCGAGGATCGTATGCGTCTGGCCGACGTAGTGCAGGTAGTTCGGCAGCCGCCCGGCGCTCGCGAACATCCCCGAAATCATGTCGTGGAAATACTTGCCCTCGTTCGGCGAATACGCGATGAACGGCTGCCGGTCGAGTTCGTCGGGGCCGATCTGCTCATAGGCGGCGAGCGGCGCGCCCTGCGCGACCGCGACGAGCATCGGTTCGCGCTGCACGAGCCGGTATTCGAGCGGCTGGCGCGCGGCGCGCTGGCGCACGAAACCGGCGTCGAGCATCCGCGACGCGAGCGCGTCGATCTGCACGGTCGACACCATCTCGCGCAATTCGACGTCGACGTCCGGCAATGCATGCGCGGCATGCGCGAGCAGCACCGGAATCATCCGGTACGCACTGACGGCCGTGAACCCGAGCGTGATGCGCCCGGCCCCGCCGTGCGCGACGCGCTGCGCGGCCTGCTCGGCCCGCGCGGAGAATTCGAGGATGTGCCGCGCGTCGCGCAGGAAGCGTTCGCCGGCCGCGGTGAGGCTGACCTGCCGGCTGCTGCGCTCGAGCAGTGCGATGCCGAGCGCGTGCTCGAGCAACTGGATTTGCCGGCTGAGCGGCGGCTGGGTCATGAACAGCCGCTTGGCCGCACGGCCGAAATGCAGCTCTTCGGCCACCGCGACGAAGCAGCGAAGCTGGTGCAGTTCAATCATTCAAATGTTGAATCAATCGATAGTCTTTTGATGTTAGACCGATATCGATGCGATTTCTATACTCGGTTCCACCTGATGCGCGGCCCGCGCCGCGCACGACGACCGAGACCTTCATGACCATCGACATCCTGCTGACGCAGCCGCTCCCCGACACCATCGACGCCGAACTGTCCGCCCGTTACACCGTGCATCGACTGTATGCGGCCGAGCAACCGGACGCGCTGCTCGATCGCGTGGCGCCGCGCATTCGCGGCGTCGTGACCGGCGGCGCGAACGGCCTGTCCGCCGCGCTGATGGACCGGCTCGCCGCGCTCGAGATCATCGCGATCAGCGGCATCGGCACCGACGCGGTCGATCTCGAGCGCGCGCGGGCGCGCGGCATCCACGTGACGACGACGCCCGACGTGCTGACCGACGACGTCGCCGACATGGCGCTCGGGCTGATCCTGATGACGCTGCGCGACCTCGGGGCCGGCGAGCGGATCGTGCGCGCCGGCCGCTGGGGCAAGACGGCCCAGCCGCTCGCGACGCAGGTCACGGGCAAGCGGCTCGGTATCGTCGGGCTCGGCCGCGTCGGGCGCGCGATCGCGCAGCGTGCGCAAGCGTTCCGGATGCCCGTCAGTTACTTCGGCCCGCGCGAGCATCGCGACAGCGGCTATCGCTTCGTGCCCGACCTTGCTGCGCTCGCACGCGACAGCGACGTGCTCGTGATCGCGGCGTCGGCCGATCACGGCAGCGTGCTGGTGACGGCGGACGTGCTCGCCGCGCTCGGTCCAACAGGATTCCTGATCAATGTCGCACGCGGCAAGCTGGTCGACGAAGCCGCGCTCGTGCGCGCGCTGGCCGACGGCACGATCGCCGGCGCCGGGCTCGACGTGTTCGCGAACGAACCGCACGTGCCGGCCGCGCTGCTCGAACTCGATCGCGTGGTCGTGCAGCCGCACCGCGCGAGCGCCACGCACGAGACGCGCGAGCAAATGGGCCGCATCGTGCTCGCGAACCTCGCCGCGTGCTTCGCGGGCCAGCGCCCGCCGACCAGTGTCACGCGCTGAGCGTGGCGCCGGCCTTCCGTTACGACACCCGATGCCTTCGCACGACGGAGGCCAGGAGACATGCATGTCCAATCGATCCAGCGGCGCTGCGCTCGCCGCATCGCCCGCCGCGTCTCGCACGATCGGCCGCGTCCGTTATGCGGTTCTCGCGCTGATTTTCGCGGTCACCGTCATCAATTATGCGGACCGCGCGACGATGTCGATCGCGGGCACCGGCGTCGCGCACGACCTGGGGCTCACGCCCGTGCAATTGGGGATCGTCTTTTCGGCGTTCGCGTGGGCCTATGCAATCGGCCAGATTCCGGGCGGCTGGCTGCTCGATCGCTTCGGCGCGCGGCGCGTGTACGGGCTGAGCCTGTTGCTGTGGTCGATATTCACGATGTTGCAGGGCACAGTCGGCACGTTCGCCGTGCAGGGCGCGGCCGCGACGCTCGCGCTGTTCGTGATGCGCTTCATGCTCGGCCTCGTCGAATCGCCTGCGTTCCCGGCCAATTCGCGGATCGTCGCCTGCTGGTTCCCGACGGCCGAACGCGGCACCGCATCCGCGCTGTTCAATTCCGCGCAATACATGGCCGTCGTGCTGTTCACGCCGGCGATGGCGTGGCTCACGCATGCGCTCGGCTGGGAGCACGTATTCCTGTGGATGGGGCTGCTCGGCATCGCGCTCGCCGCGCTGTGGTTCGCGTGGTATCGCGAACCGCACGGCCACCCGCGCATGACCGACGCGGAGCGCGACTACCTGCGCGCCCACGGCGCGCTCGTCGATCTCGAGGCGAACCGCGTGCGCGAACGGCCGCGCGCGTCGTGGCGCGACGTGTCGCAACTGTTCCGCCACCGGAACCTGTGGGCGATCTACGTCGGCCAGTACTGCATCACGGCGCTCACCTACTTCTTCATCACGTGGTTTCCGATCTACCTGATCAAGGGGCGCGGGATGACGATCATGGAAGCCGGCTGGGTCGCCGCGCTCCCGGCCATCTGCGGGTTCACGGGCGGCGTGCTCGGCGGCCTGCTGTCGGACTGGCTGATCCGGCGCGGCATGCATCCGTCGCGGGCGCGCAAGACGCCGTTCGTCGCGGGGATGGCGATGGCGACGCTGCTCGTGCTCGCGAACGGCGCAACGTCGAACACGGTCGTGATCGCGCTGATGACGATCGCGTTCTTCGGCAAGGGGCTCGCGGCGGTCGGCTGGGCCGTGCTCGCCGACACGGCGCCGGAAGGCATGGTCGGGCTGAGCGGCGGCGTCTTCAACGGTCTCGGCAACATCGCCGGGATCGTCACGCCGCTCGTGATCGGCTACTTCGTCGCCAGCACGGGTTCGTTCGCCGGCGCGCTGTGGTTCGTCGCCGCGCACGGGCTGATCGGCATTGTCGCGTACACGTGGCTCGCGGGCCGCTTCGAGCGGATCCGCATCGCGCCGGCCGCATGAACGCCGCGGCCACGCGCCGGCGCACCGTTATGCGCGCTGGCGGCCTGCCGGCGCGTGCTCGGTCGTCAGCCGGTCGAGTTCGCGCAGATCGTTCTCCAGCGCCGGCGTGAGCGTCGTGCGCAGGTGATCGAGGAACGTGCGGATCTTCGCATCGAGATAACGGCGCGTCGCGTAGACCGCATAGACGCTCACCGTCTGCAGCCGGTAGTCGGGCAGCACGCGGATCAAGCGCCCTTCGCGGAGATCGTCGAGCACCGTATACAGCGCCACGCACGCGATCCCGCGTCCGGCACGCACCGCGACGCACAGCGCATCCGGCACGTTGACCTGGAACGGCGCCGGCTGCAGCGCGTAGACGGCTTCCTCGCCGTCGCTGCGTTCGAGCCGCCATTCGCCGGCCGGCGACGCGGGCGTGTCGAGGCGCAGGCACACGTGGTTCGGCAGCTCGTCGGGCGTCTGCGGCGTGCCGTGCCGCGCCAGGTATTCGCGCGATGCAACGAGCACGCTGCAGCTCGTACCGCAGGTCTGCGCGACATAGCCGGAGTCGGGCAATTGCGATGCTGTGACGATCGACACGTCATAGCCCTCCTCGACCAGATTCGGCATCCGCTGCGCGAGCGTCAGCTCGACCGACACGTCGGGATTGTCCTCCTGGTAGCGCACGATCGACGACACGACGTGACTCTGCCCGAGCCCCGTCATCGCATGGATACGCATCTTGCCGCTCGGCCGCAGCAGCGCATTGCGCGCCTCCGCGTTCGCGTAGTCGAGTTCCGCGAGGATCGATTTCGCGCGCTCGAAATAGCGTTCGCCGCTTTCGGTCAGGCCGAGGTGGCGGGTCGTGCGATGCAGCAGACGCGTCTGTACGTGGGCTTCGAGGTTCGAGACGGCGCGCGACACCTGCGCGGTGGTCGCGTCGATTTCCTTCGCGACCGCAGTAAAACTGCCGGCTTCGACGACGCGCACGAACAGGCGCATGTTTTCGAGCATGTCCATTGAATTGGCTTGGGGAGAGTCGGTGGGGAGGCGTCGGCGGCGCTCGCGTCAGAGGGGCAACGGAACGCGGCCGCGAACCGCGTCGAATCGATCACCGTGCCGGGGAGAAGGCGGGAGAGCGGGCATCGAGGACGGGGTTCTGGCATGACGGGGGAATTGACTGCGCCGAATTGTACGCCGCTGCAGACAAATTTGCGCGCTCATGCGTGCCCAAGCTCCCGTCGGATGAAAGGATTTTGCAAGACTCGCGCGTCGCGCGCGCGCAACGCCATGACGTGGCGCGGCAATTTGTATCACAACACGATATAATTCCGCGCTTGTCACCGCGCCGCGGCACCGTCCTTTTACCGCTTATCCTCCATGTCGTCAGGCTCCTCCCCGTCGCGCCGCACGTTGCGGCAATGGCTGCACAGCTTCATTCCGCATCCGATGACCCTCGGCTGGCGCGAGCGCCTGCGCGCGTGCACCGGCGCGCTCGTGGGCATTGCGACGGTCGGCGTCACGATGCGGCTGCTGCCCGGCGTGCCGGGCCTCGTGCCGCTGCTCGTCGCGCCGATGGGTGCGTCGGCCGTGCTGCTGTTCGCGGTGCCGGCGAGCCCGCTCGCGCAGCCCTGGTCGATCGTCGGCGGCAATCTCGTCGCGGCGACCGTCGGCGTCGCGTGCGCGCAATGGATCGCCGATCCGATCACGGCCGCCGCGGTCGCGATCGCCTGCGCGATCGGCGGCATGTTCGCGCTGCGCTGCGTGCACCCGCCGTCGGGGGCCGTCGCGCTCACGGCCGTGGTCGGCGGCCCGGCGATCCATGCGCTCGGCTTCGGCTTCGTGCTGCAGCCGATCGCGCTTCAATCGGCGATCCTGCTGTCGGCCGCGCTCGTCTATCACGCGCTGACCGGGCACCGCTACCCGCACGGCGGCATGCGCCCCGAAACGAAACCGCAAGCCGGCGCCGCACCCGCGCGCGGCGGCTTCACGCGCGGCGACCTCGACGCGGTGCTGAAGCGCCGCGGCGAATGGCTCGACGTCGATCCAGACGATCTCGAAACGCTGCTGCGCGAAACCGAAATGCAGGCTTATACGCGCACGTTCGGCCAGTTGAAGTGCGCGGACCTGATGACGAAGCATGCGATCGAAGTCGCGCCATCGACGTCGGTCACGGCCGCGCTCACGCTGCTCGACCGCCATCGCGTGAAGGCGCTGCCCGTGGTGGACGGCGAAGGCCGCCTGACCGGCATCGTCACGCGCGCCGACCTCACGCGACAGTTGCGCCGTCCAATCCCGCTGTGGCAGCGCCTGTCCGCGCGGCTGCCGCAAGCGTTCGGCGGCCAGCCTGCGAGCGTCGCGTCCGTGATGACGCGCGACGTCGCGTCGGTGCCGGAAACGATGCCGATCACGGCGCTCGTGCCGCTGTTCACGCATTCGGGCCACCACCATATTCCCGTGGTCGATGCATCGCGCCGGCTCGTCGGCATCATCACGCAGACGGATCTCGTCACCGGCCTTTATCAGCAGACCAAAATGCTGGAAGCCGCGTAGCGCGCATCACGCCATGTAGCCACCTTCTGAACGAGAAATACAACATTTTAGCCATATTTCGGACATTTATATCACATAATGATATATTTATACGCACCGTAACCGACTGCCCGAACGACCTCGATGACCGATACCCGACGCGCCCTGACGAAAAGCGATTTCCAGCAACTGTCCGAGTTCCGCTACCAGATGCGCCGCTTCGAGCGCTTCTCCGAACGCGCCGCGCAAAGCGAAGGCGTGACGCCGCTGCAATACCTGCTGCTGCTGCACATCAAGGGTTATCCGCATCGCGAATGGGCGACCATCGGCGAGCTCGCGGAACGCCTGCAGGCGCAGCACCACGGCGTCGTGGCGCTGGTGACGCGCTGCGAAACGCTCGGACTCGTGAAGCGCAAGCCGAGCGAAGCCGACCGCCGCCAGGTCGAAGTCCACCTCGAGCCGGCCGGCGAAACGCTGCTTGCCCGTCTCGCAGCCATGCATCGTGCCGAGCTGAAGTCGCTCAAGGGCACGTTCCTGGTTCCCCAGATCGATTATTGACCCTTGCCTCGCCGATGAACGCACCCCACAAACGCGATTTCTCGACCAACGAACGCCTGCCCAGGATCGCGTTGCTTGCCGCCGGGATCGGCCTGCTCAGCACGCTCGCCGCGTTCGTGCTGTTGAGCCTGATCCGCCTGTTCACGAACCTGTTCTTCTTCCAGCAACTGTCGTTCGCCGACCATTCGCCCGCGAACAACACGCTCGGCGCCTGGGTGATCGCGGTCCCGGTGATCGGCGGGCTGATCGTGGGCCTGATGGCGCGTTTCGGTTCGGAGAAGATCCGCGGCCACGGCATTCCCGAGGCGATCGAGGCGATCCTGTTCGGCAAGAGCCGCATGTCGCCGAAGGTCGCGATCCTCAAGCCGCTGTCGTCCGGCGTCGTGATCGGCAGCGGCGGCCCGTTCGGCGCCGAAGGCCCGATCATCATGACGGGCGGCGCGCTCGGCTCGCTGATCGCGCAATGCGTGCACGTGACCGCCGCCGAGCGCAAGACGCTGCTCGTCGCCGGTGCGGCCGCCGGCATGACGGCCGTGTTCGGCACGCCGGTGGCCGCCGTGCTGCTCGCGGTCGAACTGCTGCTGTTCGAATGGCGTCCGCGCAGTTTCCTGCCGGTCGCGCTCGCGTGCGCGGTGGCGGGCTTCGCACGCGCGGTGTTCTTCGGCGTCGGTCCGCTGTTTCCGCTGACCACGGCCGCGCCGACGTCCGTCGCACTGCTGTCGTGCCTCGTCGCGGGCCTGCTGTCGGGCATGCTCGCGTGCGGCCTGTCGGCGGCGCTCTACCGCGTCGAGGACGCGTTCGCGAAGCTGCCCGTGCACTGGATGTGGTGGCCGGCGCTCGGCGCGATCGTGATCGGCGTCGGCGGCTGGCTCGAGCCGCGCGCACTCGGCGTCGGCTACGACGTGATCGGCGACCTGCTGCACCAGCACATCGCGCTGAAGATCGCGCTCGCGCTGCTGATCGTGAAGGCCGTGATGTGGGTGATCGCGCTCGGCTCGGGCACCTCGGGCGGTGTACTCGCCCCGCTGCTGATGCTCGGCGCCGGCCTCGGCACCGTGCTGTCGCCGGTGTTGCCGGGCGGCGACCCGGCGCTGTGGCCGCTCGTATGCATGGCCGCGACGCTCGGTGCGACGCTCGGCGCCCCGCTCACCGCGATCGTGTTCGCGTTCGGCCTCACGCACGACGCCAACGCGCTGCTGCCGCTGCTCGCGGCGACGCTCGTCGCGCACGGCTTCGCGACCATCGTGATGAAACGCTCGATCATGACGGAAAAAATCGCACGTCGCGGCTATCACATCTATCGCGAATACGGCGTCGATCCGCTCGAACGGCATGACATCGGCGAAGTGATGACGTCGGCCGATCAGCTCGTCACGATCGACGGCGCAGCGACGCTCGATACCGTCGAAGCGCAATACTTCGGCGCGAAGCAAACGCACCGCGCATATCCGGTCGTGCAGCACGGCCGCCTGCTCGGCCTCGTCGATCGCGCGACGCTCGATGCGCAGCGCGCGCAGGCCGGCGCCGATACGCCGATCTCGGACGCGTTCGCCAACCGCGCACCGACCATCGCGCTGGTGCACGAAACGTGCCGCGTCGTCGCGTCGCGCCTCGCGATGCTCGGCCTTGAACGCCTGCCGGTGGTTGCCGACGAGCAATCGCTGCGCATCACGGGCATCGTGTCTCGCAGCGACCTGATCAAGCCGGCGCTCCAGCACTTCGACGACGAACAGAAGCGCGAGCGTTTCCGTCCGGTCGTCCCGGTCAACCTGCGCGACGTCGGCTCGCGCAAGGCCGGCTGATACGGCCCGCATGCGCGGCGTTCGCCCGGCCGCGCATCGTGTCCCCGTCGTCTTCCGCCGTTTGAAGTTGGTTAACAATGCGGCAGACGAAAGTTTGTCATCATCGTGCTCATGCGACGGGGCCATCCATCAGCCATTCCACTTCGTCATCAGATAAAGAGTCGCGGCGCGGGATGCATCGACATCCCGCATGCCGCGGCCGTCACTTCACCACACCACGATCGGGCAGCGCGCGGGACCCGGCCATGCATGACGTCGAGCCGTACACGACGCATGCCGCGCCGCAGCAACGGGCGCAGCATCCGAGCCGCCATTTGGCAAGCGCGTTAACAACTTGTTTCGGAATGGTCGGAACCGTGCTTGCAGGATGGAATCTCACTTGCACGCAGCATTGCTGCGCATCCCACTCAATCAATCACGACTCGAGGGAGATAACGTGAACGTGAAATACTTACCGCTCATCGCATTGACCGTGGCAATTTCTGCTCATGCCGCCGAACCGGCCGTGCAGAACGTGGGACAAAGCCAGAAAGACGCCCCGGAAGTCTCCGCGTGCATCGCCAAGACCTGGGCCGACAAGTCGCAACAACAGGTGATCTCGCAGAACGTGCTGGCCAACGGCCTCGCGACCGACGTGTACGCACCGGGCCAGCAGCCGCCGAACGGCGCCGCCGCGATGGTTCGCCCTTCGTGGAAGCCGGGTGCGAAAACGTGGGTCGGCGTGCGCGGCGATGCAGCGTCCGCCGGCGACATCAACGCCTGCCTGTAACGATGTAACGAGAACAGGCGCTTCGGATGGCCTTGCGCCGTCCGCTTGCGACCAGCCCCGCTTCGGCGGGGCTTTTTCTTTGCCGCGCGGGAAGCGCGTTACAGGTAGCTGCAGACGTAATCGAGCGTCTCGAGCACTTCGATGTCGAAGCGGCTCTTGCCCGGCACCGAGAACGATTCGCCGGCGCCGTAGGTCTGCCATTCGCTGCTGCCGTCGAGCTTCACGCGGCACTTGCCGGCCTGCACTTCCATCAATTCGGGCGCATCCGTGCCGAAGTTGAGCGCGCACGGCAGAATCACGCCGAGCGTCTTGCGCGTGCCGTCCGGGAAGAGCACGGTATGCGACACGCACTTGCCGTCGAAATAGACGTTCGCGCGCTTGACGACCGATACGTTGTCGAATTGGGTTGCACTGGTCATGGGATGCCTCTGATTGCTGGATGCCGGATGGCGGTGTGGTTGGAGGCCGGCCGGAGCGGCGGGCCGGCCGCTATGATACCGGCTCGCGCAAGGGGCGCCCGAATGGCCCGCGGCCGGCCCATGCCCGCCTCATGGTCGTCAGGATCACTACGTGATCCACGCGGGGCGCATGCTCACCTTAATCCCTTGCGTCGCGCGGAGTCGCGCAGGCAATCGAGCAGCATCGCCGCGGCCGGCGTCAGCGGGCTGTCGCGGCGCGTGACGACTTGCACCGATACGCCCGGCAAGCGCTCGCGGATCGGCAACACCGCGAGCTGAGCGCGCGCCCACTCGCCTTGCAGCAGTTGCTCGGGCATCGACGCGATCAGGTCGCACCCGGTCATCAGGCTGTGCGCGAGACCGAAGCTCGGGCATTCGACGACACGCGCCGGCACCGGCAGCCCATACGCGACGAACGAGTTGAACAGCACCTGCGTGGAGCTTTCCGGCGACGGATTCATCAGCCAGTCGGCCTCGACGAGATCGGCAAGCGAGGTGGCCGACGCGAGCGGATGCCCTTTGCGGGCGACGATCAGCGAGCGGCTCGCGTAAAGCTCCGCATGATCGAACTCGGCCGCCAGCAGCTCCGGCACGACGACGGCCACCGCGAAATCGAGCGAACCGTCGTGCAGGCGCGGCAGCGCGACGCCCGGAAATCCTTCGATCAGATTGACGCGCGCGACCGGAAAGCGACGCCGGAACGCACGAAACGCGTCGGGCAGGATCGTCACCGCCGCCGCCGGCGTGATCGCCGCCGCGACGGAGCCCGTCATCGCGCCCTGCGCCTGCTCGATGTCGTCGCGGGCGCGCTGCATTTCGGCGACGATCAGCCGCGCGCGCACCTGCAGTTGCTGGCCGAACGCGGTGAGTTGCACGCCGCGCGCGGTGCGTACGACGAGCGATACGCCGAGCGCGATCTCCAGCTCCTTGACCGCCTTCGTCAGCGCGGCCGGCGATACGTTCAGGCGCCGCGCGGCCGCGCGAATGCTCCCTTCCTCCGCGGCGGTGACGAACGCTTTCAGCTGATGGTATTTCATGGGGCAATGCGTGATCCGTGGAAACTCTCTGCGCCGCGCCGTGCAGTGGTTCAGGGTATTCCCGAGCGGCAACCGACGGTGTGCACCAAAGCAATTTAGCAGCTTCTGGTACGCAAAAGAAATTTATATGCTTGGTCGTCACATGCGCGTCAAACGCCCCACCAGCCCCACTGGAGAGACCATGCTGCAAGCCGTGAACCCCGTCATCCCCGGCATCGCCGCGATCGCCCCCGAGCTCGTCGAGGTGCGCCGCCGCATCCACGCCCACCCCGAGCTTGCATTCGAAGAGACGCTCACGAGCGACCTTGTCGCCGAACTGCTGGCCGGCTGGGGCTACGACGTGCATCGTGGCATCGGCAAGACGGGGGTGGTGGGCGTGCTGCGCGAAGGGCAAGGCGCGCGCACCGTCGGCCTGCGCGCCGACATGGACGCGCTGCCGCTCGCGGAAACCACCGGCCTGCCGTACGCAAGCCGCCATGCGAACAAGATGCATGCATGCGGCCACGACGGCCACACCGCGATGCTGCTGTGCGCGGCGCGCCACCTCGCGGCCACGCGCCGGTTCTCCGGCACGCTGAACCTGATCTTCCAGCCGGCCGAGGAAAACTTCGGCGGCGCGAAGGCGATGATGGACGACGGCCTGTTCGACCGTTTCCCGTGCGACGCGATCTTCGCGATCCACAACATGCCGGGCCGCGCGGCAGGCGACATGGCGTTCCGCACCGGCGCCGCGATGGCGTCGGCCGACCGCGTGACGATCACGCTGCGCGGCGTCGGCGGCCACGGCGCGATGCCGCATTTCGCGCGCGATCCGATGTCGGCCGCGGGCAGCATCATGGTCGCGCTGCAGACGATCGTCGCGCGCGAAGTCGATGCGCAGCATGCGGCCGTGATCACCGTCGGCAGCGTGCAGGCCGGCGAGACGTTCAACATCATCCCCGAAACCGTCGTGATGAAACTGTCGGTGCGCGCACTGAACGCCGACGTGCGCGCGTTGCTCGCGCGCCGCATCGAAGCGCTCGCGAAGGGCCAGGCGGAGAGCTTCGGCGTCACCGCCGAGGTCGATTACGACTACGGCTATCCGGTGCTCGTCAATCACGCGGAACCGACCGCGTTCGCGGCCGACATCGCGCGCCAGATGCTCGGCGCGGAACGCGTCGAAACCGACTCCGCGCCGCTGATGGGCAGCGAGGATTTCGCGTTCATGCTCGAGGCGCGCCCCGGCTGCTACGCGTTCATCGGCAACGGGATCGGCAGCAAGGGCGGCTGCATGGTGCACAACCCCGGCTACGACTTCAACGACGACATCCTCGCGATCGGCGCGAGCTACTGGGTCCGCGTCGCCGAAGCCTGGCTCGCGGCCTGACGGCCCTTCACCACGCAGTTTCGTGCTTACCCGGGGAAACCCCATGGAAACGTCCGCCCTTCCGTTCGCCGGCACGCCGGTCGATGCCCGCGCCGCCGCGAAGAAACGCCGGCTGATCGCGGCCGCCGCCGTCGGCAACGCGCTCGAGTTCTACGACTTCACGGTCTACAGCTTCTTCGCGATCCTGATCGGCAAGCTGTTCTTTCCCGTGCATTCGTCGTTCGGACAACTGATGCTCGCGGTCGCGAGCTTCGGTGTCGGCTTCGTCACGCGTCCGCTCGGCGGGCTCGTGATCGGCATGTACGCGGACCGCGCCGGCCGCAAGAAGGCGATGATCCTCACGCTGCTGCTGATGGCGCTCGGCACCGCGACGATCGCGGTCGCGCCGACCTTCGCGCAGATCGGCATCGCCGCGCCGCTGCTGCTCGTGCTCGCGCGGCTGCTGCAAGGGTTTGCGTCGGGCGGCGAAGTCGGCGCATCGACGACGTTGCTGCTCGAACAGGCGCCGCAGCATCGGCGCGGTTTCTATGCGTCGTTCCAGTTCTCGAGCCAGGGGCTCGCCGCGCTCGCGGGCGCGCTCACCGGCGTCGCGCTGACGTCGACGCTGAGCGCCGCGCAACTCGAAAGCTGGGGCTGGCGTGTGCCGTTCATCATCGGCACGCTGTTCGTGCCGCTCGGCTACTGGCTGCGCCGCACCGTCGAGGAAGTCCCGGCGGCGGCGCCCTCGCCCGCCGCCGCGCACGACGAACCGGTTGCGTCGCTGCCGCTCGCCGACGTGCTGCGCCATCACGGCAAGGCCGTGTTCGCGGGCCTCGGCGTGACGATCGGCGGCACGTCGATCCACTACATCATCGTGTTCTACATGGCGATCTACGGCGTGCAGGTGCTGCACCTGCCGACGTGGCTCTCGATGACGGCCGGCTGCGTCGCCGGCGCGATCCTGATGCTCGTGACGCCGATCGGCGGCCATCTGTCCGACGTGTACGGGCGCAACCGGATCGTCTGGTGGACGCGCATCGTGTTGATGGCCTCGATCTACCCGGCGTTCATCGCGCTGAACCGCTGGCCGGGCGCCGTGTCGCTGCTGTCGATCATCGCCGCACTGTCGATCGTGCATGCGATCAACATCGGTGCGACGGGGGCAATGCTCGGCGAGTTGTTTCCGCGGGCGGTGCGTGCGACGGGCGGTGCGCTGGTGTACAGCGTCGGCGTCGCGATCTTCGGCGGCTTCGCGCAGTTCTTCGTCACGTGGCTGATCGCGGCGACCGGGAATCCGAATGCGCCTGCGTGGTATGCGATCGGATGTGGTGTGTTCACGCTGCTCGCGATTCGTTGCATGGACGAGAAGGCCGGGAAGGCGCTGGATTGAGCGGTGGAGGATGCGCGGCACGTGAAGCGCCATTGACGTCGCGCGCGCGCATCGGGCATCATTGATCAATGCACGACGCCACGATCACCCTTTCGACCACCACGCGCACGACCGCCTTCGGCGGGCCCGTGCGGCGAGTGCGCGCAAGATCGTAGCGTCACCGATTCCCACAGGCCCCGCCGGTTTCCGGACGGGGTCTTTTCGTTTCTCCGTCCGCATCGGCCACTCAGGAGAAACGCCATGTCCGAAGTCCCTTCCCCGAAACGCGCACTGCTCGTGATCGACATGCAGGTCGGGCTGTTCCACGGCCCCGATCGCCCGTATGACGGCGAACGCGTGCTGGCCAACATCAACCGGCTGATTTGTCGGGCGCATGAAGCCGGCGCGCCGGTATTCGCCGTGCGTCACACCGGTCCGGCCGGCTCGCCGATTGCGCCCGACGCGCCGCTGGCCGCGCTGCTGCCGGCGCTTGCGATCGATGCCGCTCGCGATATCGTGTTCGACAAGACTCGCCCGAGTTGCTTCGCGGGCACGCGGCTCGCGGAGTGGCTGCATGCGGCTGGTATTGGCGAGATCGTGATAGCGGGGATGAAGACGCAGTACTGCGTCGATACGACGTGCCGTGCGGCCGGCGATCTCGGCTTTCGCGCGGTGCTCGTGGCCGATGCGCATACTTGCATGGATACGCCCGCGCTGGCCGCCGAGCGGATCGTCGCGCATCACAATGCGACGCTTGGCGGACCGTTTGCGGTGCTGACGACGACCGAGGCGTTCGTGTTCTGACGCACGGCGCCGATCGATCGCGATGGACCAGCGCAGGCCTGCAATAGCGTCAGCAGAGACCTGCCATACGTATTGCTTCAATGCTCGATGATGTGTCGCGGACTGAAACGACCTTCATCGAAGGCACTGCGTCCGCGGACAGAAAATCGCTGAGCCGCTTATCGAAGCGGAACGAAAACTTGATCAATTCGATGGTGTTCCGAAGGTCTCCCTAGGTAACTTTCCGGTCACCATCGCCCCGATGAAGCGCTTGATCAGGCGTATCACGCGCACACGGAACGGGACTTCGACCTTCAAGATCAGTGAACACTCGGCAAGCAGCGGATACATTCGCTTATCGTACGCGCCTTCGACGAACCAGCCGGCTTCGGCGATGATCGTCGCGATAGCGTCAGCCATCGCCTGATCCGAATTCTTCACGTACTGTTCACCGCTCTTGTCCCAATAGACGTTGTCGAATTCATACGCGTCAGTATCGAACCTCCGAGCCAACTGCCGGGCGATAGTCGTTTTCCCCGCACCCGACGGGCCTACGATGCAAACCTTCATGTTTCAGTCTCTGTTCAACCGCTCATGTTGATGCTCGCGCATGAAGTGTTTCAGCATGGGCAAGAAGAAATCGTGCCCACCGATCAGCGTGAATTCCGCTCCAAAAAGTGGAACCCACTGGAAGCTGAATTCAATGGGTTCACCACCGGAACCTGGATCGCTCTCGAAATGCGCCCAATGCGCCTTCATTGCAATGGCGTCGCTCACCATGACATGCACGACATGTCGGTGTTGAATCTCGCTTCTTCCGAATTTCTGCATCGAATAGAAGTAACCGCCGAGAACGCGCACGACTTGAGCGTCGCCGATACCACTTTCCTCGCGAAGCTCGCGTAGTGCGGCGGCTGTTGGCACTTCGCCGTGGTTCATCGTGCCGGCAACCACTTGCCTCCCGGCTTCCGGGAACTTCGGTTGGGTAAACGTGAGCAATCTATCCCGCCACGTAAGATAGACCATTACCTTGTTGTTGATTTGCACGATAGTGTTTTCAGCCAAAACCACTTCTATCCTCCGGGACAGCCAAGCCGTCGCAGAATTTTCAGCCCATAAACGTCAGAAAATGTGAATCCCTCCAGCGCACGTTATCGGTAGCACGACGCGTAACGCCAGCTATAAGACTCGCGGCGAAAAGATGAACAAGCGATGCGCGGGAGCCATATAGCGGCCTGCAGCAGGCCCGGCGCACTTCAATCTGCGCGCCGGCGCTGATGTGGACGTCACAATGATCCGGCAAAGCCGCAAACGCAACAAGGCAGGGGCTGCCCTCGCCCGTGCCTTGCGTGCACTGCGCCTACACTCAGAACGTAGGCATCATCCCCACGCCCGTCTGAGACTCGCCCGTCATCGGGCTCGTACCCCACGTCGCGCCACGCGGCGTCGCGACCAGCGAGAAATTCGAATTGCCGCCGTTGCGCACGTACGCAACAGTCCCGTACAGAAACGTGCGCTCCGACAGGTTGTACGTCGTGCGAGCACGTACATCATCGCGTGCCCCGACGGATCGTACGACGCATCGCCACCGTCGCCCACCTTCGCGTAGTACCTCCGTCTGACCGCTCATCACCTGGAGATCTTGTCCCGCGTCGGCGGCTGCCGTCACGGCTTTATCTCGACGAGCCGCCCCTCGAAGTTCACATTGCGAAACATATTCGCGCCGAAATTGAAGAAACGGCGGCTGAAACCAAAACCCATCAATATCGGTTACTGAATATCAATTGCATGCGAACTTGAGCGGCTTTTCCCGCCGTCATGCAGTTGCCGTAATCGCATCAGACTCATGTTTTGGCGTCGGACTGTTGGGCTGCGGGAACGCGGAGAATGAAGATTCCACTACGATGACCGTTGGACAATACGACGCACGTCGTGACCTGCAGAGGCCTTACGACGTTGGATATGCACGACAAGCTGCGCGGCTACTATGAACAGGAACTGACGAAGCTGGAGGATCAGTTCGCAACCTTCTCCAACGAGTATCCACGAATCGCCGCCCGCCTGAACTTTACAGGCGGACAGGCGGAAGACCCACACGTCCAGCGGATGATGCAGGCGTTCGCGTTGATTGCAGCCGAAATCCGAGCCGACCTGGACGACGGCGCACCGAAGTTCACCGAAGCGCTGCTTCATGTCTTGCACCCGCACTACTTGCGACCGTTCCCGGCATGTTCGATCGCTCGCTTCGATCCGATCAAGGAATTACCGGGCAAGCCGGTCGTCTTGCCGCGTGGCATGGAGCTCACGTCGCGCGGCGGGGAAGTTCGCTTTCGAACCGCTTATGACGTAACGCTTGCGCCGCTCCACATCGCAAACGCTCGATTCTCGCGCAGCACCGTCGCACCGGCACAAGTCGCCTTGCCGCCGAACACAACCTGCTTCATTTCCATCACGATTGAGTCGACGGTCGCCGCCTCGCCTCTCGGCGCGGTTTCGCCCGACACGCTGCGCGTCCATTTCGCTGGGGAACGCCAGACAGTCGTCGCGCTGCTGGATACGGTCCTGCTGCGCGTCCGGGGCGCATATGTGGAAGCGGACGACAGCGGGCGGTGGATGCCAATTGCGGGGATACCGGTCACACCGATCGGGTTCGGTCCTGACGATATGCTGCTGCCACCACCCCAAACCTCGCCGCTGATTCAGCCGCTGCTCGAATACGTCGGATTTCCGGACAAGTTCGATTTTGTCGACATTCATTTGCGCCGATGTCTTGAACCCGTCCAAATGAACCGCGCGCGGCGCGTAACACTGCACCTGGCGATTGGAGGCGTGCACGTGGATTCGCGCGTCGCACAAGCGCTCACCCCGCTATCGGCGGACAACATCGGATTGTTCTGTACGCCAATCGTGAACCTGTTCAAGCATATGGGCGTCAAGTCGTCGCGCGGCGAAATTGTCGCCGATTATCCCCTCGTGCCGAAACCGAACCGGCCAGACATACGCGGCATCTATTCGGTTGATGCGGTTAGCGATCCGTCAGACGGGACCACTATTCCGCCGCTGAATGCATGGGGAGTCGGGGCTGGCGAACGGTTCTGGATCACGCGCCACGATCCCTACGCGGCAATCCATCACCCCGGACGTGAAACGTCGCTCGTACTGCTCCGCGCGGACGGGACAGCGGTGGTGAAAACACCGCTGCAATTGAGTGCCGACCTCACCTGCACGAATCGCGACTGGCCTTCGCGGATGCGGATCGGCTCTCTCAAGGGCGATCTGAAAAACGAAAATGATCGAGTGCCTTGCACGATTGCGCTGCTGAAACAGCCGACGCTGACTTATAGCGCGTCCCGTGAGTCGAAAGCGCAGTGGCGCGTGCTCGCGCTGACGACAGCCAACTTGACGCAGTTGACACGCGAGGGGTGGCCGGATTTTGTGGAATTCATGCGCCAGCTTGCGCCGAACGATCGACGCGCCGAACACGTCGCGGCGATTTCGTTCGTCAAAAGAAACGTCGTTGAGCGACTACTGGCGATCAAGCCGCATTCGGTCTTCGTGAGAGGCTTCGAAATTGTGGTGACGGCGGACGAGAATGCGTTCATTGAAAACAGCATGGGCGCGCTGATCCTTCAGCTGGACCTATACTTGTCGCGGTATGCACCAGCCAACAGCTTTACGCAGCTTGTCGTGCTGTCGAAGAACGATGGCTCCGTGATCGTTCGTTGCCCGGTGCGACCGGGCCTCGCGCCGCTGTTGTAGCGTTACACCAGGCTTGAAATCAGGTGACAACCGCATGTAGCGCGATGGCCGTGTCGCGCTATCGGAATGCCGTCGTCCTTCATCGATTCGTCGCCTTCCTCGATGATGTTCGGCGACACGTCGGGGTGCTGTGGACACGATACGCGGTCGCCTTTGCGTGCGACGTAGCGGCCATCGAATTTCATGGTCGATGAGCCCGTTTCGACTTTGCCGCCGTGGTCGGTGGCATCACCAATTCTAATCAAATTAATCACTCGAATTCCTCCAACTGGCTGCCACCCACATCACCCCTCAACTAAACAATCCAAGTTACTTGCATATAACCAAGTGCGCACCATCTAGCTATTCAATCATGACAATCCCTTCCCCACCCTAGCGACCAGACAAATATAATTTATTTTATTTGGGATTGGCACTTATAGTTAATCAATGAACTTTCATCTATAATGGATGGTTCAATTGGATATCCCCCAATGCCTTCGCGCGATTCACCGGAAAACTTGCCTGACTCGTCGGGCAAAATTCGAAGCAAACAAGGCTCTCAGGAGTTACATCAAGTTGAGTAGGGTAGATATAAGCGCGGCGCCCAATTATTTTACCATTGACATTATGGACAGACGATTCAACCGATCGGAAACCGTCTTGGATTGTGATCTTTCGAGAAGACGTCTCCCTCGGTTCAAAATTATTCTGCCACTGCGATGCCAAGTTCCATGAGAATTTCGACAATCCTTGCGGAGCCTTCAGCGCAAGCTCGTCGCCCGACCAAACATTGCATCCCCTCTGCGAGGATGATCATCCGATTTTAGAATACTGACAACCATGAATGATTTATCGTTAGCCTCGCTTTCTTTTACGAGGCAGTATTGACCACCTCGCAACATAACCCACACACCCCGCATGGAGGAACTATTAATCCTCCTTCCACTCTGACTGATATTTTCGTCAGACCGATTCATTAAATCCGATTGCTCGTTGACGTAAAATTCACATGGAGCAGAATTTGAACACTCTTTTGCAAACGAGAACGTCGGAGCAAAAAATCAGTAACAAAGACAACAAAATATTCGCATACAAATCCACACCTCATCCCTTGGTTATATACTCCATCCCAAGCAATGCATTTTTTGTCTAATTTCGGCTCATGCCGTCAAGTTGCAGAAGTTGTACCTTCATAGCGTCAAGAATGCAGGCAGCATCTTTGCCACATAAATTTCGTTTCGAAATCCATTCTCTTTGCTTGCGAATTACGTCACCCACAGCATCCCCTGCCGATTTTCTTTGCTCGATTAATTGCGAAAAAGACGTGGCAATACTTTTATCAAATGATGAAAGTTCATATGAACTGCATATCTCCATCTCTACTTCGCTCTTTGCCTTTGCGCAGTTGAAAGATGGATTTGGTTTCTCGTTGTCACGAACCCGCTTTAGAGTGAGAATTGTTTCTCCATACCAGCGCAATAGAAGCTTTCCAGGACTGGGCGAAAGCATCCACGCACCACTTGCTTTATCCGAGGCCCCCAAACTACCTTGCCAAGGCTGACTGCCACAAAAGACCCTAACAACATCAACCATCGTCGATCCAGGAATATCAATTTTGTAATTTTTTTCGGTAGCATTCGTTGCGGGATTTCCAAATCCAGACATGCTCGTTGAAATTAGATCACGCAAGTTGGTTTGCGAGGTCTTGCTATTTATTTCGACGCATGGTCGATTTTCAGGAGCGTCAGTCCATATTCTATTTTTATTAAAAATGAACAACCTTCCTACTAGTCTTGGATCATTCCATCCGTAGCTTGGAGTCCACTCCGCATCAACATTCAAGTGCACCGACTCTACTTCCCACCGACCTTCAATGACCGGATTCCATTCGGCAGCAGCAGCGTGCAATGATTGGAGAAAAATAAATAACCCAACCAACAGTAGTTTAAAACTTTCTCGCAACCTTATCGACATACCCCCCCCATGGACTTACAAAATCGATCATTCATGATTAATCGGCACGCCATTCATCTCATACCGCCCCTCTTGATACAAATTCACCTCATCATTTCGCCTGTGCACAAGACCGGGAAGCACCGTTCCCTTTGATTTAATGCCCTCTTTAATCTTACTCATTGCAGCATCAACTTTTCCAGTATTAATCAAATCCGTCACACTATCCCATCGCGCGGCGGGGTTGTAAGCAAAGCTTACAAGCGCATCAAATTGATTCTGCGAGAGTTCGATTTTTATTGAACGTCGAACCATTTCCTCATATGGCTTGACGGTATGACGCAGCAAGCCGACCTCTTGTTCATGTGTCAGATCGACCACGTTTCGATTATTTTTCGCGAAATCATTGGCGTCAGAGTCCTGTTTTCCCGCGGCCTTCGCAATACCTTCAGCGGTTTCGTCGGACAAGCCAATAGCTTTCATGTCTGCAATAATCCCAGCCTCGCTGCGCCCCTTCATATCATATCCAGCCCCCAACGTAACACCGCTCGCTCCGCCGGGCCAATGCAATCGGTTGGTCGTGCCTGCCTGCGCCTCGTGTGAAAATATAAACCATAACCCATCGTCAGAAAGCGCGTGACCGATACTCACCTCCTTCGCCGTGAAATTCCCGATCAACCCAATCGGATGGAGGTGCCAAGGCGAAAGGTCCGTGGGGAAGCCATCGACACCCTTGATTTGCTCCCACCATTGAAGCTTCGCGAGCCGGTCAAGCTCCGTCTTCCACATCTCGGTCTGCTTCTGCATAAGCGGGGTGAGATCTTCCCACTTGCCGAGACCACCGCCCCATTCGGTTTCATTGCGCACCACAAGATGCGAAACCGCTTCGGCCATCCAACGCGTTTCCAGTGCGTGCTTCAGTTCTTGCGCCGTTACCTTCCCGTCTTGGTTCGTGTCGATCGCCTTCTCAAGTTTCGTGATGAGTTCACCAGCATTGACCTTCGCTGCCGTCCCCATGAACTCGGTACCTTCCTCGTCCGCCAGATATTGTTCGGTCGTATGGATATGGCGTTTGAACATGTCGGCAGGGCTCACGCTGCCATTGTCTACCAATTCGAAACCCGGCCATTCCCAAGGGCTACGAAACTGCACGCCGTGGTGGCCGGTCTCGCACACCCATCCCTGTCGCGCCGAACCATCCTTCGAACCAATCGTAATGTTCCACCAATGATGCCCGTTCTCGTCAATCGCGACATTGTCCGCACCAAGTTTGCCGAGCTGCGTACGGAGAAGCACGTCCCGGAAGTCCGCGCCCGGCCCGCTCGCCTTGGAAACATCCAGCGGAAAGTTCTGCCATCCCGCAACATTCGCCGTGCTGATCGTGTTCGCAAGACTGCTTTCAACCCACATCGGTTTCCCAACGTCTGCGAAGCTTTGCTTAGCCTTTTGCTTGCCTTTCGCGGGCACGGTCGTCACGCTCTTCGGCTGCACCTTGATCCAGCGCGAGCCCTTTGCATCGCCTATCGGCACGAGCTTCAACCCGGATTGGGTCAGCTTCTGATCCGGCGCGGGCACTTCGCTGACCAGCTTGGCCCCCGGCTCGATTTCCAGAAGCGGTTTGTTTTTATCGTTCAGTTCTTTCGCACGCGCACGGCTTTGATCGATGAAGTCTTTCAGGTCCGGCCCCGCGAACACTTCGAGATGCAACATCGGGTAGTTCGGCTTCGGCGGTATCGGGCTCGCCTTCCTGGGCCATTGATACTGGCCGACATGCGCGACGACTTCGCCCGCCTTGACGCGCTGCGGCTCCTTCAGAATCACGACCGTATCAAGCGGCTTCGGATCGACTACAGCGTCCAGCTCCCCTTTGAACACGTAGCTCCACTGTGCTTGCGGAGACACCGGCTTACCAACTTCGGCAGACAAAACCGTGCCCGATTTAATGGACTTGATCTTGATCCAGTCCGGGTGTGCAGGGTCACCTTCGCCCGCAATGATTTCGGTTCCTGTCGGCAACACGCCAATAATCTTGCTCTTTCCGTTCGGCAACTCGCGAATGTGCAAGCCTGTCTCCGGCGCGGGAGGAGTGCCATCTTGACCGCTATCTGCGGGCGGCGGTTCGTTCTGGCTCGTGTTGTTGATAGGCAGATTGTCGGCCCCATCGGTCCGTGTCGCGGGCGGCTGCGCAGGCACCTTCGGCTTCGGAACGGTTTGCTTGTCCTTCGCCTTGCTGCCCACCCGATAGTAGCGGTCGCCCTCCCAATATGACATCGGTGACGGAAGTGGCTGGTCCGGATGCCGGTCCGTTTTCGCTTGCCCCATCCCCTTTTGATAGGTTTCCCAATCCATCGTGTGCATGTACAGGCTGAAGAACACGAGGGATTTGTCTTTGCTGTTGGACGACGGATTGTCGGCTGGTGCAGACGTCGGGGGCGCGGTGTTAGTCGATGCAGGCGCGGGAGCCGATGCGGGGGCCGATGCCGGAGCCGGTTTCGCGGGTTCTTTCGGGGCCGGTTTCGGCGGTAATTTCAGTTCATGCCGGACCAGTACAAAGCCCGTCGAGAAGTGCGCCAGACCAACGTTGTTCGGGTACGTCGTTTCCTCGTATTTCGAGTTCAGCCGGTACGCCACGACTTTGCCGTCCGCAATCGCGCGCACGCCGCTGTCTTGCTTCAGCATTTCCGCGCTGCCGTCGGCGAAATGCACGCCACCGTGCCACATGCCGCTGACGCCAAGTGGATAAAAGCCGTTTTCGCACTTGGCCAGCGCCGTGAAATAGGTCATCGGGTCGGCCGCGTCGTCCTTGCCTACCGGCGTGAAGGGGTAGGCCCAGCTCAGCGACGTATCCGCCGGTTC
Organism: Burkholderia sp. AU45388; assembly: GCF_030481585.1. Classification (NCBI taxonomy): domain Bacteria; kingdom Pseudomonadati; phylum Pseudomonadota; class Betaproteobacteria; order Burkholderiales; family Burkholderiaceae; genus Burkholderia; species Burkholderia sp. AU45388. Next base: position 1,941 of record NZ_JAUJPV010000003.1, on the reverse strand, counting down.
GGCAGGTCTGGGGACCGATTTTGGAGCGGCCGGCGGATGATGCTTCTTTTTAGGCGTTGTCTTGCTCATGATTCCCGACTCGGATTCGGTTTCAGGATTTCTTGTATTGGAACGATGCCGCCGCGCGGTTTAACCGGAGAACACTGTGAAACGACCGCCGTCGGCTGATACCGGCGACGAATGCAGCGGGTTTTTCAGCGTGCCGCTTGCGGCTCCCGTTTTCTCCCAATTCGCGCACTTTTCTACAATCTGGCCCGACGTTGCATTCTCGATCATGTTCGCCGTCAGCTTGATATACGAGCCGTTCGCGCCGATCCAGATTTCATCGGCCGACAGATACATCTTCTTGCCCGCCGTAATCTTCACATCTTGCGAGGCGGCAAAACTCATCGAATCGTTCTGAGCCTGGAGATCTATCGGGCCACTTGCCGCATAGATCTTGACGCCGAGTTTTTCCGCAAACAGGCTGATTTGCTCCAACACACTGGCGAGCAGCGCCCGACCGGCTGCAAGGTTGATGTCTTCCCCTGCAACCACGTTGGTTTGCTTGTTTGCCGTGATATGTGCCGACCCTTGCGTCGATGCGGCAATGCCTTCGGGACTCGACAGCAGCATGATCGGCTTCGCGAAGCCATTCGCGTTGCCCGTACCGCCGCCGGCCGTGCGACCGCCCTTGGTCGTGCCGGCCACCGGATGCTGCGTTGCGTCCGTGAAAGTTTTCAGTGCATCGTGGCCGTCTTGCTGACTCTGCGCCCGATTCGCCTGGCTCGCCTTCGACGTCGTCGCCAGCATCGCTTCGGCGCGGGTAAGCTGTTCGGACGCTGCCGTCACACTCAGCGGTTGGGTCGCGACGGGTTGCGTCGACACATAGAGCCCTTGTTCGGCCCGCACCGCACCGTAACCCAACGACTTGAGATCGAAGCCCTGTCCGATAAACGCGCCGCGCGTGTTGCCCGAATGCTGGATCAGGTAGCCCAGGTGCAAATGAGAGCTATAACTCGTCGAGTACAAATGCACCCGGTTCTGCCCGCTGGCGTCGTCCATCATCAGTTGGTTGTAACCTTCACCGCCGTATTCGCGCGACAGCAAGCCGGAGGTCAGCCCATGCGTGTGCCATTCCGGCATGCTTTCGCCGCCGTGCATTCTCGACAAGATCACGGGCCGATCGCAATCACCGTTGATGAAGCCGATCAAAACTTCGTCGTTCTTGCGCAGCGGAAACATGCCGCCACGCTTGTGGCCCGCGTCGGGCATCGCCGCGCGTATCCACGCCGAGACGTTCTGGTCGCCGTCATTGAGTCGATCGGATGTCAGCCGAACCTTCGCCCGGAGCATCGCGTCGGTATAGATTTCTTCGTTCTCCGGCCCGCCGACGATGCCGGTTTGAAGCTGCATGACGGGCTTCTTGTGTTCGAACGGACTGCGAAACGCGACGCGACGCCGTTGCGCTTCGATTTCGACGTGGAAGAATCCGACACCGCCGTCGTCATGGCGCACCGCCGAACCTGCACCGTTCGCACGCGCTTGCTCGACCTCTGCGCGCACGCTCTTGCGAAACCGCATCAGGTTTTCAAGACCCGGCACGTTGTTCTGGATGAGCCAGTTCACGGAAAGAATCGCCATCTCGCGATCCTGTTCCGACTGTGCATCGTGCACAGGGTGCCCGGTCAGCAGGCCATAGCGACCAGGCCATGCACAACGCAATGCGCCCACACCGTAGAAGCGTTGCGCCCGTGAGCGCCATTCTTCTGTGACAACGTTTGCCTGAGCCTCGCCCATGTCGCGATCCGACCACGTATGCGACCCCGTGTATTCGTACTGCTCGCCCAGCCCCGGCACATCGTCAAGATCGAACGCGGGCATCGTGACGTGCTTCGAAAGGTCCGGACGCTTGTAGTCGAATGTGCCCGTATCGAGTTCGGCCGACTGAATTTCTTGCGA